>CAZGAV010000078.1:0-18912 GCA_964523575.1 uncultured Ignavibacteriales bacterium
CACTCATGATTCACCCCCTACCTGGATATCGGCGAATCGCGCCGGTGAGGCGCCCTCGGCCGTGCGGGCATTCTGCCCCGGCTGGCCTTTGCCGCAATTGGGCGTCCCTCGGAGTTCGTATTGAGAGGCGTCCCCGATGGCTTCGCAGTTGTTCCAGAACTGAGTCGTACAGCCGGAGAAAGTGGGGTCCTTGACCACTCCGGCCAGTTTGCCGCCTTTGATCTCCCAGCCGATCTGGCATCCGAATTTGAAATTCTTGCGCAGGTCGTCAATCGACCATGAGGTCGGCGTCGCCATGTAAACGCCATCGTCCACCTCGCCTATCAACTGGTCGAAAGTTTTATCGCCCGGCTCCAGAATCGTATTACACATGCGCACCAACGGCAGATTCTGCCAGCCTTCGGCTCGCATGGCCCCGGTCGATTTATGGCCGATACGCAACGCCGTTTCCCGCGATGACAGATAGTCTTTCAGTATTCCGTTCTGAATCAAATAATGCCGCCCGCTTTTCACCCCTTCGTCGTCCCATCCAAATGAACCCAGGCCGTGAGGCACGGTGGGATCGTCAACGACGTTGACTATCGAAGACGCATATTGAAGAGAGTCGAGATTCTCGGGGGTAGCGAAAGAAATTCCCGAAAAATTCCGTTCCGAACCGAAAACGCGATCCAGTTCCAGGGGGTGACCGATGGATTCATGGATAACCAGCGACAGGATATCTCCGGCCAGCACCAGATTCGTGGTTTTTTCCGGGCAGGGTGAGGCGGTCAACAACTGGCCGACTTCCTCGACCAACCGCGGAAGCTGGGCTTTCATATTCAGCTCATCCAGCAATTCATATCCCTTGACTTCGTACTGGCCCGACGGTCTCGGATACGATCTCTCGGCCCGCTCCCGATGCGATTTGACCTGGCCCAGCGACAATCCGGCTCCGCTCTGGATAATGGTTTGATGCAGGTCGGCTTCTCCCGAGGAGAAAAACCACTTTTCGATTTTGCGAAAAGAGGCAAAACAACTGCGGCTGTTGAGGGTTTCGAAGGCGGCCATGCTTTGATCGAGATCGGCCAGAAAGGCGATTTTATCCGACAAAGGCACCTGAAACGGATCGATTTTATAAGCGGAAACGAATTCGCCTTTGTCGATCTCGACCGAGGCCAGTTCTACCGGCGCCTTCATCGCCCGGGCCGAAGCCTGCGCGACATCGATTGCCCGAGCCACCAGTTGCTCGATACTCAGCGACGGATCATCGGACGAAGCAAACCCCCAGGCGCCGTTCAGCAGGAGCCGCACCGCCCAGCCAGCGGAATAGGAGCTTTCGATGGGGTCAGGTTTGCCGTCGGAATACGACAGATTTTCATCATGGATGATTTCATAGCGCAGGTCGCAGTAACCGGCTTTTTTCCCGGTCGCCGCCGCCAGACCATCCATGGCGATTTTGGTTATGTCCATAGCTTGTCCCTGTAAAAGAAATTTTCCGATGGCCTAATTTAATCAAAATTTAAACTGAGTCAAAGCCCCATTTGAACGTCGCCGAAAATAGGAGATTACCGGGTCGGAATGCCCGAATACAGGATCGCCCCGCTGTTTCCCGAAAGCTCAACAGCCGCGAAACTTATTCGGGATCCTTGACATGAGTGTTCTGTGCGGCTCTTTCGGGGACAATGATCCAGCCGATGATATAGACGACAACAAACGGCAAAATCACCGTCAAAAGAGCCAGCAAAACCGCAATCAACCTGACAAGAGTCGGGTCAACATTGAGCATTTCACCGATGCCGCCGCAGATTCCGGCAACTTTGGCGTCCGATTTGGATCTGAATAATTTCTTCATAACCATATATGTTTTACGATACGTTTTTTGAATGGTTGCATCAAATCGAAAACGTCCCCATCCGGCGGCCGCGGCGCCCGACCTGAGCCGCCCGGCAAAGCGGGTGCGTTACCGGCGTTTATACTTGCCCATCAACTCCCCCTGCGCCAGGATATGACCTTCCATGGCTTTGACGACGTCTTTTTTGTTGGCTTTGCTGGGCAGGTCGAGCCGCGTGTCGAGGGCGTAGAGTTTGAAGTAGTAACGATGGGTGCCGCTGGGCGGACAGGGGCCGCCATAACCGAAACGACCGAAATCGGTTATCCCATGGACGGCGCCGCCGGCCAGTTTCTCGTCGGCGGCAACGTTTTCAGGCAAAGTCCTGGTGTCGGGCGGCAGGTTATACATCACCCAATGCACCCAGGTACCCATGGGAGCGTCGGGATCGTCGGCTACCAGCGCCAGGCTTTTGGCGTCGGGAGGCACACCGTCAAAAGTCAACTGGGGCGAAATATCCTCCCCATCACACGTATATTTAACCGGAATCATGCCCCCATCGGCAAAGGCCGGACTGCTGATTGTGATCGCCATCGCTTGCTCTCCTTGAGCGGGAGGGTCCTTTGACTCCCCGGTCTTTTTTGTGCTCCGGCAGGAAGCCAAGACAATTCCCGCCGCCAGCAGGATAAACATGATGCGATACATATTCGTTCGTTCTTTCGGCGAATGAAGCGGACACAAAATTGCATTTTCCCTGATGTTACTCCTGAAAGCCGTATTTATAAAATAATATTCAGGTCGGACAAAATGCAATCAAAAAAGATATGATTCAGCGTGACTTAATTCAAGCTGGTCGATTTTAAGGAAAATTCGATGGTAACTGCCGGAGGGTTCTTAATATCTTTCAGGGCGACGGCTCCTAGTTCGCATTCACCGCCGCCAGCAGCGTCTCCTGCTCGTGCTGGCGCAAAGCGGCGATAATTTCACCCAGATCGCCGTCGATGATGGCCGGCAGACGATACAGGGTTAGACCGATGCGATGATCGGTGACGCGCCCCTGCGGGAAATTATAAGTGCGAATCTTGGCCGAACGATCTCCCGACCCGACCATCGATTTCCGCTCGGCGGCGATTTTGCTTTGTTGTTCGCTGATAGCCTGATCCAGGAGTCGGGCCCGCAATACTTTCATCGCCTTATTCTTGTTCTTCAACTGCGATTTTTCGTCCTGGCAGGTGACGACCAGACCGGTCGGCAAATGGGTAATTCGCACGGCCGAATCGGTGGTATTGACCGACTGCCCGCCGGGTCCCGAAGATCTATAAACATCGACTTTGAGTTCCGCTTCCTTGATATGAATATCGACTTCGTCGGCTTCGGGCAGGACCGCCACCGAAGCCGCCGACGTATGAATCCGCCCCGAACTTTCAGTCACCGGCACGCGTTGCACCCGATGAACGCCGGACTCGAATTTCAGCCGGGAATAGGCCCCCTCACCGGAAATGCCGAAAATAATCTCCTTCAAACCGCCGACGCCGGTGGGGTTGCTGGACAGAGTTTCCACTTTCCAGCCCTGATCCTCGGCATAGCGGCTGTACATCCGGTGCAGGTCGGCGGCAAACAAGGCCGCCTCCTCGCCGCCGGTGCCGGCGCGAATTTCGACGACCACGTTTTTATCGTCATTGGGATCGCGGGGAATTAAAAGGAGCCGCAGTTCCGTCTCGACCTCCTCGAAAGCCGCCTCGTTCTCTTCCAGCTCGGATCGAGCCATTTCGACCAGATCGTCATCATCCCCGACGGCGATTATATCCCGGGCGTCCTTGATATCGCGGAGAAGGCGGCGGTATTTTTTGCCGACCTCGAGAATATTTTCCAGATGGCGGTGCTCGCGCGACAACGTCTTCAACTTATTGTGGTCGCTGACTATTTCCGGCCGGGAAAGTTTTTCGGATACCGAGCGATATCGTTCTTCTATTTTATCCAGCAGTTCCAGCATAATTTCCTCTTTATTCCGAACAAATATAGCCTGATTGGGATATCACGGCAAGCCGTTTCGGTCTTGCCGAATCGAAGATTTATTTTCAACGGGGGGAGTAGCTAAACCGGAACCCGCTTGACGGCCAGGTCGGATTCGGTGATGTTCATAACCGATTCCAGAGCCACTATAGCCACTTCCAACTGGTCGTACGAGGGTTCCTTGGTCGTGATCGTCTGCAACCACAGGCCGGGAGAGATGAGAATTTTGGTAATTTTCGATTCCCGAGTGCGGCCCGACAGTTTCAGGAGTTCATAAGAAGCCCCGGCCACCAGCGGCAGAAGCGACAAGTGGATTGTGAACCGAGTCAACAGCTCCGGCGGATAACCCATAACCAGGGCGTAAATGGTATCGGAAACGGAGTAAATCAGGATCGCAAATATGGCCACGATCAAAATAAAGCTGGTCCCGCACCGGGGGTGCCTCCGGGGATAATGGACGACCGTTTCCGGCGTCAGCCTTGCGCCCGACTCGAAGGCGAAAATCGATTTATGCTCGGCCCCATGATAAGCAAAAACTCTCCGGAAATCGCCGATCAGGGATATTCCCCAGACATAAAGCAGGAAGAAGGCGACGCGGATAATGCCCGCCACGAGGTTAAATGACAGGGCGTCCTTTTTGATATTCATCAGGCTGGACAGGGCCAGGGGCAGGAAAAAGAAGACCAGAACACCCAAACCCAGAGCGAAGACGACAGTCGAGGCCAGCATAAAGGAATTGGATTTCCGCTTTCGCTCCTCATAAATCTCGCCCTTTTTGGCCGCTTCTTCTTTCTCGATTTCGGCCACGGCGATATCGGCCGAAAAATTCAGCGATCTGATGCCGACCACAAGCATTTCGATAAAGGATACTGCTCCTCGGATAATCGGGAGACCGAGGATTTTATTTTTTTTGGTGAGGGATAAAAAGGATTCCATTTTTACTTTAATTTCGCCGGTGGGAATCCTCACGGCGGTGGCGATCCGATCGTCGGATCGCATCATGACGCCTTCAATTACTGCTTGTCCGCCTACGGCCAAATCGGGCATGCCGTCTCCAATAAATAGTCATGCTTTGCACATTTCGGTGTCAAAAATCAAAAGGGCCGGATCCGATTCAGGTCCGTTCTCGGCCCTCAGAATCAATACGTCTCCCATGACCGGAAATGGTGGCAAATATTGTTACTTCTTTTTATCCAGATTATATTTCTGGCGGAATCGCTCGACCCGGCCGGCCGTATCGACCAGTTTCTGCTTCCCGGTGAAGAAGGGGTGACAGCTGGAGCAAATTTCCACTTTGATATCTTTGACGGTGGCGCGGGTTTCGATGACGCTGCCGCAGGCACAGGTTATTGTGGTCGGTTCATACTTGGGATGAATTTTTGGTTTCATCGTGGTTACCTTTTCTAAAGTTGTCAAATTTCTTTATCATTTCCTTTTACGTCAAATACAACCGGTCAATATAAACTTTTTCACGAAAAAGGCAAGGTCTTTCAACAACTTGTCAAGCCCCAATTATAAACCTATCGTAGCCCCGTGGGCCTTTTTCAAAAATACTCCTTACCGGCTTCCGCCCGCGCCTTGGGCAATAATTAGTCGCATAAATCCCGACTGAAACCTATTTATATTATCGGGCAATAGGATAACATTTATAACAGTTTCCCCCATCTCCGGCAGTCCGTCAATGAATAAACTCTTTTAAAAAATTGTTTCCCTGCGGCTTGAAGACTGCAATGAAATCCGAATTTTGAAATCGTTCCCTGAAATTTACCGTGCAGGATTTGAATCGATATTGATCGGGGTCGATCATTTATCCAGGAGTTTCCACAATTTGCCGCCGACCGCTTGCAACGATTTTTCAGCCTCGGCCCGGTCCAGGTTCAGGCGATTCATGGCAATGGCCAGTTTGACCGAACCGCCCGAGCGGTCGAGCAGGCTGACCGCCTCATCATATTTGATTCCCAGAAGGTCGATCAGGATTTTGCGGGAACGGGCCGTCAGCTTATCGGAGGCCGCCTGAAGATCGACCATGAGATTGCCGTAGCATTTACCCAGCAGAATCATGGCCGTGGTCGAAATCATGTTGAGAGTCATCTTCTGGGCCGTCCCCGATTTCATCCGGGTGGAACCGGTGATGATTTCAGGCCCGACTTCCAACTCGATGAGAATATCCGGCCGCGCCTCGATATTTTCGATTCGATTGCAGACAATCAGTACCGACCGGGCGCCGATGCCCTCCGCGTAGTTTATCCCCGCTACGGTATAGGGAGTTTTGACGGACGCCGCCAGACCGATCAACATATCTCTGGCGCTGAAATTGAATTTTTGTAAATCTCGAGAGGCCTCTTCAACGCGGTCCTCAATACCTTCGGCCGAACGAATCAGGGTCTCGCGGCCGCCGGCGATGACCCCGATTATCTGGGAAGGATCGGTCCCGAAAGTCGGCGGACATTCGGCGGCATCCAGAACTCCCAGCCGTCCCGATGTCCCGGCGCCGATATAAAAAAGCCGTCCCCCCTGCCCCAGAACATCGGCAGCCATTTCCGCCGCCCGGGCGATCGGTTCGATGACCTTTTCCACCGCCGCGGCGACGGTCTTATCTTCGTCGTTGATAAGACGGCAAATATCGACCGCCGGCAGGCGGTCGATATTCATACTTTTGGGGTTGGGCTGTTCAGTAGCCAGACGGCTGAGATGATCGAGAAGCTCTTTTTTTCGGTCGTCCATCAGTTGTTTACAATAATCGAGTCGGGTGCCGCCAGCACCATCCCGGCCAGGCGGCCCGAAACATTCGACATCGAAAGATTGTCTGCCGGGTTGCCGACCGTCGGAATTCGGAAGGGCAATCCGTAATAATCGATCGGGGCGCCGATATAGGCGGCGACATAGATCATATGGGTTCCCACGATCCGATTCAGCCCATCCAAAAATGTTTCGGGCGGGATTTCTCCCTGGGTCGTAGCGACATAGGCTTTGTAGGCAGAATCGGCATAGGCTGTATCGGGAGGCACCGTCGCAAGAATAAAACCGTCGGCCGAAGCCGAGGCCGACCAGGCCACCGTTTCGGCTCCGCCGGTGAAAAATCTCAACGCTGGCGAATTGATAAGGAAACTATCGGGCAGACTTAAAGTCAGATTCAAATTCAACGAATCATCGTCCTGAATATTCAGGGTGTAACTGGAATCGAACTGAAACTGCGACCCGGTGAAATTCTTGACATACCCGGCCGAGACGGTATCGAGTATGATGCCCCCGATTTTCACTGTCGCGCCCTTATAGACGGCGTCGTTTTTCTTGAGGGTCACGAAAACGGCCGACGAATCCGGCAGAATTTTTTTAACCAGAAGAGCCTCAACCCGATACGTACTGCCGGTCACGGGCGGGGTGATTTTTCCACTGCAACCGGCCAAAACGGCCACGGCCAGCAGAACCGGTATGGTAATAGCGTATATTTTTCTCATATTCAGTTTATCGGATCGATTCGAGGCTAAATTTACCATAGATTATATTAATGATTCCACAATGACGAGGCAACCAATAACGCCATAAACGACATTTTTTATTGCCAAGCCCGGTTTCATGGCTTTAATTGGCGACATTATGACAAAAAAGACCAAAGAGGCGATCAAGGCATCCGCCGCCATTGTTATTGCCGTGCTGGCGGTGATTTTTTTATGGATTTATCCCCTCAATCAGGCCGGTAAAATCGTCAACCGTCCTGATACGGAGACCCCGGCCCCCAACCCTGAGGAATATGGGCTGGCTTATGATACCGTTTCTTTTCTGACCGAAGATAATATCCCCCTGTCGGGAATGATCCTGACGGCGGCCCCGAAGACGGCCGATTCCATATTCGCCGGCGGCGGCAATCCTAACCCCGATTCGATTCGAGGTATGGCGATTCTGCTTCATGGGCTTTTCGATGACGCCTCGTCGCAATTGGACAAAGCGGCGGCTCTGGTCAAGGCCGGGTTCAGGGTTGTGATTTACGACCAAAGGGGCTATGGCCAAAGCGGCGGCAAACACCGCGCCGGCGGATACTACGAGGGAAACGATCTTCAGGAAGTGCTCTATACTTTGAACCTCGAAGATCGCCTGAGACATCCCCTGATCGTCTGGGGCGAGGATCATGGCGGCACCGCCGCCCTGAAAGCCTGGGCCAAAGACGAACGAATCGATTATGTCATCGCCGAAAATCCCGTCGTCAACGGCCGCGACTGGCAAAAACGAGTGCGCGATCATGACCGACGGTCCGCGCCGAATTTCATGATGGGGCTGATCTGGTGGTGGATGAAGCAGAAATCGGGCTATGAGATGTCGGCCGAGGGTGCCGACGTCAGCGATGCTTTCGGTTTGGCTATCGTCAATCATCCTGACAGCCTGCTGATGATAGCCTGCGGCGAAAATGACGTCCCCGATAATCCCTATCTGGCCGAGCTCAAGGAAATGGGCGGTAATTGGCTGGTGCTGTCCTGTCCCTCCGGAGAAAGTCTTTTCGCCGCGCATGCGGATCAAATTCTTCCGGCGGTTTTGCAACTGGTCGAATGAAATCCGCTGATTAGAAATTCGATCCCGGCCGCTCTTTGGTTTTTTCGTCCCCTGCGGCTCTAATCATCTTTAATCTCTCCGCTCAATCAGGCGGTTTTATCCGATCATCCCGATCCTGATGCTTTGTCAGGAATTATCAACGCCGATCGAAGCGAAAGGCATCGGAAGAGGCGAACGCACATGCAGGTCCCGCTGAGGGAAGGGAATCTCGATTTTGAGGTCCCGGAATTTCCTAACGATGGCGATGTTGATTTCCGATCGAGTAATATAGATCCGCCGCGGCTCATCGATCCATACCCGTAGTTCCATATTCCATGACGAATCGCCGAAATCACGCAGAAGGACCGAAGGTTTGGGATCGGTGCGGATGCGGGGATGCGCCTCGGCCACCTCCTGAAGAGCCTGAATTACCTGATCGATGTCGGAATTATAGGAAACACCGACCCGGACATCGATTCTGACCTTGGGATCGCCATGCGACCAGTTGACAACATTTTTGGCGATGAACTCCGAATTAGGCACGATGATGGAGATATTATTGAGCGATTGAACCGTGGTCGCGCGCATGTTGATGGCGGCGACATTGCCCTCGGTATCGCCGACGGTAATCCGATCCCCGACCTTAATTGGACGTTCGAACAGCAGAATCAGACCGGCGATGAAATTGGATGTCACATTCTGCAAACCGAATCCGATGCCGACCGACAATAGTCCGAAAATCACGGCCAGACCGCTGAGGTCGATGCCGACGAATTGGAAAGCGATGATCAACCCGACAATCATTATGATATAATGATTGATGCGGATCAGCGTAAAACGGACGCTTTCCTCGAGATGAAAACGGCTCAAAACCCGGCGCAATATGCCCCGATTGAGTAGCCGGGAAATGACAAAGAAGGCCAGAACGACCGCGCCGAAAAGAAACAGCGAGGCGGGCGTGATCGGCGTCTGGTTCAAATCGAAAAGTTTGTAATGCAGGACAGTGTTTACAACGTCCCATATCTCGGTTGCGGTATGTGGTAAACTCATAAGCAGATCTCCATTATTTAATTCGTTTGGCCGCCAGAGGCCGAAACGGATTGGAGTAGCCGATGGAGGCGGTCTGACAGACCCTCCCCGACTCGGCGCTTTCCTTTGATACGCATTATTGTAAGTAAACCATCAACCATCAGCCTGTAAAGCCTTTCCCTTTCAACACGCAAAAATACCGACCCTTATCGAAGATCCCTTTTCTGCAATTTCGGCTGATATTCAGGCTGTTTTCTATTCGATATTCGCTCGCCTTTAACGTCAATACTATGTGGTATAGAAAGATAGAAAATTTGAGAAGTCTGCGATCGGGAGGGAAGAATTCGCCGTTTTGGTTGTATCCTCCATAAATAAGGCTGGTTCCGATCATTGACAATATTTTGTTGAAATGGTGGGGCCGTCTCCATAGAATAAATGTATAAAATATGGAGGAGAAAAATTATGTTCTGGCAGAAGGCAATTATAATAGCCCTGGCCGCCATGATCGTCGCTCCGGCGGCGATGGCCGATGATATCGCCCTGACCGTTTACAATTCCGATCTGGGGGTGGTCCGCGAAATCCGCAGTCTGACTTTTCAGCAGGGTAACGGCCGGATCGCCTTTACCGATGTTGCCGCCAATATCGACGCCACCTCGGTTACCTTTGCCCTGGTTGATACCACCAAAGCGGTCGATATTCTTGAACAGAATTACGCCTATGATCTGGTCAGCCCCGATAAAATCTATAGCAAGTATATCGATCAAATCGTCGATATCGTCACCGAAAAAGGCGAGGCCTTTTCGGGAACCCTGCTTTCCTATACCGGCGGTTATCTGGTCATCAAACAGGCCGACGGCAAAATCCGCTCGATTGTCCAGGGGACTGTGCGCGATGTCACTTTCCCCGAATTGCCCGACGGACTGGTTACCCGGCCAACTCTGTTCTGGCTCTATCGTTCCGATTTCTCCGGCACGACTGACGCCGTCGTCGGTTACCAGACCAGCGGCATCAACTGGCACGCCGAGTATGTCGGAGTATTGAGCGATGATGAAAAGACTCTGGACTTGACCGGCTGGGTCTCGATTGACAACCGTAGCGGCAAATCGTATCAAAACGCCCGACTAAAAGTTATCGCCGGTGATATCAACCGGGCCCAGCCGGTACCGCGCCGGGGTTATGATTACCTGACCAAAGCCGCCATGCCGATGGCCGAGGCCGCCGGCTTCGAGGAAAAGCCGTTTTTCGAATATCATATGTACACCCTGCCCCGTCCCGCGACCGTGGCCAATAATGAAATCAAGCAGATTTCGATGTTCGAACCGGCCACGGCGGTTGTCGAAAAAGAGATGCGCTACAATGCCGAGCCGCAGTCGAAAGACGTCAATATTTACATCAAGATGAAAAATTCCGAAACCGTCGGTCTGGGCATGCCGTTGCCGGCCGGCCGGGTGCGGGTCTTCAAGGCCGACACCGACAAGTCGCTCATTTTGCTCGGCGAAGACCGCATCGACCATACGCCCCGTAACGAGGAAGTCAAATTGACGATCGGCAAGGCTTTCGACGTCGTCGGGGAAACAACCGAAGTTTCCCGCCGCCGAATCAGCGACCGGGTTTACGAAAGCGATTTTCGCATCGAGGTTCGAAACCAAAAAGATACGCCTGTCAAGGTCGTGGTTTCCAAGAATCTTTCCAATTTCTGGGAGATTTTAAACACCAGTGTCGATTATGTAAAAAAATCTGCCAATCGGGTGGAATGGACGCTGGACATCAAGGCTAACGACAAGGCCGAGATCGATTTCACCGTCAGGATTACCAGTTCGTGACCGGCCCGATGGAAGACAAAGAAGCGGTTGACAACCGACCGCGGATAATATACATTGAACCGAATTTTCGGATCGGGAGGTAAAGTGAATAGAATGAAAATCGCTATAGCAGTCGTACTCATGCTGGCCTTTTTATCGCCGCTGGTGATGGCCCAGGGAAACCGCGACCTTTGGTCCCAGGAAAACTATATCCAGTCGGCGAAGATTCAGTATAAGCATGTTTACCTCAAAACCAAACTCCGGGAAGATTTGTACCATTGTATCGATCTTATCCGCGAAGCCGCCGACCGGTTCGGCCATCGCCCGGAATTGTACTTCATGCTGGGTACTTTCTATGCTGAAATCCACGCTACCGATACCATGGTCGCTTATTTCGATTCGGCGCAGATGTTCTGTGACGACCAGTCGATCGAGGCCAAATATCGGGAAAAATGCTATCAAAAAGACAAGTTCGTAGAAAAAATGGATAAAATCCGTCAGGATGCCTGGGAAAGATCCTATAGCCACGGCGTCGAGTTTCTCGCCCAATACGATACCGTCAAAAGCTGGCTGGCCCCCGCTCTCACCGAAGATTCGGCGAAGGTCCTCGACAGTCTCAAGACCTCGGCCTATAACCTGGCCCTGAGTGATTTCGAAACCGCGTTGCTGATCAAACCTTCCGATCCCCGGTCTTATGAGGGTCTGGCCGTTTTGCTGGAACGCGAAAAGCATTATCAGGAAGCTGTCGATTTATACCTCAAAGCTGTCAACATTTTGGGCGAAAATGCGGATCTGGTCAATAAGATCGCTTACGCTTATATCTATATCCCCGACTGGCCGAAAGCCATCGAATGGTTCGAGAAATACCTGAAATACGAACCCGAAGATATTAACGCTCTCATCAACCTGTCGGTCGCCTACAGCTCCATTAACGATTACGATAAATGGTACGAATACACGACCAAGGTGCTGGCCCTTCAGCCGGAAAATACCCAGTTTCTGTTCAATGCCGGGCAGTATTGGTTCTTGAAAATGCAGGAGGCGGCCGCGGAACTGGCCGACATCAAAGATACCACAGCCAACGCCGCGGACCGGCGCAAAGAACTGGACGCCAAAATCACGGAAGGCCGGGTGAACGCGGAGAAATATTTCGAAGAGATCGTCCGGATCAATCCGCAGGATACTGACGCTCTCAAACGGCTGGGCATCATTTACCTCCTGAGTCAGCAGGACCAGAAAGCCGCTACCGTTTTCGAGGAATTCGTAGCCATAGATTCCACCGACAACGATGTTCTCGATTTTCTGGGCCGGTCTTATGTCAGGCTGGAAAATACCAAAGCCGCCATTCGACCCTACGAAATGATAACAGTCAATGATCCCGGCAACGGCGAGGCCTGGGACAAATTGGCGGAACTGTATCAATACAACGGTATGCCGGAAAAAGCCAAGGAAGCCAGGGTCAAGGCGGAAGAGTTGAAAAAACTCTAAGGCATATTGATAAGCGATGTTCGGGGCAGCCTTCGCGGCTGCCCTTTTTATTGAATTATGCCCGATCCCTTAATAAATCTGGCCGTCGTCGGCCCCTATCAAAATTACTTCACCTATCGGGCGCGACCCGAAGATATCCATAATCTTCAACCGGGGTGTCGCTTTCTGGCCCCTTTCGGCAGTAATCTGAAAGTCGGTTTCTTTGTCGGCTTCCAGTCTCAGCCGGTCACTCACAAACTCCGCTACGTCAAAGAACGGATCGATACCTTCTCTCCATTCCCGGCCCATCTTTTCGAATTCTGTCTCTGGCTGGCCGATTATTATTATGCCGGGTTCGGAGAAACTCTGGCCGCGGCGCTCCCCGGAACAGGCCGCCGCAGGCCGAAGCTCGATCTGGCCGTAATCGACCGCGGCCTGCTGGAAAAGATTGACCCCGACTATCCTCCGGCCCGCGAATTGATGCGTAAACTTCTGCGCCATGGTTCGGTGCGGGAGGAGTTGATCGCCCGCGACAAAAATCTGGTCGGCCTGATGCGGCAATGGATAGAGATGGGCGCTGTAGCTCTGCGATACTATGTCAAAAACACGCGTCGAAAGATTCTCGGCTATCGCCTCAATGCGGACTCCTTATCCAAAGAAACGGGAAGCTCATCGGATGATAAAATCGCCCGGCTCAACTCCGATATCATCTATACCAAAACCGAATTGCTGGAACAGATGGGCTTTTCTGATTACCGTCTCAATAAATTTCTTAAAGCCCGGGTGCTGGAAAAGGTTTTCGACGAGAGCGGTGTTTCCGATTTGACGACCTATCCCATTCGGCACGAATTGCCCGATATGGCTTTGCTGGACGGCCAACAGCAGGCCCTGGATTCAATCATCCCGGCTGTCGAAGCCGGTGACTTCGTTCCCTTCCTCCTCTTCGGTGTTACCGGTTCGGGTAAAACTCTGGTCTATTGTCATGCCGCCCGCAAGGCGCTTGAACGAGGCGGATCGGCGCTGGTGCTGGTGCCCGAAATCGCTCTCTCCGGTCTTCTGCTGTCATCGTTCGCCGCCTTTTTCGGCGATAAGGTGGCCGTGATGCATTCCGGCCTGTCCCTTAACGAACGATTGGCTATCCGCGAAAAAATCGCCTCCGGTGAAATCAGGGTCGTAATCGGGCCTCGTTCGGCCATCTTTGCGCCGCTCAAAAATCCCCGCCTGATTATTGTCGATGAGGAGCATGACCCTTCATACAAGCAGGATGATCCCGCCCCGCGCTATCATGGCCGCGACGCCGCCGTGATGCTGGCCCGAACCGCCGCCTGCCCCGTCATTCTTGGTTCGGCCTCACCGTCCGCCGAATCGTATCACAACGCCGTCACCGGCCGCTATCGGATGCTGATGCTTAATCAGCGGCCCAAATCGGGCTATCGCATGCCGACCATCAGGACTCTGGATATGAAATCGGAAAAAATATCCGGCGACTGTTCCTTCCTCTCCTATCAGCTCAAGCTTGAAACCGAAAAACGGATCGCCGACGGCGGCCAGGTCATCTACTACCTCAACCGGCGCGGATTTTCGCCCCGCCTTAAATGTCGCGACTGTGGCGAAGTGCCCTCCTGTCCCGACTGCGGTGTGACTCTGACCTATCACAAAGCCGGGCGGCAATTGAAATGCCATTTCTGTGACCGCGTCGAACCGGCTCCCGATTTTTGTCCTCAATGCCATTCCGCCGAATTTATCTATATCGGAGCCGGGACCCAGCGGGTCGAAGAAAATCTGGCGCGGATATTTTCGAATCGGGATGAGGCGACGGCAGTCAAAGCCGTGCGAATCGATTCGGATAAAACGGCCTCGAAATCGGGGCGGCTGATACTGGGCGATTTCGCCGAGGAGCGATATAATCTTCTGGTCGGAACGCAAATGGTAACCAAGGGGCTTGATTTCCCCGGAGTCACTCTGGTCGGCGTCCTCTCGGCCGATATCGGCCTCGATATGCCCGATTTCAGGGCCGCCGAAAAAACCTACTCCCGCCTCCTTCAGGTCGCCGGGCGGGCCGGGCGCGGTGACAAGGAAGGCCTGGTTTTAATTCAGACTTATTACACCGGCCACCCGGCGATTCAGCATCTGGCTGACGGCATTTATGCGCCGTTTATTGAGGCGGTCATCGAAGAACGTCGCCAGCTTTTCTACCCGCCCTTTTCCCGTTTGATAAATATCACGCTCGCCGGGGAGGATGAAAAACTGCTTGAAAAGCAGGCTCTTCAATTTCGCATCAAACTCGAAGAGCATCTGGCCGGCGTAAATCCGGCTCGCCGTCCCGATCAGGAAACCCCGGAACCCAAACAGACTTCCACCGCCTTTCATTTGCTTGGTCCCGCCCCGGCGCCGATGTATAAACTTCGAGGAAATTTCCGCCGCCGTCTGATTGTCAAAACCACATCCGTCAAAAAAATTGTCGCCCGCCTCCGACAATGGGAAACGACCGATTCCAATTTCGGTTTGTCGTCAAAAGTGCGGGCCATCATCGACGTCGACCCCGTGAACATGATGTAGATTCAAGCGACTCGAAGCTTCATTCGTAAGAGCCCCTAAAGCTCTCAAATCACTAATAAGAATGACATGTGATGCGACAGACGATGCAGGAATCGCTCATGGATAACTGAAGTAAGCTAAGACAGGGGCGGCCGACTATAATAAAAATCGGCGATACTTGGAATATGGCTTTGAGGTTATCGGGGCCGACGCTGACCGCCGGAAACAACCATCCGGCGGTATCGACCCTATTGTCTTGAAATATTTATTCCACCGTGACCGATTTGGCCAGGTTGCGCGGTTGATCGACGTTACATCCCCGCAGGACGGCCATGTGGTAAGCCATCAATTGCAGGGGAATCACGGCCAGAAGCGGCGTGAAACACTGCTTGATCTGCGGAATATAGATAACATGGTTGACCCGCTCGGCAATCTCGGTATCACCCTCGGTAGCGATGGCGATAACGTTGCCGTTGCGCGCCTTGACCTGCGCGATATTCGACATCACCTTGTCATAAATCGAATCGCGGGTCGCGATCACCACCGCCGGCATATTTTCGTCGATCAGAGCGATCGGGCCATGCTTCATTTCCGCCGCCGGATATCCCTCGGCATGGATATATGAAATTTCCTTGAGCTTCAGGGCCCCCTCCAGCGCCACCGGGAAATTGACGCCCCGTCCGAGATAAAGGAAATTATTATGCCGGTAGTACTTCTCGGCGATGCCCTTGATCTGTTCCTCGTTGTCAAGAATCTTCTGGATTTTGTCCGGGACCGACATCAGGGCTTCGATCATCTCCTTGCCCATATTGTAGGAGATATTCCGCATCCGGCCGAGGAGAATGGTTATCAGCGACAGAACCATGATCTGGGAGGTGAAGGCCTTGGTGGACGCCACGCCGATTTCCGGCCCGGCGTGGATATAAACGCCGCCGTCCGATTCGCGGGCTATGGTCGAGCCGACAACATTGACGATCCCCAGGGCTTTGGCGCCGCGCCGTTGCGCTTCGCGCATGGCCGCCAGAGTATCGGCGGTTTCTCCCGATTGAGAAATAACCAGCACCACCGTTCCCTCATCGATGATGGGACTGCGGTAACGGAATTCCGAGGCGTACTCGACCTCGACCGGAATTTTAGCGTATTCCTCGAGCAGGTATTCGCCGATCATGGCCGCATGCCATGAGGTGCCGCAGGCGGTGATAATCACCCGCCTGATTTTCGATAAATCCTCCAGATGATCGGTCAGGCCGTTGAGACGCACCGTCCCCTCTTCGAGGTTAAGACGACCGCGCATGGCGTTGCGCAATGTTTCGGGTTGTTCGTGAATCTCCTTATGCATGAAATAATCATGTCCGGCTTTTTCGATCATTTCCAGCGTCCAGCCGATTTCCTCGACCTTGGGGGTGATATCGACTTTCTCGATGGTCGAGATGCGGAAGTCATTGGCCGTCACGGTGGCGATTTCCTTGTCCTCCATATAGACGACCTTATTGGTATAGCGAAGAATCGCGGCCACGTCGCTGGCCACGAAATTTTCGCCGTCGCCCTGGCCGACCAGCAGAGGCGCACCGTTACGGGCCGCCACGATTTTTTCGGGTGAACGCGAATCGATGACGGCGATGGCGTAAGTCCCCTCGACCTGCGACAAAGCTTTGCGGACTGCTTCGGTCAAACATCCGTCATAATACATCCCGATCAAATGGGCGATAATTTCGGTATCGGTATCGGAGACGATCTTGTATCCCTGCCGTTCCAGCACGACTTTGAGAGATCGGTAATTTTCGATGATGCCGTTATGCACCACGGCGATGTGGCCGGAATTGTCGATCTGGGGATGAGCATTGAGGTCGGAGGGAACGCCGTGCGTCGCCCATCGGGTATGGGCGATGCCGATATGGCTGGTGAAGGTTTTGTCCGAAAGCAACTGCTCCAGCATATTGACCTTGCCCGCCGCTTTCTGATGGATCAGGCCTTCGTTTTCGATCAGAGCGATACCGGCGGAATCGTAGCCGCGATATTCCAGCCGCTTGAGTCCCTCGATAAGAATCGGAGCCGCTTTCTGTTGACCGATATAGCCGACAATTCCGCACATGACCTTATTCCTTATTTCAGAATTTTCATCACCGATGAGACCATTTTCCGGGCCGTCGCCTCCGTCCGGGCTTCGACAATCAGTCTATATATTGGTTCGGTATTTGATTTGCGCACTTGAATCCAACCCTCGGCAAGATCGAATCTCAGCCCGTCACGCCGGTCAACTCTGGTACGTCCGAAAACCCTCTCTATTTGGCCTTCGAGGCCAGCCAGTTTGCGGTCAAAACCGCCGGGCAGGGGAGCTTTCTTCTTTATATTGCAATAGGCTGGAAGAGTTCCGGCCAGTTGCGACAGGCTTTTTTGGGTTTGCGCCAGATACGACATAACCAAACCGGCTCCGACCAGCGCGTCGCGGCCATAATGACACTCAGGCAGGATCACGCCGCCGTTGCCTTCGCCGCCGATCACCGCCTTGCGTTTGCGCATTTCGGCGATAACATTAGCCTCCCCTACCGGACTCAGAAAAACGCGACTTCCGACCATCCGGGCAACATCGGCCGTAACCCTCGAGGTTGACAGGTTGATGGCCACCGGTCCTTTGTTCTGAAGCAGGTAATAGGCTACCGCCAGAGTCAGCGTCAATTCCTCGCCGATCGGGCGGCCGGTTTCATCAACCAGCGCCAGGCGGTCGGCGTCGGGATCGCAGGCCAGACCCAGGTCAGCCTTATGCTTCTTGACGGCTCGGCCGAGTTGAGCGAGGTTTTCGGGAATCGGTTCCGGCTTACGGAAAAAATCACCGTCATTTTTGCAGTTCAGCCGGATCACCTTAACGCCCATCTTTTCCAGAAACTCCGGCAGGGCCTTTGACCCGGCGCCGTTGATGGCGTCAACGACGACCTTGAAACGGCCGGCTTTGACTTTCTGCGGACGGACCGCCCCGATTTTGAGCACGGCCGCGATATGGCGGTCAATGGCGCCGGTGTCGATAGTGACTGAACCCAGCTTATCAAAGGTCGCAAAAGCCGGCTTGGCCCGGCTGACGATCTTCTCCAACTGGCGATATTCGCTTCGGGTGATAAACTCACCCCGGGAATTGAAGAATTTGAGGGCGTTCCATTCGGCTGGATTATGGCTGGCGGTGATGGCGATTCCGGCCGCGGCCTTATGGCCGATCACCTCCAGTTCGACCGTCGGCGTCGGCACGATGCCCAGATCGATGACGTCGCATCCGGTCAAGGCCAGAGTCGAGGTCACCAGCTGGGATATGTAGGCGCCCGAGGGGCGGCTGTCGCGGCCGACGACGATTTTGCCGCCTTTGGCCCATTGGCCGAACGCGGCGGCATAGCCGACCGTCGTCGGCGGATCGAGCGTCAGGCCGACGATACCCCGGATACCCGATGTCGATTTCATTAAAGGCGCCTTCATGGCGGTATCTCCTTATGGTTGGGGTCTCAACATATATCGGCAATACGGCCCGACACAACTTTAATTTTGGATATACGGGCAAACTTATCGGAGATTATACGCCCCGAAAGGGGCGGGGGACGGCTATTCTTCGCCTTTCTTGAAGACGAAAAGCCAGAGGGCAGGGACGATGATAAAGGCGGCGACGGCAATAACGGCTATCCAGCCGGAGACAGATCCGATATTCATGTTAATTCATCCTCCTGATATATATGACATACCAAAAGGCCCGG
>CAZGAV010000079.1:0-12464 GCA_964523575.1 uncultured Ignavibacteriales bacterium
AAGGATACAGTCATGCCAAATCCCAAAAACCGCACCGGCCTTTTGCCGCATCCCCCCAAAAACAGTTCGAATTCGGAGGGAAAAACCAATGGGGCCCCCTAAAAATGACAAAACGAACCCAAATATCGCGCAAGGCTATATTCGACATACAATTACAAACGTTACACAGGACCTTTTTTATGGATTAGGCACTATATATAGAAAAGCGACCGCCGCGAGGCACAAGATATCCGCACCTAACCGGTAATGCAAACCAGAATCTATTTGCCATTTACGGCCCGAATATTATCTTATCCACAAGGATAATCTCTTTCGGATTTTATGTCATGCGAGTATCACACGCCTTGTTCACGAATAAGATAATCACGAAGATCCTCCTGATTTGCGCCCTGCTGGCCGCGCCGATTCTGGGCGGAAACGACTGCTTCACCGTCGTCGTCGGCAAAAACGCCTCCAGGGCCGGCCACGTCATCATGGCCCATAACGAGGACGATTCGCCGCCGCAAATCGTCCACCATCGCCGCGTTCCCCGTCGCCTTCATCAACCGGGAGACATGGTTCGCCTGGTCAACGGCGGTCAGTTGGAACAAACGCCGGAGACCTGGGCCTATATCTGGTCGGAAATGCCCGGCATGCTTTTCTCCGACAGTTATCTGAACGAATGGGGCGTCTGCATCGCCTCCGACGCCTGCCTTTCCCGCGAGGACAAACCGCGATTGACCGATGGCGGCATCAGTCGTATGCTCCGCCGGATAGTAGCCGAACGGGCCACGTCGGCGCGCGAAGGCGTCCATCTCGCCGGTGAACTGGTGGAGAAGTTCGGGTATGATGCCTCCGGCCGGACTTATACTATCTGCGATCCCGAAGAAGGCTGGCTGTTCTGCGCTGTCAATGGCAAACACTGGCTGGCCAAAAGAGTCCCGGACGATGAAGTCGCAATTATTGCCAATACCTACACGATCCATGAGGTGAATCTTGCGGACACGGCCAATTATCTGGCCTCAGCCGATATAGTCGATTACGCCAAAGCGCGCGGCTGGCATAAGCCCAGGAAAAACGGCGTCTTCGATTTTGCCGCCGCTTACGCCGACCCCAACAACGCCGTCGATTCGGCCAATTTCTGCCGCCAATGGGGCGGGCTGAGATTTGTCGCCGCCGAGTCCATCCCTCTGCAAAACCGGCTTCCCTTCTCGGTCCAGCCGTATAAAAAGCTCGATGTCCTCGATATCATGAAGATCCTGCGCGACCATTACGAGGGCACCAATCTTTACGCCGCCGATTCGATCACGGAAGATCCCCACGAAACCGGCATGCGTTCCATCTGCGCTTCGACGACCCAGACCAGCTTTATCGCCGAGCTTCGCCGCGACCTGCCCCTCGATATCGGCTTGGTGTACTGGGTGTGCCTCGGGCCGCCCTGCACTTCGTTCTATATCCCCTTCTATTCCGGAGCGTCCGATTTCCCCGCCGGCTATGCCACCGACCAGTACCGGCCGTCGAAAGAATATTATGATGAGATGATCCTCTCGCCTTTCAATGCCGACGTCCATCACGCTTTCTGGGCTTTCTCGCGCTTTCATACTCAGGCGATTGCCGATTATCAATTCGCCATGTCTCAATTATCTCTGAAACGAACGGCCTTCGAGGATCGCATCATGACTCTCCGCAAACCGATGGAAAGAACCGCGGTCGAGCTTTATCCCCTCGATCCCAAAGCGGCCATGGATTTGTTGAAAAATTTCTCGGCCGGCCTCTACCTCTCGGCCATGGAAATCATGAATGACATCTCTCCCAAACAGGAGTAATGGCCGCTTTCCAACCTCAAATCGCTCGATATCCGGCGGCGTATATATGTTACCAACATGACAGGCCGAGAAGGAAAGCGGAATAACCCGACCGAGGGATAGCCTGAGGAGGATTTCGCAGTGCGCCGATTATATATAACTTTCATCATCGCCGTCGCGGCCCTGGCCGTGATCTCGTGTTCCAAAAAAGAAAACAAGGTGACGCCGGGCGAGGATTTGAAATTGCTGGCCTCATGGATGAGCGGATCGTTCAGCAGTCAACAGCAGGCCCGGGCCGATTCCAATTTCATGGATATCCGACTGCGGATGGTTCCCATCTGGTCGGATATGACCGACGGTTTCTGGTTCTATGTCGAAGAGGCCGTCGCCAACCACGAAATCGAACCCTACCGCCAGCGCATCTACCATCTGAAGCTGAAAGACGACACCACTTTTGTCAGCGATGTCTACACCTTCGATGATCCCATGCGGTTTACCGGCGCCTGGAGGGACATGACTCTCCTGGCCGACCTCACCCCCGATTCGCTCCAATTGCTGGATGGCTGTTCGATTATTATAGTCCGCGACAGCACCGGCGACTTTTACGGCGGCACGGTCGGACAGGGATGCGCCAGCGAGATGAGTAACGCCGCCTATGCCACCTCCGAAGTCCGGGTCACGGCCGATTCGCTAATAAGCTGGGATCGCGGTTTCGATGCCGACGGCAATCAGATTTGGGGCGCCAAAACTGGCGGCTATATTTTTAAGAAGATCGAATAGAGTCGCCAGCCCGATTCATTGAGCCTTTTCCGGCAGGATCACCCGGGGTCGCTTGACCCCGGCCCGCAGTTGTGTCACGGCGTCCACAACCAGCGTTTTTCCGGCATGGCCGCGGAGGGCCTCAAGAAATGTCGCATGCATCGGCTCGTCCCCGAATCCCTCGGTGAGCACGATAACGAATTCCGGGGCCAGTTCGTCAAAATCGATTAGATTCAGACTGCCGGTCACCAGCCCGTTGATCTTCTGATCCCGGAATTTTTCCAGATCGCGGCGGTTGGTTGTCTTTTGGATCACCATATCCCCGGGGCCGCCGTCATCCATCGTCAGTTGGCCGGAGGTCTCCCCACCGTGTCCCCAGATTCCGGAAATCACCGCCCCCGAATTGGCGATCACACATCCCTTGTCGGTCACCTTCTCCACCCGGCCGGGAAGCCAGGCCTTGAGTTCCAGCTCCTCCAGCAATGGCTCCACGGTGATCACGCCCTCTTTGAGATCGATGCCGTCCACGCGACCCCTGATCGGCGACCGCGAAACCCGCGCCGGTCCTTTTCGGATCAGATTACCGGCCAGCAACTGTCCCTTTTCCACCTCCTGACCGACTTCGACCATCAGTTCCGGCTTAAGTTTGCCCGGCTTGATACCCAGATCTTTGGCCGCATCGATGGCATACGATTTCTGGGCAAAATCCGGCTTCTCGCGAGCAATGATTGTCCCGTCTGGGATGATTTTTTCGATGACCGCCGAGACCGGCGAGATGAAGTCTTTGACATGAATCACGCCCTTTTTCTTTCTGGCGATTATTTCCCCCGGCTTGATCTCGTCGCCGACCTTCTTGAAAAGGCACGAGGGCAATTCTTCGGGGTCGATACCCAGCACGCTGGCTACATGGAGGAAAAACGGCCGCAAAAACAAACGACTGCTTTTGGCCACCACCGTTTCCGGCCTCACGATATCGCCAACCTTGACCAGGACCTCACCGGGAACCGCCAGTTCGCGGACTTCGACAATCGGACCACGAGCAATTTCACGTCTCTCTTGCACCACCTCGTTCGAGCCTATCTGATAATTTTCGGGCAGGTGATACCCGGTCTTTCCGATTGGCGGGCGACCGCGAGCATCGATAATCAATTCCCCGGTCCCCGGCGGCAATTCCACATTTTTATCTTTCAGCTTCATCCCGCCGGGATGAACATTTACCGTTGCCCCTTCGCCCGATTCGATAGGAATAAACCGGATTTGTCCATGAGGAACTGTCGTCTCCTGTGCCGACCTCGTCTCCGTTGTTATCGATACCTTCACATCTTTCCGGCCCGGTTTGGCGGTGCCGGTCGGAGCCACCACCGTCCCCAGTTTGACCAATCCGAATTTGTAGAATAGTTCCAGTGCCAGTTCCGGATTGACCTGCGACAGGACACCCAGATGAGGAAACATGAAAACGCTGTCCACGGCCAGTTCCAAAATTCCCTCGGGAGCGATGGCGTTGGTCAATATCATGGCGGCGGTTCGTCGCGGTGAATGCGATAGTTTTCCTCCGCTTCCGATGACCAGATCATAGTCGAATCCGGGACCCAGCCCGGCGGCCTGTTTCCGGACTTTTTTCCGGCGCTTTATCACACTGCGGCTGAGCTCTTCCTCGGTCTGGCTCAGCGACCTTCCGGATAATACGCTGATATGTTCGCGGATCGCCTCCCTGATGGCAACCGAAGCCGCCGCGCATTCAATGATGATATCTTCTCTATTATCCGGCATTCGCGTCGGGCGAAGAAATTTGTTGCCGATCCGGTTCAGGACCTCTGGTGCAGGCAGATCAAGGTCGAGCACATCCATGACCGCCTCCAATCCGGCCTGCCGCACGACGTTGAGGATGCTGTAACTCATACCCAGGTTGGCGCTGACCGTGCGAAAAACCCGGCCGTTCTCGGCTGTGAAAACATCCGTCGTGGCGCCGCCGATATCAATGACCAGAATCTTTTTGCCAAGGTCCCGGGAGGCCAGTTCGAGGATGCGGCTGACCGCGGCCGGTGTCGGCAAAATCGGGGCGCTGATCCATGATTTGTATTTATCATATCCGGGAGCGCGGGACATAACATGATCCATGAATACCTCATGGATGGCATGGCGCGCCGGATCAAGATTCTCCCGATAGTCGGACGGCCGCAAATTGGGCACCGGATGGTAAATGAATTGCCCGGCCAGTTGTTCGGCGACATATTCGCTGGCGCTGGAATTTCCGGCATAAATCACCGGCAGTCGCCCCCGCTCGACCAGTTTGGGACGGAGCCCCGATTGATTCAAAAGTTCAGCCAGATACACGGGACCGTGGACCGTGCCGCCGTCGAAACCTCCGGCCAGAAGGACCATATCGGGGCGAAGCGATTTGAGCGCTTCGATCTTCTTGTAAGGGGTCCGGTCGTCGTTAAGGGCGATGACATCCTGAACGATAGCGCCCGCTCCCAAAGCCACCCGCTCGGCGCTTTTGGCCGTCACCTCCAGCACCAGCCCGGCCACCACCACCGCCAGACCGCCCCCGGCGCTTGAGGTTGAAAAACACGGCAGGCAGGGTACACCGTCTCGCATCAATTGAAGGCCGGTCTCCTTCTCCAGCGCCTCCAGAGCATTGACGACTCCGAAAGTGACATCCTCGTATGGTTTTTCAACCGTCGTCGGGGCTTCCCGGCGAAAAAATTCCCATTCGCCCGACTTCGTAAAAAGTATCGCCTTGGTCGTAGTGCTGCCGACATCAAGCAGGCAAAAACGAGTTAAATCCCCGGCTCCGCTCTCATCTATTTTCTGATTATTAGCGTCCATCATCATCTCGTGATGAATCAAAGTCAACGGCGCTGAAAAGGCAAGTATTATTCCCCATACGCATGATCGAGGTCATTTAAATTGCTCAAATGGAAATCGCTTGTAAATGATGACCGGAAGTCTTATTTTGTCGCGAATTTGATTTTACATTATGTCAACAGCGAAGGAAGAATGATGTCGGATAAAAAAGAATTGATGCTTCTGGTCAAATCCTCGGCCTTTGGCGAAGGCGAACCCGACCTTGGCGAAAAACTTCTCAAATCATTTATGCAGGTACTTCTCGATTCGGGAACGATGCCCGACAGAATGGTCTTTATGAACAGCGGCATTTTCCTGACGACCGCCGGTTCGCCGATAGCCGATATTATCAGGGAATTCGAATCCCGGGGGGCCGAAATATTATCCTGCAAAACCTGCCTGGATTACTTCCGACGCGCCGATCAATTGATAGCGGGACAGCCGACCAACATGAAAGATACGGTTGACGCCCTGCTTGAATTCAAGAAGGTCATTGCCGTTTGAGTTTTCGCGATATAAGAAAGCATAGATGCAAAAACGGATTACTTGATCAACAGCATCTTTCGCGTCTCAGCAAATTCATCCGCCTGTATGCGATAAAAATACACTCCACTGGCGACCTCCCGCCCGTCCCATCTGATCTGATAACTGCCCGCTTCCCGATAACCGTCCTCGAGCCGGATCACCCTCTGCCCCAGGATATTGAAAATATCGACCGTCACCCGACAAGGCCGGGGCAAATCATATGAAATAGTCGTAACCGGGTTGAACGGGTTCGGATAATTCTGATATAGTCTGAACGTCATCGGCCGCGCCGGCGTGTCATTATCGATTGCCGCCTTCACCAGACTTTCGTTTCCGAAATAAATTCGGAATCTATCAGGGGGAATCTGCCCGGGATTTTCGATGGCATATTCCTTTTGGATCTTCATATCGATCCGACGCTCGGTAACGACGTCATAAAGGATCATGGCCTTATCGGGATCGATTTCCGGGGTTGCCGACCAGGATAAAAGCAGCGCTTCCTCGACCCCGGTCGATATATCGAGCCGCCAGATCTGTAAATCGGCCTCGGGCCGGATATCCCGCATGAAACGCCCAAATGGTTCATTTTCTATATTCATTGCCGACGGCCGGTTGAAGAGCGTAATGGGACGGACATCCGCCATATCGGGACCGTCATTACTATTCGGATCGATTCCAATTTCCACTTTTCCAAGACTGCCGGACGACGACGACAGGGACAATGACGCGGCCCAACTATGTCCTGCCTGAGGCGATGGCTGAACCGGATGATAATGCGGATCAAGATATATCGTATAGCCGCCCGGATTTTCGCACCAGAGGGCATAACCTTTCCACGGTTGCAGAGAAGGCAGGATGGCCCCGATATCGGTTATGGCCCACCAGTTACTTCCCCCGGATAAGGCCGGGAAAGCCTGGCCGACAAAAGAGCTGACGCTGTCGCTGTCGATCAGGGTATCGTTGATATATACCGGGAAAAGGAACGGGCTGCCGATCAGGTTCCAGCCGTAATCAAGGTGAATTGGGAAAACCGGCAAGGTCGCCCAGGTAATGGCGCCCCCGGTTGTATCCAGTTGCAAAGTATCCAGCGCTTGAAAATGACGGAACCAGTAGCCTCGGCCCGGTTCAATCGCCGCCGACGGGTCGCTGGTAACAACGGCGTCGAAACCACCGTCGGAATATTCGTATAATCGCCAGGTATCATCATCGGTATTCAATGACGGCGGCAATCCGCTGTAATGTTCGAAAATTTCCCGGGCCTGATATGTCGGCAGATATCCGGGGAACGATACCAAATGCCAGAGGGAATCGTCGCCGTTCAGCCAATTTCCGGCGGTTATCCGCCCGCCGCCTTCAACATCAATCGGCAGACATCCGGCGACCGATTGAAACACGGTGTCGGCGTTTCCGGCGCCATCCACAGCAATTGCCCGTATTTCATACCCGAGGAAATTCACCGAATCCGGCGGCAGATCCAAAGCGC
The DNA here is from genome assembly GCA_964523575.1 of uncultured Ignavibacteriales bacterium. Classification (GTDB taxonomy): domain Bacteria; phylum Zixibacteria; class MSB-5A5; order GN15; family JAAZOE01; genus DAOUTW01. The sequence goes on from CAZGAV010000079.1 coordinate 7,399, forward strand.
TGAACTGCAGTTGGTAATGATTGGTGTATAGCAGAGACGGCGAATTGCGCGTGGCCGTATACCCGCCGACGGCGTTGCCTTTTCGCCATGATGTCGCCAACGACTGAACCCCAACGCCTATATCGGTGGTAACTATTTCCAACGTTTGACCGCAATTGTGAGCGATAATTTCGGCCACCTGCGGCGGCGAGGTATCGATGCCGGTGCCGGACAGGTTGATCGCCGTCTGATTTGACAAAGGACAATCGGATTCGAGATCGAAGGGTGCAACATAGCCGTCATGATAGACGGTCAAATGCCCGTTTCGTGAACCGAGTACGGAAGGCCGGAAGGTCACCTCCACCCCATAATCCTGCCCCGACGGGACAACATAAGGCAGGCCGGGCGACGAGAAAGTGAAATCGGCAATATCCGATTTGATACTGTCGAGGGTCAAATCGCACGCTCCCCCGTTGGAGATTATCAGGGTATCCAACAGGGGACGTCCCACCTGAGCCGAGGCGAAATTCATATTCGTCGCATTGAGAATACCGGCACAGGCCCCGCTTTGGCTTATAAAACCGAAAGTCAGAAAATCGATGGAGGCTCCCGTCGTATCAACATGAAATTCCAGCGTCATCCGGAAAGTCGTCGGCCCCAAAATATCCCTGGGCGCGAAATTAATGCTGTCGAAACTGATATTATCGTTCGGCGCATAGGTCGAGCCGATAATCGCATCCAGACCGGGGTAAAACGTAAACCAACCTGAACTGTCAACTGTGATATTGTCAACAACCATATCGAAGCCGGCGACCTTATTGATAATGGCAAAGTCAACTGCGGTCGATGATTCGCATACCGGTGAGACTCCCAGAACCAGCGGGGTATCCGGATCCCAGTGAACCACGGAAAGAACCCCGGTGCCGAGCGCTACCGGCGGATCACAATCGCCGGCGGCATTGGAATCGACGACCACCATCCCGGCGACATAATCCATTTCATCCAGCGGACGAAAATAGACGGTGATATCGGTATCGCCCGGCATCAGGAATAATGGTTTCGCCAGTGTCGAATCGACCCGGAAGATATAGTTATAAGCCCCAAAATAAAGACTGTCGATTATTTCCGGCACCGTTGAATTATTCGAAAGCGTAAACGGCAGAGTATAAGTCGGGCCAATTTCCCGTGTATAAAAATTGAGCGTATCCTGAGCGATGGCGCATTCCGGCACGACCCCGGTGGCGTTCAAACTCAGTAGATCAATACTATCGGTCGCTACCTCATCGCCCAGATCGATACTGTAAGTCAGCCATAAGGATGCCGAAACATTGCCGGCGTTTTGAGGATGTGACAGGACCGTCAATTCAACGGGAACACCCGCCAAAAGTGTATCCCCGGCGTGAGGTGGCGAAATATTAAAATTGCCGCCGGCATCATCGATCGAAAAACCGGTAATTGTCCCGCCGGTGTTGCCCGCAATGTTGATACCCACCTGCATCGTATCAGAGGCGCGGCGATCCACGGCATTGACGTCACCGAAATCATAACTGGCGAAGTCCGGCGTCAGGGTCATGGTCACGGCCCTGCCGGTCAAATTTACTTGCTCATCATCATCAACCGATATTGATGATAGATTCAAATTCCCCGGAACATCCATCGTATCGGAAGGCGTCCAGAGCGCCCAATATCGGCTAGCGGTCGCCGGCGGAATATCGGCATCGCTGGCGGCCCCGTCCTCTCGATGAATAGTTATCGAACCGCTTGAAGCTATTATCTGGGGTGCGACCAGCGTGAAACCGGCCGGGGTGATAATATCGAACCCTGCTGAATCAGTCCGACCGACAAGGACATTATTGTAATCGAGGATAACACCGGCGACCTTCACCTGTACGAAGGTGACCGAATCCTCGGCAAACTCGCCGTCCCTATCGGTGGCGCGCAGGACAATAGTCTCCGTGCCGGACCAGTCAGGATTGGCGATAGTCACCGTGGCAATCCGGTCGGTTATATCGACCGCCAAATCGTTGTCGCCGCTGACACTCCAGGTTATCAGACTATCGGCATCCTCGGAATCGCTGACATAATCATCGAGATTGATGACGGCATACGATCCGGCCCCGATGATCGCCTGATTCGGTATATCCGAGACCACGGGCGGCTGATTGACATGAGTGACCGTCACCGTCACCACTTCGCTGTCGGATGCTTCGCCGTCGCCGGCAAAGAACGTGATCGGATAAACCCCTTCCTGGGTAATGTCAGGATTGAAGTCGAACGTCCCTGTGCCATCAAGATTATCAGTGAAAGTAGCGTTGGTCGGAAGTATCGAACTCGCCAGCGTCGGAATCGTGCCGTCGGGATCGGAGGCCGTTATCGTCAGGTTGAGATTGGCGCCCTCGGCCACCGTCTGCGGACCGATCGGATTCAGAATCGGAGCCCGGTTGGTATTGGTCACCGTGATCGATATCACTTCCGAATCTATCGCCGTACCATCCGAAGCATAGAACGTTACCGGATAGACACCCGACTGCTCGAAGTCCGGATTGAAATCGAATGTCCCCGTACCGTTGAGATTATCCGTAAAGGTCGCATTGGTCGGCAACGTCGAAGTCGTCAAAGCCGGGATATTGCCATCGGGATCACTGGCCGTCACATTGAAGTTCAGATTGGCGTTTTCAGCCACTGTCTTATTCCCGACCGGATTCAAGATCGGATCGCGGTTGACATTGGTCACCGTGATACTCACTACTTCGGAATCGGTCGCCAGACCGTCCGAAGCGTAGAATGTCACCGGATAAACACCGGCCTGCTCGAAACTGGGATTGAAATTAAACGTCCCGGTACCATCGCCATTATCAGTAAACGTGGCGTTGGCTGGAAGGGTTGAGGTCGTCAGCGCCGGGATCGTAGAGTCGGGATCGCTGGCTGATACACCAAAATTCAGATTGGAATTCTCAGCCACCGTCTGCGGGCCGATCGGATCCAGGACCGGAGGCAAATTCGTTTCCACGACATTTATCGTCACTACCTCGGAATCGGTCGCCAGACCATCCGAAGCATAGAACGTCACCGTATAAACACCCTGCTGATTGAAGTCAGGATTGAAATCAAACGTCCCGGTGCCATTGAGATTATCCACAAAAGTCGCATTGGCCGGTAAACTCGAAGTCGTCAGGGCCGGAATCTCCCCGTCAGGATCGGTCGCCGTCACGACGACATTGAGATTATTTCCCTCAGCCACGACTTGAGTACCGATTGCATTGAGCACCGGCGGCTGATTGACATGAGTGACCGTCACGGTCACCACTTCGCTGTCGGTCGCCTGGCCGTCGCCGGCATAGAACGTGATCGGGTAAATCCCCTCCTGAGTATAGTCGGGATTGAAATCAAACGTCCCCGTTCCGTCAAGATTATCAGTGAAGCTGGCGTTAGCCGGTAAACTCGAAGTCGACAAATTCGGTATCGTGCCGTCGGGGTCGCTGGCCGTAATATTGAAATTCAAATTGGCGTTTTCAGCCACAAACTGCGGACCGATCGGATTGAGAACCGGCGGATCGTTGACAGAGGTAACTGTGAAAACCGCCGCATCCTCGGCAAATTGCGAATCGGGGTCGGTCGCCCTGAAAGTAATTGTCTCCGATCCGAACCAATCCGGCCCCGGTATCTGGATCGCGGCGATACGATTGACATTTATATTAACGGAAAGATCGACGTTACCGGAATAACTCCACGAAATCTCGTTATCGGCATTATCGGGATCGGCAACATAGTCATCGAGCTTGATGGAGGCAAAGGATGAACCCTCGGGAATCGTCTGATCGGGGATATCGCTGACCACAGGGACCGTCGAGGGTTCATAGAGAAATCCGCCGACCATCGCATTCGATGGCAAACCGGAGGCCGTATTGGTTACGACTACGTCAACCGGGCCATCCGGGCCGGCCGCTGTCGTGCCGGTTATTTCAAACGGCGACACCACTGTCGGCGAAACCAGATTCACCCCCCCGATCGTCACCGTCGCTCCCGCCATATCGAAACCTCGCCCCAGAATAACGACCTCAGTGCCGCCGGCGGCCGGCCCCGCATTGGGCGTAATTGATATAACTTCCGGGGCCATAGCAACACTCGAATTGACATTGACAAAGGCCGAATGAGGACTCAGGTTACCCAAAGTGTCCTCACTGATGATGAGATAGTTGTAAGCAAAAACGCCGTTGACGGTGTTATCGACGTAAAAACTATCGGCCACGCCGTGATTGGCCATATTGCCGGTCGGGTCATCGATTCGGAAAAGCGATCCATTCGAGGACGATGTCCGGCTGTACACATGATAGGTATGATCGGGAACTGCCTGCCAGCTGATGACAACCGAAGATGTTGACACGGTACGCCCGGTCAGGCCGGTTGGAACGGTCGGCCAGTCAACCGGAGCCAGGGCAATATCCTCCTGCTGAAAGGAGTTGATGGGAATCAGGTTGGAAAGTATGAATCCTTCACCGTTGGTAGTATTGTAGAAATAATAATCATAGGGATTTCCCGGAGCCTCGGTCAGGTAATTTTGGAAATCATCATACCAGTTGCCCCCATCATACCCGGCGCCGACGGAAGTTTCGATTCGTATTTCCTCGTCGGTATCGTCCAAAAATCCAAAAAACCTCATCTCGCCGTTGGCCGGGACCGATGCGTCGGAATTGGTCACCGCCCCGAAAATCGATCCCTGCGCATAGGCCCAAGCTCCCGGGCAAAGGCATAGCGTCGCCGTCATCAGAATCAAAACGACAACTCGCAGTACCTTTGATTTTCGCTTCGCGGATATCATCTGATTTCCGATAATCAAAGTCCCAGATTCAATCTCATCCCGACTCGCACTTTACCCGGATCGGGAAAATCGGGTGGCGTCCAGTCGCGGGGTGAAGTTACCCCCCCGCCGCCATCATGCCCATTGCCGTTTATCAACATGGCCAGCAAAACCGCTCCGCCCGCTACCGGCACTATACCTCGATTGATGCCGATATCGGGACCCGCTATAGGTGACCATAAGAATCGGCCGATCTTACTTAAAAATCCGATTTTTGCCCCTTCGCCCC
>CAZGAV010000079.1:12564-18320 GCA_964523575.1 uncultured Ignavibacteriales bacterium
GACCATAAGAATCGGCCGATCTTACTTAAAAATCCGATTTTTGCCCCTTCGCCCCCGGCGTAACCGGCCCACCACAGCCGCCGATTATTCGCCACCTCGATATATTCCGGTTTCGTTACCAGCTGAAGGCTGGGCGCAATTTTGCCGACCAGGAGATATTCCCGAGGCGAAATCCCGTAAGTGAAGGAAATATTGCGGTCGACGATATTCAGATCCCGCGGAAAATCATAATAGTCGCCCCCGAAACCGCGCAACCAGTACTTGGGGTCGGTTTGCCCCGCCTCCAGTTCAGTCAGAGAGACAATCGCCAGCCGTGTCGGACCAGGTTCGTCATAGACCGAGACCGCTATATATCGGCCGCCCGGAAGCCACGCCGGTCCTATCAGCCGGTCGAAATTGGGAATCACATCGATATTTCCCGATCGGCCCGGTATCGCTCCACTGTCAGACGCTATCGTCAGGGTATCGCCGGAATGGCCGACGAGAGCCACGCCAATCTCAAAGATCCCATCGGCCGGGCCGCTGAATCTCGAAAACCCGCCATCGTTGTGGGGATATTTGTAAAATGCCAATCGATCACCGCCGGCGCTCCAGGTTGGCGCGAAATAATCGTAAGTGGTGTCGATCTTGGAAAACTCGAACGAACGGCTGATGAGGGGATCGTAAACCTTGACCCGGAGCCGCCCCTCGCCTTTGGTCTGTTCCGTATAAGCCAGATATCCGGATGCCGTCACCGGACACCAGGCCGGACCGAATTGATTATCGGGGCCGACGACCAGCGGCTGAAACTCCAGACCATGTATTTTTTTATTGGGGTTCTCAAGAGCGCGATCCAAACCACGGTAGATATAAATATCGGCGTCGCCATCAAGGGCAGCCGAAAATGTGAGACATTTGCCGTCCGGCGACCAATCGGGCGGGCCCCAAATCTGAAATCCCTGACCGGACGAATCGCTTTTGTCTCCGAGCAGGCCATAACTCCGATCCGATGAAACATCGTACAGATAAATATCCTGCACACCGCCCAGGGAGCTGACATACGCCGCCCATAATTTGCCGTTGACGGTCCTCGGACACCATGATAAATCGTAATTTATTCTTGGAGCGGACGAATCGGCTGACGTAATCGAATCGTCGGACGATTCCGCGATAATCGAATATCCTGCCCCCGCGCTCAGGTTGTACAGATATAATTGGACGGATTCGCCGTGATGAATTTCATAAGCGACCCAATTGGAATCGGCCGGGCATATTTGCGGGCGAGCGATCTGGCCGTTATCGATCAGGCTGTCAATAATAGCAGTTTGAGACGTGTCGAATTCGGCAATGGTCCCCGCCCCGGCATCGACGGCAAAAAGCCAAAGACCGAAAAATGTCCCCGCCAAAAGGACAAGACGCCAAAACGGCGCATCATATGATCGGATATGGTTATTCATTCGTTCTCAGGAGCCGGGCATCCCTGCGCCACTTTGCTTAGAGGCCGACTTCCTGCCAGGCCACTGCCAAGATAGGCAAAGACTTAGAAAAGTCAAGAGCCGCTTTGTCATCATTATTACGCTTTGACGGGATTAATGCATTGCGAATAAATATAGATATCCAGACGCACGACTCCAGCAACCGCCTCGGCCCCCTGACTGAGGGCTTTTGAGCGCCTGCCAGCCGAATGGCTCAATGAAACAGCCGGTAGGCAGGGATAGGTTGCTTCGGCAGGGATGGTCCCGACACAGAAATGCTCAACCCCTCATCTCCACCGTTTTGAAACATGTAAACTGCCAGACGATGAAATCCGGCTTTGAGTCCAATCCGCCCCGTTTTCTCGACATTCATATGTATGCCGTCATGGTCAACCAGCAGAGTGTCGGCAACATACAGCCGGCTGCCGTCGTCGGAAGTAATCGAGAAAGAATAGACTTCATCCTGCGGTATTTCCACAAAACCCTCAAAAGCCAGGCCAAAATACTCTTTGCGGGCGAATTCCGGAATCGCCACACTATCGGCAATGAACGACCTGACGACTTCCAGAGTATCGAAATCAGGGAGGCTTTTCCACTCCCCTTCATAATACTGACCCTTCAAACCGGGATGAAGATCCTGCACTTCAACGGCATCGACCGGATCTAACTTTACTACGGTCTTGGCGGCAACATATCCGGCATTATATCCCGGCTTGAAGGCCCTGGCCTTTATGGTCGCGGTTCTATCGACAATGACCGGCCGAGTATAACGATCCGATTCGACCGTCGGGTCGGTCTCGTCCAGCGTGTAGCGGATAGTTGTGGCTGGAATCGGGCTGTCCATCGAAACTACACATCGGGTGGCAAAGGCGGCGCTATCGACCTGAAAACGTGCGAAAGTATTCCGACCTTCGTCGTATAGCGGCTGTGCCGGCCGGATGTCGGCGTACGGCTTGTCGGCCAGCGTCGCAGCCAGAATTCTGATCCGGTGGTTCCGCGGAAATATGACCGTCCCGGCCCCCGATGGAATTTCCAATTCGATCTGAAACAGATAGGTGAATCTATAAGCGTCATTTCGACAATCGGGGGTATGTCGATGCGACCCATACCAGGCCACCGGCAGACGATTAATATAGGTTGGAGTAATTTCCTCCGGTGAATCGTTGAAGACGCTATCGATCAGGCGGTTATCCCATTGGCCGAGCGGATCGGCATAGTCTTGAAGGGCTATATCGTAATCCCGATCATCGACCGCAAATACTGTCTCGGCCGGGCCGTCAACGGTCGCCGTCAATAAATAGAGACGGTTATAACTTCCCTGCGGCAAAGCCAGCCTCTGCCCCTCGCATTTTACGGCATTCATGGCGTCATTTTGTTTCGGCCCGAACACGAACGGAATACCCAGATAATTCAGCGTATCCGGTATCAACTCCCCTGCCAATGAGTAACCATGCCCATCGAAATCCCCATTGCAACGATCGTCGTCCATGCTTATTGCATCCAGATTGTATGGAAGACTGAGCGCGGCATATAATGGGCGCGTTGGAGGATTTATCGCCAACGGCTCCAGAATGACGGCGAAAGCCTTCGGTTGATACGATTTCAACGAGATGGCCAGCCTGCCGTCAACAATTTGCGCCGGGCCGACTTCTTCTTCAACACCGTTGACCTCGCGGGCCGAGACAATCGGTCGATCAAAAACCAGATTCACATTTTCTTGCGCCCGGCCGGTCAATTCCCGGACACGGATAATGATCTCGTCGCTATCCTCAGCGAGCTTGACGGCATTTACCATCACCGGCGAGCCTGCCGCTTCTGATGGAGAACCCGCCAAATCGTCTGCTTCCGCCACTCTGACCAGCGAATAGACCTTCCCCAATCCGCCCTCATGGACGCCGGCTTGGAAGGCGTAAAGCGGCTCATTCATCCGGGCCGCCTGCCAGACGACCTTGCCCTCGCTCCAGTCGCCGGAATGACCCTGGACGGCATAAAGCAACTGGTGATGACCATTATCTTGAGACCGTTCATCCTTGAGCCATTCCCAGCCTTTCGCCACCCCCGGCGTATGAATCAGCGTCAGGCGCAATTTCTCCCGACTGGGGTGATCCCATCCATAGCGGCAGTCATTGAGGATCGCCACGCCGTAGCGACCATCCGGTGCGGACAGGTCGGCCCATTGATGTCCGGGGACTTCGTATCGTCTTTCGTAATTGAGACCCCGCTTGATAACTCCCAATCCGAGATCGTAGGTCGCCGTGTCATTGGCGGAAGTCGCCGGAACCGCCACCTTCAATAATCTTTCTCTCTCAAACCAGTCGATTTCGGTGTCGAATTCGATTCGGTCGCCGCTCCCTCCGGCGGCCAGACGAACCGTGGTTTTCAAGATCGATTGGTCGGTTCGCTGTTCGATCTCGACCGCCACACGCGCGCGCCCGTTCTCCTTGATACGGATTATAGGGGGGCCCGTAAAGACATCGAGCGGGGCCGACATGATATCGTCATAATCGATTTGCCAGGCCGGCAATTCTTTCGGCGTATCCTCTATAAATTCATATTGAATCGGCTCCGCCAGCAATTCCCGGTTCTGGTCTATATCATAAATCGAGGCCACCCGGCCCTCGTCATCGATTCCGACCCGATAACGCCGGTTTTCCAATGAATGTCGGCCCACCTTTAAGCCGGTCGGCAATGAGCACGGTCTCTCCGATGGTCGCACATCGTAAACGACATAGCCCACCGATGGTACTTTCGCCAGAAACCGGATACGGATCGAATCTTGGGTCAGAGACACCATATCCGACGGCGTCTCTATTCCACCCGGACCATAGACTCGAATAGATTCCACATTTCGGCTGGGAAATTGGACTGTCGCCTCGACCACATCCTCCCGCGCAATAGAGATCGGATTGAACACCACTAATGGTATTCCCTCAACCCTCGTATCCAGAGCCGACGCCGTGGCTTCGACCGCCCCGGTTAATATTGCGGCAAACCGGTTCTGGGCGAGGATTTCATCATTCCATGAAATCTCGTATGCCGCCGGAATGCTGGTACCGGTCAGGTCGTCATGAAACTGGTGCCACAGGAAACGAATCCAGGCATCCCGCAACATTTCCCCCGGATATTGGCTCTCCCCGAGACGTTCGGCAATAACCGCCGCTCTTTCGGCCGCGCCGGCCAGCAATTCGTTTTTGCGATTCCATCGTTTCATAGCCGCCTGTGAAGTATAACATCCGACTCCGTGCCGGGTCATAATCAATTCGCCGTCAAAGCGCGGTAAATTACCCGTGTCTGCCGCCGCGACGAGATCGATAATATCATCGGTCCCCACGCTTTTGACCATCAAGGGGCCGTCACTTTTGATCGATTTCTCAAGCCAGTCTATTGAGGATGAATCGGGATTGCCGCCGGCGTCACCGAGACCGAAATAGCGATAAGCGGCGTAAAGGCCCGATCGCTCACCCTGCTGCGTGGCAATATTTAGCCAATAGGCATCCTGTTTCAGATCGCCGTCGATTTTTGAATAATAAGGAACCGGGCTGATGCCTGCGATAATCGATGATCCATCCACTCCCTGCCAGACGCCGATGTCAAAGGGATTGTCAATCCACCCCATTCCGGCCAGATTCTGCGTTGAGAAACTCTCTAATCCGCAATGGTTCGCAATAGTCGGCAGAGCGTATGAATAACCGAAGCGATCGGGGAGAAAAATATCGCGGCTGGTCTTTCCGAATTCCCTTCTGAAATAACCGTTACCGTACAGAGTCTGGCGTACCAGCGATTCGAATGAAGGCATGTTGACGTCGACGGCATCGATCCAGCTTCCGGCGATACGCCATTGCCCGGAGTCGATATATTTCCGCACGCGTTCGAATTCCTGCGGATAATATTCCTTCATCAGCATATAGCGGAATGCGCCCTCGAAATTGAAGACAAAATCAGGATAACGGTCCATGTACCGGTAATTATTCAAGAAGGTGGCGGGGATAAATCTATCGATGCTCTGACGAACGGTCCATTGCCATTGGGTATCGAGATGGGCCGTGCCGACGACATACAACACGGGACGCGGCGTCCCGGCCGAGTCATCGACGTTCTGAGAATGAACGGGAGTCACCGCCAGGGCGCAAAAGATTACCATGATGGCCGTTCTCAGGTGCATCATTGAATATCGCCATCCAGTCAGGATACCGCCGCCTGGTACTTCCAGCGACGCTATAAAATGTCGGTTTCACTCAGAAGAAAGTATAATCTCGGGAATAATAAATCGCAAGTCGTTTTGGGTCGGATACACCCGTCGAA
>CAZGAV010000080.1:0-17684 GCA_964523575.1 uncultured Ignavibacteriales bacterium
AAACCTGATATCATCATGTCTTTCGACCAATGCGTACCCTATCCGGCCACCCGCGAGGAGGCGCTCAAGGGCGTGGAGCGCACGACCGCCTGGGCCCGGCAGGGTATCGAAGAATTCGAACGTCTCGAAAATGCCGGCGGCTATCCCCTGCAGATGTTGCACGGCATCGTTCAGGGTTCGGTTTACGACGATCTCCGCCGGCAATCGGCCGAAGAGCTGTTGGCGATGAATTTCCCCGGCTATTCCATTGGAGGACTCTCGGTCGGCGAACCGAAAGAGCAGATGGCTCAGATGCTGGAGGTCACCCTGCCTCTTCTGCCGCCCGATAAACAACGGTACCTGATGGGCGTGGGGTATCCCGAAGATATTCTCATGGCCGTGGAACGGGGCGTCGATATGTTCGACTGCGTCTTACCGACACGCAATGCCCGCACCGGTCTGGTTTTCACCGCCGCCGGGCCATACAATTTCAGAAATGCGGCCGCCGCCGAAGATTATTTGCCGCTCGACCCCGAATGCGATTGCTATGTTTGTCAACGATACAGCCGGGCCTATTTACGCCACCTGTATTCGGTTTCGGAGATCACCGCGCACCGGCTGGCGTCGTTCCATTCGGTCAATTTCTTTATCCGCTTGATGGAAAATATCCGCCGGGCCATCCGGGAAGACCGGTTTGCCCGATTTAAAGACGACTTCTTGAGCCGCTACCGAAGCTCCGAATGACGGTCGGAAAATTCCGGCGGCGGCAGCTCCAAATTCACGAAGTCGGACCATTCCTGCCTCTTTTTACCTCGATTATGAGTTGATTCAGGGCTGATTTTGGGGGAGAAAGCCGGGCCGGCCGTTTTTACCCCTTCAGCGGGGTTAATTTATTGTCTCCCATAGCAGAAATCTTTTCTCAAAACGCCTAAAGCGTTTGACAATTTCCCTTATTTGTCTATATTAGCAATCTTGGCCGAAATGGTGAAAAGATTCACATTTCGAGCCGGGATAAAATATGAAGGATGCCGTTAAATATATATCGAGGAGGTTTCCATGACCAAGCCGAAAACCTACAAAAATTTCATCAACGGTGAGTGGGTCAAATCGCGCACCGGTGAGACATTTCAAAATATAAATCCGGCCAACACCGACGACGTCGTCGGTATTTTTCAGCAGTCAGACGAAGGTGATGTCGATGCGGCGATCAGTGCCGCGACCGAAGCCTATAAATCATGGCGGCTGTATCCCGCTCCCAAACGTGGCGAAATCCTCTATCGGGTTGCCCAGCGACTGCTCAAGGACAAAGAAGAAATTTCGCGCGAGATGACCCGGGAGATGGGTAAGGTCCTGGCCGAGACGCGGGGCGATACGCAGGAAGCGATCGACATGACCTATTACATGGCCGGCGAGGGACGGCGCAGTTTCGGTCAGACGACCCCGTCCGAGATGTATAATAAATTTGCTATGTCGATGCGTCAGCCACTGGGCGTTTGCGGTTTGATCACGCCCTGGAATTTCCCCATCGCCATCCCGTCCTGGAAGATGATGCCGGCTTTGATACTGGGCAACACGGTCGTGATTAAACCGGCCACCTATACTCCGCTGTCGGTCGTCAATCTGGTCAAGGCCCTCGAGGAAGAAGGTCTGCCGCCGGGCGTCGTCAACCTCGTCACCGGTTCCGGTTCCAAAGTCGGCCAGCCGCTTATGTCCGACAACCGCGTCGGCTGTGTCTCCTTCACCGGTTCGACCGATATCGGCCGCAAAATTTCCGAAGCCTGCGCTCCTGACTTCAAGCATTGTCATCTGGAGATGGGCGGCAAGAACGCCATCATCATCATGGATGACGCCGATCTCGACCTGGCCCTCGAAGGCGCCGTCTGGGGCGCTTTTGGCACTACCGGTCAGCGGTGCACGGCCTCGTCGCGGCTGATTATTCACAAGAAAGTTTACGCCAAATTCGTCAAGATGCTGGTCGACCGGGTGAAGACCATCAAGGTCGGCAACGGGCTCGACGAATCGGTTCAGATGGGTCCGGCTATTTCCGAATCGCAGATGAACTCGGTCCTCGAGTATATGCGGATCGGCGAAAAGGAAGACGGTGCCAAGCTCCTCTGCGGCGGCGGCCGTCTCACCGGCGGCGAATACGACAAAGGCTGGTTTACTCGGCCGACGGTCTTCGGCGACGTCGAACCGGGGATGCGGATTTTCCAGGAGGAAATCTTCGGCTCGGTCACTGACTGCATTCCGGCCGACGACTACGATCAGGCCATCGAAATGGCCAACAATTGCGCCTATGGCTTGTCGGCGTCGATTTATACTCAGGATGTCAACCGGGCCTTCCGGGCGATGCGCGACGTTTACACCGGTATCTTCTATGTCAACGCTCCGACCATCGGGGCCGAAACGCATCTGCCCTTCGGCGGCACCAAGCATACCGGCAACGGCCATCGGGAAGCCTGCGTTCAGGCGCTGGAAGTTTTCTCCGAATGGAAATCGGTTTATATCGATTTTTCCGGGACCATACAGCGGGCGCAAATCGACAACCAATAAGGAATTTTTCGGGTGAGACGATGATTGGTTTTGTTTTATCAACGCGCGGTAAACGGGGGATGGCCCAGTGGGGCAGTTTCCTCGTGCGCTTCATCTGGAACGCTTCGGCGATATGAAACAGGCCGCTCTATAATTGCCCCAGATGTGTTGGAATAAAACCTGATAACAGAAATGGAGATATACCATGGCGCGGAGAAAATTAATCATCATGGGCGCCGCCGGGCGCGATTTTCACAACTTCAATACTCTCTACCGTAAAAATAAGGACGTCGAAGTCGTCGCCTTCACGGCTACCCAGATTCCCGATATCGAAGGGCGCAAATACCCGCCGTCGCTGGCCGGAAAGCTGTACCCCAAGGGAATCCCGATTTATGACGAATCGGAACTGATCAAGCTGATCCACAAGCACAATGTCGATGAGGTCGTTTTTTCCTATTCCGATATTCCTTTCGAACTGGTTATGGCCAAGGGGGCGCAGGTTATGGCCGCCGGCGCGGCTTTCTCGATGGCTGGCGCGGCGCCGACCATGATTGCCAGTAAAAAGCCGGTCGTGGCTGTTTGCGCCGTCCGGACCGGATGCGGCAAATCTCAGACCACCCGGCGTGTCTGCGAAGTGCTTCAGAGCCTGGGCAAGAAAGTAGTGGCCATCCGTCACCCCATGCCCTATGGCGATCTGGCCAAACAAGCCTGCCAGCGTTTTGCCGATTACAAGGACCTCGACAAACATAAATGCACCATCGAGGAGCGCGAGGAGTACGAACCTCATATCGACCGCGGCGTGATCGTTTATGCCGGCGTCGATTATGAAATGATCCTGCGCGAGGCCGAAAAAGAGGCCGACGTTATCGTCTGGGACGGCGGCAACAACGATATGTCGTTTTACAAGACTGATCTTTACATCACCGTCGTCGATCCCCATCGGCCCGGTCACGAGCTGAGCTATTACCCCGGCCTGACCAACGTTTACCTGGCCGACGTCGTCGTCATCAACAAAGTCGATTCGGCTAGCCCTGAAGGGATCGAAACCGTCCGTAGTAATGTCCGGATGGTCAATCCCGAGGCGGTCGTGATCGACGCCGCCAGCCCGATTACGGTCGATAATCCGGCCGCCATCACCGGTAAGAAAGTCCTCGTCGTCGAAGACGGTCCGACCTTGACTCATGGCGAGATGACCTACGGCGCGGGCGTCGTGGCCGCCGAAAAATTCGGCGCCGCCGAACTGGTCGATCCCCGGCCCTTCACGGTCGGAACCATCACCGAAACTTTTAAGAAATATCCCGATATCGGCGTTCTGCTTCCGGCCATGGGTTATTCCGGCCAGCAGGTCAAGGACCTGGAAAAGACGATCAACGACACCAAATGCGATCTGGTCATCATCGGCACCCCGATCGACCTCCGCCGGGTGCTCAAGATCAAGAAGCCGACCGCTCGGGTCGGATACAATCTCCAGGAAATCGGTCATCCCGATCTGGTTGACGTGTTGAGCGCCAAATTCAAAAAATCGGGAAAGAAAAAATAAATGCCATGACCGACAGCGATGCCAAACATAAACGGGCGATTATCGCACTGGGCGGCAATGCCATCACCGTCGCGAAGGTGGAGGATACCATCGCCAACCAGTTCGCCAACACCCGTCGATCATTGCAGACGATCGTGGAACTGGCCCGCGGGGGTTATGACCTGTGCATAACTCACGGCAACGGGCCGCAGGTAGGTAACGCTTTGCTGCGGGTGGAACTCGCCCGCGGCAAAGCCCCGATTCTGCCGCTCGGTATCTGTGTCGCCGATACTGAAGGCGGCATGGGTTACATGATCGAACAATCATTGCAAAACCGTCTCGATAAAGAGGGAATCAAACGACAGGTTTGCACCGTAATTTCACAGATGGTGGTGGATCACGACGATCCCTCCATCAAAAACCCGTCGAAATATATCGGGCAGTTTTACAGCGAAGAGCAGGCCACGCGGATGTCCGAGGAAAGCGGCTGGATCGTCAAAGCCGATGCTAATCGCGGCTGGCGCCGGGTGGTGGCCTCGCCGATCCCCCAAACCTGCGTCGAAAAAGACGTCATCAGGGCATTGCTCGATCATCAGTTTATAGTCATCGCCGCCGGCGGCGGGGGTATCCCGGTTTATATCGATCCCAAACTGGGATATGAGGGCGTGGATGCTGTCATCGACAAGGATCGCGCCTCGGCCGTGCTGGGACGGGAAATCGGCGCCGAATTATTCCTGATTCTGACCTCGGTCGATCAGGTGGCGCTCAATTTCGGTAAGCCCGATCAGAAAATGCTGGGCCGCGTGACTGTCTCGGAAATGAAAGAATATCACCGCCAGGGCCATTTTCCGCCCGGCTCGATGGGGCCGAAGGTGGAAGCGGCTATCGATTTCATGGAGAATGGCGGCCGGCGGGTGATTATAACCTCGCTCGACCTGGCCGCGGACGCCATGGCCGGAAAGGCCGGAACACAAATATATCCCGATTAGGGAGCTGTCAGTTGAAGGACGATGTCGTGCAGGATATCTTGAGTGAAGGTCGCATATACGAAGTCGGGGGATGTGTGCGGGACTCGCTCTTGCATCGGGACATAAGCCCCAAAGACCGCGACTATCTTGTCTGCGGCGTGACTCTGCCGCGCCTTCAGCAAATTCTGCGCCGCTATGGCCGAGTCGATACCGTCGGCCGTTCCTTCGGCGTCATCAAGTTTACCCCGCACGCCGAGCCGGGCGAAACCCCGGCCACATTCGATATCTCCCTGCCCCGCAGTGAAAAATCGACCGGCGTCGGGCATACCGATTTCGAAGTCGATTTCGACCCCTCTCTGCCGGTTGATCAGGATCTCATCCGGCGCGATTTTTCGATGAACGCCATCGCCCGCGACTTGGCCGACAACAGCCTCATCGACCCTTACGGCGGCAGGGAAGACCTTAATAATAAATTAATCCGTATGGTGACGCCCAATTCGTTCGCCGAAGATCCCCTGCGTATGCTCCGCGCCGTCCAGTTTGCGGCCCGCTTCGAATTCGAAATCGAGCCGGAAACCTACCGGGCCCTGACGGAAAACGTCGATCTGATCGACACCGTTTCCTCGGAAAGGATCGCCGAGGAATTGAACAAGATGCTGACCCGGGCCGCCCGCCCGTCGATCGGCCTGCGCCTGATGCAGGAAATGGGCTTGATGCATCATATCATCCCGGAACTCGAAGCGGCCGTCGGTTGCGATCAGCCGGGCGGTTACCATGCCTACGACGTCTTCGAACATACGCTTCGCATTGTTGACGCCTGTCCGCCCCGGCTGCAGCTGAGACTGGCGGCGCTGTTTCACGACATCACCAAACCGCAGCATAAGCAACTGACCGAAACCGGGGCGACGTTCTATAACCATGAAGTCACCGGTGCTCGAGTGGCCGGCGCCGTCTTGTCGCGACTGCGCTACCCCAACGACCTGATAAAAGACGTCATGCTTCTGGTCGAACGGCATATGTTCACCACCGACGTCGGCCCCAAAGGCCTGCGCCGTTTCATCCGCCGGGTGGGTCAGAGGCTGATTCCCGATTTGCTGGACCTGCGGCGGGCCGATGTCATAGCCCAGGGGATGGGCGGCCATACCGATGACGTCGATGAAATGCAGCAGGCCATCGCCGAGGAAATATCGCGCAAGCCTCCCTTCGGGCGCTCCGACCTGGCCCTGAACGGCCGCGAGTTGATTCGTATCTTCGACCTTCAGGAGTCGCCCATGATCGGCGATATTTTCGATTACCTGATGGAGAAGGTTCTCGACAACCCCGGTGACAATGATCCGGAAATATTGAAAAAATATGTCGGCGAATTTTTGAAAAATAAATTGGAAAATGAGAAATAGAAACCAGTAAGCTGGAGTGGGTTAATGAAAATTCATGAATATCAGGCCAAGGAGATCTTTGCCGCAGGCGGGATACCGGTTCCTCCGGGGCGGATGGCCACGACCGTTGCCGAAGCGGTCGCGATCGCCGAAGAGATCGACCGGCCGGTGATGGTCAAGGCTCAGGTGCATGTGGGCGGCCGCGGTAAAGCCGGCGGCGTCAAGTATGCCGAAAATATCGAATCGGCCAAAATCTGGGCCCAGAGAATCCTGGGCATGGATATCAAGGGACTGGAAGTCAAAAAGATTCTGGTCACCGAAGCCGTCGAGATTACCTCGGAAACCTACCTTGGTATCATCCTCGATCGATCCACCAAAATGCCGGTCATCATGATTTCCGCCGCCGGCGGCATCGACATCGAAGAAGTCGCCGCCAAGACGCCGGAGAAAATTCATAAACTGGCGGTCGATCCGCGCGTCGGCCTGCGCGGTTATCAGGCGCGCGACCTGGCCTACAAGGTCTTCCGGGATATCAAACTCGTGCGCCAGGTGGCCGACATCATCTCGAAATTGTACGACGTCTTCTGGAAAGTGGACGCCTCGCTGGTGGAGATCAATCCCCTCATCACCACTCCCATCAATCAGGTGATTGCCATCGACGCCAAGATCAACATCGACGACAACGGGCTCTTCCGGCAGAAAGAGGTCGAGGCCATGCGCGATCTCGACGCCGAGAACAACTCCGAGGTGGAGGCCCGCGAAGCCGGTCTGAGCTTCATCAAACTGGATGGCAATATCGGCTGTATCGTCAACGGCGCCGGGCTGGCCATGGCCACCATGGACCTGGTCAAACACTATGGCGGCGATCCGGCCAACTTCCTTGACATCGGCGGTTCGTCGAATCCCGATAAGGTCCTGACGGCCATGCGGATCATTCTCCGCGATCCCAACGTCAAGGCCATCCTGATTAATATTTTCGGCGGTATCACTCGTTGCGACGACGTCGCGACCGGCATCGTCAGCGCCTTCAAGGAACTCAATCCCGAGGTACCGGTCGTCACTCGTTTGACCGGCACCAATGAGGCCGCGGGTCGCAAAATTCTCAAAGAGGTCAAGCTCGAATCGGCGCCGACGCTGGACGCAGTCGTCCAAAAAGCGATCTCGATGGCCGGACTGGATGAGGAGTAGGAGGATAATATGGCGATATTCATAGATAAAAAGACGAAATTGGTGGTCCAGGGGATCACCGGCCGCGACGGTTCTTTCCACGCGACCCAGATGAAAAAATACGGCACCAACGTGGTCGCCGGCGTTACCCCGGGCAAGGGCGGCACCAAGGTTTCCGGTATCCCGGTTTTCAACAACGTCCGGGAGGCGGTCGAAAAGACCAAAGCCAATACCTCGGTTATCTACGTTCCGCCGGCTTTCGCCGCCGATTCGATCTACGAAGCGGTTGACGCCGGGATCAAAACCGTGGTCTGCATCACCGAAGGCGTGCCCGCCAATGATATGATGAAAGTCTATCATTATGTCAAACATCGCGGCGTGCGCCTGATCGGCCCCAACTGTCCCGGGATCATTTCTCCGACCCTTTCCAAGGTCGGTATCATTCCCGGAACGATCTGCAAAAAGGGCGGCATCGGCGTCGTGTCGCGCAGTGGCACGCTGACCTATGAGGTCATCTTCGCCCTGACTGAAGCCGGCATGGGGCAGTCGAGCTGTATCGGTATCGGGGGCGATCAGGTTATCGGGACCAATTTTATCGATACCCTGGAAGCCTTCGAAAACGATTCCGCCACCACCGGGATCGTCATGATCGGCGAAATCGGCGGTTCCGATGAGGAAGACGCCGCCGCCTATATCAAGAAACATGTCAGCAAGCCGGTGGTCGGTTTTATTGCCGGCCGGACGGCGCCTCCCGGCAAGCGTATGGGACACGCCGGAGCTATCATTTCGGGAAGTTCCGGTCTGGCGGCCGACAAGGTCAAAGCCCTCAACGCCGTCGGTATTCCGGTCGCGACTTCGCCGCTGGAAGTCCCCCAGCTGATGGCTGAAAAATTAAAAGCAAAAAAATCGAAAAAGATAACACCGAAAAAGAAAGTGGCGGGTAAAACCACCGTGAAAAAAGCGACGGCCAAAAAGTCCAAAGCGGCGCGACCGTCCATAAAACCCAAGAAGCGATAATGACCGATCAGGCCTGTGAGGAGTTTATATGTCTGAGGAAAAACCGGAGGAACAGCCGGTGAAAAAAACGACCGCTGAACCGAAAGCCAAGGCGGCGGAGGAAAAGAAAGTCACCTATCCTTATCAAGAGGGTAAGGGACTGCCTCCGCTCAACCTGTACCTTCACTGGTGCAAAGCCTGCAATATCTGCATCAGCTTCTGCCCTCAGAAGGTGTTTGAACCTGACCGTGACGGAAAACCGATGATGGCCAGGCCGGAGAAATGCACTCAATGCGCGATCTGTTGGCTGCATTGCCCCGATTTTGTCATAACCTCGAATTACAAGTAAGGATGGAATAATGGCACAGCGTATCACAGCCGCACGCAGACTGATGCAGGGCAATGAAGCTTGTGTTCAGGGCGCTCTCTACGCCAATTGCCGGTTTTTCGCCGGCTATCCGATCACGCCTTCGACCGAAATCGCCGAAGGTATGGCGCGAGCTTTGCCTCATGTCGGCGGGCATTTCATACAGATGGAAGATGAAATCGGCTCCATTGCCGCCATCATCGGCGCCTCGCTTACCGGCGCCAAATCCATGACCGCCACCAGCGGTCCCGGTTTTTCATTGATGCAGGAAAACATCGGCTACGCCTATATCGCCGAGGTTCCCGTTGTCATCATCGACGTCCAGCGCGGCGGACCCTCGACCGGTCTGCCGACCAAGATATCTCAGGCCGATACCATGCAGGCCCGCTGGGGTACGCATGGCGATTATCAGGCCATCGCCGTCGCCCCGGCTTCGGTCCGGGAATGTTTCGAGCAGACGGTCAAGGCCTTCAATCTTTCGGAACGGTTCCGCACACCGGTTATTGTCCTCGGCGATGAAGTCCTGGGGCATATGCGCGAGATGGTGACCATTCCTCAGCCCGGGGAACTGGAAGTCTACAACCGCCAGAAGCCGGACGTGCCCCATGAATGGTATCATCATTTCGAGATCACCCCGACCCTGGTGTCGCCGATGGCGGCTATGGGCGAAGGTTATCGCTTTCACACCACCGGCCTGACCCATGATCAGGAAGGTTTCCCCACGGCCAATCCGCTGGAGATCAAAGCCAAACTGGATAAACTGAAAAACAAGATCATGCGCTTTACCGACGAAATCATCCAGCTCGAAACGGAGATGATGGAGGACGCCAATATCTGCGTCTTCGCCTACGGCACCTCGGCCCGGGCCGCCCGCCAGGCGGTACACATGGCCCGCGAAAAACGCATCCGCTGCGGGCTCATCCGCCCTATCACTATCTGGCCCTTCCCGGACGATCAGTTGCGGGAAATCCTGACTCATGTCCGCCGGGCGGTGGTCGTCGAGCTCAATCAGGGCCAGTTGATCAACGAACTCGAACGGGTCGCTCCCCGAACCTGCAAGGTGGCGGGCCTGACCCGTTACGACGGCGAGGTCCTCAACCCCGTTGAAATCTTCAAACGTATTCTGGAGGTGAAATGATGAGCGCCCCGACGCAAACTTCCGACGTGACCTACCAGTACCTGCGGGTCAAGAAGCGTTTCCCCAACGTCTGGTGCGCGGGATGCGGGATCGGCATCGTCATGGGATCGATTATCCGCGCCGTCGATCTGATGGGTTATTCCAAGGATGAAGTCGCCCTGGTATCGGGGATCGGGTGCAGTTCCCGACTGCCCGTTTACTGCGATTTCAATACCCTGCATACGACGCATGGCCGGGCGATCGCTTTCGCCACCGGCGTCAAACTGGCCAAACCGTCCATGAAAGTCATCGTCGTCACCGGCGACGGCGACGGTCTGGCTATCGGCGGCAACCATTTCATCCATGCCTGCCGACGCAATATCGACATCACCACCATCCTGATCAATAACCAGATCTACGGCATGACCGGCGGTCAGTTCTCGCCGACGACGCCTTACGAGGCGTTTGCGGCCACGGCCCCATACGGCAACATGGAAAAGGGCTTCGATCCCACTCAGCTGGCCAAGGCGGCCGGTGCTTCCTATGTCGCCCGCGGCACCGTTTATCATGTCCAGCAGCTCGATAAGCTGATTCATGGCGGCCTCCAGAAGAGAGGTTTCGCGCTCATTGAGGCCATCTCCAATTGCCACACTTACTACGGCCGCCTCAACAAGGAAGGCGACGCCGTGGCCATGCAGACCTGGATGAAAAACCATGCCATGCCGGCCAAGGCCGCCAAGGCCCTGCCGCCGGAGAAACTCAAGGATAAATTCCTGACCGGCGTCCTGTGGGATGTGGAAATGCCCGAATATTGCGAACAGTATCAAAAACTGATCGATCGTCTCCAGAAGAAGGAAGGGGAATAGGCAGGTAAACCATGACTACGATGAAAGAACATAAAACCAACGTGAATGGAAAAAGCCACAAGGGCGTCGGATCTGATCGCTATGAAGTCCGTCTTTCGGGTTCGGGCGGTCATGGTGTTATCCTGGCCTGTGTCATGCTGGCCCAGGCCATCGGCCTTGATCCCCACCGCAATGTGGTTCAGACCCAGAGTTACGGGCCGGAAGCGCGGGGCGGAGCCAGCCGCGCCGACCTGGTGGTCGCCAAGGGAGATATCTTCTACCCCAAGACCATGAAACTGGATTTACTGCTGGCTTTCACGCAGGAAGCCTGCGACAAGTATTACCAGGATCTCAAACCGACCGGACTGCTGATCGTCGATTCCACGATGGTCACCAAAGTCCCGACCAAGAACAGCTATGGTTTCCCGTTTCTCCGCCTGGCGCGAGAGAAAGTCGGGCATCCGATGGTGGCCAACGTTATCGCGCTGGGCGTCATCACCGAGCTGACCGGGATCGCCTCGCGCGAGGCCATCAAATCCGTGGTCAAGGCGCGCGCCCCTCGCGGCACCGAAGAGAAAAATCTCAAGGCGTTGCAGGTCGGGTTCGATCTGGCCAAACAGATGCGGAGGAGATAGAAGGTGGCTTCGAAGGAGCGGACGTTACTGATAATTAAACCGGATGCCACCGGCCGGCACCAAATCGGACATATTATCGGCCGGCTGGAAAAGGCCCGTTTCAATGTCGTTGAAATGAAGATGGTGCGCCTGTCCCGTGATGACGCGCGCCGCTTCTACGCCGTCCACGAGGGCAAGCCCTTTCTTGACAGCCTCACGGAATATATGTCGTCGGGACCGATTGTCCCGATGGTGCTGGAGAAAGAAAACGCCATCGTCGATCTGCGGCGGTTGATCGGGGCCACCAACCCGGCGCAGGCCGATTGCGGAACCCTGCGCAACGAAATCGGAGTCGATGTCCAGAGTAATTCCGTTCATGCCTCCGATTCGCCCGAATCGGCGGCCTTCGAAATTCCCTTTTTTTTCGGATAGGTTGATATGCCAAAAGTCGCATACGGCAACGAAGACATAGCGTTCGATCTGGATCCGGGGGATTCCCTCACGGAGAAGGAACCGTCCGACGACGTCGGCGACTGGCAGAAAAAGCAATTCCGGCAGGCGCTCGAAGGAGCCGGGTTCGGCGACTTGCTCTCCGGCGGGAAAATACTGACCGTCGTCAACGATGCTTTCCGGCCCACCCCGACCGGGGCGGTTCTGTCTCAAATTAAAGAATGGTACCCCGCATATCAAACCGATTTCATCATCGCCTGCGGCAATCATCCGGTTCCGGAAGAAAGCGATATCAAGGCCATTTTCGAAGGTTTTGCTCTGCCGCCCGACACACTGGTTTTCTCTCATAACTCTCACGATCTCGATTCCATGGTCGCCGTGGCCGAATATGAGGGCCAGCCGCTTTATCTGAACCGCCGTCTTTCCGAATATCCGGCGGTGCTGGTCATCGGATCGGTGGAGCCGCATTATTTCGCCGGTTTCACCGGCGGCCGTAAATCCTTGATACCCGGCCTGTCCGATATCGAAAGCAACCGCCGTAATCATGCTCTGGCCGTCAGCTCGGAGGCGCAACCGCTCCGCCTGAAGGGCAACCCCGTGGCCGAGAATCTGGAACAATTGCTGTCCCTGGTGAAAATCCCCAGCCTGCTCTCGATTCAAATCGTCACCGGACGACACCAGAAAATAATCGACTGCTTCGTCGGGCCGCTGAAGGAATCGTTCGAGGAGGCCGTGACGCTGGCCGAAAAAGTCTATTCTTTCGCCTGTGGGCGCCAATATGATCTGGTTATAGCCGAGGTGCATCCGCCGCTCGACCGCAACCTGTATCAGCTGCAGAAGGCGATCGAGAACAACGCCGCGGCCGTTCGCGACGAGGGAACCCTGCTGGTCGTATCCAGATGTCACGAGGGAATCGGCAACGACGAGTTTTATCAGCTGGCCGGAAAACTGACCAACGAAGAAATGGTTATATCGCACGCCGAGATGGAAAATTCCCCGCTCGGCATCCACAAATTGTCGCGCATCGTCCATCTGGCCGAACGTATCAACGTTCGGGCCATGACCGGATTGAAAAACGAAATTCTGGAACAGGTTTTCATCGAACCGGCGGTGTCGATCGAGGCCGAGATTCAGAAGCTTAAACAGGGAGAAAAAGAAGAAATAGATATATTGCTGGTTCGGTACGCCGGACTTTTGGTAGCAAAAATGGATTGATAAGATGCACTAAGAATCGGAGGCAATTAATGAACAAGAAAGTCTCAGTTATCGGAGCTGGAAACGTCGGCGCCTCGGTCGCCCAATATATGGCCGAGACCAATCTGGCCGATGTTGTCATGATCGATATCGTCGAGGGCCTGCCCCAGGGTAAAGCTCTTGACCTGACCCAGGCCGGTCCCATCCGGAATTACAACTGCATGGTCACCGGAAGCAACGACTACAAGGACATCAAGGATTCGGATCTGGTTATTATGACGGCCGGACTGGCCCGCAAACCGGGTATGTCGCGCGAAGACCTGCTGGCCAAGAACGCCGAAATCGTCGGCACCGCGGCCAAGAACATCAAGAAGTATGCGTCCAAGGCGTATGTCATCGTCGTCTCCAATCCGCTGGATATCATGACCTACCACATGTGGAAAGTCACCGGCTTCCCGAAAGACCGCGTCTGCGGTCAGGCTGGGATTCTGGATTCCACCCGTTTCCGCGCCTTCGTGGCGATGGAACTGGGCGTGGCCATGCGCGACGTTCAGGCGATGGTCCTCGGCGGCCACGGCGACACGATGGTGCCTATGCCGAGCTACACCACCGTCGCCGGGATTCCGATCAAGGAATTGATCGACGCCGAGCGAATCAAGGAAATCTCCGAACGCACTCGCTTCGGCGGCGGCGAAATCGTCAAACTGCTCAAAACCGGTTCGGCCTACTATGCGCCGGCGGCGGCGACGGTCGAAATGGCTCGCTCCATCCTCGCCGATGAAAAACGGGTCGTCCCCTGCTCCTGCTATCTCGATGGCCAGTACGGCATCAAGGATATCTACATCGGGGTCCCGGCCGTTCTCGGCGCCAAGGGTGTGGAAAAAGTCATCGAACTGAAATTGACCAAGAAAGAACTGGCCGATCTGCAGGCGTCCGCCAAGAAATACAAGGGCGTCCTGGCCGAGATCGGTTACTAATCAGGGAGTCAACATGGCCATTAGATTCAAGCATATTCAAATTCCTGAAGATGGGGCGAGAATTACCGTCAAAAAAGGTAAACTCTCGATCCCCAATAATCCGATCATCCCGGTTATCGAAGGCGACGGCATCGGCCGCGATATCATGAAGGCGACCCGCCGCGTCCTCGACGCCGCCGTCGAAAAGGCCTACAAAGGCAAAAAGAAAATCGCCTGGATGGATGTTTACGCCGGTGAACGCGCCAACGAAATCTATAAAGAGTGGTTGCCCAAGGAAACCATCGACGCCATCAAGTATTATCTGGTGGCCCTCAAAGGCCCCCTGACGACTCCGGTCGGCGGCGGTTTCCGGTCCCTCAACGTCACTCTGCGGCAGGTGATGAATCTCTACGCCTGCGTCCGCCCGGTGCGCTATTTCAAGGGCGTGCCTTCGCCGGTCAAGGAACCGGAGAAGATGGACGTCGTCATTTACCGTGAAAATACCGAAGACGTCTATGCCGGTATCGAATGGAAACAGGGCACCAAGGATGTCAAAAAAGTCATCGACTGGCTCAACAAGTCGATGAAGCTCAACATCCGCACCGATTCCGGGATCGGCATCAAGCCGATTTCGCTGACCGGCACCACCCGCCTCGTGAAAAAGGCCATCCAGTACGCCATCGATCGCAAACGCCCCTCGGTGACCCTCATGCACAAGGGCAACATCATGAAATACACCGAAGGCGCTTTCCGCGACTGGGGCTACAAGGCGGCCAAGAAGTATTTCCCCAAGCAGACCATCACCGAGGATGAACTCTGGAGCAAGTACAAAGGCAAACAGCCCAAAGGCAAAATCGTCATCAAGGACCGTATTGCCGATTCCATGTTCCAGCAGATTCTGACCCGCACCGATGAGTACGACGTCGTCGCGACGCCGAACCTCAACGGCGATTATTTCTCCGATGCCTGCGCCGCTCAAGTGGGCGGTCTGGGCATGGCCCCGGGCGCGAACATGGGCGACAATATCGGGCTGTTCGAGGCGACGCATGGCACCGCCCCCAAATACGCCGACAAGGATATGGTCAACCCCGGTTCGCTGATCCTCTCCGGTGTGATGATGCTCGAACATCTGGGCTGGGATAAGGCCGCGGATATGGTCAACAAGGCGATCCAGACTACCATCGCCAAGAAGACCGTCACCTACGACTTGCATCGCCAGATGAAAGGCGCCAAGAAGGTTTCGACCTCTGAGTACGCCACCCAGATCATCAAGAACATGAAGTAGTCTTTCAAACGAAGAAGGGGGAATTATCCCCCTTCTTCGGCATAAGGTTTCCCGCATGGCCGATACCCTCGTCAAACAACATCGCTATTACTGGGACGACGCCGACCACCTCATCCAGCTGGCCCGCGATTACGAATCTCAGGCGCTCGACGCCCATCGCGAAGCCGATGAAGAATATTACCGCTTCTGGAAATTCCGCCTGGCCCGGATGTCGTTTATCGCCCGCATGATGTCGATCGAGGCCCTTCTGAACAATCTCCTCGAGGCCTTCAGCCTGCCACCCAAATTCAAGGAACTGGGCCTTCTGGAAGACAAATTTCCCCGCAATGAGCGCTTCCCCAAAAACCGCCGCAAACGCCAGGGCCACACCTACCAGATACCCCTGGGATGGAAACTGTACCTGACGCCCTATCTCTGCAACGAGGACAGCCGGATGATCCGAGACGAATATTTTGCCTTCGACGAGGGGCCGTACCGCAAATTCCGGCAATTGATCATGATCCGCAACGAATTTGTGCACACCCGCACAGCCGACCGGGATATCGATATCCAGATGGCCCCCAAAGCGCCGAAACCTGCTGGCGATGAAATCAGGCATCTTCTGATCAATGATCAATATTCCGATTGCTGTCAGGAGATGGGTATCGAGCATGACCCGATTTGCTTCAAGGTCGATGACGCCCGCGTCTGCGGCCGAGCCATGCGCGAGGTGGTTCTCGAACTCAACGATTATCTCAAGGGCCGCATCCTGACCCGCGATTTCTGGGAAAGCGAAGAAATTGCCCCGGTCTAACCGTCATCTCTTAGCTCAATAGACTTGTAGGCAGGGTGGCCCGCCCCTTGGGGCGGGTTCCCGCTGGCCGAGTACGAGAATTGATTCCAAATGTAGGGGCGACCGGCCGGTCGCCCTTACCGATCCCCACAAGTTTGTGCGTGGCGGACGTGAATGCTGAGCCTGCGAAGTGCCCCGTCTGCCACGTCTTTGTTGGCGCACGGGGACGTACGCCAACCACGAAATTTTCATTTATTGCATAATCTCTGAAAAATCAATAAAATATAATATATCGCATGAGCGATCTAAATCATGACCAACAAATTCGACGAGGGAGGAACAACATGAAAAAGGTATTCATCTTTATTCTTATCATCATCCCGGCCTTTATCGCTGTCCTGGGATATGGAACCCCGACCGAGGTTCAAAGCGTCCGGGATAAGCTGGTTAAATGGCGGACCGGCGTCTGGCTTTCGGGCGGCGGCACCTATACGATCTGGACGCCCAAACATTATTTTGTCCTCTCGATGTCGGGCGATTCGACTAACCCCAATCTCTATTACGGCTGTTCGCAGGTCAGTTATCATGAAAAGGGATTGACGCGGCATCAGGTGCAAAGATTCCGGGAATTTCGGGGCAGTCTGACTATGTTCTCGGAAAATACCCTGACCCCGGAAAACACGGAAACGCCTTATGCGCCGGATACGACTCTTTTCGATCCCAAAACGTGCGTCATCAAGGATGGTGTTATTTATGACGCCATTATCGAGGCGACCGATACCTATATTCTCATGATTTCCTGCAACGGTGACCGCGAAAAATTATTCAGCGATGGTAAATCGGTTTATCTCCCGGCAGACGGGGGAGAGTATTATTCATACCGTGTCGAAGAGTTCTGATTGATGCGGACTGCAATAGGTGTCTCTCGAGAAACCTGTGTCACTCCCGCGAAAGCGGGAGTCCAGAGATATATGCGATGAGTTACTATGTCTATATAATGGCATCAAATAAGAACGGGACCCTCTATATAGGAGTAACGAATGATTTAATCAGGCGGGTTCACGAACATAAGAATGATTTAATCGAAGGATTTACCAAAAAATACGGTGTGCATAGTCTGGTATATATTGAGCAGATCGATGATGTTATGTCGGCTATTCAGCGGGAGAAGCAGCTAAAAAAATGGCGGCGGAAATGGAAGTTGATGTTGATTGAGAAGAATAACCCCGATTGGAGAGATTTATACGACGAAATAATATAACTGGATGCCCGCTTTCGCGGGCATGACAACCAAATCCAATAACGGATAGATGAGGACCCTTGTGGTCTTGACAAATATACCGTCATTGCGAGGAGCGAAGCGACGGAGCAATCTCATTTTTGTGGACTGCAGACGTGATTGCTGAGCCTGCGAAGTGCCCCGTCTGCCCTGGCATCCAACGCCGTCAATGCAAAGGAGCCTGGCGACGAGGCGATCTCAAGACATCAACGAAACCCATGTCACTCCCGCGAAAGCGGGAGTCCAGAGAAATGCCGCGGGCGGCACC
>CAZGAV010000081.1:0-16866 GCA_964523575.1 uncultured Ignavibacteriales bacterium
GCCGGGATATTCTATTCTCCCATAATCGACGGTATCTTTTCGCGCACGGGCATGACCGATCCCGAAACCGGCGAATTCGTGACCAATGCCACTTATCCGATAGGCAGTGAAAACATTTATGTTTTCTGGGGCGCCCTCTGGGTGGGCGGGATCGTCAATGAAGACACTCTGGTATCGGTCGGCATTGACGGGTGGATTACAGCCTATGAATTACCGCCGGAAGATCCGGTTTGGGGCAGTTCCCGACGAACCGGGCAATTCGCCGATGACGAATTCGTAACCGTTTTGGCCGACACCGGTTCTCAGATACAGAGTCCGCTCGGGCATACGCCGCTGGGTCTGCAGGTTCGGCTCAAAAGCTACAGTTGGGCCGACAGCGTTTATGATGACTTCATAATTCTCGATTATACCGTCAGGAATATCGGTCCCGATGATATCCGAGAGGGGTGGGTCGGGTTTTATTTCGACGACGATATTTATCATGAAAGCCAGATGTTTTACGGTTTTTCGGATGATATATCCGGGCTACTCGATACTTTGCTGTACGATGATGACCCGTTCAGCCGGATTCTTATTCCTTATGCTTATGATAACGACGGCGACCCGGACGTCAGCGGTATGTGGGCGGCTACCTCGGTCCGGGGCGTGGCGGCCCTGATGCCGCTGGGCGCCAGCTTTCCGGTCGAGACGGCGAATTTTAATTACTGGTTTTCCAATGGTATTGCGGCGCTGGATTGGGGCCCCCGGCGGCTGGGAACGCCCGAGGATCCCCTGCGAATATTTTCTCAGAGCAATCTCGGAACGCCGGTTATCGATGTCGATAAGTACTATATTATGTCTCATCCGGAAATCGATTATGACCAGATCGAAATCGCCATCCATGATTCCTCCGACGGCTGGATCCCGCCGACGCCCCAGCAGGGGGTGGATTGGACAGATGGCTACGATACGCGGTATTTATATTCGTACGGGCCTTTTGATTTATCGTCGGGCGATTCGATATCTTTTGCCGTGGCGGTGGTCATGGCCGATGGTTTTCATGTCAACCCACGCGACTGGGTCGATTATTTCGATCCGCTGATACCTCAAATCTATAGGGAGACTTTCGATTATTCGGAATTGATGGTTCATTGCCGCCGAGCCGATTCTGTTTATCGCTCCGGCTATACTCTTCCCCACCCCGGGCCGCCGGTCGGCCTGAAAATCACCGGTTATGATGACTCGTTTATCAGCCTGGCATGGCATGGGAGCGACCGCCCTGACCTGGCCGGATATTATATTTACATTAAAGATACGGTTTACAGTTCTCACTGGAGCCGAGTCACCGGCCTTTTGAGCGACACGGCCACGACTATCAGTGTTTACGAGCCGACTCATACTTACTGGGTGGCGGTCAGTCTGAGGGATACTCTGGGACGGGAATCAGCTCCATCATTTTCGGTGACCGCCGTCACCGGCATACCTCATCCGCCCAGAAATCTAACTATAAATCTTGATGGCCTTGTTCCCTTGCTGTCATGGGAACCTTCCGATGACACCACCCTGCAGGTTTTCAGAATTTATCGGGCGATCTGGGATAGCGATTTTCTGCTCTATGATTCCACGACGTCCCTGATATACCGCGATTACGGAACCGAGTCGGGGGTGCGCTACAGCTATATGGTGAGTAGTTTCAATGTGCTCGATTTGGAATCGGATATCATCGGCCCGGTGACGGCCCTTCCGATGGCCCTCGACAAGGGGATTCTGTACTGCAATATGAATCGTTTCGCCAACAGCTCACCTCCCCCCTACAGTGTCGTTTATTTTGAGCGGATGTTTGAATCGGTGGCCTCGCTCACTCAGACTGATTTGCTCAACATCGACGATGGCGAGATCTCCTTCAAAACCCTTGCCGACTACACCGTGATAATCATCGATCAGGGCGGAGTGCCGAAGACTCTTTCGATACCGGATGATTCCCTCCGGAATTATCTGGCCAGCGGCGGGCGGGCAGTGCTGATCAAACCGGCCTTTCAAAATATCGGCCCGATCATTAAGAAGAGCTATTACCCACCGGGTAGCTTCTACCATGACGTCCTGAAACTCGACAGCGCGGTCACCAACGCCTTGATGATTAGTGGGGGAGCAATTGTCGGCGACCTCTATGCCTGCCAGCCGCTACAGCAGGATTATCCCTGGCTGTATGCCGATACCGTCAAAATAGCCGAAGCCATTTACGATATGACGGGGTACATACCGTTGTCCGGGTATATCTTCCCGACCGCCGAGGCCGACCCGATCTACAGCTATGTCTCGTCCAATCCCGATACGGTCCATCAGGGGTGTATCAACGGTATTCGATATTTGAGCGACGATTACGGTTTTGTCATGCTCAATTTCCCGCTTCTGGCTATACGTGAGCAGGCCAATCTCAGGGCCCTTAATCAGGCCTTGGTCGATCTTGGAGTAGATATGGATTGCGGCGACGCCAACGGCGATGGCATGACTAATATCGGCGACGCTATCTGCCTGATTTCATACCTTTATAGAGGCGGACCGGAACCATCGAACCAGTCTCACGCCGACACCGACTGTAGCGGCGACATCGAGACAGCCGATGCCATGAGCCTTATTAATTATATTTTTAAAAATGGCTGGCTGGATTGTTGCCGTTAAGTTATTGTTGGACAATCGTATAGTCTTTGAGAATCGATTTGGGGTGGGTCGCGTCCCAAAAACCCCAAAAATTTTTCAATTCTCATAAAAAAAAATTGCCTTTCTGGCCAATGCCTGCGTATCAACTAACCGAATAGTTAAACTAAACAGTTGGTTAATTGATATGAGTAAACAGGAAACACCAGCCGATACCCGCACTCGAATCCTGGAGGCGGCTACCGAGGAATTCGCTCGCCAGGGACTGGCGGGAGCCCGGGTCGATCAAATCGCCCGGCGGGCCGGGGTCAACAAGGCCATGATTTATTATCATTTTTCATCCAAAATCGATCTTTACCGTGTCATGTTCCGAAGTCAGTTTGAAAAACTGGGCGCGGTCATGAATCTGGCCGTTGACCCTGCCACCGAACTGGAGACTTCCCTGAAAAAAATGGCTCATATGTACCATACCATATTGGGCGGCGATCATCGTTTTTCGAAAATTTTCCTCCATGAGCTGGCTTCCGGCGGTGAGGTTCTCAAGGAAGCGCTTGAAGGTACCATTTACCAGCAACATCTGCCGAGGAAGATGATCAATAAATTTGAAGAGGGCATTAAAGCCGGGCGGCTGCGCCCGATGGACCCACGGCAGGCGATGGTATCTTTCGTGGGTATGAACCTGTTTTACCTGTTAATGGCGCCGATCGCCAATTTTATGCTGGAGATAGAGGATGCAAATAAATTTCGTCAGAGGAGGCCGGATGAGGTCGTCGATCTTTTCCTGCGCGGTCTTGAGGGCCGGTAATTGGCGGGCCGTGGGCCTGATAATCCTGCCGGCGATATTTTTATGGCTGACAGCGACAACTTTGTCGGCTACTGAATTATCGCTGTCGGAGGCTGTCGCCCGGGCCGAGGACTACAGTTTTGCCGTCAAATCGGCCCGCAACGATTCTTCGGCCGCAGCTTTGGTGTATCAAGGAGCGCGGGCCAACCGCTTTCCGGTGTTGTCATTGTCGGCTAATTCCTTTTATATTAACAAACTGCAATCCATCGAGTTGCCGTTTATGAGCAAGGAAATAGGCAGTAAGGATAATTATCAAACCGATATTATGCTGTCCTTGCCTCTTTATACCGGCGGGCGGATGTCGAGTCAAATCGCCATCGAAGGCGAAAATCGTCAGGCCGCCACGCAATCGTTGGCCGCCGAAAAATTGACCGTGGCTTATCGTTGCCGCCAGGCCTATTTAAATGTCCTGGCCATGCAGGCCACTCTTCAAGCGGCGACCTCGTCGCTGGAGCGATTACAGGTAATCGCGCGCGACGTGCACAACCTCTACGACAACGGCCTGGCCGATTCCATCGATATTCTCGAGACCGATCTGGCCCTGCAAAAGGGTCAACAGCAGGTGATTTTGCAGAAAGCTGGTCAGGCCAACGCTCTGGCATCGCTGACCAGACTGATTGGCCTCGATTCCGCCGATGATATCAAGCTGACCGAAAGCCCCGAACAACCGGTGTCGCCCCATGAAGATGATCTGCCGGCCGAGTTGAATCGTCCCGAATTGAAGCGATTCGACCATGCTATCGCCGCCGCCGACAAGGCCGCCTCCGTCGAACAAAGCGCCGTTTTGCCGTCGCTCAGCAGTTATGCCGGGTATTCGTACGGCATGCCCAACAGGGATACATTCAACAAATCATGGAACGGCAATTTTATTTTCGGCCTGAGATTGAACTGGGAATTCAATTTGGGGCGAAAGACTATCAAGGCCGTGGAGGCGGCTCGAAGCCGCGCGGCCTCGGTTCGCATGGCCCAGAAAAATCTCGAGGACGCCTTGTTGACCCAGCGCGATCTGGCCCTGAACAATCTCGATCACGCTTTTCAGACTTCTCAGATAACCAAAACGGAATTCGATATTGCCGGCCGCCAGTATCAACTGGCCCGGTTGCGTCAGGAGGCTGGGCAGATATCAGTCAATCGCCTGCTGGAAATGGAAGCCGATCTGACGGTATCGGAACAGCAGTACCGGGCGTCGATCATACAGTTTTATCTGACCGAAAACGATTACCTCTATGCCGTCGGTTCCGGCAGGATTTTTGGAGGATTACGATGACAAGATGGTTATATCCGGCGGCTTTTATCCTGGCGGCCGGGATGCTGACTTCGTGCAGTGAAAGCGAAAAAGTCCCGGGCGGTTCGGGGTTGATTGAGGCCACCGAGGTGACAATCTCGGCCGAAGCGGCCGGGCGCCTGGAAAAACTTTATTTCGACGAAGGCGACAAAATCGAATCGCGCGATACGGTTGCGGTAATCGACACGACAAATACCGTCCTGCGATTACGGGAAGCCGAGGCCATGTTGGCGGCCGCTGAAGCCCAGCGGGATAACGCCCGCATTCGTATCGATCAGGCCCTTTACAACGACTCTCTGGCCCAAAAAGAATTCAACCGTATCGACCGCCTCCTGCAATCCGGTTCGGCCAATCAACAACAATACGATCAAGCCGAAAACGCTGCCCGTCAATCGCAACTGGCGCGTAAATCGGCGGTTGTCGCACTTGAGTCGGCCAAAGCCGACATCGCCCGGATCGAAGCCCAAATCGGACTTTTGCACAAGCAATTATCCGATTGCAGGCCGGTGTCGCATGCCAGGGGAACGGTGGTTACCAAATATGTCGAAGAAGGCGAACTTCTTGCCATCGGTCGGCCGATTATCAAAGTGGCCCGAATCGATTCAGTTTGGGTCAAGGTCTATCTGCCTCCGGCCGATCTAACCGAAATCAAACTGGGTGATCGGGCCGAGGTCGATCCCGAGGACGGCAAACATCAACCCCTGCCCGGGGTCGTCATCTGGATATCATCCGAGGCCGAATTTACGCCCAAGAACGTCCAGACCAAACAGGCTCGGGCCGATCTGGTCTATGCCGTCAAGGTGATGGTGCACAACAACGAAGAAATTCTGAAAATAGGGATGCCGGTTTCGGTCAAAATTCCATGATTGCCGTGGCTGTCGAAAATCTGGCCAAAAGCTATGGAAAGCTGGCGGCCGTCAGGGATTTCAGCTTCACCGCCGATGAAGGACGGATTGTCGCTATCGTCGGACCGGATGGAGCCGGGAAAACGTCGCTGTTTCGCGCTATCTGCGGCCTGATCAGCTTCGACGCCGGAAAAGTCGAAATCGCTGGCAATGATGTGACGACCCATTTCGACAATATCAAACCCCTGCTGGGTTATATGCCGCAGGCGTTTTCGCTTTATCCCGATCTTTCAGTCGAGGAAAACCTTCGCTTTTATGCCGGATTGTTCGGCCTGTCGAGCCGGCAATTCGACGACAAAAAGGTTCCCCTCTATGAGTTCTCCGGTCTGGGCCCGTTCCGTACGCGGCGCGCGGGGAACCTTTCGGGAGGTATGAAGCAGAAGCTGGCCCTGAGTTGCGCCCTGGTGCATGATCCTAAAGTGTTGATCCTTGACGAACCGACCACCGGCGTCGATCCGCTGTCGCGCCGGCAATTCTGGGATATCCTCAAATCATTGCGTGACGGCGGTTCCACGATCGTCGTTTCGACGCCCTATATGGATGAAGTGGCTATGGCCAATCATGCGATCTTCATGCATCAGGGAAGCAAACTGGCCGAGGGAACGCCGGAATACCTGGCCGGAATTTATGACGGAAAAGTATATCGAATTCGCATCGAACCGACGACGGAAAGTATGGATCGGATACAGGCTATCGAGGGAATCGAAGTGCGGCGATTCGGCGCCGAATTGCATGCTTATACCGGGAACGATATTGCGACCGAGACTTTCATGGCCAAATTGAACGCCATCGGCATCGAGTCGGACCGGATGGAGTTAATCCCGGCCGAGCTCGAGGACGTCTTTATACAATTGATGGGGAAATGATGAGCGAGCCTGCGGTAATCATAGAGAAGCTGACCCGAAAATTCGGCGATTTTACGGCCGTGGATGCCATCGACCTGACGGTCGAGCGGGGCGAAATATTCGGATTTCTGGGCGCCAACGGAGCCGGCAAGACAACCGCCATCAGGATGTTATGCGGATTATTACTGCCGACATCAGGTAACGGCACTGTCAATGGTTTCGATATCTATCGGGAAAACGAAAAAATCAAACGCAGTATCGGTTATATGTCGCAGAAATTCTCGCTTTACGGCGATCTGACCGGGCGTGAGAACCTCAATTTTTATGGTTCAGTTTACTGCCTCCCCGAATGCGATCGGAAAGAACGGATAGCGGAGATCATCGAGAGCCTGGATTTGTCGAGTTTTATCGACCGCCCCTCGGGATCACTCCCGGTAGGATGGCGCCAGAGATTGGCTCTGGGTGCGGCCATCCTCCACAAACCGGCCATATTGTTTCTCGATGAGCCGACCGGCGGCGTCGATCCCGTTTTCCGCCGCCGTTTCTGGGAGATTTTGTATCGACTGGCCGATCAGGGCACAACTTTGTTTGTCACGACTCACTACATGGACGAGGCCGAATTCTGCCGCCGGATATCGATCATGCACCGGGGCCACATAATTGAAGTCGGTTCCCCGCGGGAACTGGTGGCGCGTTATCATCAGCCTGATTTGCAGGAAACCTTCATTTCCCTCATCTCGAAGCAGGCCGCCAATGGGTAAAATTCGGCACATCATTATCAAGGAAATCCGGCATATCCTGCGCGACCCGCGTTCGCTGTCGATCGCCATCCTGATGCCGATCATGATGACTTTCCTTTACGGCTACGCCATCAACCTCGATATTAAGAATATCCGGCTGGGCGTACTCGACTATGATCGCACCCATGAATCGCGCGATCTGGCCGGCCGTTTTTTCAATTCGGGATATTTCGTTAAAGCCCTGGCCGAGCCTGACATGGCCGACCCGGAGCGAGTGCTGAAAACCGGCAAGGCCCATGCCGTCCTGACCATCGAACCGGGTCTGGCCAAAGCGCTGACCGACGGTTCCGAATATCAACTGGGGATGTTGATTGACGGCGCCGACGCCAATACCTCGGCCGCGGCGGCCGGTTACAGCAATGTTATTCTTTATCAGTTCATCAAGGAAAAGATGCCGCCGGGGATAAAACTGCCGGGCGTGTCGATCGCGCAGGAAATATTATATAACCCGGATTTGAAATCATCGCACTTTTTCGTGCCGGGCTTAATTGCCGTAATCCTGATGATGATATCGGCCCTGCTGACTTCGATGACCATCGCCCGCGAAAACGAAACCGGTACTATGGAGCAACTCCTGACCGCGCCGGTCAAACCCCGGCATATAATAATCGGTAAGGTGGTGCCGTATATCGGACTGGCCGTGCTGGACGGCGTTTTGGTCCTGCTTTTCGCCGTTTTCAATTTCGGCGTACCCTTTATCGGCTCGTCCCTGCTTCTTTTCGCCTTTGGCATCATCTATGTCATCGCGGCTTTGTCGCTGGGCATTCTGATTTCGACCATTTTCCGCACTCAGCAACAAGCGATGATGATGGCTCAACTTCTGACCATTTTGCCCTCGGTTATGCTGTCCGGATTCATTTTCGAGATCAAAAATATGCCAATCATCCTGCAATACGTCAGTTATCTGATCCCCGCCCGATTTTTTCTGCTGATCATTCGCGGCATCATGCTCAAAGGTTCGGGCATCGCGGTCCTGTGGCCACAGGCGGCGGCCTTGGTCCTGATTACGCTGATACTGCTGAGCGTGGCGGCCAAACGATTCAAGATCAGGATAGGGTGAGCATATGGGACGCACGATTCTGGCCTTGATGAAGAAAGAGCTGTTCCAGATTACGCGGGACAGCAATATGATCCGGATGATTTTCGTTCTGCCGCTGGTTCAACTGCTGGTGCTGGGATACGCCATCAACGTCGATGTCAAAAACATCTACACCGCCGTTTATGATTTCGATCGCAGTGAGCTATCGCGCGATTTCGTCCGTTCGCTTTCGGCGGGCGATTATTTTGTCATCAAGGATACCAAATTCCCCGTTCTCCAGGCCGATCTCGGTTTCACCGAAAACGAATACAACACCGCCCTGATTATCCCCAAAGATTTTTCATCGAATATCGACCAGGGGCGGCCCGCCGAAGCGGGGCTGATCGTGGACGGCACCAACGCCAATTCCGCCGCCATCGCCGTCGGTTACGCCGGGATGATCGCCGGACAATTCAGCCGCCGGCAGGCCGGGTTGTCATCGCCGATTTCCCTGCGACAGCGGCGATTATATAATCCAGAAAGCGAATCGGTATATTTCATGGTTCCCGGCATCGTGGCCGTGCTTTTGACCATGATTACGACCATGCTGACCTCCATGGCGATTGTCCGTGAACGGGAAGTCGGGACTCTGGAGCAGTTGATGGTGACGCCGATTACGACTCCGGCGTTGATACTGGGCAAAACCATTCCTTTCGCTATTCTGGGCTATGTCGAGATGTCCCTGGCGCTGGCCTTCGGGATATTCTGGTTCGGTATCCCCTTCGCCGGATCATGGGCCCTGCTCTATGCCCTGTCCTTTATTTATTTATTCACCACCCTGGGCGTGGGCATGTTCATCTCAACGGTAACCAAGACTCAACAGCAGGCAATGTTTATCGCCTGGTTTTTCATGATTTTCGCCATCTTGACGTCGGGTTTTTTCACCCCGATTTCAAATATGCCGCAATCGGTGCAATACCTGACTTATATCAATCCCCTGCGCTATTTCATGATCATCGTGCGGGGGATCATGATGAAAGGCGCCGGGGCCGATATTTTGTATCCCCAGATTTTCGCCCTGCTGGGGTTCGGGTTGGTCATTTTCAGCATGTCATGGATGCGTTTTTCGAAGCGCGTGAAATAATCGATCAAAATAAACGAAGGGGAAAGCGGACAAAATGAACTCTCCAGATTGCCGCCTCGATCAATCGTCGTTTATCGTCCTCAGCGATATCCATGCCGATCCCGGTTCGATGGAGGCGGTGCTCAAGGCCGCCTATGATGAATCGAAGGTGACTTATCGCTGTTTTCTGGGGGACGCCATCGGTTACGGCGATGATCCGATTACGGTGCTCGACCGTCTGGCCGATTTCGATGTCCTGATTAAGGGCAATCATGAAATGCTGGCCCTGGAGGAATCGGATCCCAATTGGTATTCAAGAATCGCCCGCGTTTCTATTCTCGACCACGTGCACCGATTATCGGCGGCCCATCGAACCCTGATTTCAAAATTCGCCGACAAGTTCGTTTCAGGGAATATTATTCTTTTTCACGGGCATCCGGAAAGCGCTCTGGAGTATATTTTTGGGTCGGCCGACGCCAAAGATGTTTTTGAGAGTTTTCCTCAATACGACCTGTTCTTCGGTGGTCATCTCCATATCCCCCGGCTGGCGGTCTGGGGAAAAGAATCGGAAAAGATGGAATATTATGATATCGAAATGCCGTATTCCAGCTTTTCGCTCGATCTCGATCGTTATCGGTATTTGATTACCTGCCCTTCGGTGACGCCGGGGCGGTTCCGTCCGGCTCTCCCCGGATGTTGTCGCCTGCAACATCAAACAGCCGCGAAAAAGACGCTCGAATTTATTTTTGTTGAGCCTTAGCCCGGATATATTTGACCGCTTCTTCCAGTACCGGATCGCGGCCGAATCGGATATCATCGACTGTCGGGCGCACGAAAATATCGGGCTGAACGCCGACACCCACGAATTCCTTGCCATCGGGATAACTGCATCGTTTGAAACAGACGCGGGCGGAGATTCCTCCGGGCAGAGGAAAAGACAAAGGCTGGCCGGTACTGCCATAGGTCGGTTCGCCGATTATTACACCGCGATCCATAAAATCAAAAGCCACCAAAAAATCCTCGGCGGCCGATCCGGTGCGGGGCCCGGCCAAAACGATCACCGGCCCGGAATACAATTTTTCCCCGTTGGGAGGGAAATCCCAGACAGTTTCATCCCATTTTTCGAAATTGTTCAGATAACGAGTCTGGGGCGAATAGGTGCGGTATTTGGATCTCAGCGTCGTAAAAGTAGTGTCGGTCAGATAGCCGAGAATTTTCCAGCCGTTACCGGAATTGCCGCCGCCGTTTTTGCGAACATCGATAATCAAAGCGGATGAAGAAGCAATGGTATCGAACAAAGAGTCGAACACGATGACGGCCGAATCGTCGGAAAAGGTGCGCGTGTTGATGTACGTTACGCCATCTTCCAGCCGCCGGTATTCGACTTCCGGTATCGACGGGAAAGACGATTTGCGCGAGACGGCGATTTCGAATATACGACCGTCGGCATCGCGGAGACTGAGGTTGACCGGTTTGTCCTCGGGGCCATTGAGCAGAAAATAGGTATAGGTCTGGATGTCGAGACCCTGCGGCGTCGAGGCGCTCAAGTAGGGCCGGACGTTTTGTTCGGCGTATTCTTTCACCGGGATACCATCGATACGCATGATTTCCATGCCGACTTTTATCTGGTCGAGGGTCGTGTCCACCACCGCCGTTATTACGACGGTGTCACCGATAAGCATCGTCCCCAGCGGCGGTGAACCCCATATCAGGGGCCATAATTCCCGCGGTGGATTCAAGCCGGTGTGGCCGTCTTTCAACTGAGCGCAAAATTTCTGCAGGACCCGGAAATATTCGTAAGTGGAAACGGTCTCGGTGACCCGGGGGATAAAAGCCGCATAAAGGCTGTCCCAATCCAGGTCGGGGACATGATCGAAAAAGGCGAAATTGAGTTTGACTTCGAACCATAATTCGGTCAGACCGGCCAGTTTTTCTTCGTTGGTGAGATTTTCGGCGTAGGGTGCGTTGAAAAGCGGTCCGTCCCAGAATTCGGACTTCTTTTGCGCCAGATTCAGCAGGGCCGTGAATCGTTTATCAGAACGAAGCGGATCGAGGTCCGAGTCTTTAAGCATATGTTTATAATCGCTGTACCCCGCCGCAACGGCTTGAGTCAGATAAACAATGGCGCTGTCGGTATGGCCCAGAAGCGAATGGGCGCAGGTCAGGTTGTAGAGGATCGATCGCCATGAATATTCCGTTTTACTCATGCCGGGGATATTATATAACTCTCTCAGTCCCTTCAGCGCCTCGGGCATATTTTCCAGCGTCCATTGCTGACTGATTTCCTTGAGGCGGCTGTCGGCCCGTTCATCAAGAGATTTGATTGAATCCGGCGACTGGGCCATGATGCCCGAGGCCGTGAGAATGGCAAAAATGAAGATAGCGACGCGAGACATATTCCCTCCCGAATATATTATGACAAATCTGATCCGGCTCTCTCAAATGCCTTTCAAAGCGCCGAAGACGGAAATAATTCGAATCGGCCGGTTCCGGTCTAAAAGGCAACCGCGCTTACGAGGATATTTATGTGACTGTGCGTAAAGTCAACTCCAAGGGACGAAGTCGAACCGGCGCCGAGATACAATCCGACCTGAAAATGGCGTGCGAATTCATAACCGCCGCCGAGCAGAACCGCCACTCCGGGATCATTAGTGTCGAATCCCTCGACATCGAACACGTACAGGCCCAGTCCGCCTGTCGTGAAAAACGACTTTCCCATCGGCCCGAAATAATGATACCATGCCGCCCCGCTGAATCCCTGAGTGACTGACCGTCGATAAAGCACATCCGACCATAGACTGCTTGCCCGGAAATAATCGGAATTGTATCCCGTGGCATTGACTTCATAAACGATCATATTCATCTCGTCCCAGGCATAACCGATAACGACATTGACCCCGATCCCCGCCTGAGACTCTTCAAAATGCAGGTTCAGAAAATCAAGCGACCATGTTGAATGGGGAGCCAGCCCGAGACCGCCGCCCAGAACAAATCCCTTGCGGGCCCCGTCGAAAGCCCGGGCCGATATCGGCGCCAGAAAAAGAACCAGAATTAAAATCACCAAAGCACGTCGCATGATACCTCCCTGAAAAAGAAACGATTGTGTAGTTTATTTTTTTTCTATTTCGCTTTCGATGCTGGAGATTTCGGGCCTTATCGGGCCATGAAATGAATTTATCCTCTTTTGACGATTATGACAACAGAAATATGACATATTGAGAAGGAATATCGATTCCAATGTAGATCCAGAAACAAGACAAGGGATCGGCTGAGGGGTGGCCGATCCCTTGTCCAACATCCGTGTTACAACCGATCCAGTGTATAACGGGTCCCGGCTGAATGACAGCCCGGAACCTTATCCGCAGTCTTACATCAGCAGGGTCAGGAAGACGCCGGCGGCGACCGCCGAGCCGATGACACCGGCTACGTTAGGCCCCATAGCCGGCATGAGCGGATTGACCTGACCGTCGGTTTCATCCGAAACGAATTTCTGCACCACCCGCGCCGCCATCGGCACTGCCGAAACACCGGCCGCGCCGATGCAGGGATTGATCTTTTTCCCTTCCTTGAGGAAGAGGTTCAGGACTTTGCCGAAAATTACGCCCCCGGCGGTGCTGAAGGAGAAAGCCACGGCGCCAAGAAGCAGAATATAGAGGGTTTGCACATTCAAAAAATGGCGCGCATCCATCGTTGCCCCGACCGAGATGCCGAGGAAGATAGTGACGATATCGATCAGGGAACCCCCGGCGGTTTTGCGGAGGCGGTCAGTGACGCCGCATTCCCGGATAAGATTGCCGAACATCAGCATCCCGATCAGCGGCGCGCTGGAAGGTATCGCCAGCGAAGCCAGGATACCGGTTGCAATCGGGAAAATGATGGCTGCGGTTTTGGAAACCGGCTTGGCCTGCGGCATGTCGATAGCGCGCTCTTTGTGACTGGTCAGGAGTCGTATGATCGGGGGCTGGATAATCGGCACTAGCGACATATAGCTGTATGCGGCCACTGCTATCGGCCCCAGAAGATGTGGGGCCAACTTGCTGGCCAGAAAAATCGAGGTCGGGCCGTCGGCGCCGCCGATAATCCCGATCGACGCCGCTTCTTTGAAAGTAAAGCCGAGAAGGTAAGCGGCGCCCAGGGCGGCGACGAAAATCCCCAGCTGAGCCGCCGCGCCCAGCAGGAAGGTCAGGGGTCGGGCCAGGAGCGGCCGGAAATCGGTGAGCACTCCCACCCCGAGAAAAATCACGGGCGGCAGAAGCTCGGTCCTGATGCCCTGCCGATAAATCAGGGCGATGATCCCATCACCGTACGAACCCATATCGGCCAGGGGAAGATTGGCCAGAATGGCGCCGAATCCGATGGGAATCAGAAGCAGGGGTTCGTATTTCTTAACGATGGCCAGATAAATCAGGATCGCCCCGACGGCGAACATGACCCAATTGCCCCATGTCAGATTGGAAAAACCCGATTGTTGCAAGAGCTCTAAAAAAGTTTCCATGCGCCCGACCTTTAAGAAATGGTAAGGATAGGATTGGTGGAATCGACCTCGTCGCCGATTTTAGCATGAATCGAAACCACTTTACCCGCTATCGGAGACTTGATGTCATGCTGGGCTTTCATGGCTTCGACTTCCGCCACCACCTGCCCTTTGGAAACCGTATCACCGATTTTGACTTTGATGTCGGTGACCTCGACCTGCCCGGCAAAGGTGGAAAAGACCGGGGTACCGTTGGACGATGGCGCGGCCGCCGGAGCGACGGCGGTGGCTACCGCCGACGAAGCGGCGCCGGTATATCCCATCGGCTCCACCGTCACGGTGAAGGTCCGGCTGGCGCCG
This sequence comes from uncultured Ignavibacteriales bacterium, assembly GCA_964523575.1. Taxonomy (GTDB): domain Bacteria; phylum Zixibacteria; class MSB-5A5; order GN15; family JAAZOE01; genus DAOUTW01. The sequence goes on from CAZGAV010000081.1 coordinate 14,289, forward strand.
TTTTCCTCGACGACACAGCGCGATGTCACCGGACCGGTGATGGCCGGAGCCACGGATGGCGCCGAGTTCGGCGCCGCCGGCGCGGCCGCCGGGGCCGGTTCTTCTTTTTTCTTAAAGGGAATATCAATTTTGGCGTTTCCGGTCAGGAGGCGGATGCCCTCGTTGAGCTCCATCTTTTTGCCGGGCACCATGGCCGCCATGACCAGGAAAATATTTTTGTCGTTGACCGGCAGACCGCGTTCTTCCAGGGCCTTGCGGGCCGGTTCGATATTCTTGGGAGCCGCTTCCAGCGGATCGCCGGTGAAAGGCTCCAGTTTGAGCTGTTCGGCGGCCATTTTGACCACTTCCGGATCAGGTGGGAGCGGCGTCCGGCCAAAATAACCCAGAACCGCTTTGCCATATCCGGCGTCGATCTTTTTCCAGCGTCCATAAACGACATTATTGAACGCCTGCAACCAGTACTGCTGACTTCCCGGGGTGACGCTGGTCCAGGCGCCGCCGGCTTCGACCACCACCGGGAATTCCGATAAGACTTCGCTGTACCGATCGGAAACACCGGCCTTGACCATCATGTGGACATTAGGACCGATGGCGCCGCCCGGCATGGGGAAGCCCAGCACGCGGGCGTCGGCCGTCGTGGTCGTCGGATTGAAATCGTAGTCCGCCATATCGGCTATGAGCATATTTTCGATTTCAGTCATTTTGTCAGCATCGATATCGAGTTTATAGCCGGTGCCCTTGAGAGCGTGACTCATGGATCGCACGTCGGGCTGGACGGTTCCGCTGGCCATCGGCCGGACGGAAAGGTCGATACCGTCGACGCCGCCCTCGATACCGGCCATGTAACAGGCGACCGCCATGCTGGCGGTATCATGAGTATGCTGCCACAGCGGCATTTCCGGGGGCATGACCTTCTTGAGAGCCACAGCCGTATCGTAGATGGTTTTGGGATCGGTGGTGCCGCTGGCGTCCTTGAGACAAAGGCTGTCGATGCGCATGCCGCTGTCGAGAAGCCGTTTGCCGATGTCGGTGTAAAATTTGGCGGTGTGGACCTTATCCGATTCGAACGGCATCCCCATGAGGGCGATACAAACCTGATGATGCATGCCGGCCTCGACAATCGGCTGGCCGGTTTTGATCAGGTTATCGACGTCGTTCATGTAATCGAAATTGCGGTCCCAGGTGGTGCCGTATTGTTTCATCAGCTTGGCCTGCAATTGTAAACCCGCGATCGACTGCGTCGTCAGCGTGACGCCCGACACCGAACGGGTCAGGATTTGAAGATCGACATCGGGGCCGACCGCCTCGCGCATGGCTTTCATATCCTCGAAAGGATCCTCGCCCAGATAAAAATAAGGCGCCTGATAACGCGCGCCGCCGCCGAATTCAAAATGGCGAATACCGGATTCGGCTGACAATTTCATGGCCGGCAATATATCGCTCAGCCGGACTTTTCCGCCGAAGGAGCTTTGAAGGCCGTCGCGGAAAGGGGTGAACATCACCCGAATCTTTTTGGTGACATTAGTATAAATCATTTTATCTCCTCAACCTTCGTTATTGACGTGCCGGGATAAACATTTTGCATGACGGTGGACAGGGCCGCGATAACGGCCGCATCGCCGCCGCTTTTTTTGTACGGAAAAATGACGAGAATAAGACGCATCAGCAATGCCAGGACGGCCAGAAGGACAAACACGGCCAGAAACGCTGAAATGCAAATGGTGAACAGTTCCGCAGATGGCATAGACAGGCTCTCCTGTTCCGGCCGAATCGGCCCACTGTAAAAAAAGCGAATTTAAAGAACCGGCGGCGGGGCGGCGCCCGCCATGTATAGGTGCCCGAAACTCTGATTCACGAGTTCTAAGTATAAGAATTGGGCATGTCTCTGTCAAGTAGCTATTCAGGATATGAGAACCAACCGACCCCGGGTGACCGGCGCCTCGCGCCCCTCCAGATAAATTTCAAGATGGGGACCGATTGACAGCACCCGGCCTCGTATCAATTTATCATTGGCGCCATGAACCGAATCGGGGATAATTTCCACCAGACGCCCGGTAATCAGGGAACGTTCCCGGTACCGATCGAGAAGCGAAGACAATTGCCCTTCGGCCAGAAGACTATAATTATTCTGCAGGGCCTCCGTAAGATACTCAAAGACAATTCGTTGGTCGCATTCGGCGGAGTCGGGTGTAAACTCTTTCAAAGACGCCGCCCGGCCGATAAAGCGGTCGGGAGTAATCGCCGGCGCGGATTCGACGTTGAGTCCGATGCCGATAATGGCCGAGGTTATCCGCCCCTCAAGACTCAAGGTATGCGTCAGGAAGCCGGAGACTTTGGCATCGTCAATGATGATATCATTGACCCATTTGATCATTGCCCGTCCGGCCAGTCCGGGAATGCGATCAATAGCCTCCACCACGGCTAGAGCGGATATGATCGTGAAGCCGATGCCAAGAGCCGACATCAGGAGATCGGGTTTCAGATGGGCCGTGAGATGGATATTGCCCGGCAAGGCCGCCCAGTTTCGCCGGCGGTTGCCATGAAATTTCTCGCCCGATCCGGCCAGGCAAAGGATACG
>CAZGAV010000082.1:0-16735 GCA_964523575.1 uncultured Ignavibacteriales bacterium
AATTCGTATGCCTGATACTCTGGTTGACGAAATCGGTCATTTTATCAATGACTCTGGATCCATGTATCCTATTAATTTTCGTCCTCTAAATGGTGTTGATTATGAATTAATACCGGGACTTGCCGCGGAGCGAGTGGAGAATGCTATTGAATTTGCGCAAAAGTTTCTTGGCCAAATCGTACATAAAGAGATGGAAGCCATCCTTATGGTGAAAGATGATGATTCATTAAAATTTTGCACTGCTGATACGGCTGCTATTTATACGATGGGCGCATTTAACCTTTCTGAAAGAGGAATCAGCTTTGAGGAAATTATGTTGAACGTAGGGTTTACGCAATCCAAATTTCCAAGGGTCGGCATATGGACCAAAATGGGATTCAATCGCAGGCTCGCTGAAGGTGCATCGTATTTTGCGCAAATTCATGAGAAAATTGAAAATTTATAGATAATGTCCACCTTTTTCTGTCATGCCTCTTGACCAATCATTCCCCATTCGATAATATACCGCCATCGAAATTCAACTCTTCCTGCACGGAGGTTTCATGAAAGATAAACTCAAAGAATGTATAGACTGGCTCAAAACTAAAGGCGTCGATTATGCCGACTGCCGCATGGTGCGCCGAGAAACGGAATCGATTCGCGTCACCGACGCCAACGTCGATTCTTTGGCTCGCGATCTCGATGTCGGAGTCGGGATTCGGGTACTGGCCAACGGCGCCTGGGGCTTTGCGGCCACCTCAGTAACGACCGGGGCCGAATTGAAGAAAACGGCCAACAGGGCTTTGCAAATCGCCAAAGCTTCAGCCATGACCACCCGCCATCCCGTCCGGTTGGCCGAACAAAAGCCGTTCGTGGATGTCTTCAGGATGGAATGCAAAAAGGACCCCTTCGATGTCGCCACCGACGACAAGCTGAGTCTCTTGCTGAAAGTCACCAGCGAATTGAAGAAAACGAAAAAAATCAAGAAGGCCGAAGCCTCCATGGGATTTTTCAAGACTCACAAAATATTCGTTTCCACCGAAGGCGCCGACATCGAGCAATACCTGATGGAATCGGGCGGCGGATTTGACGCCATCGCCTTCGACGGTAAGGAAGTGCAGAAAAGATCCTATCCCAATTCCTTCGGCGGCGATTTCGCCACCGGCGGCTATGAATTCGTCGAGAGCCTCAATATGCTGGATCACACCGAACGGGTCAGCCGCGAAGCGGTGGAACTCCTTTCCGCCGGGCCTTGCCCGGATACAGTCACAACGGTCATTATCGGCGCGCCCCAGATGGCTCTCCAGGTCCACGAATCGTGCGGCCATCCGACTGAACTGGATCGGGTGCTCGGCACCGAAATTTCACTGGCCGGCGGGTCGTTCATGACCATCGATAAACTTCGCAAGCTAAAATACGGCTCTGATATCGTGAATATCACGGCCGACGCCACTTGCCCGGGCGGGCTGGGCACCTTCGGCTACGACGACGAAGGCGTCAAAGCCCAGCGCACGCCAATTATCGAACGCGGATTGTTCGTCGGATACCTGACCAGCCGCGAAACGGCTCCTGTCATCAAGAAACGATCCAACGGCACCATGCGGGCCGACGGCTGGAACCGCCTGCCCCTGATCCGCATGACCAATATCAACCTCGAACCGGGCGAATGGGCCTTCGACGATCTGGTCGCCGACACCAAAAACGGCATTCTCTTCGACATCAATAAAAGCTGGTCGATCGACGACAAGCGGCTCAATTTCCAGTTCGGCGGCGAATGCGCCTGGGAGATTAAGAACGGCAAGCGGGGACGGATGTTCAAAAATCCCGTTTACACCGGAATCACGCCCGAATTCTGGAATTCATGTGACGCCATCTGCAATAAAAACCACTGGCATATCTGGGGCGTCCCCAATTGCGGCAAAGGTGAACCGATGCAAACCGCCCATGTCGCCCACGGCGCCGCTCCGGCCCGATTCCGTAACATCAAAGTGGGGGTGAGCAAATGATTGGAAAAGAGAAACTCTTTGCCCGGCTGGAACAAATCCTGAACCAATCTCCGGCCGATGAAACCGAAATCGTCTATTTCGGCAACGAATCGGGACTGACCCGGTATGCCAATTCTGCCATCCACCAGAATGTCTTCGAAAACAACTCCAAAATATTCTTCCGCACCGTTTTCGGCAAGCAAATCGGCCTCGCCTCGACCAACTCGCTGGTGCCCTCCGACCTGAAGAAAACTCTGGACAATTCCTGCGAAATCGCCCGCAACCAGCCGCCCAGTGCCGAATATCCGGGATTGCCGGGTCCGGCCAAATATCGCTCGGTCGATACCTTCGATAATAAGACCGCTGCCTTCACGCCGCGTGACCGGGCCAAGGTGGTCAAGAAGATTATCCGCATCGCCGACCGCAAGAAATTCACTCTGGCCGGGGCCTTTGCCACCGGCTCGGGCGAAATCGCCGTCATCAACTCCCATGGCGTCCGCGCCTATCAGCCGATCACGACCGCCTCGATCAATATGATCGCCATGTCGGACACCTCCTCCGGATATGCCTCCGGCTTATCCCGCCGGGTGGATGAAATCGATTTTGAAAAGCTGGCCCATATCGCCGTGGAAAAATGCGACCGGTCGCAAAACCCGGTTGCCGTTGAACCGGGGGACTATGAAGTTATCCTCGAACCGGCCGCCGTCGGCGCCCTGCTGGAATGGATCAATTACATCGGCTTCGGCTCCAAGGCCTTTCAGGATAAGACTTCCTTCATGGCCGGTAAAATCGGCCGCAAAATCACTTCCGATCAGATCACGATTTTCGATGACGGCCTTAATTCCGAAACGATCGCTTTCCCGTTCGATTTTGAGGGCGTTCCCAAAAAGAAAGTCACCATCATCGACCGGGGTATCGCCAAAGGCGTCGTCTATGACCGGACTACGGCCCGTAAGGGAAAAACCAAATCGACCGGTCATGCCTTGACGCCCGATAGCGCCAGTATGGGAGCCATTCCCCTTAATCTGGAAATGAAGCCCGGCAAAACCCGCCGCGAGGCCATGATCGCCGGGATCAAAAAGGGCATTCTCGTGACCCGTTTTCACTATATCAACGGGTTTATCGACACTCCCAATGCGGTCCTGACCGGCATGACCCGCGACGGTACTTTCCTGATCGAAAACGGCCAAATCGTCTCCGGAATCAAAAATCTCCGGTTTACCGATGCCATGATGCGGTCGTTCAAATCGGTGGTCGCCATCTCGCGCGAAACCGAGCTGGTCGAATCGTGGTGGGATTCGGTCGGATGTATCCGGGCCCCGGCGCTCCATCTCGGATCGTTCAAATTCAGCGGCAAAACCGAATTTTAGCCGCCCTTATTTTGCTTTAAGCCCCGATTTTTCGGGGCTTTTTTTTGCCCAAAAGCGAAACCGGGGCCGATTCCTGTCGTACACAAGGAATAGAAACAGAGATGTTTAAGGAAGGTGCTATGGTAAAAATCGTAATCCTGGTCTTTGTCTCCGTTCTGGTCTTTTGCGCCCTGTGTCTGGTCGGAGCGACCGTCGTCAAGGCGGCTTCACCCGTGATTGAAATCGAAGGATTGCATCCCGGCGATCTTGTCGTCAGGGGCCTCGAACTGAAAGAAAAAAGCGACGTCGAAATTTCGGCCGTCGGGGCCGGTCATGAGGATATCAAGGATTTCTTCGCTTATGGCTGGATTATCAACGCCGACAGCCGCGAACTGGCTTGGTCGATGCAGGACGACTGCTTCGACATCAACCGTATTTCATCGTCTCTCTCGGAATGCGACGAGACGATAAAACTGCGGCCGGGTCGATATGAAGTCTATTATTATGTCGGCGAGCCTAACCAGATGATCATCTTAAAGGGCATCAAAGATCTCGGCGATGTCATCGACTGGGTCGATGGACTCCTTTCCAAGGAGGACAAGGGGGACACCAAATTCTACAAAGAGGACGTCGAGGAACTCAGCATGGTGGTCCGGACGGATGGCCCGGCAAGCGAATATACGCCGAGCTTCTCCATGCCCAAGGCCAGCGTCGTCTATATCAACCGGCCTGAAAAAGATGAATATTTTCAGGAAGGTTTCACTCTCAAGGAAAAAACCGAACTCGAAATCTATGCCATCGGTGAATTCGCCGACTCTTACGAAGTCTTCGTTGACGGCGGCTGGATTATCAACGCCGATACCCGGGAAAAAGTCTGGACGATGGACAAATGGAACACCGAACGTGCCGGTGGAGCCGTCAAAAACCGCTCCTGCCGCGATATCATCGCCCTGCCGGCCGGAAACTATATCGCCTTCTACGCCACCGATGATTCCCATGACGCCGGCGAATGGAACGCTCCGCCGCCGGCCGATCCCAATAATTACGGCCTTTCCATTGTCACCGTCGATCCCACCGATATCAAATACGTCAAGCCGTACGACAGGAAATTGAACGAGACCGAAATCGTCAATCTCACCCGGGTTCGCGACGATGCCCTCGAAAAAGCCGGCTTCACTCTCAAAAAAGATGCCCGTATCCACATCGTCAGCCTCGGAGAACGGGACTACAGCAATGACTTTCTGGTCGATTATGGCTGGATCACCAACGCCGACGATCTGGAAAAAGTCTGGGAGATGACCGCCGATAATATCGGCTACGCCGGAGGCGCCGCCAAAAACTGCATCTTCGACGGCATTATCGATCTCCCGGCCGGCAATTATATCGTTCATTACCGCACCGACGATTCCCATGCCTACGGTTCCTGGAACGCCGGTCCACCCTATGACAAGAACGCCTGGGGTATCGCCCTCTCCGGCGTCGGCCCTGGCTTCGATAAAAACAGTTTTGCCCTGGTTGACAATTTCCAGCCCGCCGGAGATATCCTCGTCGATATGACCGGTCTGGGCGACGATGAAGACGTCCAGCACAGTTTCACTCTCGATAAAACTACCGGCATCCGAGTTATCGCGCTGGGCGAGGGCAAAGGTAATCGGATGTACGACTACGGCTGGATCGAAAACGCCGATAATGGCGAAATCGTTTGGGAAATGACCTATCGCATGACCCATCATGCCGGCGGCGCCGATAAAAATCGCATGGTCATGACCAATCTGACGCTCGAGAAAGGAAAATACACGGCCCACTTCATCACCGATGATTCGCATTCCTACGATGACTTCAACGCCTCTCCGCCCGACGAGCCGGAACGGTGGGGAATGACCGTGACCAAAAAATAACCGCAACATGCCTATGTTGTGCACGCACACCTAACCCCCTTCCTTTTCTCTGCTGCAGGGGCCAACACCCAGGCCCCTGCTTTTTTTTACCCTCCCAAAACAGTCTTGACAAAAGACCCGATTGTCTTAGATTGGATCAGTTTCGAAAACACCCCGATCGGGATGGCCTTTACATGTGACGGGGCCGCCAATGGCTCCCGGATAATTGGAAATATGGGGTAACCGCAGAAGGAAATCTGATGAGACTTTACGAATTCGAAGGCAAAAAGCTCTTTAAGAAATTCGGGCTTCCGATACCCAATGGGACGGTGGTCGCGGACGTCGAGGCCGCGGTTCGGGCCGCCGAAGAAAACAAGGCGGCGGTCGTTCTCAAATCGCAGGTCCTGACCGGCGGGCGCGGCAAAGCCGGCGGCGTCAAAATCGCCGAAACGCCGGCCGAGGTTCGTTCTCTGGCCGAAGAACTCTTCCGTTTGAAAATCAAATCCTACCCGGTCGAAAAAATCCTGGTGGAACCGAAACTGGATATCGTCCGTGAGTATTACCTCGGTATCACTATCGACCGTTCCAATTATTGCCTCGTCATCATCGGCTCCGCCAAGGGCGGCGTCGATATCGAGGAAACCGCCGAGACCGACCCCGACGCCATTATAAGACTCTCGCTGGATATCGACGAAACCCTGTACGGTTTTGACGCCTTCAAACTGGCCAAGCTGATCGGCTTCGGCGCGCCCCAATTAAAATCGGCCCAGAATATCATCCAGGCCCTGGTCAAATTTTTCCGCGCCTACGACGCCAAACTGGCCGAAATCAACCCCCTCGTGGAACTGCCCGACGGCAGCCTGATGGCCGCCGACGCCCGGGTTTCTCTCGATGATGACGCTCTTTTCCGCCATCCCGACCTCAAGGAAATGGGCATCGACAAACGCCATGAAGAAGGCGAATTGACCCCGCGAGAGAAAAAGGCCACCGACTGGGGCATCCCTTATCTCGACCTCGAAGGCAATATTGGCATGTTTCCCGGCGGTGCCGGATTCGGCATCATGGGAAACGATTTCATCCATTATTTCGGCGGCCAACCGGCCAATTTCATGGACAGCGGCGGCGGACCGTCGCCCGAACGAATCGCCAAAATGCTGATCCTCCTCGAAGAGAACCCGCAGGTCAAGGTCATCTTCGGAGCCCGTTTCGGCGGTATTTCCCGTTGCGATGATTTCGCCAAGGGCGTCATCAAGTTCCTCAAGGAACATGGCCTGTCGAAACCGATGGTTATGCGCATGACCGGCAATATGTGGCAGGAGGGCGTCCGGATTTTCGATGAGGAACGCCGGGCCAACCCGGAACTATTCAAAAACATCGAGGCTCACGGCATCGAAACGCCGATTGAGGAAATCGCCAAAAAAGCCGTGGCTCTGGCCGGAAAAGACGGCGGCCATGCCCATATGGACCTGGAGGTGATGTAATGGCTATTCTGGTAGATAAAAAATCGAAAGTCATGGTCCAGGGGATCACCGGCGGCAACGGCAGCTATCATACCGAACGGATGTGCGAATACGGCACCAATATCGTCGGCGGCGTCACCCCCGGCAAAGGCGGCCAAAAAGTCTATGACCGCCCGGTTTTCGATACCGTCGAAGAATGCGTCGAATACACCGGGGCCGACACCTCGGTTATCTTCCTCCCGGCCCAGTTCGTCCGCGAGGCGGCCATCGAGGCCATCCGCGCCGGCATTAAATTCATCGTCATTATCCCCGAACATATCCCCATTCACGATATGCTTCTGATCCGCAAAGAAGCCCGCGAGTATGCCACGACTATCATCGGCGGCAATACCCCCGGCATCATCACGCCCGGACAGGCCAACCTCGGAATCATCCCCGACGTCGCCTTCAAACCCGGCCGCGTCGGCACCGTCTCCCGCTCCGGTTCCATCACCTACTACGTCGCCGATACTCTGACCCGTACCGGCTATGGCGAAACCACCTGCGTCGGTCTCGGCGGCGACCCCGTCCTCGGTTCGACCTTCAGCGAAATCCTCTGGCTGTTCGAGCAGGACCCGGAAACCAAAGCGGTCGTCATGACCGGTGAAATCGGCGGCGTCTATGAAGAAATGGCCGTCGACACTATCCGTGGTATGAAGACTCCGGTGCTGGCTATGATTGGCGGCATCTATGCCCCGCCCGGCAAACGCATGGGCCATGCGGGAGCGATTGTCGAAGGGAAGATGGGAACGGCTATGGAGAAACTCGAAATCCTGGCCTCGGCCGGCGCCCATCCCTGCCGGACCTTTTTGGACATCCCCAAAACGCTTGAGAAGCTGGACGTTTAATGTCTCATTACCCTTGATGGGGTTTGATCCGATCACGGCTCGGCAATATTTAGAGGCGGCAGATGCCCGGGCTGTCATACGCGGCGGACAGCTCAAATTAAAAATACTGTGAATACGCATTGACATGATATCAATAATGTATATATTAGCGTATCGGCAGCGATAAACGGCATTAAATTTGACTGATTGAATATAGCCGGGGCAATCTTCACCGGGGGCCGTTAAGTGAAAATATCATTAATAATCATATACCAAAGATCCTGAAATGAAGGGTCTGATGGAAGTGAAAGGGGCAAAATGAAAAATATCATTCTATCCTTCGTTTTGGTCGTGGCCATGATTGCCATAGCGGCCGATGCCGCATCGGCGGCGGAGAAAGCGCGGTATGGACTGAAAGTGGGGTTGAATTTCGCCAACCTAACGGGCGATTTCGAGCAGGAGTTCTGGGCTTCAAAAGCCAGAATCGCTCCGGTCATTGGTGGCTATGCGGTCATAAAACTCAAGGATTACATGTTTGTACAGCCGGAAATATTATTGAGTTACAAAGGAGCCAAAATAGCCGAGGAAAAATACAGAGATGAAATCAGTCTTTCATATATCGATATTCCGATTTTTCTCAAATTCTCGATTCCGACATCAATAGGCCTCCGCCCCAATTTATTCTTTGGACCGGCGGCCAATCTGCTGACCGGTTCCGAATACATCTCCGGCAAATTCAAATATGAACTTGAAGATGAATCCTCAAACTTCGATGTGTCGGCTATCATCGGTGTTGGAGTAGATATCGCCAGCGGCAAAGGGGTCTTTGTCTTTGAAGGGCGATATACAATCGGATTTATAACTATTGATGATCGCCGACCGCCGTCAGATATATTCAACCGCGTTTTCACGGTTATGACCGGTTATACTTTCTAAGCTATAAAAGGGTGGAGGCCCCAGGGGCCGCCACCCTTGATTCAAAAACAGCATATCCGCGCCCGACCCGGTCGTCCGGCCCGATTATAAATCAGCCGATGGCTTCTTTGACCTTATCGAGAAGCAGTTTCTGATCGATCGGCTTCTCGACGAAAAAGAACGGCTTGGGCATCTTCAGGTGGTCCCGGGCAAACAGCTCTTTGTACCGCGTCACGCCGCTGCAAATGATAACCGGAATTTTCTTGAGTTTTTCGTCGTCCTGCAACCAGCGATAGAATTTCTGCCCCGTTTCGCGCTCCATGATAATATCGAGCGTGATCAGGTCGGGCATGAAATCCTTGACTACCTTGCGAGCCTCGTCGCCGTCGGTCACGGTTTTGGTCTCGTATCCGTTATCCGTAAAGAGAACGTCGAGGTAGGTCCGGGGATCTTCCTCGTCGTCCACGATGAGTATCTTCTTGGCCATGTATTTATCCCTCCTGCCGTTTTAATGCCAGTCCCATTCCAGATATTCTTTATCGAAGTCGGTCATAGCGTTGACAATCAGTTCCACCAGCCCCCCATATAATATATTACACCGCTCAAAAACGCCATAGGCGGCGAACATATCGCGGATGGCTCCCTTGCAGTTCGAACAGGGCGCGCAGACGTATTTCTTGTGCTCCGGCCCGATAATATCCTGGAAGGTATCCAGAATCTGGCGCAGTTTGACCCGGCTGGCCAGGTTATGCCGCCAGTCGGGGAAGTTGGCGTCCTGAGTGATGGCGAAGCCACTGCCGCCGCCGCAACAATAATTATGCACGCCGTGCGGCTCCATCTCGCGGAAATTGTTGCACACCGCCCGCAAAATTTCCCTCTGCGGCTCGACAATCCCCATCAACCGCACCATGTTGCACGGATCGTGCAGGGTAACCGTGATGTCGTCGTTGCGCGAAGGATCGAGTTTCAGCCGCCCCTCTTTGATAAGATCCCGAAGGAACGTCAGCGAACTCTCGCGCGGAATATTATAATTGCCGGGCATCACCCGGTCGGCGATCACCGTCAGGGCCTTGTGAGCGTGACCGCATTCACCGAGAAGGATCTTTTTGACGCCCAGTTTCTTGGCCGCCTCAAGGTGCTTGAGGGCGACTTTCGCGAATTGCACGTCGTCGTACCAGACGCCGTAATTGACGCTGTCATAGGCCACCAGATCGCTCGAAAGAGTGTAATCGACTCCGGCCTTTTCGAGGATGATGGCAAACGCCTCGGGGTTTTCCGGCCAGGCCAGAAATTCGCCGGCGTTGTGGATCAAAAGGATTTCCGCGCCCTGCTTGTCCATCGGCCATTTGAATTTCATCCCGACCCGTTCCTCGACCTCTTCTTCGAGGAATTCGATATTGTCCAGATATGCCGCCGGAGTCATACCGGTCGAAGAGCCTTTCTCCAACTGCTGGACCGACCCCTTTTTATGCAGGGGATCGACGTTGATGCCCATCTCCTGACTGAAAATCTTGCGCAGTTCGCGTGTCACCAGGCCGTTGTCGGCGCCGATCGGACAGGTCTGAGCGCATCGGCGGCAGATGGTACAGCGGTACGACAATTCCATCAGCCGGGCGATCATCAGCCAGGTGACGTCGATGTCATTGCCCGATATCTTGGCGAAAAACTCGCCGCCCGATTTGACGTATTTTTTATAAAGCCGGCGCAGGATATCCGCGCGATAGGTCGGACGATAGATGTCCAGCTTGCCCGATTCGTTGTAGATCGGACAGGCGGTGGCGCAGGTCTGGCACTTGGCGCAGTATTCCATGGTCAGGAAAAGCGGTTGCAGGAAGGTCCAGTTGTTTTCCTTTTCGAACAATTTCTTCAGTCCCGAAAGAAATTGCCCGATCAAAACCTTCTTTTCCTCGTCGGTTTCGGGCCGGGGAAATTTGATGGCGATAACGCCGTCAAGGTCGCACTCGAATTTTTTCTGCGCTTCTTCCGAAAGCGGTTTAATGCTGTATTCCTCGTCCAGCTTGTCGTAGGGCGGGGGAAGAGGCGGAAATTGAGAAACATCGAGCCGGACCAGCTGACCCTCTTTATTGGAAAAATCCCTGATTGATGTCTTCTTCTTACTCATGTTTGCTCGTCTCCTCAGTGGCGGCTTCAGCCCAGGTTCCCCCGGACTTGATATGCGACGCCGCCCAATTGATTTTATACCCCAGGGCCGCCGTAACGGCCGCCTCTATTTTACTGCCCTTGAGATTGGGATGGTCTTCCCAGCGCACCTTATGATAAGTGAAATACTTGCCGAACAGGTGCGTCATATGGGTGAAGGGGAAATATATCATCAGTATCGCCCACAACCACAATTGCACGCTGACGGCGCCGGGAAGAGCCGCGATCGGCTTGAAGGATATCAAACCCTCCACGAAACCGCGTACGGCTCCATAGGAACCGTCCACGGTGAAGGCCGATACCAGCCCCGACACGAACACGGCCAGGAGGATTAAAAGATTGGTGTAATCGCTCAAGACCGTGGAGGCGCGCAATTCGTAATTGAACAGGCGGCTGAAAAACAACCCGACCGCGCCGAAGATGCTCAATATCCATCCGACCGCTCCGATGATCCGGGTCAGATGATAGACAATCGCGGCCAGAGTATTGCCCGAATCGGCCGCAATCGCGACGCCGGCCAGTTGAAAAATGGCGCCGACGACAAGCATGACAATCAGCCCGACCAGGCAGTACATGCCGAAATGAAAGGGGAAGGAGAAAATCCACAGCCGCCGGTTGTTATGATAAACCGACTGGACGAAAATTATCTCCATCGCCATCGCCTTGATTTCGCTGAAAAGCGAGAAACTGCCGGGCTTGGTCCACCAGTCGACTTCCTCGAAATAGGAGCCGCCATAGGCACCCTTGCCCTTCTCATGAGGTATCGGATACAGGTCCCATCTAAGATGAAGCGGCATCCGCGCTATCTTGATCATCTTCGCGGCGACAACCACGACAAATAAGACGACAGCCAGATAGCTGATTAATTGCAGTAAGCCCATTGATCCCTCCAGATCTACCTAATCTCTCCCAGTGTTGTTGTCAGTTGTTTCTTCAAGATTATATAACAGCGCCTTCATCGCCTCGGTGCAATAAGCGCCGTAGCGGTAAACGTTACAACCGCGGCAATCGATACCCTGGCGGGCGCACTCGGTTTCTTTCATCATCCAGCAGGGACGGACGCCGCTGAAAACCGCCTCACAAACCCGCTTCTCCGCCTCGCCGCACGGTTTCAACCGCCAGCAGGGGAGAAGGGCCAGAAGGCGCCGGATGCCTTCGATATTAAGGCCCAGGTTATTGATAATATGCTGGATGATCCGGATTCGCTCGATATCGGCCCGCGAAAGCAGGCGGCGGCCGGTTTCGGTGCGGTGATAAATCAACAGCCCTTCCGACTCGTACTTGCGAAGAGCCGACACCGACAGCCCCACTTTCTTGGCCGCGGTGCCGATGGAAATAACCGCCTCCCAATCGGAGTCGGCATTTTCCTCTCCGGCGAGATTGTGAAATTTTTCTCTAATGTCGTCGTCTGAAAACTGCATTTATTACTCACCACATTTCCGACAATTAGCTCTATTATTCAGTATATAAAAGCTACACTGAAAAATCAAGCTATATTTCAATATTTTTGAAATTTTGCGCCCATTAATGCCACCCCTTCCAATCCTGTCGTAACCGATTTTGTGACAATGCCTTAGTATTATTTTGACATTTTTCCTGACTCCGAAAATGCCCGGCAATGGCGATTTTATGTGAAAAAAATAACTTTCACGCCCCGGTCTGAATACGAAAGATTCTGTCTCAATCCGCTCGATATCAAAAAGCCTGCTTGCGCTTTCGGGAAAAGATATATAATATATGCTCGATGAGGTAAGCGCAAAGAAGGAGTCCGTATGGGCGAAGCGGCCCGGAAAACGATACTGGTCGTCGATGACGAAGCCGATATCCGGCGATTTCTGAAAACCGCCCTGATAGAAGCCGGTTTTGAGGTAATGACCGCCGGAGACGGATTCGAGGCTCTCGACCGATTGAAAGAAAAGACCCCCGACCTGATTTCGATGGATCTGGTTATGCCCCGCCGGTCCGGAGTCATGCTGTACCGCGATTTGATTAAAAGCCGCGAATGGTCCCAAATCCCGGTCATTATTGTCACCGGCCATGCCCGCGACGAAGTCGGCCGGGCGGATCTCAAAGAATTAACCATTTCCGGCCCCGGAATCTATCTGGAAAAACCGGTTCGCCCGAAGGATTATATCGCGTCGATCAAAAATATTCTGGCCCGCCCAAAGCATTGACGGCATGAATAACCGCCCGGATGAAAAAAATCGACCCCTCCCACGGTACAATATTCTGCCCGATGATACATTATCACCGAAGCTATTCGATGGAACCGGTCGCCGTCGCGGCTGTTTAGTGATATTGAGGACGAAAACAGTATGAAGAATTTCCTGTCGCATATATTCGGCGAACAACCCGAATCCGATTCCCGCGAGGCATCGACAGCGCGGGATCTGCAGGTGGCCACGGCCGCCCTCCTGCTGGAGATCGCCAACGCCGACGACGAGTTCGCCGACGATGAGCGGGAAGTCATCGTCCGGCTCCTGAAAGAACGTTTCGGGATAACTGCTGTGGAGGTCGAGGAGGTTCTCAAGGCCACCAACCGCGAACTGGACCAGCGCATCGATATTTATTATTTCACCAAAAAGATCAACGAACAATTCACTAAAGCCCAGAAAGTCGAGATAATCGAAATGGTCTGGCGTGTCATCTATGCCGATAATCATCTCACCGGCCATGAGGATTACCTCGTGCATCGTTTCGCCAAATTACTGCGCCTCGGACATTCTCAGATGATCGACGCCAAACTTCGAATCAAAAACGAAAAATAATCGACGTTTCGATTACTCCGATTTCGGCCCCGGCAAAAAAACCCTTATAATGGCCATCTATTTGTTGACATCGTTTATTGAGGGGCCTATAGTATTCTTCGATAGCGACATCGATGTCGATTTCCAAAGAGCACATGGATATTGAGCACGCGCGGAAACGGTTCAACGCAGGAGCGGCCTATGGTCAAATATACCGATTCGCTCGAGGCAGTAACTTCCGATGATCTCAATGGCTTTTTCGCCGGATGGCGCAATCGTCCCAGCCCTGAAACCCATTTAAAAATCCTCCAAAACAGCGATAAGGTGATTCTGGCCGTTGAACAGGATTCGGGTAAGGTTGTCGGCTTCATCACCGCCGTCACTGACGGCGTTCTCAGCGCCTATATCCCCCTGCTGGAAGTCCTGTCCGAATACCGGTCGCAGGGCATCGGCCAGCATTTAATCCGCCGGATGCTGGATAAACTCAAGGGGCTGTATATGATCGACCTGACTTGCGATCCCGACGTCCAGAGTTTCTACTTACGTTTCGGCATGAAACGATCCACCGGCATGATGGTCCGCAATTATGAGCGGCAATCGGGCGCCGAATAAAACCCTCGGTTCGCCCGAACAGCCGGAAGCGGCCTTGACGCCTTTCCTTTCATATCATATATTTCCCCCGCAGACCTGAAAATTTCGACAATCGGATGAATATCCAATGAAGAAAATACTGATTTTGTCTCTGGCGATGGCATCCACCCTGCTAGCCGTCGCCTGCTCACAGACAAAAAACGAGCCGCCCCAAATAACCTCGCCGGATACGGTCGAGGCCACTGGCGGTGTGTTCTTTGCCTATCGGGCCGCTTATGTCGATCCCGACAATTTCGGCGACACCGTTTCCTTTGTCGGTTATCCGGCATGGCTGACGGTCGAGGCCGACAGTATTTTCGGCACGCCGCCCGACGGGCTGGCCGACACGGCCTTCACCATCGTCATTTACGACGGCCTCACCGCCGACACGGCCCGGGTCACGATCAGGATGATACCCAGCATGGTTGTTTATGGCGATACCCGGTCGGGGCATGATATCCATCGCCGAATCGTCGATTCCCTGATGACAGTTAAACCGTCCGTCGTTTTCCATACCGGCGATCTTGTCAGCGATGGCCTTCTCGCCGACGACTGGGCCGTCTTCAATGACATCACGGACTCAATGAGAGCGCAGGCCGAATTCTTCCCGGCCCTGGGCAACCATGATCGCCAGTCGCCGTTGTATTTCGACAATTTCGACCTCCCCGGTAACGAAGAATGGTATTCGGTCGATCGCAATTACGTCCACTTTATCTGCCTCAATTCCTGCGTCGAAACCGATACCGCCTCGGTGCAATACCACTGGCTGGAACATGATCTGGCCTCGGTGCCCGATTCGGTCCGGTTCATCGTCGCCGTTTTCCATCATCCGCCTTACAGCACCAGCCGGCACACCGAGGACGAAAAGGGCTTGCGACAGACCTGGGTGCCATTATTCGAAAAATACGACGTCGATGCCGTCTTCAACGGCCACGACCATTGCTATGAACGGTCTTACTGCGGTGGCATCTACTACATCGTCGCCGGCGGGGGAGGGGCGCCCCTTTACGATCAGGCCCGCCAGCACCCCTGTAGCCAGCTTTTTCTCAAGCAGTACCATTTTTGTAAGGTTTCCGTGGTCAATGACCGGATGATCGTCAAAGTTTACGGCCTCGACAAAAACCTTATCGATCAGTTCGAAATCGATAAAACCCCGGCCGGTTTATAACCGGCCGAAACTCCCTCTCGATAAAGATTTCCAAAGAATCAACTTGCCCCCGGCGACGCCGAATAGTATATATATAGGCTGGGTACCGGATCCCCTAAACCGGCCGATTGAACGAAGATGAAGTATGCTTTGACATCCAGAGGTGACTATGAAAACACAAGATATGAAATCCGTACCGGCCGGAATGACCCCTTCGATGGGTTATTCGGCGATCACCGACGATGAGGTCGTCAACACCGAGAAACAATATGGCGCCAGCCATTACGGCCGCCTGAGAACCATCGTCCGCAAGACCGAGGGCGCCTGGCTCTACACTCAGGACGGCCGCAAAATCCTCGATTGTCTGGCCGCCTATTCCGCGGCCAACGCCGGACACCATCATCCAAAAATCGTCGAGAAGGCCATCGAGGCTCTCAAGGGCAACTATGCCTCGGTTATCTCCAATGTCGTTTACACCGACGTCCTGGCCCAGTTCCTGAAACGCACGGCCACGATTCTGCCGCAACTGGCGCCTCGTTTCGGTAAACACGGCAACAAGGTCCTGCCCAAAAACGGCGGGGTGGAATCGGTCGAAACAGCCATCAAACTGGCCCGGTATTTCGGTTACAAACATAAAGGCATTCCCGACGGCAAACAGGAAGTCATCGTTTTCGACAACAACTTCCATGGCCGCATGATCACCGTCGTTTCATTTTCGACGACCCAGAAATACAAAGAAGGTTTCGGACCGCTGACGCCCGGTTTTGTCGCCGTTCCCTTCGGCCATATCGATGCCGTCAAAAAAGCGATCACGCCCAACACCTGCGCTATTCTGGTGGAACCGATGCAGGGCGAGGGCGGGATGTATATTCCTCCGGAAGGTTTCTTGAAAGGCCTGCGGCAGCTGGCCGACGAGAACGATATCCTGCTGATCGACGATGAAATCCAGGTCGGATTAGGCCGGACCGGCAAGATGTTCTGTTTCGAGCATGAGAACGTCGTCCCGGACGCCGTCATCCTGGGCAAGGCCATTGCCGGCGGCCTGGCGCCGTTGTCGGTGATGGTGACCAACACCTATCTGATGGACATGGCTTTTTCGCCGGGATCGGATGGTTCAACTTTCGGCGGTTATCCCTACGCCTGCGCCTGCGGGCTGGCGGCTCTGGATGTTATCCAGAACGAAAAACTGGCCGAACAGTCGGCTCAGAAGGGGAAAATCCTCAAGAAGCGGATTCTCGATATCGCCGCCCGGTCGCCGCACGTCAAAGAGGTGCGCGGACGGGGCCTGTTTATCGGGATCGAGGTCAAATCGGGCGACGCCATGGTTTTCTGCCGCAAACTCCTCGGACTGGACATGCTCGCCAACGACAGCCATCATCACACCATCCGTATCAGCCCGCCGCTGATTATCAACGACGCCGAGATGGATTACATCGTCGAGCGTCTGGAAAAAGTCTTGATCGACTGACCCGGACAAAATATTTGAATTGACACCACGTATTTTTCTCCGATAGTAGATCGTATTAAGCCCGCCCCACCCGGCGGGCTTTTTATATATAGCCTGTTATCGCCGCCCCATCGGTGCCCCAGGTCTTTAAACCTGGGTTGTAGAGCCTCGAC
>CAZGAV010000083.1:0-12632 GCA_964523575.1 uncultured Ignavibacteriales bacterium
CCGGTCGTTCGAAAAGCTGAACCTGCCCGATTATCAAATCCGGTATTCCAATCGCAAAATCCTCAATGGGGTAGCTAAATTCGTCGGTATTTCGGATGACTTGGCACCCGATGTTTTCCGCGTAATAGACAAACTTGAAAAGCAGGGAATAGACGCCGTTAGGAATGAACTCGATCAAGGGCGGGTCGATATATCGGGGGATAAAATAGAGGGTTTGCATCTTCCTGACTTTCAGATAAGATCGATTATGTGGTTTTTGCTTCTAAAGGCAAAAGAATCTTCCGACATCTTGACAATGGCGAAGAATCTATTGGGATTTGTTCAGATTGGCAAAGAGATGAAAGATGTGGAGAAGGAATTTGGCTGGACAGAAGCTATTGAGCGTATGAAATTGGGTGAAATTTCCATCCAAAAGATAAAAGAGCGTGAAGTTGCAGAAGGTATTAGAGAGGCTCAGGAAGGGATAAGCGAGCTTGAACAAATCAGAGAATATCTTAGGCATTTCGGAATTCCTGAAGATAAAACTCAAGTCGATTTGACTATCGTCCGTGGTCTGGGATATTATACCGGGCCGGTCTTCGAAACCTCGCTGACCGATATCCCCGAGGTCGGATCGGTGTTTGCCGGAGGGCGATATGACGGGCTGGTCGAGCGGTTTCTGGGGCGCAAAATCCCCGGTACCGGCGCCTCGGCCGGGATCGACCGTTTGCTGGCGGCTCTGATGTCGCGCGGAGTAATTAAGACCCAGACAACTATTTCCGAGGTGCTGGTCACGGCCATGGACCTTGAGAAGATGCCCGAATATATTCGTATCCTCAATGATATCCGAGCCAGCGGCATCCGGGCCGAAATTTTTCTGGGGGAGACCCGCAACTTAACTAAGCAGTTGAAGTATGGCGACAAAGTCGGTGTCCCGGTTGCTGTTATACTGGGGTCAGATGAATTCGCCAATGATCAGGTAACGGTCAAAAACCTCGTCGCCGGGCGGGTACAGGCGCAGGAAGTGGCTGACCGCGAGGAATGGCTCAAGGCTGAAAATATCCAGGAAACCATCGCCCGCGCCGATCTGATTCCCTATCTCCGCAAGCTTCTGCAAAAGATCAAAAGTTAAACGATCTACGATTTTCAATATTCCCCGGGCGGCCGCAATCTGAAAGAAGCGGAACTATGTTTTGCCGGGAATTGTTTTATCCTATGGAAAGACAATTTATTAGAAGGGGTCGCCGGAGGGCGGCCCGTAAAAAAGGTTTGAACCGGCCGTTTTTGGCGCTATATTTAAGCGTCCGAAAAATGTTGCGGACGGGATAAAAAAAGGAACTTTGAAAGGGCTCTGATGTATCAATATCAGACGCAGGAAACCTATGGATAAAGAAACTGCAAAAGAACTCGATCATAAACTACTGCGCCGAGTGCAGGGCGGCGATATGGTTGCCTTCAGTAAACTGGTCGATCGATACCGCGACCGGCTGATGAATGTTATCGGGCGGATGCTGGCCAGTCAGGAAGAGGCCGAGGACATCGTTCAGGAGGCGTTTTTGCGGGTGTATCAGCACCGGGAATCGTTTGATTTCAAGCATTGTTTCTCGACCTGGCTTTATACTATAGCTTTAAATCTTGCGCGTAACGAATTGCGCAAGAGGAAGAAATATCGATTCGTCGATATCTTTGATATGCAAAACAAGGAAGTGGAGACGGCGGTTGAGGCCAAGATTCCCTCAAATCTCGGCCCGGCTCTGGAAGCGGCGATTGCCTCTTTGCCGGACAAATACAAGACCGCCTTCATGCTGAGAGATATAGATGAAATGCCCTATGACGAAGTGGCGC
The DNA here is from genome assembly GCA_964523575.1 of uncultured Ignavibacteriales bacterium. GTDB lineage: Bacteria > Zixibacteria > MSB-5A5 > GN15 > JAAZOE01 > DAOUTW01. The sequence continues at coordinate 1,825 of CAZGAV010000083.1, forward strand.
GGGTATTGTCGGTTCCGTTGGGAACGGTCAAGTCACGAGTCAACCGGGCCCGCTCGATTCTGAGAGAAAAGCTTAAACCGAGAATGGAGGAAAGGAATGCGTTGTCGAAAGGTGCGCTCCTTCCTGTCAATTTATTCTAAAGGGGAGACATCACCTGAGGTTGCGGCGGAAATCAAAAGTCATCTGGATGACTGTAGTTCCTGCCGGCGCGAAGAGAACGTATATCGCTCTATGAACCAACTGCTATCGGAACTTCCGCAAAAGAAAGCCTCGGATGATTTCACGTCGGCGCTGTTCGCCAAGATCGGACAGGAAGGATTTGCCGAAAGAAAAACCAAAGCTTATTGGCCGAAAAGGATCCCCATTTTCGGCATGGCCCGTCTGGCGACCGCCGCTTCAGTGGCGGTGGTGGTGATGGCCCTGGGTATCGGCTTCGGTTACGGAGACCGGATTTTATCCCCGGCGACGCCCCAGTTGGCGACGACGGTATCGGGTGTGGAAACGGGCACCGATGATTATTACCTAACCGTTCAGCCGACGGATAACCCGTTGCTCAATGAGCACAAGAGTGTTTCGCGGATGATTGCACAGTATAATCGCTGGCGCGAGTACTCCAAATCGCTCCGGGTCAACGCCGGCGCCGAGCAATTAATGAACGGCGGTTCGGGTCTGACGCTGGCCTCATCGCACTCCGGTTCGCCCAATGTTATCGTGCGTCCGGTGGTGAAAAACTATTTGATCGTCCCGTAAAGGATTGGTCTGCTTTTATGAGGAAAAAATATTGACCGGATTTGTTAAAGATAAAAAAACCGCCCTTTTGCTGGCGGTTTTTTTTTCCACCCTCATTCTGACTTATCAAAGCGCTCGAAGCCAGGGATTGGAAACCCTCGACCGGGAGATATCCGCCATCGTCGATCATATCTCGGGCGGGATCGTCACCGTCGAGTCCCGCCTGCAGGGGGGGCAGGGTCCGGTCTTTCCCGGCCAGAGCCGGCCTTCGGCGCAGCCGGTCAATGCCGTCGTCGGCAGTGGCATCCTGATCGATTCGGTGGGGCATATCCTGACCAGTCTGGGGCTGGTGGATGGATACGACAATTTCCGCATAGAAATCCAGGGACAAAGCCTTAACGCCGCTCTGGTCGGCTATGACCGCCGGCAGAATGTGGCCGTTTTGAAGATCGACAGCATTTTTCATTCATACATCGAGATTTCATCGGTGCCGCCGTTGGCGGGCCGACTGGCGCTGGCTTACGGCAATTCCATCGAGCATACCGGTTACCCGGCCCTGGGGATTATCGCCGGGCGCCAGAGTGACGGCAGTTATCTGGTCTCGGGAACGGTTTTGCCGGGATTGCTGGGGGGCGGAGTATTCGACCTCAGAGGCGAGCTGATCGGCATGATCAGTTCCGGCAATGTCACCGTCAATGATTATCGGGGCGCCTGGGGCGGCATCGTCATGATTCCGGCGTCGGTAGCGATCAATTCCGCCGACCGGATTATCTGTTGCGGCAACCGTGACGCCGGTTATCTGGGCATCAGCACCACGGCTATCGAGTTGGTCTCGTCCGGCCAGAAAATATTGGGCGAAGCCGTGGCCATCTCCGACGTCGAGCCGGGTTCGCCGGCGGCCGCGGCCGGTTTGCGCGTAGGCGATATCGTAGTTCGGATCGGCGCGCGGGAAATCACCAACGACCGCGAGCTTCAGCGTCTGGTCGGTAGCGCCGGCGCCGACAGCACTATCGTTATCGAGTTGATTCGGGGCCAGCGGCGGATGCGCATCGGCGTCACTCTGACATCGCTGGCCGACGGGCATAATTACCCCCTTCCTACCGGGCCGGACTGGCAGATCGATCGTCAATCCATGGCCATCGATATGCAAAGGCGCATCGATTCGATGCGGGCCGAGATGTTGCTTTTACAGAAACAACTGGAGCACCTCATGGGTCGCGCCGGGACGGCTCGCTAAAGTTTATGTTGCCTTTAGCGGCTGTCCGGTATAGTTTGAACGACAATGGTGCAACCCGTGGACGGCAGGATAATGCGGCATCTGGTCGACTCATGCGATCAATGCCCGGGCAGAGATTTTTTTTATGGGCCCTTTCTTTCGGCGGCCATCGCCGGAAGGGACGAGGCGGCTATGCGGCTGATTATGAAGACGGCGCTGGACGATTTTATACCGGCGGCGATGATTGACGAAATTATTCTCCAATCGCATTTATTTCTGGGGTTCCCGGCCATGATCGAAGCGGCCCGGATCTTCGCGGCTGTCAACCCTCAGCATCACAACAGGGATTATCTGCCCGAACCATACTCAGCCGACGAATGCCGGGATTGGAATCGTAACGGCCTCGAAAAGATCAGGAGCATTTATGGGCCGGCTTTCGACCGTCTGGTGCATTATATCAATTCCTTCTCCCCCCGGATACTGACCTGGATGATCAACGATGGCTATGGGCAGGTACTTTCCCGGCCGGGCGCTTCCTTCGCCTTGCGCGAATTATCAGTGGTTGCGACCCTGACGGTGACGTCGTATGTCAATCAATTGGGCGCGCATATCCGCGGCGCTTTGAATGTCGGCGTTGATTCCGGCCTGATCGGCCGGACCATGGATAATTGCCGCTATTTCTGTTCCCGGGCGAAAATCAGAGCGGCGCGCAAGATACTGGTGGAAGCGACGGGGGCCTGATGCGTCTGCGGTTCAAAATTCCGCTTATCGGCGTTATCGGTATCGCCGTTCTGGTCCTTGTCGGGCTGGTTCTTCTCTATCAATCGCATATCCTCGAAAACTGGGTCAACCGCTATCTGGCCGAAAAAATCGCGGCCAAATACAATCTGGATGTAAATATCGCCGAAATCGACGGTTCTTTTTTGAGCGGTTTCAAATTGAGTGAGGTTCTGGTCCGCTTTTACGAAGCCTCGGATACGATCAATCTGGCCTATTTACCAGAGGTGCGCATCAATTACAGCGTTTCCGATATTCTGCATCGCCGCTGGATAGTTGACAGTATCCGAATCGCCCATCCGCATTTTTTTCTTAAAATGGATTCGCTCGGCAACTGGGGTCTGCCGAAAGTCCCCAAGAGCGAAGGTTCGGGGGGAACGCCGATTTCATGGGAATTGAAAAAACTCGCCATCGACAGCGCCTCATTGGATTTCTCCCGGAAGGACCGCGACTTTCGCTGGTCGGGTATTAACCTGAGAGCCTCGGCCAAGTCCGAGGAGGGCACCTATACTTTCAGCCTCGATTCCTTGAACGGCAATTCCGAAGATAATCGCCTCAAGGTCAATTACGCTCATGGCCTTGCGACTCTCTTCCAGGGCAAACTAGCCCTGCAGAATATCGTCATCGACACCGACTCCTCGTCGGCCAGTTTCTCGCTCGTGCATGACGCCGAAAACGACGGCTGGCTGGAATCGAATATCGACAGCGCCCATATTAACATCAATGATATCGTCTCCTTCCTGGGCCTTGACCTCACTGGCGACGTCGACGTGCAAGGGACGGTTTACAGGCAATACGGGCGGGCCGGCGGCAACCTTGTTCTCTCCGGTACTTTCAAGGACCGCACCTTCGATTCCCTGACGACGGCTCTTCATTATGACGAGGGGATACTCTATATCGACACCGTCCACGGCAATATCCTCGATGGCTGCGGCATTCGCGGCTACGGCCGGATCAATTTCATCGCCCGGCCGCGCACCTACCATTTGTCGGCCCAGGTCGATTCCTTCAACCTCAACCACCTCGTTTTCGATTCCTATGAAACCGACCTCAGTGGTTATCTGGACCTCGATGCGCGCGGGTTCAGTTCTCAGACGATGGCGCTCGATATTATAATGGACCTCGATGAATCGTATTTCGACATTTATCATATGCACAAGGCGACGGGACAGATAACGATCGCCAAAGACGGCCTGTATATTTTTCCCGGATTCCAGGTGGACTATTATGATAATCGTTTCCTATGCGAGGGGAACGTCGAATTCACCGGCGACCTCTCGGTCGACTGCCGCGCCGACCTGACGGACCTGTCGAAATTTGCGCATCAGACTTTTATCGATCTTCCGGCCGGGCGGGCGACGGCCGAATTTTCTTTCACCGGGCCGACCAACGACCCCGATCTGCGGGCCCATTTCACCTCCGACTCGCTATGGCTGTATGAGTTCTTTTCCTCCGATTTCGAAACCAATTTCTTCGTCCAGAGTTTTATCCGGCGGATGCGGGGGCCGATTTTCGTCAAGAGTCGCAGCGGTGACGCCTGGGGCTTCCCGTATGACAGTTTATTCGCCCAGATGACGTTGGACAGCAACCTGCTGTATATCGATACCAGCAATATCGACAATAATTTTTCCCGGACCCAGTTGACAGGGGTGCTCGATTTCGACAGCTATCCTCAGAAATTGACGCTCGATTCCGTGTTAATCGACCTTACCGGACGGCAATTCGCCGCCGACGGCCCGCAGACGATTCTGATCGATTCGGCCGGTTATATGTTCGACCAGATAAAAGTCAAAGCCTATGACGGGGCCCTGTCGTTTTCGGGGCGGGTCGATTATTCCGATTCGCTGGATATCATCTGGGAAACCACCAACATCGCCATCGCTCCCTGGGTCCGGCTGTTCAACGACAGTCTCGATCTGGGCGGACGGCTGGGATCGGCCGGCTCGGTTTATAATACCCTCGAAAATCCGGAATTCTCATTGCGGGCCATACTGGATTCTCTCCATTATCAGGGGCTGTATCTTGGCAAACTGCTGGCTTTTATCAGTTATGAAGACAGCGTTCTGGTGATCGATTCCAGTTATCTCGAATCTCCGGCCGGGATGTACACCGCCACCGGCGATTTCCCGATCAACCTGTCGCTGGGATCGAAGCATGATTTCTTCGATGAACGTCAGCAGGATATCACCATCACCGCCACCGACAAACAACTGGACCTGGTGGCCTTCCTGATGGAATCGGTGGAGTATATCAACGGCGATTTCACGGCCGAAATCGACCTCACGGGAAAACCGTTGCAACCGAAGCTGAACGGCACCTGCAGTCTGAAAAATGGCGTCGTCAAATTGCTCGATTTGCAGGACCCTCTGGAAAAGGTCGAGGTCGATCTGAGCATGTCGCAGAAACTGATTACGATCGACAAGGCCGATGCCATCGTCAATCGCGGCCACAACAAAACGCCCGGGCGGGTGTCGGGCGGGGGCACCGTCCTGGTTGAAGACCTCAACAGCTTTCGGTATGCCCTCAAGGCCGATGCCGTCGATATGCCGATTAATTATGAATTGGGCGACGTCAGCGGCCTGGCCGATGCCCGGATTGCGGTCAACGGTGAGACGCCGCCGCTGGTTACCGGCACCATCAATGTCAAGTCGGCCACTTATAGGGAGAGTTTCGAAGAAACCGGCTTCAACCTGTTGAGCACGCTGGAGTCGGACAAGACCTGGGATCTGGATTTGATGGTCGAATTCCCCTCCAATTTCTGGGTGCGCAACGACGACATAGACGCCGAATTTTCGGGCACTATCAACATTTTGCGGAACGCCGGGGTTTATAATTTCCTGGGATCGATGGAGGTTATCCGGGGCAAGTACTTCTTCTTCGACAAGACCTTCACCATGACGCCCGGCGGGTTGATCACCTATGACAATATCGAAGAACCCGACCCCAACCTCAACCTTGAAATCACCACCCGTATTCAAACACCCTCGACTTATTCCGAATTCGAAAGCGAACGCAATTACAGCTATGAGCTGGCTTTGAACGTAACCGGCACGCTCAACAACCCGATCTTCACCGGCGCCGGCGATTCGCCGATCTCTAACGAGAACATCCTGCCGGCTCTTCTGGCCGATTACCGCCCCGACCTCGACACATTGGGGGGCGGCAGTGTCATGGCCAGCCGTATCACCGTCGGCGGCGTCGGTTTGCTGGCTTCACAATTTTCCAAGTTGGGCACCCGGTCTCTGGGCGTCGAGACGTTCGAAATCTACCCCGATATGGGTGGCGGCTTCAATCCCCTCGGCACCCGGGTGACGATTGGGGCTTATACTTTTCCCAATCTCTATGTTTTCGGAAGCAGTTATTTTGACGTCAACCGGGGGCAGGAAGTCGGCATGGAATACCGTCTGGGGCGGCATTACCTGTTCGAGGGGCGGCGCGACGAAGCCAACCTGTACCATGTCAATTTCAAACTCTCGTGGGAGTATTGATGCCCCGGCCGCTCGGATTAATCCTCATGACCGGCGCCCTGCTCCTGGCGCTTCTGACAGCCTCGGCGGCGGTGTGGAGTCAGGTATCGATTGACGATCAGAAATTCAACGCCTGGCTGGCCAAGCGGCCCGACATCTCAAAAATCGTCATCACCGGCAACGAGTATTTTTCCGACTCCCAGATACGTTCGCATCTTTTCTCGCGCAAAGCCACATTCTGGCAGTCGCTTAAAAGCGGACAGCGCGACAAAGTCCTCAGGTATTCGGCCCTTCGCGATACCACCGAAGTCAAATACCTGTATCTGCTGGAGGGTTTTCTCGACGTCAAGGTTGTCGAGAAGGTCGATCTCGCGCCGAAGGATTCGAGCGCCATCGTCACTATTGAAATAGAAGAAGGGCCGCGTTATATAACCGGCCGGGCGATTCTTGACGCCGATGATTCTCTGCCGTTTTACAGCGATCTTCAGAGGACGGTCGGGCGCATCAAAACCGGCGACGCCGTCAATCCGATCAAAGTTCGTGAAGTCATTTTCGCTTTGAAGACGATTTACGCCAATCATGGCTATCCTTATGCCGAGATCGTCAATAGGATTGACACCCCGGGCGGGCCGACGCGCACTTTTATCACCTTCGAGGCCACGGCCGGATCGCTGGTGCATTTCGGTGACCTGATAATCGGCGATTTGAAATACTATTCACCCTATCTGGCGCGGCGGGAGGTGGTTTTCAGGAAGGGTGAATTGTACAGCCGCAAGAAAATTCTGGAATCTGAAAAAAACCTCTATTCGACCAATCTTTTCAATTCCATCAGTCTTTCCATCAGCGGCAATGGCGCCGACAGCCTGCATCGGGCCGGCGACAGCACCGGGAAAATATACACCAGTCCCGATTTTGTCTTTTCGGCCATCGAACGCAAACCGCATTTCGTGACATTGCAGACCGGCGCCAGCCAGGATTCCTTGCAGGATTTGACCTGGGATTTTACGACCGCCTGGGGCAAACGGAATATTTTAGTCTCCCGGAGGGTGGAATTTTCGACCATGTTCCGTTTCATTATTTTCACTCAATGGCGGACGCTCTATCACCGTTATCAGGTTAAATATACGGAGCCGTGGTTTTTCAATTTCCGCTGGCCGTTGACGGTCACGGCGCGCTTCGAACCGGGCGTGCGTTCGCAATTACAACCCTACCGAATCGAAACCTGGTCGCTGGCGATATCGACCCGCAAAGACTGGACCGAACAGATTTTTGCGATTGTCACCAGTAGTTATGAGAAAGTCAATATTTTCGGTATTGCCCCCGAAAATCAGGTACAATTCCGATCCGAGCAGGGGATAAGCGTTCGGCGCAAGATCGACGTCACCGTCGTGCGCGATACCCGGCGCGATAAATTCATGCCCAGGTCGGGCTCCTATACGACTTATTTCGCTCAATATGTGGGCGGTTTTCTGGGGGGCGACGACAGTTTCGTGAAGCTCGATTTTTCCTGGGCCCGGTATCAGCCGCTGGTGGGAAGCGCCATTTACGCCACCCGTCTCAAGGCCGGGTGGGTCAAGGAATTCGGCCGTTCCCACGAAGTCCCGATTAATGACCGCTTTTATCTCGGCGGAGCCAACAGTATCCGGGGGTTCCGCGAAAACAGCATCGGGCCGCGTAGTATCTCCGGCAGTAACGTCGGCGCCAACGCTTATGCCATTTTCAATCAGGAACTGCGTTTTCCGCTATTCTGGAAATTCTGGGGATCGTTTTTCACCGATATGGGCAACGGCTGGGAATCGTTTGCCGATGCCCGGCCCGAGAATATCCTTTTCTCCTATGGCGCCGGCTTTCAATTCGTCTCGCCAGCCGGGCCGATCCGTCTCGATTATGCCCATCACCTCGAAAACGGCCCTTACAAAGAAGACGACCGCATCCATTTCACCATTCTTTACGCCTTTTAATTCGTAATTAGTACATTATGGATTGACACATCCGGCTCGGTTGCCTATTTTAACCAACCGATAATTATTTTGCGGCATAACAACTTAAGGTGGTTTGTCCATGGACCCGATTTATCTCGATTACAACAGCACGACCCCGGTCGATGAGGCCGTGATCGAGGCTATGAGAGCCTCGCTGGCCGGTAATTACGGCAACCCCTCATCGGTTCATAGTTTCGGACAGAAGGCTCGCACGGCCATCGACAACGCGCGCGAACAAGTTGCGGCGCTGTTGGGGGCCAAACCGAATGAAATATACTTCACCTCGGGGGGCACCGAGGCCGATAACCTGGCGCTCAAGGGAGCCGCTATGGCCGGTCGGAAAAAGGGCAATCATATCATCACTTCCCGGATTGAACATCATGCTATCCTCGAATCGGGTCATTATTTGGAGAAAAACGGTTTTGAGGTGACGTATCTGGACTGCGACGGCGAGGGGATGATTGCGGTCGATGATCTGCGCCGGGCCATAAAGCCGAGCACAGTCGTGGTATCGATTATGACGGCCAACAACGAAATCGGGACGATTCAGCCGATCCGGGAAATGGCTGGTGTCTGCCGTGAAGCCGGAGTGCCGTTTCATACTGACGCCGTGCAGGCGGTGGGAAAGATTCCGGTCAAGGTTGATGATCTGGGCGTCGAAATGTTATCGCTTTCGGCGCATAAATTTTATGGTCCCAAGGGAATCGGTGCGCTTTATGTGCGCTCGAAGACCTCCCTGACGCCGTTACTGCACGGCGGAAGTCATGAGCGGCGATTGCGGGCGGGTACCGAAAACACGGCTTCGATCGTGGGGCTGGCCAAAGCGCTGGAGATTGCGGATAATAAACTGGCCGGCGAACACCGGCGATTGACTGAGCTGGGCGGTTATTTCAGAGAGCAGATACAGGCGAAGATCAAAGATGTTTATCTCAACGGCCCGCTCGAGAAGCGGGTGCCTTCGACGGTCAACCTGTCGTTCAAGGGCGTCGAGGGCGAGGCAATAATCCTGTCGCTGGATATGAAGGGGATTGCGGTCTCATCCGGTTCGGCCTGCACATCGGGCAGTCTTCAGATATCGCATGTTTTGGAGGCGATGAAGATCGATCCGGAACTGGCCCAGGGGTCGATCCGTTTTTCGCTGGGACGATACACGACCCGCGAACAGATCGACTATACGATTTCGGTTCTGCCGGAAATCATCGAACGTCTGCGGGCCATGTCGGCCACCTATGACAATGCGAATTAGGCCCGCAATCGATCAACGGCGGTATAAAAATCAATGAGTTCGAATCATGACAAGAGCGTACTGGTGGCCATGTCCGGCGGGGTGGACAGTTCCGTGGCGCTGTTGCTTCTCCAGCGGCAGGGTTACAATGTCGCCGGAGCCACCATGAAACTCTGGGATTATGGCGACGTCGGCGGCGATGTTCAACGGACCGGGGGATGCTGTGACCTTGAATCCATCGGCAATGCCCGGGCTGTTTGCGAGACTCTGGGGGTGCCGCATTATGTAATTGATTTCACCGGGCCATTCCGTGAAACCGTCATCGAAAATTTCGTGTCCGAATATTTCGCCGGGCGCACGCCCAATCCCTGCGTCTTATGCAACAGCCGCATCAAATGGGAAATGTTTCTGAAGAGGGCGAGAGAAATCGGGTGTGATGCGATCGCCACCGGACATTATTCCCGCACCGGATTCGATTCGGCCAGCGGTCGTTATTTTTTGAAAAAAGGGGTTGATGACACCCGCGATCAATCCTATGCCTTGTGGGGCATCGGTCAGGAGGCTCTGGCCCGGACGTTTTTGCCGCTGGGAGATATCACCAAAAAGGAAACGCGCCGCATCGCCGCCGAGGCCGCCGTCAAAACCGCGCAGACGCCCGAAAGCATGGAAATATGTTTTGTGGCCGACGACGACTATGAGCGGTTTATTCGAGAATGGTCCGACCGTGAAATTCCGCCCGGCGATATCGTCGATGAAACGGGAGAAGTGATCGGCAGGCATAAGGGTATACCGTTTTACACTATCGGTCAGCGTAAGGGGTTGGGCATTTCGCATCCGACGCCCTTATATGTGACCGCTATCGATCCGGCCGGTAACCGCATCATTGTGGGTGAAAAGACCGATGTCAGCCGGTCGCAGTTGACCGTGTCGCGGATCAACTGGGTTTCGATTCCGCCGCGGACCGATGCTTTTGAAGCTCGGGTCAAAATCCGGTATCAGCATCGGCCCCAGCCGGCCATGGTCGTGCCCTCGGGCGAAAGTCTCGAGGTGACTTTCAAATCTCCGCAACTGGCCGTGACGCCGGGGCAGTCGGCGGTAGTTTACGACGGCGAAACCGTCCTGGTTGGCGGCATCATCGACTAAAAAATCCGCGCCGTTTTCGTATTATTGTTGATTTGACCCGTCCGATGAATTTCCTTTTTGGTATAAGGTGAACAAGTATTGGAGGGAATTATGCTTAAAGTTACCTTTTACGGGCATTCCTGTGTCTATGCCACCGATGGAAAATATAAAATAATCATCGACCCCTTTCTCAACGACAATCCTCAGGCGACGGTCAAGGCCGACGAGGTCGATGTCGATTATATCCTGGCCACACATGGCCACAGCGACCATCTCGGCGACGCGGTCGA
>CAZGAV010000083.1:12732-16061 GCA_964523575.1 uncultured Ignavibacteriales bacterium
TGTTTCTCGATATGAAGCTGATCGGCGAGATCAATCCCATCGATTTGATGTTCCTGCCGATCGGCGATAACTTCACTATGGGCGTGGACGATGCCGTCCGGGCGGTGCAGTTCGTGAAACCGAAGGTCGTGGTGCCGATGCATTTCAATACCTGGGATGTGATCGCCGCCGACCCTGAGGAATTCAAGAAAAAGCTGGACGGAAGCGGCGTCCGGGTTGAAGTTCTCCAACCCAACCAATCTTTGGAATTGTAGGTGACATATGGCCGGGAAAAAACCGGAGAGTAAGAAAAAAGGGCTGGGCTGTCTGCCCCGGCTGATAATTTTTCTCGTGATATTGATACTGGTGGTATATGCCGCCGGCAAATTCCTTTTCCCGACCGAACGCGTCAAAGCCGAAATCGTACAACGGGCCTCGAAAATGCTGGGGCGGACGGTCGAGCTGGATAATCTGTCATTTTCGCTTTTGCCGACGCCCAGCCTCGATATGCGCGGTTTCCGCATATACAACCCGGAGGAATTTCCGGGAGCCGAATTCGTGACCGTGGATCGCCTGGCCTGCGGTCTCAAGATCATGCCGCTTTTCCGTAAACAACTGGTTTTTTCCGAGATCGCTATCGAACATCCGGTGATTCATCTGCGCAAAACAATCGATGGCCGCACCAATTACAGTTTTACTCTCAATACCGGCGGCCAGCCGGTGGAAACGCCGGTCGGCACCAAAAAGAAGGTTTCCTCGGAGGAGGCGGCTCTGACCGTCTTCGCCTTCGACTGGGCCGCCATCAAAAACGGCGATTTGATTTATATCGATGATTCCGCTCAGTCCAAAACGACGTTGTCCAATTTCAGTCTCGAAACCCGATTGAATGTCGAGGCCGATGGCAAAAGCGGCCATTCGACCGGAACCTTGAGGATACCGTCGTTAAATTCGACGCTGGTTCCGGAGAAAGTGCCGCTGGATATCAATATCGCCTATAACGCCGACATCGATTTTCAGCATGCCGACCTCGTGCTGAAGAATACGACCATGGAAATCAACGGCGTCCCCTTTGCCATTGACGCCACCGTCAGGAACCTGATCGATCCGTCATCGGTTTTCGCCTCGATCAAGGCGGCCGATGTTTCACTGGAACCGTTGGTGCAGTATATCCCTTCTTCGGAGAATTTCGATACGAAGCAGTTGCGCCTGCAGGGGAAAATATCGGGCGAGATGGAAGCGCGCATCGAATTCGGACCTCAACGCGAGCCATATCTGAACGGTAACTTCGATTTCAAGGACCTCACCGTCGGTTATCAGACGGTCGCCGCCCGAGTCCATTTCGACGATTTCAAAGTCGGCTTCGATTTCGATACCGTATCTTTTGCCTCTGAAGGCGGCAAATTGTCCGATCGCGATTTCTATCTGGCTGGTAGCGTCAAGAACTGGGATGATCCGGTTTTCGACATAAAGACCCGGGGCAGTTATGATCTGGCCGGAATTCTGCCGTTTATGGACAAAACCTACGGCCATCAATTATCCGGCGACCTCCGTTTCAACCTCGCCGCCGCCGGACAAAAATCAAAATGGGCCGACACCCGTCTGGCGGGAACGATCGCGGTGGACAAGGCTTATTATGACAACGACAGCATCACTTCGCCGCTGGAGCGGCTGGACCTGATGATGACCATCGGCGACCGTAAAACTACGGTCGATTCGATGTATATCGTGTATCCCGGCGTCCGGGCGACACTGACCGGTACGCTGAAAAACGGATTCGCCCATTTGCTCCAGCCGCGCGGCGGATACCCGAAACCGTACCTCGATTTCAAATTGAAGTCGCCACTGGTCAATTATGACATCCTCGTGCCCGAGGATGACGCTCTGCCGGCCTCCACCGCCGCCGGGACAACCGAGATGGCGGCTCCGATCTTCCTGCCGGATATCGAGGCGGGCGGGACCGTCGCCATTGACACGCTCGTTTATAGTCAGGTCGACCTCACCAATATCACCGGCGACGTGGCCTATAAGGACGGTATCATTACTTTCACCAATGCTCGGGGCGATATTTACTCCGGCAAGGTCAGCGGCGCCGGGACGGTCGATATCACCGATATGTATCAACCGGCGATCAAATGCGAATTTACGGCGAACAATGTTGAGGCCAATGATTTCATGGCCCGCTTCGCCGACCTCGACGGCCACCTGTATGGAAAGATGAACCTTGACGGCACCCTCAGCGGGCGCGGCGCCGAATTCCCCGATTTCATCAAGACCCTCAGCGCCGATGGCAACGTCGATCTCAAGGACGGCAAGCTGGTCAATTTCGACCTGATCAACGATATGGCCAAGCAATTCGGATTCAAGACCTTCCAGGAGGAGGATATCCGCCAGCTGGTCAGCGCCGTGAAAATCCGCGACGGCCGACTGCTTCTGGACGGCACCAAGGTATTTTCGAAAATGGGCGACTGGAATATCGGCGGGACGGTCGGTTTTCTGGAAAAGAAGCTGGATTTGTTTATGGGCGTTTATCTCTCGCCCGAGTTTTCCAAAAATCTCAATCTCATGGGTGGGCTGTTGGAAGACGACAAGGGAAGAGTCCGGCTGGGATTCAATGTTGGCGGCACCTACGAAAAGCCGGTCATTTCCAATATCACGACCGATAACAGCGTTATCCAGAAAAAAGCCGAGGACAAGCTCAAGGAAGGCGCCGACAAATTGCTCAAGGGACTCTTCAAGAAGAAGTAGCGGTTAAATTATTGACGGCTTTTTCCGACTATCCGTATAACACATATGATAATTGGCAAAATCATCAAAGACGCGAAAGCTATCAGTCGCAACGACCCGGCCGCGCGTAACCTGGAATTTCTTCTCTATCCCGGCTTTCACGCCATCTTTTTCCATCGTTTCATTCATGTTCTTTACAATCTGGGCATTCCCTTTTTCCCGCGCTTGTTCTCGCAGATGAGCCGTTTTCTGACCGGCGTCGAAATCCATCCCGGGGCGACGATCGGCGGCGGATTTTTTATCGACCACGGCGCCGGCGTGGTTATCGGCGAGACGGCCGAAATCGGCGAGAATTGCGTGCTGTTCCACAACGTCACTCTGGGCGGGACCGGCAAGCATCAGGGGAAACGCCATCCGACGCTGGGCAACCGGGTTTTTGTCGGTACCGGCGCAACCCTGCTGGGGCCGCTTAATGTGGGCAACAATGTCAGCATCGGGGCCAATTGCTTTTTATACATGGTCGATATTCCCGATGACAGCACCGTTGTCGGCACGCCCGGTGTTATCGTCCGCAAGGACGGCCAGAAGGTGCATCTCAAGCCTCAGCCGACCAAAGTCCCCGATCA
>CAZGAV010000084.1:0-11451 GCA_964523575.1 uncultured Ignavibacteriales bacterium
TAAGTGGTAAGCCGCCGCAAGCGGTGAGGCACCCATGCGAAAGGGACACGGCGCATCGAATAAGCCTGGATAAATCCCTAAGAGACCCGGAGCAGAGCTCCGGGCCGTACGGCCGAGGTGGCCGGGTCAGATACCCGGCCCGCGGGATGTGAGCATCCGGCGGAATAAGAATTCAAAGCTGGGGCGGACGGGCTTGCCGCGATGGGTGCCGACCACGGAATTCTCACCGCAAGCGGTGAGGCACCGGGCTTTTTTTAATTTTGTTTTTGTCCCCTAAGTGAAAAAAGCATTCTGCCTGGTGGGTACGTTTTGAATATATTTTCGACCTTATGATATATTAGATTGTATTGAAAAGCATGCCCCTCCAGGTTATAGGAATCTGATATCCCGAATAAGTGACGACCGTCGGGGGTTATCCACAACCCGTCGATAGCCAGTGCGGCCCCGATAGAATCATCGAAAGTAGATACCTCCCGCTCAATTCTGTTACCTGCGACGTCATAGATAGTGATGTACGGATAGAGACTGCACCAACCCAGCATATTACCGGGCCGCGAGTATGCCACAAATCTGCCATCGGGGGAAATCGCCATACTGCCAGAACCGGGGCATCTGCTATAACTATAAATGATCGAGTCCGTTTCAGTATCGTGAACCTGAAAGACCGAGAAACCGTCACCGGCATATAACATCAAAAACCACAGGCGATTATCGGCAGATGTCATGATTTTAGTGAGCGACCCGGCCTCGAAAATATGTCTTCTGATTTCCGGAGTTTCATCCAGCAGAACTTCAAGCGCTTCAGTCCGATCAGGTCCCGGGACCGCGCAAAAGAAGGTTTTGCTGTCATTCGTAAACCATCCGCTTACTGCAAGCGTCGTCGTGTCCAAGTAGACAACCGAATAATCAGTCAGATCGACGATATGTAAATACCTGTTAAGCATCGCCAGGTATCTCCCATCAGGCGAGATGATTACCTCATGGCCATCACCCGTAGACCCGTTTTTCGGCAAATAGATCGGATGCTCGGCCATCACCACAAACGAGTCCAGAGAGACCTCGACGATGCCATCATCAGGGTGCAGGTACATGGTTTTGCCGTCGGGTGATATGCAGAAGCCATCATAGTAGGAATCGTATGGCAACTCGAAGGTGTCGACCTCGAAGGTGGTGGTATTGTAACGAAAATACTGATTGGGCGCTTTCTGATCACCAAAATAAGCGTAATATATTTTGTATTCCACCGGTTCGAGGCCTTTTTTACTGCACCCGACGAGATAGATCCCCAACGCCAAAATCAGCAGACATACTGCAATCGCGGCCTTAATAATAACTCTTCGCATGAAATACCCCCGTAGTAATGCCTTTTGTAACTTATTTATAAATGATTAAAATACTCTTGTCAATAGCAATATGCAATATTTATTATATATTTTTCGCCCAGAAGAGTAGCCCGGACTTCGGTCGGGGTTTCAAATCTGGATTCCCGCGTGCGCGGGAATGACAAATCGAAAAAATATCAGGTCAAATCCGCCGCGATGGACAAAACCTGACGCAACGGGCAATTATAAAATTCTGATGGCAATCGTGTCGGGATTTTGTAGATGATGTGAGATTATGTGGAATAAATTCTCACCGCAAGCGGTGAGGCACCTGTTCTCTGGACTCCCGCTTTCGCGGGAGTGACATGTCAAAACAGCGTCAGACCAATGTCGAAACCCTAAAGGGTTTCGACCTACCGGACTTTAGATTGCCGCGTCGCTTCGTTCCTCGCAACGACTGTGTTGGATTCTGGGGTAGACGGGCCTGCCTCGGCGGGTGCCGCTCAGAAATAGCCGCACCGGGGGGTGATGGTCACGGAGTCGGATAAACCTGGGGGTGGCAGATTTTGCGTGTATATGGCGGGGTTATACCTTACATTGCGACGGTACCGGCATGGAAAAAATCCGCGAACCGGGGCCGGGCGGCGGGGTTTAATATGAGTACGGCCCGGGCGCAGGATAAAAATCCCGGCCGGACATTGGCGGATTAGAGCAATATATACATAACGTAGCATAGCCCGAACACAGCAGGACGATAATAAATGAAAAAGCTGATGGTTTTACTCACGGTGGCAATCATCTCAACCATGCTGACGTCGATAATTCAGGCCGGGATGGTGCTGATCCCCATGGACGATACCCAGACCGATCATCTCAAAGCCTACGGGGTGGTTTATAACTGCCTCAAGCGCGGCGAGCAGGCCGAATGGCTGTTGAATTATCTGGACGGGGCCTTTCTGATCAAGGATACCGACGTCAACCGCGATTTGTGCCTGACGCGCGGGGTGGCCTACAAGACCGTCAGCAATTCGGATATATCGGATATTTACCGCACTATTGAAGCCGAAAATATGGAACGGGTGATACTGGAAAAAGCGCCCAAAATCGCCGTCTATGTCCCGCCCTCGCATCTGCCATGGGACGATGCCGTTCGGCTGGCGCTGGAGTACGCCGAAATCGATTATGAAACGGTCTGGGACGCCGAGGTGCTGGCCGGAGACCTGGAAAAATACGACTGGCTCCACCTGCACCACGAGGATTTCACCGGGCAATACGGGAAATTCTACGCCAGTTTCCATAATCAGTTGTGGTATCAGCAGGACGTCGCGGCCAACGAGGAGATGGCTCATTCGCTGGGCTTCAACAAGGTTTCCGAATGCAAGAAAGCGGTCGCTCGCCAGATCAAAGAATATGTCCTGCGCGGCGGCTTTCTGTTTGCCATGTGTTCGGCGCCGGAAACGCTCGATATCGCTCTGGCGGCCGATTCGACCGATATTGTCCCGGCCGAATTCGACGGCGATCCTCCCGATCCGGGATGCCAGGAGAAACTCGATTATTCCCAGTCGATGGCCTTCACCGATTTTCAGGTCAACCTCGACCCGTTGATGTACCGCCGTTCCAATATCGACACTTACCCGGAACGTTCGGTGCGGTTTTTGACGCCCGAGGACGACGTCTTTTACTTGTTCGAATTTTCGGCCAAACTCGACCCGGTGCCGACCATGCTGGTACAGTCGCATTCGCCGGTCATCAAGGGTTTCATGGGGCAGTGCACCGGTTTCCGGAAATCGCTGTTGAAGAAGTATGTCATAACCCTGGGCGAACCGCTGGAATACGACGAGGCGCGGTATATCCACGGCAATCTCGGCCGGGGCACCTTTACCTTCTATTCCGGTCACGACCCGGAAGACTACCAGCATCTGGTGAACGATAAGCCGACCGACCTGTCATTACACAAAAACTCGCCGGGATATCGGCTTATTCTCAACAACGTCCTCTTCCCGGCAGCGCGCAAAAAAGAGCGCAAAACCTGATCGTCGGCTCCCGCGGAAATTTTTCGATAATCCCGGATTTTATTATCCGGGACATCGAACAAAACGCGTCTTCCCTGTGTTAAGATTTATAGATACAGTGATTCCCTGAATGGGAATAGGTCACATCTCAAAAAGCATAAAACAGGAAAAAATACGATGAATGCGTTCAATATAACCATATCGAGCCGCCTGAAAAACCATGCGGTGGCGCAAACTCTGGCCGAACTGGGCACTGACATCAGCCATATTACCCTGCGGCGCGGCGATTTTGTGCTGGGCGGCCGGTTCGGTATCAAGTTTTACACGGACCGCGAATTTATTCAGTCCATCAAGGAGCGATCGATATACCGGGAGGTGCTCGAACTCAAGCGCGAATTTTCCGATCCGATTATTATCGTCAAAGGCGAGCATCCTTTCGATGATCCGCAAGTGAGCCTGGCTACGATTCATGGCGCGGTGCTGTTCGCATCCGTGGCCAACCGGGTGCCGATTCTGACTACCAGGAATGACATGGAGACGGCCCAGATGATTTTCATGATGGCGGCTCAAACCGGCGATAGCAAGGATTGGCAGATGGCGATGGCTTCGACCGTGGGGCCGCAGCTGATGGACGGAGAAGATCTCGATCCGCGCATCAATTTGATCGCCGAACTGCCGGAAGTGGGGCCGACGCTGGCCCAGGGTTTGCTCAAGCATTTTGGATCATTGTCGCGGTTATTCGCCGCGAAGATCACCGATCTCAGGAAGGTCGAGGGGATCGGGGCCAAGAAGGCCGAGAAAATTCACGCTTTCCTCAATGGCCACCAGGCGGCTTAGCTGAGGGCCTTCATCATTTCGTCTTTTATTCGCGCCAGATCATGACGCAATTCGGGCATTGATATATTCAAAATTTTTTCCGTCGCCGCGCAATCGAGTCCGGCATAGCGGGGGCGCATAGCGGGCCGCGGCAGGCTGTCGGAGATCACGGCTTCGATGAGGGTGTCATCGAGATCGAAAAAGCGGGCGATGCGACGGGCCAGATCATAGCGGCTTAGAAATTCTTCCCCCCCCAGATGATATATACCTGAAGCCTTTTGGGCCAGCAGGCGATAAGTCAATTCGGCGGCGCTGAGAGCCGTGATCGGATTAGAAACCTGGTCGGTCACGGCCGCTATTTCATGGCCGTTTTTCAGGCTATCATAGACAAAATACAGAAAATTGCGCCGGCTGGTGTAATCGAGCAGGGTGTTGACGCGCACCACCAGGTTATCCGGCGAGGCTTTCATCACGATTCGTTCCGCTTCCAGTTTATGTTGGCCGTAAACATTCACCGGATGGGTGGCGTGGTCGCGTGTCGGCGGCGTCGAGCCGCGTTCGGGGTCGTCACCGAACACATAGTCGGTCGATATCTGGACCATGCGGGATCGTGGAAACGATAGAATGAGATTTTCGACGGCAGTGACATTGATGCGATAAGATGTTTCCGGTTCGGTTTCGCAACGATCGACGTCGGCCAGGGCGGCGCAGTTGATGATAATATCGGGATTAATTTTTTCGGCCAGACTTTTTACCTGACTCTTATCGCTCAGGTCGGCGATGACGCGGTCCGGCCGATCGTGCCGGTCGGGAGGATGATGATAATGCCGGATAATATCATAACGGCCGTCACCGTCGGCCATTCTCCGCCCCAGAAGTCCTCCCGCGCCTGTGACTAAAAGTTGTGTGATGGTCACCTCCCGGATTTGTCGGCCTTCGTTATGTAATCAGGTCCGGTCGCGGTAATGATTTTCGAAGAAGGAATTATCGGTCGGATCGGCGGCCGATTTGGCCATGATGGTTTTGACCCAGAACTGGTTGAGGCGATACCAGATAACGGTCTCGGTCAGCTTGGCCTCGAAGTCAGCCTGCGGTTCCCAGCCCAGTTTTTTGATTTTATTCCAGTTGACGGCGTAGCAGAAATCATGGCCGGGCCGGTCGGCGACATGTCGGATTAAATCGTAATCGGCGCCGAGGATTTTGACGATCTTTTTGGACAATTCGAGATTGGTGGTATGGTTGCCCGCCCCGGCGTTGTAGATCTCCCCCGGCTTGCCTTTGGTAAAAACCGTCCAGATGGCCCGGCAGAAATCATCGACATAAAGCCAGTCACGCATCTGCTGGCCGTGGCCGTAGAGCGGCAAGGTGTCGCCGTTGACGAGACGGCGGGTGAAAAAGGGGATGACCTTCTCGGGAAACTGACGCGGGCCGAAATTATTGGTGCCGCGAATGATGACGGCGTTGATGCGGTCGGTGTTGACGGCCGCGGCTATATACAGATCGGCCGCCGCCTTGGACGACGAGTAGAAATTGCCCGGTTTCAGCGGCGCGTTTTCATCGAAGGGATGATCCGGGCTGGTCGAACCGTAAACTTCATCGGTGGAAACCTGCAGAAAGCGTTCGATTTTATACTTGGCCGTCACCCGCAGGAGATTGAGGACGCCCTCGACGTTGTTTTTGATGAAGATCCCCGGATGATAGTAAGCGCGATCGACATGAGTATGAGCGGCGATATTGATTATGCCGTCGAGGCCCTCAGCCGCCAGTTCATCGACCAGCGCGGCGTCGGTGATGGAACCGTGGATAAAACGGTGCCGGTCCGATTCAATCCCGTCGCGAAAAATTTCAAGATTGATGCGGTCGCCGGAATATTCGAGGCTGTCGAGAGAAATAACCTGGATATCATTGACGTTATCGAAGAGATAACGGATGAAATTGGAGCCGATAAATCCGGCGCTTCCGGTAACCAACAGTTTCATCAGCCGTGCCTGATCTCCCAGTCATAATCGATTTCGGCGGTGTTGAAGGGTAAGCGGATTTCGTCGGGATTGTCCCGGTCGAAAGGTTTGTCGGGGCAGTTGAGAATCAGCGCCGTTTGAGGCCCGATACCCTTGACGCCATGATATACCAGCGGCGGTATCTGCACCAGCTTCCGGTTCTGGTCGCCGATGACGAATTCGTTGATTTTGCCCCGGGTGGGACTGCTTTCCCGCAGATCGGCCAGAACCAGTTTGGCCATGCCGGATACGACCGTGAAGCTGTCGGTTTGTTCGGCGTGGCAATGCCAGGCTTTGATCACCTCCGGGTACACCGCCGATATATAAACCTGGCCGAAACCGGCGAAAAGGTCGTCGTCGTTGCGCAGGATTTCGTACAACCAGCCGCGTTCGTCGGCATGAGTGATCAATTTTTTGGTTTTGACCCCGGCGATCATGCCTCCTCCTTTTCTTCTTCCTCTTCTTCTTCGGCGCCCTCGCCGCAGATGGCCCTTTTGGCCTCGGCCAGCGATTCATGAGTGCCGGCGTCGATCCACCAATGTTCGAGCATGAAGTAATCGAGCCGACCCTGCGCCAGGTATTGCGATAGAATATCGGTGACCTCGTATTCGCCCCGGCTCGACGGCCCGACGTTGGCGGCGATGTCGAAAAGGTCATTGGGGAAGAAATAGATACCGGTGATGACCCAATGGGTGTCGGGATGTTCCGGTTTTTCCTCGATTGCAAGGAGACGGCCGTTTTCGATATGGGCGACCCCGAAAGCCTCGGGCGATTTGACCTCGCTGAGCAGGATCAGGGCGGTGTCGGGATTTTTGAGGAAACGGTCGCGGGCGGGGGTGATGGAGCCGCCAATGATATTATCGCCCAGGACGACCATATAGGGTCCGGCGCGATGTTGCCGGGGCATCATCTGGATCGACCCGGCGATGCCGGGTTTGTCGGTCTGGGCGACGATCCGCAGGGGCTGGAACTGATCCCGGAAGGGGCCGTTGATGGCAAGGTCAAATGCCTCAACATGATCCGGGTTGGTGACAAGGGTGACATCGGAGACGCCGGCCGCGATCAGGATTGACAGGGAATAATAAACCATCGGCCGGCCGCAAAGGTCCAGCAGATGTTTATTGGTATTGGCGGTCAGCGGCATGAGGCGCGTGCCCCGGCCGCCGGTCAGTATAATTCCCTGCACGGCAACCCTTTCTTATATAAATGGCAGGAAATCAATATAACGCAATCGCCCCCGGAATCAACAGCAAAAAATAATCTATCCTGCTCAGTCGAAGTGTATCGGAAAATCAAATTACGATCAAATTTGATGGACGGCAATTTTCGAATCGTCGTCGAAAAGAGTCCGGCCTCAGTTCGGCGGTGCCGCATCTGGTCCAAAATCACACAGAATTCAATTTCCTTACCGCTTGTAGCCGATTTTTTGCAGGAACTCGATACGGTGCTTCTTGTCGGCTTCGGTTTCGATCCCCTTGGGGATGAATCCGTCGATGACGCCCGTGATGCCCCGGCCCTGATCCGATTCGACGATCAAAACATCGACCGGGTTGGACGTGGCGCAAAATATCCGGCACACCTCGCGGCTGGATTTGAGCGCCGGCAGGACGTTGATCGGAAAACCGTCGCGCATGAGGAGAACAAAGCTGTGCCCGGCGCCGATATCGAAGGCGTATTTTTCGGCCTTTTTGATGAGTTCGGGTTCGTTACCGTCGCTTCGCACCAGACAGGGGCCGGAGGCCTCGCAAAAAGCCAGGCCGAATTTGATGGCCGGGGAACTGTTGACCATGATTTCATAGATGTCCTCGACCGTCTTGATGAAATGCGACATGCCGAGGATGAGGTTTTCGCCCTCGGCCGGGGTGATTTTGTATGTCTTATCTTTCATCGTCATTCTCCTTGAAAAAGCTGTCCGGCAGATCGAGTTTGATTTCCGGTATGCCGTATTTCTCCTCGACTTCGAAATAGAATTTGATAAATATCAAAACCTTGCCGCGCCCGATCAGGTGAAATCCGACCGGAAGCCAGTAGCCGGCTTCGACCGGCGCCAGACTCATGCTCATATCCAGTTGTCTGATCTTGGAAGGCAGTTTGGCCGGATGAAATTCGGCGTAGACCAGATTGAGGGCGTTGGCCTCGAACCAGTAATCGCCTTCCATCAGGTTTTCATCGTCGGCCATGCAGTCGGCCACGATATGGTAGCTGACGCATCCGTGCTGAATTTCGACGCCGGGCATGCTGAATTTGTAATGCTCGCGGTTTTCGGGATAGAAAGGCGTTAATGGCCGGATGGAGGCGTCGCGGTTGCGGCCTTTCCGGCGCCGTTCGGCCGCTTCCTCGATCTGTTTCTGCAACTGCTCTTCGTCCTGCAGTTGGCCGTCGAGAGAGTATTCGAGATAAACTTCCTTGAACAGCGAATCCTTGAAATAATATTCCTTGATGAATTTTTTTTCCTCTTCGACCTCGCCGTCGCCGTTGAGTTTGCGGACATACGATTCGGCCCGCATCGACATGGCCCCGACCTCGGCCCGCGTCAGGCTGTCCTGCCGGTAAGCGCCGTCGATCACTTGCTCGATATCGAGATCGTACTCGCCCCGGGCGGATCCCGGCCAGAGGCAAAGGCCAATCAATAACGCCATGACGGTCAGCTTCATTTGTCCTCCCGGCTATATTTTATGGTGACGCTCTTGATGGCGTCGCCGCGCACTATTTGCTGGACGATGTCCAGTCCCTCGATCACCCGGCCGAAGGCGGTGTAGCGGGCGTCGAGATACGGCTGGGGCGAAAGGGTGATGAAATACTGCGAGCCTCCGGTATCCTTGCCGGAGTTGGCCATTCCGAGGGTGCCGGTGCTGTAGGAAACGCGGTTAAATTCGCTCCGGATGGCGTATCCCGGCCCGCCCCATCCGTCACCGCGCGGACAGCCGTCCTGAATGACGAAATTGGGAACGACCCGGTGGAATATCAGATTATCGTAAAAGCCCTTTTCGGCCAGAGAGATGAAATTGTTGACCGTCATCGGGGCTTCATGATAAAACAGTTCGAGGGTGATGGAGCCGCGCGCGGTTTCCAGTACGGCCAGAGGGTTGACTTTGTATTTATCGAACAACTGGCTATAATTCGTTTTTTCGATAAATGACCGGGCCCGCTGGACCTGCCCGCGCCGGTCGATTTTGAATTTATTCCATAACACCTTCGAGGCTTCGCCGCGAATAATGAACCATTCGTCATTACAGCCTTCCTCCAGCGTGGCGATGACGAGGCTGTCGTAGGTGGAGTCGGTGGTGTAGGTGTTAAAGGCGTCGATGATGGTGCGCTTGAGATCGTCGTCGATGGTGTTGCGGTGATCGAGATACAGGGCGGCGATGGCGGGGATCTGAGAAGTCAGATTTCTTTTGGCGGCCAGATCGACGGCCGTAGCCTCAACGACCAGATCGGTGTCGGCCAGGGCGGTGGCGATATAATTGACCGCCGAGGTGGAATCGACCCGGCAGAGCGATTCGAGGGCGGCGGCCCGAACGGTCGCGGCGGGATCGTTGAACAGGGGCGTCAGGCGGGCCAGAGCGGCCTGCGGATCGAGGCCGACTATCCCCCTGGCAATGGCCAGTTTTTGCTCGACCGTCGGCGCCGTCAATTTTTGGTCGATGGTGACGAGGGCCTTGACGCCATCGATTTCAAGAAGAGCGCCGGCCGCCGAGGCCAAAACATTGTCCCGGGTATCATCGACCAGAATCCGGCGGACGATAGCGGCCGAATTGGCAAAGCCGGGATTTTTGCCGATGATATCGACGCCCAGGGCGGTCACTTTTTCGTCGGTGAGACCGGGCAATTTTTCGCCGATGAAAATCGATCCGAGACTGCCGAAATTTCCGAGGGCATACATGGCCGCCGCAACGACGCGGTTATCGGCGTCATTGAGACCGCCGGCGATGAGCTTAATGGAGGCGGTGTCGGCCGATTTGCCCAGCCCGGCGTAGGCCAGCATCCTGAATTCGGGGTCGGGATCGGAGAGCGTGTTGATGAATAATTGCCGGCCCTCGATGCGGCCGCCGCGCGCTAAGGCATAAAGGGCTCCATATTGGACTTTGCGGGAACCGCTCAGGAGGGCGATTTCAGCCATTTTCGACGCCTGCGACCATTGACCGGCCCGCCACAGCGCGAG
Organism: uncultured Ignavibacteriales bacterium; assembly: GCA_964523575.1. Lineage (GTDB taxonomy): Bacteria > Zixibacteria > MSB-5A5 > GN15 > JAAZOE01 > DAOUTW01. The sequence goes on from CAZGAV010000084.1 coordinate 10,310, forward strand.
CAGGGCCTGATATTGAACCAGTGAATCGGAGGCCGTCAGGAAATCGGCGATTTTGGGCGACTGGGCCGAATCGGCCACCCGTCCCAGAGCTTCGACGGCCACCTCCCGGGCCAGAGGTCTGGTTTTGGCCAGCAGGAACAAGCTGTCGAAAAGCGTGGAGTCGCCCAGCAGTCCGGCGGCGAAATATTTGGCCTCGGCGGCCGCCAGAGCGGTATCGCGCAAATGGGCCATAAGAGCCGCCGTGTAGAAATTTCCTCCGATGCGGCCGATCGCCAGCGCTGTCCGGGCCCGGATTTCGGGGTCGGGATCGGAGATATATTCGGGGCTTATCAGCAGGCTGTCATCGGCCCGGGAATCTTCGATAAAAGCGATGCGGAAAAACTTGTCCCGGCGAATATATTCTTGCTCCAAGCTTGAGCAGGACAACAGGATCGCCGTTACGATCAGGGCCGCCAGTCCGGCCAGAATGAAAATCGCGACCGATTTCTTATTCACAGTTTGACTTCCCTTCAAAATCATTAATCCCATGATAGTGCGGATAAATAAACAAAGATGTGCCAGGTATATCAACCACAATATTCGGAGGCCGCTATCGGACTTACGTTTATATAGGACATGAATTACCTTCCCTATTAACTTAACCCTCTGTTTATTAATCACTTGACAAAAGGGGTGAAAAGTTTATATTTAATCTGAAGGAAAAGGCTTAGGTTGCAGCACAGTTTTTCTTAAGTCTTAACAGCACTTTAAAACAAATTCAGGAGGACGGCAATGCGCAATAAGCTTTCCGTTGTTATCTTTACCGTGTTCCTCTTAGGTTTGTTTGTGTCGGCTTCGATGATCTACGCGGCCGACAATTTGCATCCCAAGACAACTTTCAATCCGGAACGTGCTCCCAAGTTCATGATTCCGTTTGAAAGACCTTCGGCAATGCATAGTCAAACCGAGAGTCAAATACCTCTCAATCTGCGCGATAGACCCCCGACTAATTCGCCGGGTAATATCGCCGGACTGACCACATACGATTATCAGCATAACGGTTCGATGGGCCGCCAGGTAGCCATCAATCCCGATGCTGGTTATGTCTTTATCGTCTGGATGGCGCAGGATGACTGGACAATTCCGGGTAATCGGAGTATCTT
>CAZGAV010000084.1:11551-14518 GCA_964523575.1 uncultured Ignavibacteriales bacterium
ACGATCTGGCCGATTATTGCCGTTCATGACGGCGACAGCTCCAACGTCACTGAAGACGTCATTTACGTTCTGTCGCATGTTTTTGAGGGCAGTGAAGACATGATCATGTATCGCGGTGTCGGCACGCCTCCCGTCTGGGATAACGGCCAGTATATCGAAACCGTGACCGATCTGTCTTACACCATCGTCCCCGATGCAAATTCCGATAAGGTTGCGGTCGTGTACACGGACGACCGGAACGGATTGTCGGAGGGCGAAGGCAGTCAGACCGACCTCGACGTTTACTACAAACTGTCGACCAATCAGGGCGCCGAATGGGGAACGCCGGTTTGCGTCTCCAATTATTCCGAAGACGACGACTCCCTTTGGCGCGCTTATACGGATGTGTCGGCGGTAATCACGCCCGATGGATTTATCCACGTCGTGGCTCCGGTCCGCGAACTCCGCAGCCAGAGCTCCTACGAGAATTACAAATCGCGTCTGGTCCACTGGGACGTCGAACTGGCCACGGGCGCCGTTTCCAAAGCCAGTGTTATCGATGAAGCCCGCTACACTATGCAGCTGGCGCCGAATCGTCCCTGCGATCCGGATGCCTGGAACCTGTACATCGCCAAGCCGTCGGTTTCCTATTGCGACGGCAAACTGTATGCTCTGTATACCAAGTTCGGCGATGACAACGAACCCAACGCGTTGAACGACTGTTCTCATGCGTCCTTCGCCAACGGCGAACTCTACCTGGCCGGTTCGGACACTTACCTCGGCGCCGCGTTGGGTAGAACCTGGGATACTTCCTGGAATATTACCCAGACCAGAACGCCCCTGTGCGACAGCGGCCTGTGCGAAAGCGATCACTGGTCGTCGATGGCCCGTTACGGCTTCGCCTACGGCGACGAGACGGTCTCCGATACGCTTGATATCATGTATATCAACGACAAGGATGCCGGCGGAATTCCGCAGGGCAGTGGCACCTGGACCGAGAACAATGTCATGCATTATCGGTTCGCCTGCCGCCCCGTGGCTCACATTCCCAAAATCTCGCTGGAACCGACTCAGTTCCTCGATCCGATTCACACGTTTCCCGACAGCGAGTTGACGGTAACGCTGAAAATCGGCAATATCGGCAACGAAGTCATGCATATCGCGGAAGTTTCAGCCGTGGATGAAGGCGATGGCACCAACTGGATCAACCTCGGATCTTTCAGTGCGACGGTGGACCCGAATGATTTCACATTGATTAACATCACCCTCAACTACAATACGGTTCTGAGCACGGGACCCGATCCGGCCGGCTATGACGCCAGCATCAAGATTGACCACGATGCTCCTTCCGATGTCGATTATGTCCCGATTCACTTGACCGTGGCGTCCGACTTCAACATGCCGGAAGATACCGTTTTGAATACCACCTGCAAATCTCTGCAAGTGTTCAACACCGCCCGCCTGGGCGGCGATACTGAATTCCATTCGCTCGATATTCCCGGCGATTGCGACAGTGTCGACAATTCGCCCAATTCGGCGACTTACCTGTACGATGGTTCACCGATGATTGCCTGGAACAATGGTTCCGAGAATCTGGCTTATACGACCGTCTTCACTCAGGACTTCACCGAGAACGGCACCTTCCGTCCGCAGAGCAAGCTCAATTTCTACGCTGAGACCGATTATAATATGGCCGTCTGCACCGTGACGACGACCGACTCGCTGTACGGCGTCGCCATTGCGCTCTATGCGCCGACCGACGGCGTTAACTGCTTCATTATCGGCGAATACACCTTCTTCAACTGGAATCCGGTCAGGGACGCCAGTGAAGTTTATCTCGGCTTTATGACCGACTGGGATATTCCGTCCGATAACTCCGTGGACAATGGCAGTGGTACGGCCACCGGCGTCGACGGCCTCTATAAGACCATGTGGCAGTTTGGCGCCGATTACGGAGCCGACAACGAGTCTGCCTGCCCTGGTCAGATAGTTGAAACCGATCGTCTCGGCGGCGTGGCTATCTTCAAGGGTCCGGATCCCGGCGAAGCCCCGTTGTTGAACGCCTGGGCCGCGGAAAACGCTCCTTATCAGCTGGGTTCCGGCTTCGACAAGGAGTACTTGTACACGCAGATGAGCACCCTGTCCGGTTATCATCCGTTCACGGGCGACTCCCTGATCGATCTCCACACCGGTATGACCTTTGCGAAGGTTGACATGACCGCCAAAGCCTCTTACCGGTATGTGCTCGGTCTGGTTACGACCAACCAGGGCGAAAGCGATTACCTGGCTCAGGTCGAACAGGCTCGCGCCTGGGCCGTCGCCAAGGGTCTCATTGTGGACTTCGTCTGCGATTGCACTCCCGGCGATGCCAATCACGACACTCAGGTTAACGTCGGTGACGCCGTGTACATGATTAACTACGTCTTCAAGAGCGGCCCGTCGCCGTCGCCCTATGCTATCTGTAGCGGTGACGCCAACGGCGACTGCCAGGCCAACGTCGGAGACGCGGTGTACATCATCAACTACGTCTTTAAGAGCGGTCCGCCGCCGCCGGATTGCGATACTTGGGTCGCCGGTTGCGGTCAGCCGATCGTAAAATAGCGTATTGACGCATAATCTCTATTGCCAAACCTGCCTGTCGAAAGACAGGCAGGTTTTTTATTTGAACCCGAATCCGAAAAGATGCCCCCAGACCATACAATTCTTTGACAGCCGAAGGCTTTTGTAATATATTGGCGCACCCCGCGACAACGGGACAGAAACCTTAATGGATGGACAGATGAGCCAGGAATCGATCAGGAATTTTTGTATTATCGCCCATATCGACCACGGGAAGTCAACTCTGGCGGACCGCCTTTTGGAGGCGACCCGAGCCCTCCAGGAACGCCAGATGACTAACCAGACGCTGGACGATATGGACCTCGAACGGGAGCGCGGCATCACCATCAAATCGCATGCCATCCGTTTCAATTATTCGGCCGATGACGG
>CAZGAV010000084.1:14618-15931 GCA_964523575.1 uncultured Ignavibacteriales bacterium
GTGGCCGAAGAGATCATGGCCCTGCTCGGTTGTTCCCGCGAAGAAGTTCTGGCCTGTTCGGCCAAACAGGGAATCGGCATCCATGATTTGCTGGAGGCGATCGTCAACCGGATACCGCCGCCCAAAGGCAATCCCGAGGCGCCCCTGCGAGCCATGATTTTCGATTCCGTCTATGATCCCTACAAAGGCACTTCCGGCTATATCAGGATTATCGACGGCTCCATGCGCAAGGGAATGGTCATCAAATTCATGTCGCACGGCAAGGAGTACGAGGTGGACGAGGTCGGGTTCCGGCTGTTGAAATATTTTCCGACATCCACCCTCGACACCGGCCAGGTCGGTTATTTCTTCGCCGGCATCAAACAAGTCGCCGATACTCAGGTGGGCGACACCATTACCGACGCCGCCCGGCCGGCCGATAAGCCTTTGCCGGGATACGTGAAAATAAAACCGATGGTCTTTGCGGGAATCTATCCGGCCGTGGCCGAGGATTATACCCAATTGCGCGAGGCGCTGGAAAAATTGAAACTCAATGACGCCTCACTCGATTTCACCCCCGAGACCTCGGCGGCTCTCGGGTTCGGATTCCGCTGTGGTTTCCTGGGCCTCCTGCACATGGAAATTATCACCGAGCGTCTGGCCCGCGAGTACAATCAGTATATCATCAACACCGTCCCCAACGTCGAGTATCACGTGACGACCAAAACCGGGACTCAGGTCCGGGTCGATTCACCGTCGCAATTGCCCTCGGCGGGAGAAATCGAGCTGGTCGAGGAGCCGGTGGTGGACAGCCAGATTATCACGCCGCCCGAATATATTGGCAATATCATGAAGCTGGCCAGCGAGCGCCGCGGCCAGTACAAAAACACGGAATATCTCAGCACTACCCGGGCCAACCTGTCGTTTGCCTTTCCTCTGGCCGAGGTCATATTCGATTTTCACGACAAGCTCAAATCGATCACCCGGGGATACGCCTCGTTTGATTATTCCATCCCCTTCTATCAGCCGTCCAAGCTGGTCAAGCTCGATATTCTGGTCAATTCCGATCCGGTTGACGCCCTGTCGGTCATCATCCATCACGAGAAAGCCTTTTATTACGGCCGAGCATTATGCGAGAAACTGCAGACTTTAATTCCCCGGCAACTATTCGAAGTCGTCATACAAGCGGCTATAGGCAACAAGATCATTTCCCGTTCGGTGGTGCGGCCGTTGCGCAAGAATGTCACGGCCAAATGTTACAACGGCGATATCACCCGCAAGCGAAAACTTCTGGAGCGTCAGAAAAAGGGTAAGAAGCGGATGAAGCAGATCAG
>CAZGAV010000085.1:0-15251 GCA_964523575.1 uncultured Ignavibacteriales bacterium
ACTGCCAGGTAGCGACGTCGGGCGACCAGTTCTGGAAGGCCATCGTGGTGGCGGTTATGGTATCTTCATTTTCCATCAGGATGCGTAATTCGTATGAGCTGTCGGCCAGCAGGGTATCGACCGGCGTCGATGTTCCGGCCTTCACAACATCAATATCCACCAGGTTCCCGCACTGACCGTCGGTGCTTGTCATTGTCATGACGGCGGCGACCAGCATCAGGGACAGAATTGCAATGCCGGCCCGCCTGTTTATATTCCTATTATTTATCGACAACATGATTATCTTACCTCTCCAAATCATTCGTAAGGTCCGCAGATTATCCGCCAGGCATAGCAATTCGGCGGCGGTTGGCCGCCTTTGAAAACATAACGTATTATGAAATACGAATCGACGATATTGTTGAGGCATCCGCCGTTGGCGTCGCCGCTACAGGGGAAATAAGGTGCCGGCAGGGGGCCGCCTTTGAGTACCGGTTTGAGGTTATAGACGGCATCGCCGACATTGAGCACCGCATCACCGTTGGCGTCGCCCGGCAGGCAATCGCAGTCCCCGGCAAAACTACACTCGCCCAGAGCCGGTTCCACGCAGGTGCAAACCACCGGTGCCGGACCGTTATAGACGAGGTATTGAAACAGATAAATGACGTCGGCCGTGTCGATAATGCAGTCACCATTGGGATCGCCATTAGCCGCTATAGTCGGGGCCGGGCCGCCGCCGCAGACATAGGCGGCGATATAGGACATATCCCGGAAGTCGAGAGTGTCGTCGGCATTGGCGTCACCCGGATACTGATCGTCACAGGTGTCGGGGACGAGGACTCCGGTCGTAATTTGTTCGTCGCCGGCAGGATTGGATGGAATGTTATCGTTTTCACCAAAGACAATGGCGGGCAGAAGAAAACAGACCACCAGCAGAGACAAGGTTTTCGAGATCGCTCTGAAATCCATTGTCCTCCCTCCCATTTCAAGAGATTATGAATCGCGAGGTGTAAGACGGAAAATTGCTCTCCTGTCATTAAGTTACGGGCGAGAGGCTTTTTTGTCAAGCCAATACGAATTTCGCGGCTTATAGAAGGTAGTTTCAATCCGGAATAAAAAAAGCCCGCCTAGTCGGCGGGCTTTGTGATATTTCTTGAAAGCAGTTTGACAGTTACTTTTTCTCTTTGTCGCCGCCTTCTTTTTTCTCGTCGCCTTCTTTGGCTTCGCCTTCAGCCGCCTCTTCGCCTTCAGCCGCCTTCTCGCCCTCGGCCTCTTCGCCTTCAGCCGCCGCCGACTTGATTACGGTTGGCGCCACGATCGACACAATCGTCCGCGAGGGATTGGTTAGAACGTTCACGTTGTCCAGTTTAAGATCGGAAACATGCACAGAGTCACCGATGTTGAGTTCGCTGATATCAACCTCGATATTATCGGGGATATTGGTCGGCAAACAGGAGATGTCGATCTCCCGGCGAACGTGCTGGACAATACCGCCGAAGGTTTTGACGCCGATCGGAATTCCGATGGCCGTGACTGGCACCGTTAAAGTGATCGGCTTATCCATCGGGATATGGTGAAAATCGAGGTGCACCAAGCTTCCGGTGACCGGGTTTTTCTGCAATTCCCGAATCAAAACCTTGCGGGCCGGACTGTCATCACCGGTAATTTCCAGATTGATAATGGTGTTCATGGGAACATTGTGCATCAGGCGATACAGGTTCTTGTAGTTCACCTTGACCGGAATCGGTTCGGTATCGGGTCCGTAGACGACTGCAGGAATTTCACCATCCCGGCGCAAACGACGATTGGGGCCTTTTCCGGTTCCGTCCCGTTTTTCAACTGTCAGATTGAGTTCTTTCATCTATACTAACCTCCGCGTTTTCTGTCACCTCAATCGGTAAACATGATCGAAACCGAAGCGTCTGATTCAATCCGGTCAATCGCTTCGGCAAAAAAGTCCGCACAACTCAGAACGACAAACTTGTCGGATAAGTTCCGACCGCTGTTGTCGATCGAGTCGGAGATAATAACCTTCTCTATCGGCGAATTGTCAAGTCTTTCCAGCGCTTTTCCCGATAAAACCCCGTGGGCGGCGCAGGCGTATATTTTTCCGCAACCGTTCTCTTTGAGGGCCACGGCGGCGTTGGCCAGAGTTCCGGCGGTATCGATCATATCGTCGCGGATGATGACATCGTGGCCCTTGACGTCGCCAATAATATGAACCACCTCGGCCTTATTTTGAATGGGGCGGCGTTTATCGATAATGGCCAGCCCGGCGTGCATGGTTTTGGCAAAAGACCGGGCGACCTTGATGGAGCCGACGTCGGGGCTGACCACGACCAAATCCTTGGTCGGGATTTCTTGCAGATAACCGTTGAACAGGATCGAAGAATAGAGGTGATCGACCGGGATGCTGAAGAAGCCCTGAATCTGGGCGGCGTGCAAATCCATGGTGATAATCCGGTTGGCCCCGGCCACGGTCAACAGGTCGGCGACCAGCTTGGCCGTGATGGAAACCCGCGGCATTTCCTTGCGATCGGCCCGGGCATAACCGAAATAGGGGATAACGGCCGTGATATTTTTGGCCGAGGCCCGTCGCGAGGCCTCGATTAACATCAGCAATTCCATGATATTGTCGGCCGGGGGATTGGTCGGCTGGATGATGAAGACATTGGAGCCCCGGATGTTCTCATTGATCTGAACGAAAATTTCACCATCCGAAAAATTTCGGATTTCGGTATTGCACAAGGGCACATTGAGTTTGCGGGCAACGGCGTAACCCAGCGGTTTGTTGGACGTCCCGCAAATAATCCGGACCTGTTTATTATTCAGCATTTTCGATTCACCTGTTCTCTCGTCAAGATAAAAAACCTGTCTTGATCCGTACGGTAACCACAAGACAGGCCATATTTTAACGCCAACATGTGGCTGGGGCGGCAGGATTCGAACCTGCGAATGCAAGCTCCAAAGGCTTGTGTCTTACCGCTTGACGACGCCCCAGCGTCTTAGGTCGCTTCCCTGGCCGTAGAGGCTTTCAATTCTTTGTCGTACGCCTCGAGAACTCTCTCCTCAATCATCTGACGGGTTTCGTTGTTAATTGGATGGCAAATATCCTGATGAGTCCCGTCCGGCCTCTTACGACTCGGCATGGACACAAAATACCCGGAGTTACCTGAGATAATCTTGAGTCCACGGACGACAAAGGCGTTATCGAAGGTCACATTAGCGAAACCCTTCAATTTGTCTTCGTCGCGCAACGTGATTCTGATTTCGGTAATCTCCACTGTTGATTTCCTCCCGCGCTCTATGGTTATCGCGTTATGTATGCGGGCAGGATTACGGGGCGAGCCATTTTCAAGCCCCATCCTTCCCCCCTAAAAGCCTGTATTAGCCTTTGCTCCCAATCGATAGTCGTGTCCTTGTACAGAGCAAACATCGTCGGCCCGCTACCGCTCAACCTGACAATATCAGCCCCTGATTTTTCAAGTTTTCTTTCTATCTTAACCAAAATCGGGTAAGATTCCCTGAGAGCCGGTTCCAGGTCATTGATAATACCGGAAACTTCTCCAAATAGCTCCCACGCCTGTCGGCAGCTCTTTAATTTAATACCGGCGAAAGGGGCTGTCAAGTCCATTTTGAGCTTTCTGTAGGCCTCGGCGGCTCGGATTTCGAAAGGTGGAGTTACCAGTGCAACCTGATAATTTACAGGGAGTTTGATCGGCTTGACGATTCCCCCCCGGCCGGTGACCTCGGCCTGACCCCGACTGAAGAAAAAGGGGACATCCGAACCCAGCGAAAGGCCGATTTTTTCCAATTGGCGCCGATCCAAATTCAGGCCGAAAAGTCGGACAAAACCCTTGATAAACGCGGCCGCATCCGACGATCCCCCGCCCAGACCGGCCCCCACCGGAATGCTTTTCCAAAGCCGGATTTTCAAACCGCCCGCACCGGACAGATGTGGAAGCATCAATTCGGCCGCCTGATAAATCAGATTGTCGGACCCGGTCGGAATATTATCGGCATTGGTAATGATTTCGATTCCGGGCGAGGCAGTCTTCTCGATTTCGAGATGATCGCAAAGGTCGAGCGCCTGAAACCAGGAAAAAATGTCATGAAAACCATCGGCGCGTCGGCCGGTGACTTTGAGAAAGAGGTTGATTTTGGCCGGCGCTGAAATAAAAATCGAATTTCCGTTTTCGCTGCGGGTCCCCTTAAAATCGGGCGCCATCGAATTCAGCTGCTTCATGGGCCGAATATAGCACTTTTGGACGGGTCGGGCAAGCGGCGCCTAATAATCGGTTGACTTTCGGCAACTTTCGCATTTCTTTTACATTTTATAGATATGTATAGGTATCCTAATGAAGGAGTCTGACTCATGGGTATGAACTTAGCCGAAAAAATAATATCAGCCCACCTTGTCGACGGCAGGATGGAGCCCGGCGAGGATATAGCGATTAAAATCGATCAAACGCTCACTCAGGACGCCACGGGAACGATGGCCTACCTGCAGTTCGAAGCGTTGGGATTGAAAAAGGTCAAGACCGAACTGTCGGTAAGTTATGTTGACCACAACATGTTGCAATCGGGTTTCGAAAATGCTGACGATCACAAATACCTCCAGTCGGTCGCAAGCAAATACGGCATTTACTTCTCCCGCCCCGGCAACGGCATTTGCCATCAGGTTCACCTGGAACGTTTCGGCGTTCCCGGCAAGACTCTGCTTGGTTCCGATTCCCATACACCGACCAACGGCGGTATTGGCATGCTGGCCATGGGCGCCGGCGGTCTCGACGTCGCCGTGGCCATGGGCGGCGGAGCTTTCTATCTCAAAATGCCGGAAGTTGTCAATATTCATCTGACCGGCAAACTGAAACCGTTTGTCACCGCCAAAGATATCATTCTTGAAGTATTGCGGGTTTTGTCGGTCAAGGGCGGCCTGGGCCGGGTGATAGAATATGGCGGCCCCGGAGTCAAAAGCCTGAGCGTCCCTCAACGGGCCACGATCACCAATATGGGAGCCGAACTGGGCGCCACCACTTCGATATTCCCCGCCGATGACAACACTCGGGAATACATGAAATTTCAAAAACGTGTCGGCGATTTCGCGCCGCTCGAAGCCGATCCTGACGCCAAGTACGCCAAAGTCATCAAAATCGACCTCGACAAACTGGAACCGCTGATCGCCAAACCGCACTCGCCCGACGCCGTCGTCAAGGTCAAATCGATCAAGCGCGTCAAGGTCGATCAGGTTTGTATCGGCAGTTGCACCAATTCATCGCTGGCCGATCTGATGATCACAGCGGCCTTGTTCAAAGGCAAGAAAGTCCATCCGGAGGTTTCCTGCACCATCACCCCCGGTTCCAAGCAGGTGTTCGAGGCTATCGCCGACAACGGTTCCCTTACTGATATCATTTCTTCGGGCGCACGCATCATCGAATCGGCCTGTGGGCCGTGTATCGGTATGGGGCAGGCGCCCAATTCCGGTGCGGTTTCAGTGCGATCATTCAACCGGAATTTCCCCGGCCGATCCGGCACCAAGGACGCTCAGGTTTATCTGGCCAGTCCTGAAACCTGTGTCGCGGCGGCAGTAACGGGATTTATCACCGATCCGCGCGAACTGGGCAAATACCCCAAGATAAAACTCCCCGAGAAGATCAAGATCGACGATTCGGGCATCATTCCGCCTTCCAAAACGCCGGCCAAGGTGGAGATCCTGCGCGGACCCAATATCGCTCCCCTGCCGATAAACAAGGCCATGCCCTCGACTCTGGAGGGCGAAGTTTTGCTGAAAACCGGCGACAACATTACGACCGACCATATCATGCCGGCTGGAGCCAAGATTCTTCCGTTGCGATCCAATATTCCCAAGATTTCGGAATACGTTTATTTCTATCTGGATCCGGATTTTGTCAAGCGGGCCAAGCAGAAAAACGGCGGCTTTATCGTCGGCGGTGAAAATTATGGCCAGGGCTCATCGCGCGAACATGCTGCACTGGCGCCGATGTATCTCGGATTAAAAATGGTCCTGACCAAATCGTTTGCCCGCATTCATCTGGCCAACCTGATCAATTTCGGCATCCTGCCGCTGACTTTTGCCAATCCGGCCGATTATGACAAGATCGAGCAGGGCGATCAACTGCAGTTGCCGATGGTGGCCGATATTATTTCGACCGGAGCCGATTTGGTGGTCAAAAACGTCACCCGGGGTATTGACATCCCGGTGACCTATAGCCTGACGCCGCGTCAAGTGGCCATCGTTCGCGCCGGCGGTCTGTTGAATTATACTCGCGGAGGCGGGAAATAAATTTATCCCGTTTTCCCGGAGAAGCCAGCGATATGTTGTCCGGCGAGTATATCCGAAGTAAAAGCATCGCCATACCGGTTGACGGAAATCTTCCCGTATGGCGATATCTTATGATTTCGGAGTTACCCCACCTTAATTTTCAATGTTGACCTTTAAGAAGAGAGAGACTATAGAATAATGAGCGACCATATAGATAACTTGAAACGCACGCCTTACACCGATTTCCATATTGCGGCCGGAGCCAAGATGGTTCCTTTCGCGGGATATTATATGCCGGTGCAATACCGCGGAATCATCGAGGAACATAAGGCGGTGCGAAACAATGTCGGCCTTTTCGACTTGACCCATATGGGCGAATTCGAAGTGGCCGGCCCGAAAGCTCTCGAATTTCTCCAGAAGATGACTACCAACGACGTCGCCGCTCTGACCCCAAACCAGATTCAATATTCCTGCATGACCTATCCGGACGGGGGCATCGTGGACGATCTGCTGGTTTACAACCTGGGCGATCATTATCTGCTGGTCGTCAACGCCGCCAATCTCGACAAAGATTACCAATGGCTCGAAGAGCACTTGATCGACGGCGTCACGCTGATTAATAACAGTGATGACATCTCGCTGTTGGCCATTCAGGGCCCCAATTCGCAGAAGCTCCTTCAGGAGTTGACTTTGTTTGACCTCGGGGAAATGAAATATTACCATGCCGCCGAAACTGAAATCGCTGGTAAGAAAATTCTGTTCTCACGGACGGGGTACACCGGCGAACTCGGATATGAGCTCTATATCCCCAACCAATTGGGCGAACATTTCTGGAAAGCCATTAATGACGTTGGCAAAAAATATGATCTGACCCTGATCGGACTCGGCGCCCGCGATTCACTTCGGCTGGAGATGAAAATGGCCCTGTATGGCAACGACATCGATCAGACCACCAACCCAATCGAGGCCGGGCTGGGATGGATCGTCAAAGTCGATAAGGGTGAGTTTATCGGATCTGACGTCATTCGCCGGGTGAAGGATGAAAAGCCGTCCCGCAAACTGGTTTGCATGGTCCTGAAAGAAAAATCGTTCCCGCGCCACGGATATGAAATTTATAGCGGTTCCGATAAGATCGGCCATGTGACCTCTGGTACAGTCTCCCCTTCCCTGGGTCTGCCAATCGCGATGGGTTATGTCGCCAGCCAGTTCTCGAAATCGGGGAATATAGTCGAGGTCGATATCCGGGGCAAACGTATTGCGGCTGAAATAATCAAACCGCCGTTTTATAAAAAGGCCGAGTAATTTTCTTCGATGCTGGAATTGTTCAATATCCCGGCCGGTTTGCCGGATGATCTCGACCCCAACCGGCCGGTGGTGGTCATTGATATATTCCGGGCTTCCACCAGTATTACCGCCGCTCTCGCCGCCGGTGCCAGCGCCATTCACGTCGCCGGTTCCATAGCGGAGGCGGCCCGCCTGAAGCAAAAAATCGGCGCCGAAGCTATATTGGCCGGCGAACGATCCGGGTTTATGATCGAAGGCTATGACCTGGGCAACTCGCCGCGCGAAATGACTCCCGGCCGAATTTCCGGACGACCAGTCATCTTAAATTCCACCAACGGCACCAAACTCCTTCGCCATTTTTCCGATTTCAGGCATGTCGCGGTCGGCTCCATCGTTTCACTTTCCGCGACCGTAAAATATCTGGCCCAATTTAAACTCGATCCCATTATTGCCTGCGCCGGGCGGGAAGGGACCTTCTCGGCCGAGGATACACTGGCGGCAGGGATGATAATCTCCCGGCTGAGGCGCGGCAATCACGAAATGGATGACGCCGCCGCTTTCGCCCGTAGATTGGTAGAATTATCGGATGACCGATGGCGGGAATGGGCTCAAAATTCGTTTCATGGCCGCTATCTGGCCTCGATCGGCCTCGCCGACGATCTCGATTATTGCCTGACGGTTGACAAATTCGATTTTGTGCCGGTGCAAAAGGGCAATGCCATCATTTCAAAGATCGATAGCAATCTTCCACTATAAAGTTCTAATCCATTGATTCCACCACCGATTACTCGTACGCGAAGTCCTCATTTAAATTTGCAAATCGGCCGCCAAAGGCGTATTTTGGTGTCTCAGGATATTTGACGTCTGAGCCTTGTATAAGGATATAACCGTCAAACGGAGAGGTTTTGGATTGAGAAGAATAATCATTTGGTGCGGACTGGGAATTATGCTGGCGGCCATGTACGCACAGGCGCCGGCGTCCCAATCGATAAATTGTGAAGTTACTGTCCGCGAGAAGATGGCCGGAGACAGCGACAAGTATGTCCTGATCGAGAAAAAGGATTTTCCCGTTGCCGAGGGCGTCAAGAACACTACATTTATCACCAATTTCACCCTCGATATGACCGCCGCCTACAACGATTCCGGCTATTTCGACTGCGAAATATCGATTTTCACCCTGGGCCCGCAGACCCAGACCTTTTTCAAGAAATTTCAGAGCGAGCCGGGAGGCGTCTATTTCATCGATAATATCCGATGCAAAGACAACGTCGTGTATAGGGTGGGAATTTCCCCGGTTTCGGTCAACAGCACCACCGATGATGACAACAGTTGCGATTTCGATTTTCGCAAAGACGGCGTCTGGAATTTCGATCCCTCGGCTAATTTCGACTTCTATTTCGTGCCTCAGACGCTGGCCGACGCCCGCTGGAATTTGCTTCGGGATTTCATGGAAAAGAACTTCAAAGAATATAAAGAGTTATTCAAGATCGCCTTTCCGGGCAAAATCAATTGCTTTCTTTCGCCCTGCGTCCTGCCGGAGGTGACCTGGGACAGCCGGATGGGATACGCCATTGACCCGCCTCGAGCCAACTGCTTTGTCCTTTACAGCCATGATTACAACACCGTCGATCCTCTTCCGGCCTATTTGTTGAGACTCTACCGCTTCCTGGGATACGCCCCCCCGATATTGGCCGAGGGTATGGCCGCTTATTTCGAATTTCCCCACTTCTACGCCCGGCAATTATACCGGGGGAACAAACTGCCGCCGATTCCGCAAATGATCAAGTCGATCGATTATTATGCTCTGCCGGGAAATGACAACATTTCCGCCGCATCCTCTTTCTGCAAGTACCTGATCGACACCTATGGCCTGAGTAAATTCAAAGTTCTGTACAAGAATGCGTCCGATCTTAACCTAGAAGAGCAACTGGAAACGATGTATGGCAAACCCCTGGATTCGCTCGAATCCGGCTGGCACGCCGTGCTGGATACTATAACCTTCAAGTACGGCATCTTGCAGTATTTCTATGAGCGGGAAATGTATATCAATCGGGAACCGGGGATGAATCTTTTCCTGGGCGAGATGCAGAAAAAGATGAAGACTTACGACGACACCAACTATGTCTGGTCGCAGGAAGGTTGGAATCTTTATATGCGCGGCGATTATGATACGTCGCGCACTCTTTACGAATCGCTCTTGAAGATCGCGCCAACCAACAACAATTACCTGATTATCTACGGCAACCTGCTTCTGATTGACGGCCAGTACGATTCGGCTCTAACCATGTACAACCGTTTACTGAAGGTGGATTCGACAATCAAAACCGCCCTGAATAAAATGGGACAAACTTTTTACTGGGAAGATAAAATCGACAGCGCCCATTTCTATCTCCTTCGCGATATTGACGAAGATCCGTCGCAATTGAGCAAGGCCTCGTCGGCCATCCTTCTCGGGGAGTTGGCCCTGACCGAAGGCGACACCACAGCCGCCACCGATTATTATAATCAGGCGCTGGCTTTTATGGATCAGATTTATCAATTTGGCAAAACCTGGCCGGCCTATCTCCTGCGAATTGGCGAGGCGCACCTCGGGCTGGCGATGTGCGGAACGGAAGATTTATCGGCGGCCCAGCAATATCTGGAATCGGGCCTGTATTTTGAAGTTCACCCGACGCGCGTCATTTTCCTGACCCGCATCCTCAAAGAACTCGGGAAACTGGCCGATCTGCAGGGTCGTCGCGACGATGCCCTGGCGTACTACCAGCAGGCTCTGTCGTTTCCGCTGCCGCCGGCCTTTGAAGCCGAGGTCAGGCAGTATGTGGCCAGTCCTTTCAAGGGTTATGGACGATAGAACCGATAAAAAAACGGCCTCATTCGAACCAATGACGTTGTGACATAGAATATGCTGAATTTCCTGAACACCGCCGTCCTGGCTCTGGCCGCCGCCGCCCTCTTTCCTTTCTTGCTGCATTTATTCTCGAAACGGAAAGTGAAGGTGGTGCCGTTTTCTTCGATTGCTTTTTTGAAGGCGATGCAGAAGCGGCAGGTGCGGGCGATCAAGATCAAGCAATTATTGCTGTTGATTATCCGCACCCTGATCATTCTGGCGGTGGTCATGGCTTTCGCGCGACCGGCCACGCGCGGCGGATATATCGGATCGCACGCTACGGTTTCAGCCGTGATCGTCATCGACAATTCGGCCTCAATGTCGTTGTCGGTCAAGGACGGCCGGTTGTTCGACCTGGAATTGAAAAAAGCCCGGGCCATTCTGGATCGGCTGGTTCAATCCGATGAGGCGGCCATCGTCACGACCTCGGGGGAGTTCTCGCATTTGCAGGGGGACAACAGCTTCGGCAACCCGGCGGCGGCCGGGAATTTTCTGGATGATATAAAATTGACCGATCGGCGGGCCGATCTGACGGCAAGTTTCAATCGCGCCGCCGAACTGCTGGCCGACCGGCAAAACCTGAATCGTGAGATCTATATCATCAGCGATTTTCAGGAAAATTCGCTCGATCCCGATCTTGAAGTTGAAGCCTTTGGCGGCCGGACCTATCTTGTCGATTTGCCTCATGACGATATCGACAACAACGGCATAATAAATGTCGATTTCGGCAACCAGCTAATCGAAGTCGGCACCGAAATCGCCGTCGCCGCCACCGTGAAGAAATTCATGGGCGCCTCAGACGAAGAAATCCTGGTTTCGCTGTATCTCGACGATATGCGCATGGCCCAGGATGGTCTGCGCCTCAAACCGGGTGAAACCGGCACCCTGACATTTCCTATCGTTGTCAATAATCCCGGTTTCCATTCTGGCTATATCGCTCTCTCGGACGACGATCTCCTGTCCGATAACAAGTACTATATCAGTTTTTATATCCCGGATCAGTTCAACATCCTCCTGACCGGCGAGGATGATCTCAATACTCGCCTTTTCAAGCTGGCTTTGGCTCCCGATGAAAACCTGCGGCGCCACTGGTCGGTGCATCAAATCTCTTATCCGGCTTTCTCAACCGTCAATTTGAATGACTACGATGTCATTATCCTGGCCGATTATCCCGGCCTTTCCGGCGGCGACGTCGCCCGGATAAAGGAATTCGTAAAAAAAGGCGGCGGGGTGCTGGTTAATCTGGGACAAAAATCCGATTCGGCTCGCTACAACAACAGCCTGGCGGAGATGACGGGCGTAACGCTGACGTCTCAATTTCCGACCCAGATATCCCGCGAGGGCCATTACCTGATCACCGATTTCGATTTCGATCATCAAATTCTTTCTGTATTCAAAGAAGGGGAAAATAACCAGGACCTGAATTTCAGGTCCTATGCCCGCCTCAAAAGCCGGATATCCGGCGGCGACGGTCAGCGACTGCTGGCCCGTTATTCCGATGGTTCCCCGGCCCTGACGGTGTCGAAGTTCGGTCGGGGGCGGGTAATGTATTTCGGCTGTGATATTTCGCCCGATATCTCCGACCTGTCCCTCCATCCCTTTTTCGTTCCCTTCATCGTGCGCAGTTGCGAATATCTGTCATCCGATTTCTCCTCTTATGCCGAACAGATTCTGGCCGGCGATTCCCCGACGCGGACCCTGCGCAAAAGCTTCAATATTAAAAATGAATTCATGCTGGTCATGCCCGACGGTCAGCGCCGCCTGTTGACCGGCGACCTCACCGATGACGCCCGAACGGTCGAATGCGGTCAGCTCGATCGGAGCGGCATTTACGCCATCATGAACGGCATGGTCGAAAGCGACCGGTTTGCGGTCAATATTGATCCCGAAGAGGGCGACCTGTATCGCGGCGACCGCGAGGAATTGAGTCTTCGCTTTCCCAATGCCGAAGAGCTTCCCTATACCGCCGACCTGGCCGGATTCATCACCGAGAAAAGGTTCGGCCGCGAATTGTGGCAGTACTTCCTTGTCGCCGCCCTGCTTCTGCTGGCGCTTGAAATGTATGTCGCCCGCGACCGCGGCGGCGCTTCTCCTTCGGATGAATAGCTATGTTGCTGGTCACCCTGTCAAATATCAGCAAGCGTTTCGACGACCAGGTGATCCTCGAGAATGCCTCTCTGGCAATTCATGAAGGAGATAAAATCGGGCTGGTCGGACGCAACGGCGCCGGCAAAACGACCCTTTTTAGCATCATTCTCAGCCACATCCAAGCCGACAGCGGTTCGGTCGATCGGCAGAAGGGTCTCAAAATCGGCGGCGGCGCGCAGGAACTCGATGACCTTCTGGAATTATCGCTTTACGAATTTTGCTTTCTGGCCCATCCTGAAATCAACGACATCCGGCACCAGATGAAACAACTTGAAACCGACCTGGCCTCGGAGAATTCCTCCACCGAGGTGGCCGCCGAATACCAGACGTTGACCCAGCGCTATGAGGAGCTGGGCGGTTATCGAATGGAGACCGAGGTCAAATTAGTGCTGGAAGGAATCGGTTTCGCGCGGCGGCAGATCAACCGGCCGCTATCGTCGTTTTCGGGCGGCGAACGAAACCGGGCCCAGATCGCCGCCACTCTTCTCGGCGAATTCGACCTTTTACTGCTGGACGAGCCGACCAATCATCTCGATATCGAAGCGACTATCTGGCTGGAAAATCATATCGCCGCCTCCCGCCGGACCTATATCATCATTTCCCATGACCGGCGCTTCCTTCAGAATACGGTTGACAAAATCGCCCAGCTTTCGCTGGGAAAGCTGGAATTGTTTCATTGTCGTTATAACCAGTATCTGGAAGAACGCCAGAAACGCCTCGAACTGGCGGCGCATCATTACCGCCATCAGGCGGAGGAAATCGCCCGTATCGAGGATTTCATCCGCCGCAACATGGCCGGGCAGAAAACCAAACAGGCGCAATCGAAACAGAAATACCTGGCCCGGCTCAAAAGGCTTGAAAAACCCCGGGTCGAGATGAACCGGCCCACCTTCCATATCCTCGACGGTGGGCGGTCATTCCGACAGGTGGTCAAGGTCGAGGACCTGACCATCGGTTATGACGAAATTTCGCTGGTCGATTCGATTTCATTCGAACAGACTCGCGGCGACCGCATCGGGCTAATCGGCCCCAACGGTTGCGGCAAGACGACCCTGCTCAAAACTCTGGGCGGCTTCCTGGAACCGATTTCGGGCGATATTACGGTCGGCCAGAACGTCGATGTCGTTTATTTCGATCAGGAATTATCCAATATCAATCCCGAGAGCAATGTCATTTCCGAATTATGGGATGTCGATCCGCTGGCAGAATCGGGGCGTCTGCGCTCGTTTCTGGCTCGTTTCGGGTTTAGCGGCGAGGATGTTTTTAAACGGGTTTCGCTTTTATCCGGTGGGGAAAAAACGAAGTTGTCGCTGGCTAAAATTCTCTATCGGCCTGCCAACCTGATGATTTTCGACGAGCCGACCAATCATCTCGATATCGAATCGATCGAGGCCCTGGAAGAAGGTTTGGAGAATTATCACGGGACTTTGCTGGTCGTCAGCCACGATCGCGAATTTCTCGATCATGTCATCAACAAGATTTTTGAAATTCGCGACCATCGTCTCACTTCCTATCTGGGCAATTACAGCGACTACGTCGAGAAGCGGCAGGTCTCGGCGACCGGGCGCAAATCGGCCACCGAAGAGAAAAAAGCCTCGTACGAGGAATTCAAAGAACGTTCCCGGCGTAAATCCCGTTATAAAAAACGATTACAGCAATTGGCCGACATGATCGTCGAGCGCGAAAAGAAGTGGGAAGCGCTGGAAAAGGAAGAATTGATTGTCGATGGATCCGACTGGGAGCGTCTCCACGCCCTTCGGGAAGATCGCAAAAGCCTCGAGGAGGAAATTCTCGAATTGTACATCGAAAAGGAAGCGATGGAAAAGGAGCCGCCTTTTGAGTAATATTCTGGGTCTTTCGGGCTCCCCGGTCCAAGATAGTTCGACCGAATTACTGGTAAGGGAAATCCTGCGCGGGGCGGAATCGACCGGAGCGCAATCCGCTTTCATCGGCCTCAATGGACTCGATATTATGCCCTGTCAGGCCTGCGGGCAATCGCCCGAAACCGGTTATTGTTTCTTCAACGACGGCATGGATGAGATATATGAAACATTCGACTGGTGCGACGCCATCGTCATCGGTTCCCCGATCTATTTTGATTCCGTTTCGGCCCAAACCAAATTATTTATCGACCGCACCAACTGTTTCAGAGCCTTCCATCCTTCCGGCCCCGAGCAATTTACCAATCGCATCAAGAAAAGGCGCAAGGGGGCAATGGTGCTGGTCGGCGGTGAACGGGAAAAATATGAATACGCGCGGCGGGTTATCGGCGGTTTCTTTGTCTGGGCAAATGTGGAATCGGTAGGGTTGATTCATTATGGACACAGTGGCCGTGGCAGGGGTTCGGTGGTTAATCATCCGGAAATAATGAAAGAGGCCTTTGACCTCGGCGTCGGTTTAACAGCCGCATAGACACTCTTTACCCCTTTCCGTACGGCAAATTCGCAGATTCACCCCGATGGCGCGACCTCGGCCGGCCGGGGTTAAATGACTTGATTTTCATTGCCAAAACCATATATTGCCTCCGTAATTAGCTACAAAGGAAGCGGATACACGCTGCCGGATTATTCCGGAAAGCCGATACGGTTTTCCCCGCGTAGGTGGAGTCTGAGGAAAGACAATGATTTACAGCTTCGACCCGAACGATAAGCGATGCCAGGATTTCGTCGC
>CAZGAV010000086.1:0-15071 GCA_964523575.1 uncultured Ignavibacteriales bacterium
GTTACCTCGCTCGGCTAATAATATCCAACTTCAGATATAGTACGCAACCAAATTCGAATCGCATGGAGTCAGCGACTCGCCATTCTCCATAATTTCTCGTGGATAATTCCAATCGATTTTATTTTCAAGCCGCCGTCCCGCTATATCCTCCATTTTATAGAAACATCTGCATGAAATGAAAATTCTCAGAACATATAAAAAGCCTGCCATTATTTTCTTGAAATTGACGCAAAAGCCCCCTCGCGGCTCTTGACAACAGCCGCAAATGCCATACAATGGGGCGATATTATAAGGCTTTTTGCAGGGGCGGTTCCGCCCTCTGAAACTGCGGAAGTTGTCCCCCGAAAAAGGAGCAAAACGACGTATTTTCGAGCGAAGAAACGGAGTTTTGAGAAAGGTCCGATCAAATGAGTCAATCGAAAATAGACCAATTGCGCCAGAGGCGCGGAAAACTCCTCAAAGGCGGCGGTGAGACCCGTATCGCCAAACAGCACGAGTTGGGCAAACTCACTGCCCGCGAACGGCTGGAACTGCTTTTTGAGGCCGACACCTTTCAGGAATCGCATCTTTTTATAAAAAACCGTTGCACCCAGTTTGGGATGGACGGTAAGGATTTTCCGGCCGAGGGCGTCATCACCGGCCATGGCATCATCGATAACCGGCCGGTTTACGCCGCCAGCCAGGACTTCACCGTCGGCGGCGGCTCAGTCGGCGAGGCCTCGGCCAAGAAAATCCAGGAAATTATGGACGCCGCCCTCAAAACCGGCGATCCTTTCGTTTTCATCAATGACGGCGGCGGGGCTCGTATCCAGGAGGGCGTGGACGCTCTCTCCGGATACGGCGGCATTTTCTACCGCAATGTCCTCCTTTCGGGAGTAGTGCCCCAGATCAGTATCATCGCCGGCCCCTGCGCCGGAGGCGCCGCCTATTCCCCGGCTTTGACGGATTTCATTATCCAGGTCCGGCACGAGGGGCAATTGTATATTACCGGGCCACTGGTTATCAAACAGGTCACCGGCGAGGAGATCACCGCCGAGCAGTTGGGCGGGGTCGAAAGTCACGCCTACTATTCCGGCGTCGTGCATTTCATCGCCGAAGACGACGAGGACGCCATTAGTATCGCCCGGCGGTTATTATCGTTTTTGCCCAGCAACAATTCCGAGGACACCCCTTTTCTTCAGGAATTCTACGACGATGAAATCCTGCCCGACGAATCGCTCAACGGCATCGTCCCCGACGATCCCAGCCAGCCGTACGACATGCATGAGGTTATCAATCGCATCGTCGATAGGGGCGATTTCATGGAAGTCATGGAGCATTTTGCGCCCAATATCCTGATCGGTTTCGGGCGGCTGACCGGCTACACCGTCGGCATCATCGCCAACCAGCCAATGTATAAAGCCGGCGTGCTCGATATCGATTCGTCGGATAAGGCGTCGCGCTTCATCCGTTTTTGCAATGCCTTCAATATCCCTTTGATCACGCTGGTCGATGTGCCGGGATTCATGCCCGGAGTCCAGCAGGAATACGGCGGCATCATCCGTCATGGCGCCAAAATGCTGTTCGCTTATGCGGCCGCGACGGTTCCGAAACTGACGCTGGTAGTTCGCAAAGCCTATGGCGGCGCTTTTCTGGCCATGTGTGCCAAAAGCATGGGGGCCGACGCCCTTTGCGCCTGGCCGACGGCCGAGATCGCTGTCATGGGTGGCGAAGGGGCGGTCAATGTGCTTTACCGCAAGGAAATCGCCGAAGCCGAGGACCCGGTCAAAGAACGCGCCGCCAGGTTGCAGGATTATAAAGACACTTTCGCCAATCCATATTTCGCGGCCTCCCGCGGACTGGTTGACGAAATACTGGAACCCTCCGAGACGCGGGCTTATCTGGCCTCCGCTTTGGAGGTATTGAAAGCCAAGCGGGAACTCCGGCCACAGAAGAAACACGGCTTGATTCCCATGTAATAGACGAGGTTTTATCATGTCGGAGATGCTTTCCTTCAGCATCCGGTTCGCTGTTATCGGGATACTCATTGTCTTTGGCTGTCTGGCCCTTATTGTCGGATGTATTTCGCTCATAAGACGCCTCGACCGCCGCTGGCAGGCCCGGGAGTCGGCCGAAAACGATTCGGCCCTGACCAAACCGCCCAGCATCGATACCACCACCCTGATTTTGATCTCGGCGGCGGCGGCGACCATGTTGCAGGGCCGCTTTTATATCCGCAAGGTGCGGCGGCTTCTGCCGCGCGACGCCATGCGCGGGCCATGGTCGATGCAGGGTCGGGCGATTTTGCACGGCTCCCATGTCGTGTCCAAAAAACGATGAACCGTTTGACGAAAGTTTTAAAATAGATTGTCGTACTGGGAGAAGATAAAATGAAACTGAAAATAACCGTTCATGGCGTCGCCTATGAAGTTGAAGTCGAGGTCCTTGACGCCGGCGAGGGTTTTCCCGCCCCGACCTCGGCCATAAAACCGAAAGCTCATAACAGCGGTTCGGGGAATCCGACCGCTACAGCCCCGATTCCCAAAAGCGGGCCCGCTCCGGCTACATCGGGAGATGAAGGCGGCTCGGTATCATCTCCGATCGCCGGCACTATTATTGAAATCAAGTGCAAGCCGGGCGATATGGTCAACAAAGACCAGATTCTGCTGGTGATCGAGGCCATGAAAATGAAAACCTCGATTGCCGCGCCCACCGCCGGCAAGGTCAAAGCCGTGCCGATTGCCGTCGGCGATGCCGTCCGTGAAAATCAGACACTGGTCGAACTCGAATAGCGCCGGTCGCGCTCAAAGGAGCAACCCATGGAAATATTTTTAAATTTCCTTCAGGCCGGGGCCATCGCCAATTTCACCTGGGGCAACCTGCTTATGATCGTGGTCGGATGCGTCTTTCTCTACTTGGGCATCGCCAAAGATTATGAGCCGTTGCTTCTGGTGCCGATCGGCTTCGGGATTCTGGTCGGCAATATCCCCTTCGCGCAGGGAATGAATATCGGCATCTACGAACCGGGTAGCGTGCTCTCGAGGCTGTACGGTGGCGTCACTCAGGGCTGGTACCCGCCCCTGATTTTCCTCGGTATCGGAGCCATGACCGATTTTTCCTGCATGCTGGCCAATCCACGGCTGATACTGCTGGGGGCGGCCGCACAAGCCGGCATATTCCTGACCTTCATCGGTGCCATTTTGCTTGGATTCGGCTACAAGGAGGCTTCGGCTATCGGCATCATCGGCGGAGCCGACGGCCCCACGGCGATTTTTCTCTCCTCCAAACTCGCGCCTCAACTTCTGGGAGCCATCGCCGTCTCGGCCTATTCCTATATGGCTTTGGTGCCCGTCATCCAACCCCCTATCATCAAACTGCTGACCACGAGGAAGGAACGGCTGATCCGCATGAAACCCTCCAAGCCGGTCAGCAAAAGATTGCGGATCGTTTTTCCCATCGTCGCTTTCCTGATCACCGGCTTTATCGCCCCCGGCTCCATCAACCTCCTTGGATTCCTGTTTTTCGGCAACCTTCTCAAGGAAAGCCTCGTCACCGAAAGGCTGGCCGCCACCGCCCGTACCGCCTTCATTGACATCATCACCATACTTTTGGGACTGACCGTCGGCGCCTCGACCGACGCCAGTCGTTTCCTGACGCCCGATTCGATAAAAATTTTCGCCCTCGGCGCCGCTTCTTTTGCCGTCGCAACCGCCTCCGGGGTCATATTTGCCAAGGTCATGAATCTGGTGTCAAAGAAGAAATTGAATCCCATCATCGGCGCCGCCGGCGTTTCGGCCGTGCCCGATTCGGCGCGGGTTTGTCAGATGATGGGCGCTCGCGAAGACCCCAATAATTTTCTGATCATGCACGCCATGGCGCCCAATGTCGCCGGCGTCATCGGATCGGCGGTCGCCGCCGGTATCCTGCTGGCAACCTTCGGATGAGAAACGGGAAACTGCAGAGGGAGAAGTTTTGTTGACTGAGTTAGCGGTTTTGAATATATAGGATGGGAAACATGGCCAAACCAATGAAAACCAGCTCCGGGATCGACATCCCGATCACGGCCCCGCCTCGAACGGCGAATCATCCTCAGCCGGGTGAATATCCCTTTACGCGGGGCATCTATCCCGAAATGTATCGGGGAAGATTCTGGACGATGCGTCAATACGCCGGGTTCGGGACGGCCCGCCAAACCAATGAGCGCTATCGCTACCTGCTGAAATCGGGACAAACAGGCCTTTCGGTCGCTTTCGACCTGCCGACCCAGATCGGCTATGACTCCGACGATCCGCTGGCGGCGGGTGAAGTCGGCAAGACCGGCGTCGCCATTGATACTATCGACGACATGGAAACGGTTTTCGACGGCATCCCGCTGGGTGAAGTCTCAACCTCCATGACTATCAATTCGACCGCCATCATCCTGCTGGCCATGTATGCTACTGTCGCCAAACGTCAGGGCGTCCCCAACGATAAAATCCGCGGCACCATCCAGAATGACATTCTCAAGGAATTCATCGCCCGCGGCACCTACATTTATCCACCTCGCCCCTCGATGCGGTTGATCACCGACATTTTTGCCTATGCCAAAGACAATCTGCCCCATTTCAATACTATCTCGATTTCGGGGTACCACATTCGCGAAGCGGGTTCGACCGCCGCGCAGGAAATCGCTTTCACCTTCGCCGATGCGATTTGCTATATCGAGGCGGCCCGGACAGCCGGATTAAAAATTGACGAATTCGCACCCCGCCTGTCGTTCTTTTTCAATGTGCATAACGACATTTTCGAAGAAGTGGCCAAATTCAGGGCCGCTCGCCGCATCTGGGCGAAAATTATCAAGGAACGATTCGGCGCCAAAGATGAAAAGTCGATGTTGCTCCGTTTTCACACCCAGACCGCCGGCTCGACCTTAACGGCCCAGCAGCCGGAAAACAACGTCGCCCGCGTCACCCTGCAGGCATTGGCCGCCGCGCTCGGCGGCACCCAATCCTTGCATACCAATTCCTTCGATGAGGCTCTGGGACTGCCAACTCAGAAAGCGGCCATGATCGCTCTTCGCACTCAGCAGATCATCGCTTATGAATCGGGAGCCGCTTCGTCGGTCGATCCCCTGGCCGGGTCGTATTATGTCGAATACCTGACCGATGAACTCGAGAAAAAGATCCTTGGCCTTCTGGATGAAATCGACGGCCGCGGCGGGGCTTTGAAATGTATCGAAACCTCTTATTTCCAGAATGCCATCGCTCGATCCGCCTATGAATACCAGAAACAACTTGAAACCGGCGAGAATATCGTCGTCGGAGTCAACCGTTTTCAAGTCGAAGCCTCGGGACATCCGGAAATCCTCAAAGTCGATAAGAAGCTGGAAGATGAACAGATCAAACGCCTGCGGGAAATCAAGGCCGCGCGGGATCAGGCCGAGGTGAAAAAATATCTCGACCGGCTCGAACAGGCCGCCGTCTCTTCCGACAATCTGGTGCCGCCGGTCATGGACGCTGTCGCCAACCGGGTGACCATCGGCGAAATATCCAATTGTCTGCGCCGGGTCTGGGGCGAATACGAGGCGCAATAGCCGAACAAGGAGTCGATAAATTGGCCAGAAAATTATCGCATATCGGCATCGCCGTCGCCGATCTTAAAGAAGCCGTCGAATCATTCACGCTCGTGCTCGGCGGCGGTCCCGACCATTACGAAGAAATCGCCGATCAGAAAATAAAAACCGCTATCTTTGCCGCCGGCCCCAGCCGGGTCGAATTGCTGGAGGCCACCTCGTCCGACAGCCCTATCGCCAAATTCATTGAAAAACGCGGCCCCGGGATCCATCATATGGCCGTCGAGGTTGACGATCTGGCTGTGGAATTGATCCGGTTAAAGAAAGCCGGCGTACGTCTTATCGATGAGACACCGCGCATCGGCGCCGAGGGCGCTTTGATCGCCTTCATTCATCCCAAATCGACGGCCGGCATATTGATCGAATTACAGCAGAAGAAATAGGTGGAATCATACTCCCAGACTGATTCGTTCCACCGTCTCCAATCGTTCCTGTCCCGCAGATGAAAACTTCGCCGATATGATATCGAGATTTTCAACGGCACCGCGAATACTGAACTTCTTCAGATTTATCCGGTCCGCGGTTTTCTCGCAGGAGTTGATATCCTTGAAGACGCCGGCGGTGATATGCGGTATGTAGGGGATATCGGGGCGCAGATGTATCTTTAAATCACCGGCATAAAGTCTATCATGCAGGCTCATGATGGTGCTGTATCCTTCATCCGGGACCAGAAACAGGTACCGGTCTTCTTCATCCTTGCCTGAAATTGCTTTCGCGGAATTCAGATTGAATTCAATTTTCGGCGACGCCTGGCATATCGGCCGAATATGAGCGGCCAATTCATCCGGCCCGATGTCGGAAATTTCGAATATCAATGTAAAGTGCGGCTCTATTAATAAGTAGTTCGGATCATATTGCCGCCTTAGCGCCTGAATCCATTCCCGATCTCCCGGTTCGAGAATTGGATGGCCTGTTACAAGCAATCCCATGGTTCCTCCAGTCGTTACCCCATTTATAGAGGAAATATTGCGCGACGCAATGCTTTTTATGTCTCCCGGCATCGAGCCAGAGTATTTAAGACTGGAATCGAACGCCGCCGAAGGCTAAATTGAAATGGCCAATTCAGCCCTGGAGTGTATAATTAAAAATCATTATTCCCCGGGCCAAAGGAGGATTCGCAATGCCGCCGACCGTTAAAAGCCTTGTGTTCGTTCTGACATTTCTTATTATGGCCGGATGCGGCCGGGAACAATCGAATATTCCATCCGAGATCACGTTCGGTAAAACCGGCGCGCAGATGGATCAATTCCTGACACGACTCAATAATTTCGGTTTCAGCGGCTCGGTGCTCGTCGCCAGAGATGATACCATATTATTGCATCAGGCTTATGGCGTCGCCGATGTCAGGTCCGATATAAAAAATCACACCTCAACCTTGTTCAGCACCGGATCGGTCACCAAACAATTCACGGCCGCCGCCATCCTGAAACTGGAAATGGACGGTCGGCTCAAAACCAGCGATTCCATCACCCGGTTCTTCAGCGATGTTCCCGACGACAAAGTCGGCATCACCCTCCATCAGCTTTTGACGCATTCATCGGGGCTGGCCGATAATTATGGCCCCGACGAGGAGCGCCTTGATCGCGAGCAGTTCCTCCGCCGAGTTTTTAGTTGCAGCCTGTCGTATCCGCAGGGCGATCACTATGAATATTCCAACGCCGGTTATTCCCTGCTGGCGGCCGTCGTTGAAGTCGTCACTGGCAAGGAATACGAGGCCTACCTCCGCGATACTTTCTTCAATCCGCTCGGCATGCTCCATACCGGATTGAAACTGCTCGATGTGCCCGATTCGCTTGTGGCCCGTTCCCAGAACAAAGATATGAGCTACCCCTCGCCCCTCGACCGCCCCGACGAATATTACAACCTGAAAGGCAACGGCGGCATCCTGTCCACTCCGGCCGACATGTATCGTTGGTATCTGGCCCTTCATAAAGGCGAAATTCTGAACGAAACCGCCCGCCGAAAGTTGTTCACGCCCTATATCAAGGAATATCCGGACGGCGATAGCTTTTATGGCTACGGCTGGGTGGTTCAGGAATACGGCCCCGGCGATACGCTGATCTGGCACAACGGCGGCGCCATGCCCCATGGCTGGAGCTGCGCCGATTATTTCTATGTTCAGGATAATATCGTCTGTATCGTTTTTTCCAACGCCACGATCGACGGTTCTTTGCCGGTGGATGATGTGGCCGAAAATCTGGCCCGGATGGCCATGGGCCGGGAAATCACGATGCCGCCGGAGACAGCTGACGTATCACCAGCCGATATGGACCGCTGGGCCGGTGATTACCGGGCCGGAAAAGGTCAAATCACGGTGTTCGTCGAAAACGGTATAATGAGATTATCGCCGATGGGACAAGCCTTAACCGACGTCCTTTTCCCCTCGCCCTACGCCGATCGCCTGCCCAAATATAATGATATGACCGAAAAGGCGGTTAACCTGATGAGCAAAGGTAAATTTCAGGAGGCAGCCGCTAATTTCGACGAAGCCCCGGGCGAGAATATGTGGAAATCGATGATCCGTGAATGGTGGCAGGCTTTCGATTCGCTGGGCGCATTTGAGGGAATAAAAATTCAGGGAACGGTCGCCGCCGGAGGCGCCCAGACCTATTGCCGGCTCCTTTTCAAAAACGACCAGCCCTTTTGCCGCTTTTTCTGGATGGCCGGCAAATGCGGGGGTATGACGACGACCGGTCCTCTGACTAAGGATTTCCTGTCCCAGTCGGAAAACCGGTTCGCGGGCTTCAGCCTTCGGGACGGGACGCTGACCACCGCCACCTTTAAAGAAGATGGAACTTTAGTTCTGGATAACGGCAAAGTTCAGATTTCCGGTCGGAAAATGTGATATTCGACCGTTTTTAGATATTGATCAAAACATTTAACATATTTGTTATCAACGCCTTACAATCCTAAGAGGCATATACGGGGCCTCGAAAGGCGGTTTACAGGAGCGATACCCTGTTTTAATATAGGACAAATTTCGTTTTTTTTCGGCTTGAAAGTATTTACTCTTGAGGTTTTTCATCCATTATTATATATTCGGTGTACAATTGAAAACCGATCGTCAAGTACGGCGATCTCAGGAATCTAAATGCTGGAGGAAATATGCGCGCAAGGATAATCGCTGTTACCGTTTGCTTGGTTCTAATCGCTTCCTTTGTCAGCCTGGCCGTAGCCCAGGAAACCAAGGAAGTCAAGCATGAGTATATCGGCGCCAAGAAATGTATGATGTGCCACAAGAAAAGCGGCATCGCCGATTCATGGGCGGCCACCAAGCATGCCACCGCCTGGGATAACCTCACCGCCGAACAGAAAAAAGACAAGGCCCTGATTCCGTTTTACACCACCGGCACCGACGCCGCCGGCGAACTCCTCACCGGTATTCAGTGCGAAGCCTGCCATGGTCCGGGAAGCGACTACAAGAGCATGTCCATCATGAAGGACAAGGAAAAAGCAATCGCCAACGGTCTGCAGATGCCCGATGAGAAAACCTGCTTGAAGTGTCATAACGACAAGGCCCCGACCCCGGCTCTGGCCGCCACCGCCAAGGATTTCAACTTCGCGAAGATGGTCGCCAAGGGCGTTCATGTCATGCCGACCAAGGAAGCCAAGACGGAAGAGAAGAAGTAAGCGGGCTACATCAGAGAATCGACCAGAGATTTCATAAATGACGAAAGCGCCCTCCGGTGGAGGGCGCTTTTTTTATCTCTATTCTATATAAGCCGAAGATCATGCCTGCAGCCGCGAGGTCGCCGGGTCTTATTTATACCCGAAGATCTCGGCGTAGATAATCAACAAAACCAGGGCCAGGCCGATGGACAGGGCGATGGTGCCGAAGACTTTGATAGTCTTGACCACGACCAGCGGCAACGGTTCGGCCAGATGTTTCTTGAACTGGCGGGACTTGACCAACTCTTCGTATTCGCGCGGACGATCCTGCTTGAGCTCCTCGACCGGTACCCGGCCGGTGAAGATCACCGTATCCATAGGGAACTTGTCGGGCCGGAAATGGGTGTTGAAAAAGTGCACGGTGAATATGAAGCCGGTGGCCAGAAGGGCTTCATCGGAGTGGATAATGGTCGCCACATTAATAATCCAACCCGGTAGGAAATGGGTAAAGAACTCCGGGAACCAGAGCATCAAACCGGTGGTGCCGATGACGGCTACACCCCAAAAAACCGCGAAATAGTCGAATTTCTCCCAATAGGTCCAGCGCCCGTAATTGGGCCGGGGGCCGAGGCCGACGAACCATTTCAGGGAACCGATGAATTCTTTGAGGTCGGTTTTGGTCGGAAGCATGGTGCTGGAACCGGAGAAAACCTGCTTCCAGGGCTTCCTTTCCTTGAACTTGGTCCGCAGGATGTCGAAGATATGGGCGCCGAAGTAGAAGAAGGTGATAACGGCGCAGATCCGATGAATATATCCGGCCGATTCGAAACCGCCCAGAACCCCCGAGAGCCATTGGGCCCATCCGAGGTATGAGAACTTGAGCGTCATGCCGGTCACGGCCAGCCCCAGGAAACTGATAATGACCATAATATGCAGGATGCTGTGCAGACGTTTGAAACGGCGGTATTCAAGATGGCCCTTATACTGCATCCGGAGCTTTTTATGCTGTTTCATCGCCTGGAACGAGCGTGGCAACCACAGGGCCGTGTGAATTCCGGCGAGGATGAGGGTGCCGACCAGCAGGATGGTCATGAACCAGAAGGTGTAGAAAAGGAACGGATATTTGGTGCGGTCGTGGTGCGTGGCGTGGGTCAGGTACCCCGCAAAGCGGCGGTGCGATCCCGGGTGGCATTTGCCGCAGGTGGAAACGATATTCTGCCGCGACAAATGCGAACCCGGCTCGTCGGGCGGCAGGATATCGTGCGACCCGTGGCAATCGTAGCACTTGGCCGCCGCGGCATAACCGAGCTTCGAGACCTTGCCGTGGAAGGTGTTGAAATACGAGGCGGTGACATCTTCGTGACAGCCGCCGCATTGATTCATAATCTCTTCCCGGAAGCCCTCGGTATCGGTGCGGGTGATGGTATGCGACTGATGGCAGTCGGAACAGATGGGCAATTTTTTGTCGGTGTGGTTGACCTTGGCGGAATGAATACTGTTGACGTATTTTTCGTAGATACCCTCATGGCATTTGGCGCAGGTCTCCGGGATATTGCCGTGATAAACGCTTGAGGCCGGGTTGTCCTGGGGCAGAACATGATGGGCCGTATGGCAATCGGTGCACATGGCCGTCACGACCAGGCCGCTTTCCAGAAGCCCCTTCCCATGGATACTCATGGTGTACAGGTCGGCTTCCACTTCTTCCCCGCGATTGGTTCGCCGAACCGCGGCCACGCCGCCGGCTACATGGCATTCGCCGCATAACGCCGGTACATGAGTCGGAAAAGTCGGCGACTCGGGATCGATATGGCCCCGGATATTATGGTCGCCGTGGCAGTCGGTGCATTTCGGCGCCTGCTGATCGCCGCGATCGGCCAACTGTCCGTGCGTGCTCGTGGCATAAGTTTCGGCCACCTGCGGATGACAGTTGGAACAATCGACTTTCGGAACCACCGTGGCACAGGGCCGGGCCAGATGAGGACTGACGCCGGTGTGACATTGGGCGCAGGTGACGCCGCTGTGAATGGAACTGTGCAAAGTCAGGGAATCGACCGACAATGACACCTCCTGGCCGTCGCGGATCATCTTGATATCCGGCTTGGCATGGCAGGCCAGGCATTCTTCATTGGAGGCTTCGTCGTAAAATATTTTTCGAACCTTGTGCGGTTCGTGACAATCGACGCAAACCGGCACCTTGTTCGGCTCCTGCTCCCAGAGTTTGCCGTTGATAACCTTGACGTGGACCTGTTCAATCCTCTGATGGCATTGCTGGCAGGTGGTAGCGATATTTTCGCGGGCGATCGACGAGCGCGGATCGGTATGCGGTAGAACATGGTGGGCGGTATGGCAGTCGCTGCAAACGGCGACCACCGTCAGGCCTTTTTTGAACAAACCCTCGCCGTGAATCGAAAACGAATAATGGGTCAGGATGCTGTCCTGAGGGATATTATAAGTCCTCGTTACCGGCGTCCCCTCCTTGTGGCAACGCCCGCACATGAAGGGGATTTTGAATTTGGTGACGTTCGATTCCGGCGAATTGTGCGGGGCGATATAGTGCGAACCGTGGCAATCCCAGCAACGGGGCGCCAGTTTGGCCCCTTTGGCGACTTCCTGACCGTGAAGGCTCTCGGCGTACCGGGCGGCGATCTCGTCATGGCAGAAACCGCAATCGACCATCTCCAGATTTTCGGCGTGAGGGAAATCCTCGACGCCGCTGAGATCCTGGTGGCAATCGACGCATTCCAGATCGCCATGAACCGACTTGCCGAATTTTTCGGGATTG
Source organism: uncultured Ignavibacteriales bacterium (assembly GCA_964523575.1). Lineage (GTDB taxonomy): Bacteria > Zixibacteria > MSB-5A5 > GN15 > JAAZOE01 > DAOUTW01. The sequence goes on from CAZGAV010000086.1 coordinate 11,982, forward strand.
ACATCCAGCGAAACTTCCTGACCGTCGCGTTCCTTGGTCAACGAAGGATCGTCGTGGCACATGAAACATTCATCGACACTCTGGGCCGATAAATCGGCCGCCGCCGCCAACACGGCCGCGAGGGCCAGCAGACAAATCAATATGTATTTCATACGACCCGCCGAAATCGGCCCCTGTCCGGAGCCGTCACCGGGTCGGCCTTCGCCGCTAAAAACCATTAAACCCTTCCTTAACATATCGCATCACTGAAGCGGCCGGCTTAATACCCCGATTCCGGGTCATGGCATTCGGTGCACTTCATTTCCTTCCAGGCCTCGTCGATATCTTCCGGATGCTTGAACTCCAGACCGGTCAGTTTACTTTCCAGATCGTCCACGTTCTCCGAGGGCCCCTCCGCGACAATCAGGTGACAAACGTCGCAATCGCGTGACAGGACATTACCCTTGGCGTCCTTCATGACGCCGTCGTGACACCGGAAACAACCGTCGTTAACGAAATGGCCGAGATTATTGAACCGCCCCCGGTAATCGGTTTTCATGCCGGGGAAGAAATTCTCGTTAAAAATATCCACCAGAACCCGGTGGGCCTGCTCGATTTCAGCCGCATTGGAATCGGCCACCTGCGGGTAATTATCGCGATAGTATTTGACCAATTGCGCCCCAATTTCGGTATCGGCCTGCTCCCGCGACTCGTATTCGGCGTTCAGCAGATCGAGCCCCTCTTTCCTGATATAAGGAAGATCGGGCGATATCTGCCGGGACGAAAGGGCCAGGTTCAATGACACCGCCGGCGGCGTGAATTCATGACTGGGGCGGTTATGACAATCCATGCAGTCGAAGGCCCTGATTTCGGCGCTGTCGGAATTCGGAGCGCTCTCACCCGGACGGGTGAAGATAGCCGTGTCGCCATCAAGCGTTATGGCCCGCACCCAGGCGATATTCTGACGCCGGTAATCGGTGGCCATATATTCTATTTTGGTCGAGACCACCATATGCCAGTGGATTCCTTCGAGGGCGCCGGTCCGCGGGTTGCCTCCGCCGATCTTGACCAGCATATTGATCGTCCAGGGCGAATTGTTTTCATCGGTCCGGTAGAAGGTATGCGTGACCAGATTATCGCCGTAAAATTTGTTCGGCCAATGACATTTTTCGCAGGTTTGCTGGGCGGGACGCAGATTCTCGATCGGCGTTTTGATCGGACGTTCATAGGTGTTGAACATCGTCTTCCATACCTGGCGCAGGCCATCGACCTTCGATTTGACCCAGAATGACGCCCCCGGGCCGATATGGCAATCGACACAGGGCACCCGGGCATGAGGCGAATTGTGATAGGTCACATTTTCCGGTTGCATGACCGTATGACAGGTCGATCCGCAGAAAGCGACCGAATCGGTGGCGTCGTAGGCCTTGGTCCCGCTGTAAATGACGATGATGACCAAAAAAGCCGTCAGCCCCAGAAACAGCCACAGGTTCTTCATGTAGGCCGGATCGGTGGGATCGATGGTCAGATTGAAACGGACCGTCTCCCCTCGCCGCCGTGCCGCCCGCACCTGCACCCAGACCGAAACCAGAAACAACCCGAATCCGACCGTGACAATAAACGGCGCGACGACAAAAGTCACCAGCGAACGATACGGGTTCTGCGCTCCGCTGGTAAAATCGATCATCAGAAGAACAATGAACAGCGCTCCGCCAGCCAAAAGCAAGGCGCCGCCGATGGCCGCCATCGGATGACGCAACAGCGTCCGTCGTGTGACCGCTTTATTCATGCTTGTCTTACCTCATGCGATGATATAAAATCATTCTCGCCTTTATCTCGTTTACCTTTTCGTCGCCCGCCCCGGCAATAAGGCCGGCTTTCAGGATTCATGACTCCGATTTCCCGACGGCGTTTCCTTCTCCGTGATTTCCTTCAGCATCGGATCGCCCGGATGTTCATGGCGGTACCATTCCTCCGGCATCTTGCCCGTGTACCACGACGGATTCATCGGGTAAACATGAGGGCTGAAGACGGTCGAGTACATATGCCAGACCAGGATAGCCAGTGTCGCCAGCCAGGCTTCATAATAATGAATAACCAGCATGACATCAAGAAAACCTTTGGGGAACCACTGGACCGCGATATTGTCGAACCAGAGGAGTAATCCGGTGACGATCATAACCGCCGAACCCCACACCAGAGCCCAGTATTCGGCCTTCTCGATATAACTGAAGCGCTCGAAGCGGGGTTTTTCTTTGCGCAGGCCCAGGTTGTACGTGATCATGGCGAAAAATTGGTCGAGGTCCTTCTTGAGCGGGAAAATATCTTTCAAAAAGACATGGCCGCGACGGGTCGTCAGATACATGACATGCCAGATGGCCGTGAGGATGAAAATCACCGCCGCCACCCGGTGGATGATTCCGCGCAGTGGGAAACCGCCCTGCCACCCGAACAGCCATTGCACCCAGAAAGCCTCGGAGAACCTCAATGAGAACCCGGTGATCACCAGCGTCGTGAAAGTCGCCGTCAGGAAGAAATGTTGCCAGACCTCATTGAAGGTCATGCGCTTGACCTGCTTTTTTAGGTTGACCAGATGAATCTGTTTGCGAAGATCGATCAGCCAGTGCAGGATCATGACGCCGATTATCAGCACGATTATGACAATGTATATCTGGGCTATAACCCGCGCGAACGGTGTCTGGGAAATACCGGGCGTGGAGTGAATCGGCGTTTCCGCCATGGCGATCGAAATGCCGGGATGGCAATTGCCGCAGGTTTTCTGGAGGTTGCGGGGATTAATCGACGACGTCAGATCCGATTGCGGCAGGACGCGATGTGCTCCATGACAGGAGGCGCAGTTGGCGACGGTAGCGTCGCCGGCCCGGCTCTTCAATCCGTGATAGCTGTCTACCCAGGTCTCCAGCCGCCTGGTGGGAACGCCGTATTTTTCGTTGAGAAAGGCCGATTCATGGCAGGGCGCGCAGGTCGCCTCGGCGACTCGGGCCGGGCTGACCGGCGACTGCGGATCACTGGGAGAGATAATGCCATGTTCGCCATGGCAGTTGGTGCAAACCGGCGAATCGGTCTCGCCGCGCGCCACCAGCTTGCCGT
>CAZGAV010000087.1:0-14953 GCA_964523575.1 uncultured Ignavibacteriales bacterium
CAAACGGCGGAATTGTTGTATAATGAGATATAGTATGGCACGGATAACTGTTTTCATTATCGGCCTGGCGGCCCTGATCTTGTTCGGGGCGTTCGCCCTCGTGATCGCGCAGGATCGGCCTCTGCCTCTGCAGAGCGGGCAATTGCCTCCGGTGATAACCAACGCCCGACAGGAACAGGCGGAGAAAATCGATCCCCTCGCCCTGCAAATCGGCCGCCTGCATTACAGCGGCGGCGGCGACTGGTACCTGGGCAATTCGGCCCTGCCGAATCTCATCCAGTTCATCAAAGAACAGACCGGTTGGCCCGTGGTTACGGAGGAAAAACGGGTTAAAATAGATGATCAGGACTTATTTTCCTGTCCCTTCTTATTTGCCACCGGCCACGGGACGATCAAATTCACCGAGACCGAGGCCGAACGCCTGCGTCAATACCTGCAATCCGGCGGTTTCCTTTTCATCAACGATTCCTACGGTATGGACACTTCCGTCCGTCAGGCGGTGGCGACCCTGTTCCCGGGGCGGAAATTCGAGGAAATTCCCTACGATCATCCGATCTATCATTCGTTTTTCGATTTTCCCAACGGCCCGCCCAAGATTCATGAGCATGATAAAAAAGCCGCCACCGGATGGGGTATCAGTATCAACGGCCGCCTCGTTTTGTATTATCTCCATGAGTCGGATATCGGGGACGGCTGGGAGGATCCTCAGGTTTACAACGATCCCCCGGAGAAACATCTGGAAGCCCTCAAAATGGGCCTTAATATCGTAGCATATGCGATGGCATTCTAAACTTATACTCGCCGTTTGCCGTCTTTATAATATAAACTTCGCCCAGCCGAGGTAACGATGGAAGAACTCAGACAACTGGAAAAAAGGCTCAAGGGAGCTATCAGAAAAAAGCGGGCGGTGCTTCTGGCCGCCGGAATTATCGCCCTGATTTCAACCGGCGTCGGCGTTTTCCTGTTGCTGTCGTCGGCCGCCGCCTTATTTATTCTCCCCGTTCCCGTCAAGCTGGGTTTGATGGTCGTCGCCCTGGGACTGGTCGTTTACGCCCTTTACCGATATATGGTCATCCCTCTCCGCGCTGAGAGGAATATCGTCAGCGCCGCTTTGCAGATCGAAAAAAATCACCCCGACCTCAAGGGCCGGCTGATCGCGGCTCTGCAATTCCGCCACTATGATCTGTCCCGCACCAACTTCTCCAAAATTCTGGTCGATATGACCGGGCGGCAGGCCCTGGAGATGACCTCGGGCATAAATTTCAATGAAATCGTTTCCGGGTACCCGATCTGGACCCGGCTCCGTTCCGGGGCCGTCGTCGCGGTTCTGGCCTTGTTGATCGGGATTCTGGTTCCCGGTATCTTTTCCAAAGCAATCGAGGTTTATTCTCAGCCGACAACTGTCGTCGCTCCGCCGCCGGGTTTCAAACTTGCGGTCTCACCCGGAAACGCTGAACGGGTCAAATACAGCGATATCGAAATCGGCGGCGCCCTCCTGGGTGGCGGCTTTGCCGATGAAGCCGAAATCTATTATAAATTCGCCGAGGGACGCTGGCAGTCCGAGAAATTGAATCTGAGTCGCAAGCAGACTTTCGCCGCCGCCGTTGGTGATTCTTTGCCCTTTGCGATGACCCTTAAGCAGGTTCGCCGGTCGCTGGACTATTACATCGTCGCCGGCGACGTCCGGTCGGACACTTACGCCATAAATATCGTCGAACGGCCGCGGGTCACCGACCTGAAACTAACCGTTACCTTCCCCGCTTATTCACGATTGGAGCCCCTGACCCTTGAGGAAAACAATGGCGCCTTTGCGGCGCTCGTGGGTAGCCGGGCCAGTCTTGAAATCGGCGCCAACCGCGAGATTGACGAAGCTTATCTTATCAAAGACGATTCGTCGCGGGTTCGGGTCGAATTCGACGGCGATCATGGAATCGCCGCCCTCCCGGTTGACAAGAATTTCTCCTATCATATCCGCCTCATCGATCGGCAGGGCGAGCAGAACCCCGATCCGATCGAGTACATGGTTACGGCTGTGCCCGACGAGTACCCGGTCATCAATGTCCTCTACCCCGGTTTCGATTTGAATCTCAATGACAATATGATGATTCCGTTCAGCCTGCATATTTCCGACGATTTCGGTTTCAGCTCGCTGGTCCTCAAATATCAGGTCATCTCCGGCGGTCGCAAGGGTTCGGAGAACGTGGCCGTGATCAATTTCTCGGATAAGATCGAAACCGAGGGAGACGTCTCCTTCAACTGGGACCTGGACCCCTTCAATCTCCTGCCGTCCGATTATATTCTCTACCACTTCGAACTGGCCGATAACGACCGGATCAACGGGCCCAAGGTCACCAGCACCCGGGTCTACGCCGCCCGCCTGCCCTCGATTGACGAAATCGTGATGCAGACCGAAACCCAGCAGGAGGGGCGTGTGTTTGAGGCCGAAAAGGTTCTTCAGGAGCAGAAAGAAGCCGCCGAAAAACTACGCCAGCTCGCGGAACAGATCCGGGCTTCCGATAAAGTTGACTGGCAACAGAAAAAGGACCTCGAAAATATCGTCGATCAACAACAGATGACGGCCGAAAAACTGGACAAGATGGCCCGCCAGATGGAAGAGTCGATCAAGCAGATGGACAACAACAACCTGCTTTCGGAACAGCTTCTCCAGAAGATGATGGAGCTTCAAAAACTATTCCAGGAAGTGGCCACGCCGCAGATGAAGGAGGCGATGAAAAAGCTGTCCGAGGCTCTCAAGAACATGAGTCAGGAGGAAATGGAAAAGGCGATGAAGGATTTCCAGATGAGTCAGGAGGAAATGCTCAAGCGCCTTGAACGGAGCGTCGATCTGCTTAAGAAAATGCAAATCGAGCAAAAAATGGCGGCCATGATGAAAATGGTCGAGGAAGCCCTGCTGGAACAAAATCGGGTCAACGTCGAAACCGAGGAATCACTCAACAAAGACAGCAGTCCCCGGCTGACCCAGAGAGAACAACAATTGCAGAAACAGATGGCCGCTCTCAAGGATGAAGCTAAAAAACTTCAGGAATTGCTGGCCGATTCGCCTCAGAAGGATTCCGAGGGACATAAAAAGTTTACCGAGGCGGTCATGGAAAATCAGGCGCCGGCTGATATGCAACAGATGGAACAGGCCCTGAATCAACTGGAACAGGAAATGGCCATGAACTCCGGCCACGAGGCCTCCAGCAAATTGAGCAGTCTGCTCAATGAGATGCAACAGTTGATGGCCAGCATGGCCGGCGAGGACGGCCAGAAAATCGCCGAAGAAATCCGCAACGCCATCGACGATGCCAATTATCTGTCGCAGAAACAGGAGGATATATACAAAGCTTGCGACAGCGATAGTTATCAGATGCCCTCGGTGTCCGAAGCGGCCGCCCAGCAGGAAATCCTGCGGGAATCGGTCGAAGGGTTGATGCAACGCATCAATGAACTGTCGAAACAATCGCCGTTTCTGGCCGCTGAAATCAGGACTTATCTCGAAAACAGTATGCAGAGCATGTCGGGATCATGCGACAACCTCGGCAACGGCAGTAAACGCGGAGCCCTGAATCCGCAGCGCGACGCCATCTTCAATCTCAACCGGGCCTCGATTAAGCTCCTCGACGGTCTGGAAAATCAGAAGCAATGCAACAAGGGCGGCTCCTGCAACAAGCCGGGCATGAAAATGCAGTCGTTATGCCAGAAGCAAAGCGAGATCAATCAGGAAACCAAGGGGCAATGCTCCAACCCCGGCGACAAGCTTTCAGCCAGCCAGCGGGAGGCGCTCCGCAGATTGGCCAGCGAACAGGGCACGGTCCGTAAATCACTTGAGGAAATGCAACAGGAATTCGGCGACCGCCGCGAACTTCTGGGCCGGCTCGACGCCTTGTCAGAGGAGGCTAAAAAAATTGAGGAAATGCTCGATGAGGGTCAGGTCGGCGACGAGCTGTTGAACAGCCAGTTGCGCATTTATTCCCGGATGCTGGATGTCCAGAAATCTATGAATCGGCGCGATTACAGCCGGGAACGACGGGCCGTCACGGCCGAAGATATTTTCCGGGCCTCGCCCGGCCCGCTTGAAGATGACGGCCGTCAGGGAACCGAGACCCTGCAGGATCGCCTCAATCGCTACCTTCAGGAAGGCTATCCGAGGCAGTATGAACAGCAGATAAAAGCCTATTTCAAGGCTATTTCCAACATGGGATCGAAGCCGGATGAAAACTAAAGTACTGTCTGTTGGAACCGTTCTGCTCGGAATTCTGATCTGCGCCTCGGCGGTCTCGGCTCAACCGCAACCGATAATTATCGAAAACTCAAAGGGTGACACCGTTTCCCCGGTTCAACTCCTCGACAAAAATCCCCTGCCCGGCCTGGATCAGGCCGACCGCCTGATGCGTTACGGCGAATACGAAAAGGCGGCCGATCTGCTGGAAGTCCTCATTGAAAAACATCCCGACAACGTGAGCGTTAAAAGCCTGCTGGTGGCCTGCTATGAACAATCCAAGAATTACAGCAAATTACTGCTCTTTCTCAAACGGCAACTGGCCGCCGGGCCGCCCGGATATCAGATATTCCGCGCCATCGGGCGAGCCTATGTCCTGAACGGTTTTCCCGATTCGGCCGCAACCTTTTTTTATATGGCGCTCAAGGATGTACCGGATAGTGAACGGGCTTATTCTTCGATCGCCGAAATCTATCATAAATTCGGGCATTATCGCCGGGAAGCGGAATTTATCGACTCGGCCCGGACCATCACCGGCGATTCCACCCTGATGGCCGACCGGATGGGCGACGCCCAGGCCGCCCAGCGACATTTCGCCGCCGCCACTTTGGAATACCTGACATATATGGCCGGCGATACCACGGCCGTTCGAGCCACGACCCAGAAGCTGGAAGCGATGATGAAATTCCCCGAATCGGCCGACACCGTTATGACCATCATTTCGGAACGCATCCGCCAGCAGGCCAATAACCGGTATTTGCTCAATACTTACGGCATGTTGCTTCTGGAGCAGGGCCAGTACGACCGCGCCTTCGCCTTTTTCCAGGAGATGGACAGCCTCGAGTCCGGGCAGGGGGGCAGTCTGGTTTATTTCATGCGCGAATGCAATCAGCGGGGTCAATTCGCCTATACCCTTAAAGCCGGCGAATATTTTATCCGGAATCGTCCCCTGTCGACTCTGAAAAACAGCGTTTATTTCGCTATGGGTGAAGCCCTGGTCGCCTCCGGGCAGTATCAGAAAGCTCTTGATTTGTACCTGCAGGTCTCCGACGATCTGCTTCGACCGGCCCATCGAGCCGAGGCCGCTCTCAAAATCGGTCTCCTGTACAAAGATCATCTCGGCGATTTGGAGAAGGCCTCCCAATACCTGAATTCCGTAACCAGGGATTTCGCCAGAGGCCCTTTTGATGTTCAGGCCCGATTCGGGCTGGCCGATATCGCCGTTCGGGAGGCCGATTTCGATTCGGCTGTCAGCCTCTACCAGAGTTTACAGCAATTGGAATTATCCGAAGACGTTCTGGAACGGATCGACTTCGACCTGGCCGAAATTTACCTTTTCCGCGATGATTACAAAGAAGCCACCAGCCGCTTTCGGCAGATTATCAGCCGCTACCCGCGCGGCTTTTATGTCAACGACGCCATCCAGTATTCGCTGATCATTTCCGAGGCCCTCGACGAGGCCCCCAAACAGATCGACCTCTTCTCCTCGGCCGAGTATTATCGCTACACTCATCAGGATGATTCACTGGAATATTACCTCACCAAAATCTGCCGGGTCGGTATCCCCTCGCTGGCGCCGATTTCTTACCTGCGTCTCGCCCAGCTCTATTCCGGACAAAAGCGATACGGCGAAGCCGTCGAGGCCGTAGACAGCCTGTCGGCGCTCTATGGGCAGTCCTATTTCCTGCCCTATGGTCTGAAATTGAAAGCCGATATTTACCTGATGTCGGATGAGACGCGCAACGAGGCTCTGGCCTTGTACCGGGAACTGCTTGAAAAATACGCCACCTATCCGTTTGCGGCGGAGGTGCGCGGTATTATTCGGCGGGAAATGCCGACAGACCATTCCTGACCGCCGGCGTCTGTCGATGCTTTTACCTAATCACGAAAAGACAATCAGTAGAGGGATCTTTCCTTCTGGCGGCTCAGTTCATTGACCTTCTGTTCAAGCTCTTGAACTTCCTGCTGATATTTTTCAATCCTGGCGTCCTTCATTTTGGTCGTCGTTCGCACCAGGATGGCCAGGGAAATAAGCAGAAAGAGGACCGAGTTTATTTTCCGGAAAATTTCACCGTAATTGAAAAGACTATCCAGAAAGGCGGCGATTCCCAGGCAGAAGAGAATGGCGCTCCAGAATAACATTAACGACCTCCCTGAGGGTGTAATTTCAGTTCAAAAAAGCTTGTGTAATGCCAACGAATACATATATTTCAGGTCTATTTTGGAAAGATCGATGACACTACTTGTATAAATATCGACTTGGCAAATACTTTTCTTTAGGAGGCTGCCGTGGATGATTCGGCTGTCGGAGTTGGTAAAAAATTCGATAAACTCAATGCCCTGATCGCCGTGGTCGTGGCCGTTATCAGTTTCATAATCTTCCGTTCCACCGTCGCCCATACCCTCAGCTACTGGGATTGCGGCGAATTCATCGCCTGCGCCCATATTCTGGGTAACCCCCACCCCCCGGGATCGCCCCTTTTCATACTCATCGGACGCCTTTTCGACCTCCTGCCGCTGGCCGCCGATGTCGCCTTCCGGATTAACCTGGTTTCGGTTTTCTCCTCCACCTTCACCGCCGTCTTTGGCTACTTGGTCGTCGTCCGGCTGGTTAACAGCTGGTATGTCGGCAAGGAAGGTCAGAAGCTGGGTCGAATCATCGCCTACGCCGCGGGGTTTATCGGCTCTCTGTTCATGGCCTTCGGCGCAACCAATTGGGGCAACGCCGTCGAAGCCGAAGTTTACGGCTTATCGATGATGTTCATGCTGGCCATTATCTGGCTGGGCCTGAAATGGTTTGATCACCGGTACAACCCAACCGGCCAGAGGATTGTCCTGCTGGTGGCCTTTTTATCGCTGCTTTCGGTCGGCATTCACCTGACCGTTTATCTCATCGTGCCGATCGTGGCTATTTTCTTCAGTCTCAAGAAAACGGCCACCCATAATGACTGGGGTCTGGTCGCCGCCTTCTTTATTTTCGAACTTATCCTGATCATCGTCCTGGCGGGCAGTTTCGCCAATTACAATATTTTCCTCGGATTATCGGCCATCGTTTTCGCCGTCCTCCTTCTCGTCCTGCGCGCCAAAATCAACTGGCCGATCCTGCTTTCCTTTGCCGCCCTCTCCCCGATCATGATCGGCTTTATGCCTTTTCTCTATTCGGTTATCGGGTGGACTATCGTCACTGCCATCGTCTATTCCGTCAATCATAAAAAACTCTGGCGTCTGGCCATGCTCATCATGATCTTCGGCGCCGTCGGCTTTTCGGTGCATATTTTTATCCCGATCCGTTCCGCCGACCATCCCATCATCGATGAAAACACCCCGTCGCGCAGTTTCAAAACTTTCGTCAATTTCCTCGACCGGGCCCAGTACGGCAGTATGTCGATGACCAAGCGGATGTTTGTCCGCCGGGGGTCGTGGGCCAACCAATTCGGCGATCATGCCCGGATGGGCTTCCTGCGCTTCTTCAAAGCGCAGTATTCCAGCCCGACAATTTTCCCCCTGATCTTCCTCATCGGTATTTTCGGGCTGTTTATGCTGGCCTACCAAAACCCTCCTTTGGGGTATATTTTCATCGCCCTGATCCTGATCGCCTCGGTGGGACTGGTCGTATATATGAATTTCGCCGACGGCACCCATTATAACGCGGGCACCGGAGACGCTTATCAGGAAGTCCGCGACCGGGATTACTTCTTCACGCCCACCTTCGTCCTCTTCGGTCTCATGATCGGCGTCGGCATGGGCGGGATTATGGAACTCATCCGCCGGGGAACCAAAAAACTGGGCGAATCGACCAATCGTCTGGCGGTTTACGCCAGTCTGATCCTGGTGCTGACGCCGATTATTCCGGCCAGGGCCAATTATTTCACCAACGACCGATCGCGGAATCGCATGGCCTATGACTACGCCTGCAATATCCTCAATTCCTGCGACAAGGACGCCCTGCTGTTCACCTCCGGCGATAACGACACCTTCCCGATTTGGTGTGTTCAGGAAATTTATAATATCCGGCAGGATATCCGGGTCGTCAATTTCTCGCTTTTAAACACCGACTGGTATTCATGGCAGTTGAGCAATCTCGATCTCCTCTCGGTCGATAATGCCGGATACAATCTCGATTCTCTGGCCCTTGTGGCTGAAAAAGCCATCGGCCGTCAGAAAGCGGGCGAATTAATGGCCCCCTCCGAATTCGTCAATTCTCAGGCCGATAAAGATATTCGCGCCTATCTGGACAAACTGTCCGACGAAGACAAACTCCCTCCTGGAATCAGACGCCGCGTTCCCGTGAGCCTGTCCGATGATCAGATTCTATGGGTTGACACCACTGTCCAGGGTCAGACCATCGCCCGGCCGGACAAGCCCTTCTACGACCCCGTCCGCAAACGGCAGACCTGGCTTTTCCCGATGATGTATAACAATCAACCGTTGCGGGTCGCGACCCTGATGATGGAAAATATCATCCTGACCAATAAATGGAAAGACCCGATCTATTTCACTTCGGTTTCCGGCAATGTGCGGGAATCGCCGCTGAATCTGCCGGAACGGCTCGAACGGGTCGGTATCGTCTATAAGCTGACTCCCGAACTCAAAAATATGACCTACGATCAGCCGGAAACGGAGAAGCTCTTTTTCGACATCTATAAATACGACGATCTCTCCGACACCACCGTGGCCCAGAACGAAAACGCGACCGGGATTGCCCTTTCATATCCGGAGAAAATGCTCGAATATCAGGCGTTCATCAAGAGAACCGGCGATTCGACCCGAGCCGATTCTCTGCTCAACAAAATCTGCGATGAAATCCCCTCCTATTGGCGCTCCCGCCTGGCCCAGCGTGATATGTATTATCGCTGGGGCGATACCGCCCGCGGCGATGAAATACAGGCTGAAATGCTGGCCTACCTGCACGGCTTTCTCGACATGAACCCGGAAAACATCTTCTTCTACCAGTATCTGGGAATGGTCTATTTTGCTATGGACGACAAGGACAAGGCCGAGAAATACCTGACCGAGGCCTGGGATTTGAATAACGATAAAGAACACACCTTCCGGTCGCTTCTGACTCTGTACGCCGAAGAACGGCGGCCGGCCGATATGTACCGCGTGGCCCTCGATTACAAGCAGTATCACGAGGACGACCCCATCGCCAACGATGTCATCAACAATGCTAAAATGCTGATGCAGGCCCAGTCGCGTCCGTCGCCGGAAATGCAACCGTCGCCGCTCCAGCCGCAGACGGTTCCACCGGCCGGATCGACCGGCGGCGGCCAATAGACGCCGGCCCATACGCTTTATATATCTCTGAATTACCGGGGGCGGCCGATGGCCGCCCCTTTTTAATTGCGGGACCCCTGCGGGAATTTTTTCGCTCCCTAAAGGTTTTTCCTTGATAAAATACAAATTTAGTATTGATTGGGGCCCGATCGGAGGAGGTCATTATGGTTTTATTCGACGAGAGCAAAAATATTCATAAAGACGCTTATATCGCCATCGACGGCAAACGGATGATTCTGCGCGATTACCTGGCCATTGACCGCACCCGGCTGTCAAATCAAAATACTTTTCTGGCCTACGTCCGGACGGCTTTGACCTTGTTCGTGGCCGGCGTCACCTTTATCCGCTTTTTCGATCAATTGATTTTCGAGATTATTGGATGGATTTTTGTCCCTCTGGGTGTCGCCACTTTTCTGGTCGGCGCTTTTCGGTACAACCGTATTCGGACTGTGCTGGCCCGGATCGGGCGGGTCGAATAACGATTCGAATATTCCCTTATCGTCCCCTATAATTTCCCGATCGGTCGATCTCCCCGGCGCAGATGATTCTCGAATTTTATCCTGAAAAATATCAGACGGCAAGACTTTGCTTGATATCGATCAATAAGGCCCCTACGGCGCTGGCCGTATCGACGTTAAGACCGATATCATGCATCACTTCGCTCAAATGGGCCGGGATATCCAGGAGGTTATTCATGGGGATATCGCGCCCGGCGATTTTTTCCAGTTCGGCCGCAAAATCGATATTGATCAATGATTCCGATTCACGCCCGCTTTTGAGAACCATGATATCCCGGAAGAGAGTTTGCCAGACGTCGATAATACGGTTGAGTCGAAAGCGGTCCCGAAGCGGGAGGATTTCCGAGGCCTCGGCGATCAGGTCGGCAGTCGATGAGATAAACAGCCCCTTGAAAATCAGCTTGGCCACTTCCCGATCCTGTTCGGTATCACCGGTTGCCATATACAGCGCCCGCCCCAGCGATCCCCGGGCCAGCCGGGCCAGCAAATTCGCCCGGGTACCGCCGATGTCGGTCTTCTCATCCACATAGGCGGCGATTTCATCGATTCCCAACGGGGCGAAGCGAAGCTCGCGGCATCGCGAGATAATGGTCGGCAACAGCCGTTCCGGCTTTGAGGTCGTGATAATTATCAATGTCTTCGGCGGCGGTTCTTCGATCAGCTTGAGAAGGGCATCGGCCGAGTTGGTGCGCATCCGATCCATCTGTTCGATAAGGATCACTCTCTTGCCGCCTTGGGATGCCTTCTGCGATAAACTACTTCGGATGGTGCGCACCGTTGCTACCGGAATCGTCATTTCCCGCTGGCCCCCGATCAGAGAATATGGCTCCTCGATTTTCGCCTCAAGGATTTCCCAGTAATTGGCTGTCTCTTCCGCCTCCGATTTTGACGGCGGCGTCGGGACAGCGATGAATAGATTGGGAAATTGGAGTTTTCGAACCTGGACGCAGGCCGGACATCGTCCGCAACTGTCGCCATCCCGCTTGTCGCGGCAATTGAGATAGGCGGCCAGAGCCAGTGCGGCGGCCCATTTGCCAACCCCTTCCGGCCCGCAGAATAAATAGCTGTTGGGCAACTGCTCCCGATCCGCGGTGCGGGTCAGGATACCGCGAACATTGGCCTGGCCGACCAGCGTCTTAAAGTTCATTGATATCCAGCCATAAAACCGGATCGAGATGTTCCCGACCCTGACGTAATTCAAAATGAACATTGCCGCCGGACACCGTTCCCAGTTTGTCGCCGGCGTCGATCAATTCGTCAAGCTCGACATCGACCTCGCCCAGCCCGGCATAGGTAGTATAATAGCCGTCGTCATGCTCCACGATCACAAAATTATCATAACCGCGCAACCTGCCGACATAGACTATCCGCCCCGGGGCGCAGGCTCGGACCTCGGTGTGGCCCGTCAGGGGCCGGATATCGATGCCTGGAGAAAACGACGAGAGATTAGTGATTTTGTCTTTTTTCCAGCCGAAGGTGGAAATGACTTTGCCCTTGATCGGCGCATGCATGCGGCCTTTCAATTGGGCGAAGTCGGCGGCCCGATAACGCGGCGTTTCACCCTCCTCGCGGCGGCGCTCTTCCTGCGCCCGTTCCAGTTCCGCGATAATGTCTTCCATACGGCGGGCGGCATCGGATAAGGTCTCGAGTCGCTCCTGCATGATATTCGACTGCCGGCGGACATTGCCGAGACTGGTTTCGTCTTTTTCCTTGAGCGTTAAATCAAGTTTGACCTTGGCCTGCTTCTCACTGCGCAGACGTTTCAACGATGACCCGGTTTGCTCCAGGCTGTCGAGGTGTTTACTCAGGAGCAGTACCGAATCGCTGACCTGGGAAATTTCCTGAGCCGAAAGGCCGGACACGGACGCCAGATAATGTACCATGCGGCGCTGGTTCATGACGCTGGCCAAATCCCAGTTATCGAAAACCGATTTCGATTTTCGGTGCCGGTAATAATCTATCAGGAGATTGTTATAACTCTCTTTTTTAGATTTCAGGCGGCTTTCGGTCAGGCTGAGATTATCGTTGTTTTTACTCAACTCGGCGCGCACCGACTTCAGCTGTTTTTCCGTTTTGTTGATGACGCTCCGGTTGCGGCTGACCCGGTCGCCGTAACCGGAGATGGTCTTGGCTAGATCGTCTTCGAGCTGGTTGAGGCTGTCAACCTTCTGGCGGGTTTCGGTCAGTTGTTTTTTGATCCGGTCAAGTTCCTGCTTGCTGTCCTTAAGCGATTCATCCCCCAAGACCGGCCCGACCAGCGCCTGCGAAAGGCACAAAATTGTCAATATCATCCAGCGCCGCTTCATGAGAGCCACAACCTCCGAATACCCAGATAAGCTCCGATGACGCCGGTAACCCCGGCCGCGAAGGCATAAATCAGGACATCAACCGGCTGAGGTAACATAACCGTGAAATCGGCAAAAGTCACCTTGTCGGTCAGGTAATAAAGCAGACCCCAGCCGAGACCGGCGGCAATAAAGGCCGACAGGAAACCTTCGGCGATAAAAGGATAGATCAGGTATGACGGCCCGGCGCCGAGAATTCCCAGCTGAAAAAAATCTTTCGACTTGCTTCGAGCCGTCAGCCGGTTGGTGTTGGCCATCGTCAGAAGGACGACAAAGAGAATCAATCCGCCGACGCCATAGCCGACCCGGCGCAGGGTATGGCCGATATTTTCCATTTTCTGAATCCACGGCCGCCCGAATTCGATGCCATCGACCCCTTTGAGTTTCATCAGCCGGCCGGCCAGGTCGTCCAGTTGAGCCAGATTCCGGCCCCGGCTGAAAAATATAATAAACGACCGGGGCAGGGGATTATCTTCGAGACCCTCCATAATTCCCCCGCCCAGATCCTGCTCCAGTATTTGCGCCGCCTCATCCTTGGAGATGAAGTTTACCGAGGCGACATCATCCAGCGATTTCAGAGCGGTCTCGATGGCCGCCAGGGCGCTGTCAGGGACGGAATCGGACAGGAAGACTTCCATACTCACCGTACTGAGAATCTGCCGGTATTGCTGGTTGAGGTTGATCGAGGCGATCCAGAAAAGATCGATGAGGATCAGAGCGATGGCCAGAACCAGGAAAGACCCCAGCGTCAGCCGCTTCTCCCGCTTGATATGGCGGCTGACCTGCCTGAAAAAACGACCCGGGCGTATCATGGCGTCAATTTCCCTTCCTTGAAATGAAGGTATTCATCGGGGCCATGTTGCGGCCCCGGCCCGGAGGTCAGGTACAAAATCGAAATCCCGGCCAGCCTCAGCGCCGCCAGGCGGTCATGGATATAGCCGGCCGAATCTTCGTCAAGACCATCGGTCGGCGTATCGGCCACGATCAGGTCCTTGCGCCCCGCTTCGGCCCGAGCCAGCAGAGCCGCCCGCCGCTCCACCTCGGAAACCATATCGGGAAAATGCGAAGCGACGTGCCCAAGATGATATTTACTACACGCTTCAAGGGCGTTCTTGCGCGCCGTTCGGGACGGTATCCCCGATATTTCAGCCGACAAGGCGACATTCTCCAGAATCGTCCGATCGGTCAACAACGAATAAATGCCGCCGACGCCGCCGATTCTACGCCGCAATTCCCGCAATTTTTTCCGCGATTTCACGGTCTCCCGCAAATCGAATCCCTCGACAATGATTTCACCGGCGTCGGGCACGATCATCCCCGCGATCATTTGCACCATAGTCGATTTGCCCGACCGGGCCGGACCGGACAGGACCAGATATTGCCCATGCTTGAGATGAAAGGATAATTGGTCGAAAAGAGCCTGATTTCCATACGAGAAATCAACCCGGTCGAATTTTATCACAATCATCCTCCCCAAAAACTAAATTGTCCGCCGCCGGAGTCGATCACTGGTGTATAAAGAATAAATCGAATCCTTCGGGGGCGGAAAAACCGCGTCCGGGCAGACATTCGCCGTTTGACACCTGCCGGAAATCGTTGTACATTACCGTTTATTGTAACAACCCGGCTGACGGTTATCAAGGTTAAAATGGAGTTGTCATGAGACATATAATA
Organism: uncultured Ignavibacteriales bacterium; assembly: GCA_964523575.1. Taxonomy (GTDB): domain Bacteria; phylum Zixibacteria; class MSB-5A5; order GN15; family JAAZOE01; genus DAOUTW01. The sequence continues at coordinate 14,037 of CAZGAV010000087.1, forward strand.
ACGATCCTCACCCTGCTTTTAACATGTTCCGCCTTCGGCGCCGATTATCAGAAGATTGACGTTCCCACGACGGCTGATATCAATAAAATACTTTTCTACAACGACCAGATGGGCTGGGCGGTCACCTCGGACGGCGAAGTCCTCAGCACTTTCGACGGCGGCCAAACTTGGCGCAAAATTCAGGCGACCTCGCGCAGTATCCATGATATCGATTTCCTGAACCGGGATGGTTATATCGTCGGCGAACGGGGCCTGATTATGAAATCGACCAACGGCGGCGCGACCTGGCAGGATATGTCGCTCAACATGAAATATGACGTCATCGGCGTGGGTATGCTCGACGACAGCACCATAATCACCTGCGTCAACGACTTGAACAGTATGTCCAAAGCCAAGGGCGATGTTTTCGAATCCCGTGACCGGGGTAAAACCTGGAAAAAACATCCCTGGCGGCTGGGGAACGGCTACACCGATCTGGCCGTCTGTCCCCCTCGGAAAGTCTATCTCCTCGCCAGCAAAAAGGCCTTTCACTCCATAAGCCAGGGCGTGCGTTATTTTCACGGCGCCTATGGCGGCTCCAAACTCGGTTTCGGCTTTGACTTCATGGAAGATTACGGTTACATGGTCGGTCACAAGGGTTTATTCGATTACTCCTTTGACCACGGGCGCAACTGGAAGGAAATCAAGATCGATACGACCGCCGAACTATACGCCGTCGAAATGTTCGACCGCTCCTCGGGAGTGGCCGTCGGCGAGGGCGGTCTGGTGATGTATTTCTACGATGACGGCGAACGGCAGTCGATCGAAAACTGCGGCTGGGATACCGATCTTCATACCGTCTGCGTCACAGGCGACAAGATTTTCTTCGGCGGCGACAAGGGCCTGATGTTCTACAAAGAACGCTTCCCCCGCGCCAA
>CAZGAV010000088.1:0-14903 GCA_964523575.1 uncultured Ignavibacteriales bacterium
GGCCCCCAATCCGCATCGTCATCGCTATATATTGTGGCGATCAAAATCATTCCCACAATATAAAGGCATCGCATGACCCCGATTTTTGGGAGTTACTGGGGGGCAGATGTGGACATCTGCCCCCCACGAAGTGATGACAATGGTGTCGGAATTTTGTGGATGATGCGTAATTTGGTGGAATAAACTCTCACCGCAAGCGGTGAGGCACCCGCCGCCCACAAAATACCCACCTTTCAGGCGGGATACGGTGCATGATATGGGGCTCATGAAAATATTTGCTGATCGAACCCCGGCGGATTATAATATTAATTACAGGAGGATAATGTACAATGACTCATAAAAAAATGCACCGCCGGTTGATGCGGTCCGGGCTATTGATAATGTGTATCATAGAAATATCGGCTATCATTCTGTCCGGATGCGGAGATGATAAAACCACAAATACCGAAACGAAGGAAGTGCCGCATCAGGAACAATGGGGTATCTATGCCCTGAATCTTGCCGACGAAACGACATCGCTTCTTTACAGCAGTGCCGACCAAATCGTCGATATCAATCTCAGCCATTCGGGCAACCGTATCGCCTTTTCGGTCAAAACCCAGCCGGCGGCGGCCATAGATTCGACGTCGGAGATTTATATCCTGAATATCGACAGCGGCGTCGCGACCCGGATCACGGACAATGGCTATTTCGATGCCTATCCGTCGTTCTCGCCGGATGATTCCAGTATTGTTTTTCTTTCCATGCGCGCTACCGATCTGGATTTATATATGATGAAATCGGACGGAACCGATCAACATCTGTTGTATAACTCCGGCGGCCATGATGGCGATGTTGACTGGGGCGATAACGGACGGATAGTCTTCACGCGCAATTATCAAATATGGTCGATCGACAGCCTCGGGGGCAATCCGGTACAACAAACCGACCCGCCCGGCGCGGGAACTTGGGGCGACGCCGACCTGCCGATCGGCGACTATGATCCCCGTCTCAGCCCGGACGGAAACACGATCGCCTTCGAAAGGATGGTCGATGTCAGCTATACGCACGGCGGATACGATATTTTTATCATCGGCGTCGATGGTAACGGCCTGACCAACCTGACCAACAACGGCTCCCAGGGATACGCGCAGGGATTCCCCAATTGGTCGCAATCCGGCGACCGGCTGGTATATGTCGTTTCGGCGGTCGGGACCGAGGGGAAATATGATATGTGGATGATAAACGCCGACGGTTCGAATAATCATTCGATCACCCCCGGTTATTATCCGGCTTTGTTTTTGATCCGCAATGTCATTTTTTCGGCCGATGACTCAAAAATCTATTTTATCGGGCAATGGTGGCAGTGAAACAAACGCGACCTTAGCGGTTGAAATTAGATTTGGCATGACAGGTATTAAGGGGGCATTTCCAGTTTAACAGCAGTATCGGCCTCCCCATAAAACGGATGGCCGGCCGATATTAAGTCCTTGGCTAATGGTGTCTTCGAGAAAGGAGACGGCTTGCCGGCCCATGAAAATACGGCCGATCCCGGATTTTGGACGGTTTTCCGCGATAGAATCGGCCGCATGAGGGAACCGAATATAAGGAGAAGACATGCCGGCAATTAATCCATGGGAGGTAGTATGTCCAGCGAACTTCGCTTAACAAGCCTCATGTTATTCCTTTCTTTCGTTTTTCTGACAGCCCTCACCCAAGCCCAAAACCTCATCGATAACCCTGAAAGCGTCGCCTTCGATTCGCTCCGCAACCGTTACCTGGTGTCGAATATCGGAGACGGCGCAGTTGTCGCCGTCGATACCGGCGGCGCTCAGGAAATTTTCATGTCCGGATTCGGCGCCTGTTTCGGCAATTGTATGTACGGCGACACGCTGTTTTTATCCAACGGCACCCATGTTTACGGTATCGATTTGTCCACCGAGGAAATTTTCATGGATATGCCGATGCCGCCGGCTTCGCGGTCATATGACGGTATGACGACCGATACGTCGGGCAATTTATATGTGGTGTACACCGACGGCATGATTTATAAAATTCAAATCAGCCAGCAGATACTTTCGGCTTTCGTCTATGTCGGGCTGGCCCCCTATACCCAGGATATTATTTTCGACGCCCGGGAGAATCGTCTCCTCGCGGCGGGATACAGCCAATCGGCGCCAATACAGGCCATCAGCCTGGCCGATTCGACCGTGGTCGATCTTGTCTATACCACGTTCGGGTATATGGACGGCATCACTATGGATCATGCCGGAAATGTTTATGTTTCCTGCTCGACCGGCGGCCGGGTTTATCGTTATGACAGGAGTTTCACCAATCCGCCGGAATTGATTTCGAGCGGTCATAATCAGCCGGCGGGTCTGGATTATAATTTCCGGGACAATATTCTGGCGGTCCCCAATTTCGCCCGGAGTACGGTTGATTTTATTCCGATATCGTTTTCGCCCAAGGTGGAAAGCTACGCCCTTGAAGACGTTTCCGGCGGCGACGGCGACGGAATATTCGAAAGCGGGGAAACCGTGGGGCTGACCTTCTCGGTGATCAATTACCGCAGTCAGCCGATTTCCGACGTAACCGTCAGCCTGTCCTGCGACGATGCCATGATAACGATCGTTGATGGAAGCACTTATCTGGGCGCAATGGCCTCGATGGATACCCTCGACAACGCCGGCGATCCTCTGCAATTCGCCATCCCGGCCGACTATTATCCCCGGGTCGATTCGCTGATTCTGGAAATAATTTTCAACGGCGGAACTGAAGTCGAGAGGTATGTCATCCAGCGGGGATTAGGGACGCCGAATATCCTGCTGATCGACGATGACGACGGCGATAATATAGAAGATTACTATATTGAATGTTTGATGGCGGAACGAATTCCCTGGGCTATCGTCTCAACGCCGCCGGCTCCGACCGCGGCGCTTTTGTCGGAATACGAATTGGTTATATGGTTCACCGGGGATTATCGGCCGCCGATCGAGGCCGAGGATATCGCGGCAATACAAGAGTACCTCGACGGCGGCGGCAAACTTTTTATCACCGGACAGGGAATCGCGGCTCAGCTGGCCCAGACCGATCCCGATTTTCTCAATAATTATCTCAAGGCCGACTATCTCAGCACCTCATTGGTCCCGGTGCTGGGCAATGTTTCCAGCGGGCCAATTTTCGATTTGGTCGATTCGGTTTACATTACCGGATCGGGCGGCGCTTATAACCAGACCGCTCCCGATCATCTGGCCGCGGTCAACGGCGGCGTCGGGGAATTGGCGTATATCGGGGGGGCGGATCTGGGGGCGGTTTCATATTCCGGCGATTATACCTGCCTCTTTTTCGGATTTGGATTCGAGGGCATCATCAACGGCAATTCGCGCTGGACCGACCGGTATGTGATCTTTTCAAAAATTCTGGACTTTTTCGATTATCAACGCCCCGGGGTTTCGCCCGAAATCGCCGATTTGCATCTTGTCGGCGAGGATATCGGTCATGTTATCAATCATGCCTTTGATATGTCATGGTCGTATTCCGACGCCGGGTTGTCGCCTCAGGTATATTATCAGGTTCAGGTGGGAACCGATGATAATTGGCTGGCGGCCGAGATGTGGGATTCGGGGCCGGTCGCCGGATCGGAAACGCAAACGGAGTATGCGGGAAGTCTTCTGGAGGATGGGAGCACTTATTATCTCCGAGGGCGAGCATCAAATGGTGCGCTGTGGTCGCCCTGGCTGTATCTGGTGATCAGGATGAATTCGGTTCCGACGCCGTCCGACCTTACGCCCGATGATTTGCAGGAAGCGACCGAGGGGCAGTTCGCATTGACGCACAGCAACGTCCCCGATAATGAGGGGGATGTCATTACCTATGGGTATGAAATTTATGACGACGAGTCGTTGACAATACTTACCGACAGCGTTTCGGGGCATGCCGCCGGAACCGAGGCCACATCATCGTGGTTGCCGCAGGCGGATATGACGGTCGGCGAGGATTATTACTGGCGGGTGCGCGCCGATGACGGCTTTGAGCCGGGCGAATGGAGCGAGACGGCGTCATTCGTCGTTTTGGCCGCGTATGTTTGCGGCGATGCCAATGGTGATGATATGGCCAATGTCGCCGATGCCGTGTTTTTGATCAATTATGTTTTCAAGGGCGGCCCGGCGCCGGAGATTCTCGAGGCAGGGAATGTCAACTGCGACGCTGACGTCAATGTGGCCGACGCCGTGTATTTGATAAATTATGTATTCAAGGGCGGCGCCGAACCGTGCGAGGCCTGCCCGTGATGGTTTTTTTCCAAGCGCAGGGTCACACTGCTCCTTCATTGGAGCAGGACCCTGCGCGACGTAGGATGGACGGGGTACAGTGCTGAGATCGCCACACCCCGCAAGCGGGGTTCGCGGTGATTTGCTTTAGAGAAAGCGTCGATGTCATCTGCCAAAGACCGATTCCGTCATTGCGAGGAGTGAAGCGACGCGGCAATCTCAAGTTATCAACTGTGAAAGCAGGACGACAAGGCTTCGCAACGTTGAAATCCAGCCCATTATGCACCTGTGTCAAAATTGACACGGTTTTATCATGCGGCAAAGATGTCCAATTCCAAAACTCGTTATCAATAAGCAAATTATAATGTGGGCATGGGTCATGCTTTTGTCTATGCTGAACCTTAGGTAAAGGAGGATAGGATGAAAGCAAAGATGATTACTTCAATCGCGACAATCGCCGTTGTAGCCGGGGCAATTCTATTTGGCCTGCAGAATTTGGCTCGGGCCGAGGAGCCTCCCACTGTTAAGCAAATCCTCAATCGATATATCGAAGCCCTCGGAGGACGGGCGGCGATCGAGAAATTAGAGACGCGGATTTGTATTGGAAAGGTAATCACCGATTTATCATCAAGAGAACAATCGATATTTGAATCGCATTATTTCAAGGCCGTGTCCAAAATTCCGCAAAGCTGTTATACCGAAGAATGGAGCGATGGCGGGATATTCGCCGAAGGGTATGACGGCAAAACGGGATGGGCCAAAGACCGGTGCGGTGTGCGGGTGGATGAGCGAATTGGAAAATGGCGGCTTAACTGGATATTGAATCCGCAAAACGCCCTGCGGATCGAGGAATATTACCCTGATCTGGTGGCGGAGGGGACAACCGAAGTGCAGGGTATGACGGTGTATTCCCTGGCATCGCCGGCGTTGCATCGACCTTTTTATTTTGATATCGCCACCGGATTGCTGGTCGGTATCGGGCCCAATTGGGAAGTGCATGATTACCGCGAAGTGGACGGGGTTCTGTTTCCGCATCGGCTAATGGAAAGCCGTAAGGGCGGATCGACAACGTATGAATTTTCCGAGGTGAAGCATAACGAGCCGGTCGATGATTCGATATTCGTGATGCCTGAAGAGTAATCAGTGCAGATGAATTTTAGCGCAAATGGAAAAGGCTCGAATTGATTTCGAGCCTTTTCGATATTCTGACAAGCGGGCAAACCCTATGCGGACTTCTTGCCTTTTTTGGCTTTGTATTTGTACTTGGGTTTGGCCCGCTGGCTGATGACCTTCTCGGTGACGACCACCTCGGTTAATTCCGGGATAGTCGGGGCCTCGTACATGATGTCAAGCATCGCGGCTTCGAAAATCGAGCGCAAAGAACGGGCGCCGGTTTTTCGTTTGACCGCTTCGCCCACGGCGGCGCGCAAGGCACCGGGTTCGAACGACAGTTTGAGGCCGTCGATTTCGAACATCCGCTGGTACTGCTTGATGAGCGCGTTTTTGGGTTCGGTCAGAATCCGCAAAAGCGCTTTTTCGCTCAGGGGATGCAGGGCGGTCACGACCGGCAGGCGGCCGATAAGTTCGGGGATGAGACCGTATTCGAGGAGGTCGGAGGGTTCGACCTGACCGAGGAGTTTGGCTTTGTCTTCCTCGATGACGATTTTCACGGAATCGAAACCGACCGTTTTGCGTCCGACGCGACGGGCAATGATTTTTTCGAGACCCTCAAAAGCGCCGCCGCAGATGAACAAAATATTTTTGGTGTCGATTTTGACGAACGATTGTTCGGGGTGTTTTCGGCCGCCTTTGGGAGGGATATTGGCGATGGTGCCTTCGAGGATTTTCAGCAGAGCCTGCTGAACGCCCTCACCGGAAACATCGCGAGTGATCGAGGGGTTGCCGTCCCGGCGCGAAATTTTGTCGATCTCATCGATGTAGATGATGCCCCGTTCGGTTTTGGCGGCGTCGTAGTTTGAAGCCTGATAAAGCCGGACGAGGATATTTTCGACGTCCTCTCCGACATACCCGGCTTCGGTCAAGACAGTGGCATCGGCGATGGTGAAAGGCACCGACAGGTATTTAGCCAGAGTCTGGGCGATGAGGGTTTTGCCGGTGCCGGTGGGGCCAAGCATCAGGATGTTCGATTTCTCCAATTCGACATCGTCGACGGCCTCGCCCGCCTGTATCCGTTTGTAGTGATTGTAAACGGCCACGGCCACGGTTTTCTTGGATTCCTCCTGATCGATAACATACAGATCGAGGAACTCCTTGATTTCGGACGGGTTCGGAAGGGTGAATTGGAGGTCTTTCCTTTCCTTTTCCGGCGTCGCCGCCATGAGGTCATGGCAGAGGGTGACGCAGTCGTTGCAGATATAGGCCTGGTACCCGGAGTACAGCCGTTTTACCTGATGGGCGGTTTTGCCGCAAAAGGAACATCGTTCCACCGGTTCGGTGGTTTTTGAATCATCATCCATGCGCCTGAATTCCTATTTCTTGTCAGGGCCTTTCATTTCAAACTCGTACACTTTGTCAATCAGGCCATAATTTTTGGATTCCTCGGCCGACATGAAATAATTACGGTCGGTATCCACTTCAATCCGCTCCAGCGGCTGGCCGGTATGCAATACCAGCAGTTCATTGAGACGTTGCTTGGTCCTGATAAATTCTTTGGTCATGATTTCGATATCGGAGATCTGGCCCTGCGTTCCGGCCATCGGTTGATGGATCATGATGCGGGAATTGGGCAGAGCGGCTCGTTTGCCTTTGGTGCCGGCGGCCAGCAGAAAAGCGCCCATGGAGGCCGCCATCCCCATGCAGGTGGTGACGACGTGAGGTTTGATGAACTGCATGGTATCATAGATAGCCATGCCGGCCGTGACCGACCCGCCGGGGGAATTGATGTACAAAAAGACGTCCTTGGCGGGATCTTCGGCTTCGAGAAAGAGCATCTGGGCGATGACGAGGTTGGCGATATTATCGTCGATGGGGGAACCGAGAAAAATGATCCGGTCTTTGAGAAGACGGGAATAGATATCATAGGCCCGTTCGCCGCGGCCGCTTGTTTCGACTACCATCGGTATGAGAGTCATTATTTTCCTTCCTTGTTTTCAACCGTCCCCTTTTTGCCCGCGCGGGACATCAGGAATTCGACGACCTTATCTTCGAGGAGGCCGTCCTTGATTTCCGTCGCCCGTCCGGTTTTGGCCACAAGTTCTTTGGCCTTGGGGACTTCCATTCGGTAGCTGTCAGCAAACTTCTTTATCCAGTTTTCGGTATCCTCGGGGGAAACTTCAATTTTTTCCTGCACCGCCAGGCTATGGAAGAGGATGTACCATTGCACAGCATTTATACCCACCGGACGGTAGCGAGTTCGCAGGGCTTCTTCTTCGAATTTTTCGCCGTGCTTTTTGTAATCCTCGACAACGCCGTTGAGGTAGGATTCGACCATCGATTCCGGAACGTCGATTTTATTTTTGGCGACCAACTGGTCGATAATCAATTTTTTGGCGCTTCGCCCGGCCTCGGCTTTTTTCTCGGTTTCGAGATGTTTACGAATGGCCAGTCTCAGTTCGAGCAAAGTTTCACCCTCGCCCACGGTTTTGGCGAAAGCGTCGGTGAGTGGCGGCAAGATTCGTTCCTTGACTTCCTTGACGACCATTTTATAGGTGATCGATTTGCCGGCGAATTTTTCGTCGCCGTAATCGTCGCCATAGGTAATTTTGATTTCCCGGGTGTCGTCCCGTTTGGCGCCAATCAGGCCATCGCGGAATTCCGTGATGGTGTTTTCGTTGTCGAGGTCGATTTCCTGATTCTGGAGGGGCATTTCCTGGGCATCAACATCGCCTTCGAGGACTTCCATGTCGCAGATAACGACGTCGCTTTTATCGGCGGGACGGTCCACGCCGCGGATATCGGCGTTGCTCTTGCGCATCTGCTCGAGGACCTGATTGACATCATCGTCGGGCACTTCGGTCGGAGTCTCCTCGATGATCAGGTCTTCGTAATGGACGGTTTCGATTTCGGGCATGACTTCGAAACCGATGGTGAAAATCATCGGCTTGCCTTCCTCGATATCGACTTTGGACAAGACCGGTTTTCCGATCGGTTCCAGTTTCTTTTCTTCCAGCGCCTCGCCGAAATATTTGCCGATGAGGTTGTCAACGACGTCGGCGGTGGCCTCGTTTTTGAAATGACTGCGAACGACTTTGACCGGGACTTTGCCCGGGCGGAAGCCTTTTATTTTGGCTTTCCGGCGATATTCGTTGTACACCTGTTCGTAGGCTTCATTGACAACTTCAACCGGAAGTTCAATATTCAATTCCCGTTTCAGGCCTTCTTTTTGAACCACTTCAATATTCAACCATTCCTCCATCCTGTAATATGCGAAAGGGGGGACTTGAACCCCCACCCCGCAAGGGACTGGATCCTAAATCCAGCGCGTCTACCGGTTCCGCCACTTTCGCACGGTTTCGCCTGTGCAATTTACACTTTTTGGCAGTCCGGCGCAATGAGCTTTTTGCGACGCGGCCGGATGTCGTACGTCTTGAATAACGTTTTCAACGGCAGAGGGTTCATAAAATTTTTGACAAGTATCAACAGAGCCGCGGCGCGTATCAGGATTGGACAATAACGGAAACGGCCGTCGATCTTCAATTGGTGTTTGGGAATGGAGCTAAAACTGGTTAAATTGTCCTATCGAATTATCGGGCAAATGAGCCTTTGACGGAGATGTGAATGAAACTTATCGATCCCTCCAACGGCATTCGTTTCGGTCTTTTCATTTTCCTTTTCCTGATCCTTTTCTGTATCGTGCAGTTGACCTGGTGGATTGTCTATCAGCTCGATCTCAACCGGCAAATTCATCAATATCGAACCGAATTGCTGGCGGCTCGCGCCGAGTCGATCTCCAATCGCGTTAATCACGATTTTCAAGGACTTTCCGAACTGGCCCGAAGAGCCTATATAACGGCCGGGAAGGACCGCGGCGAGTTGAAGAAATGTATGGTTAACCTGTTATCGGACAGCGCGATTGTCGGATATCAGATTTCCGGAATGGACAGCGGAAAGGCTGAAATCGGCGGGGTGGTCGATTCCAGTTTTTATTATGAAGCGGAGCCGGGTTTGACTCTTTATTTCAACGCCGAATATCCCCGCCGGCTGATCGGGACGCCGCCGGATTTGATCTTTTCCCCGCCGGCTCAGAATGACGGCCTCGATATGGTCTGGGTGCGGGCTGACATGTTTCAGATTGCGCCCGAGGTGCAAGATCGTATCGAGAGTGAATCCCGGAAGGGATTGAAGATGTTTGTCTTCGAGGGCAGTTTCTTCATGCTGATTGTCCTTTCGGGGGCCTATATGATTTATCGGACATTGCAGAGGTCGGAGGATTTGAAGGCACGGCAGATCAATTTCACTCGTTCGGTGACGCATGAATTCCGGACGCCTCTGACCTCATTGCGGCTGTATCTGGAGACGCTGGATTCGGGGAAACTGGATTCGGGCCAATCCCAGCAGCTCTACAAGAAAATGCTGGATGATTGCGACCGGCTGGACAGTATGGTCGATAATGTCCTGGAGACGAGCCATTTCGGACGCGAAAAATACGAGTTGAAACTGACAGAAGCCGATCTATCCCGCGATCTTCGGGAGTATCTCGACGGGCTGGCCCCCTATATCGAACGTCAGCATGGTTCGCTGAAAATTGAAATCGAAGAAAATATCAGAATTCGTTCTGATTATCATGCCCTGGGGCGGGCGGTGCGGGCGGTGATCGATAATGCTCTTAAATATACGCCGCGCGACCATCGGGAAATCAAGGTGGATTTGTCTCAGGCCGGCAAATATGCGGTTCTGACCATTGCCGATCAGGGAGTGGGGATTCCCCATGAGGAACAGGACAAGATTTTTGAGCGTTTTTATCGGATAACCGACAACAGCCGTCGGGCGGTCAAGGGGACCGGTCTGGGATTGTATCTGGTGCGCCATATTATCGAAGCACTGGGGGGAAAAATCGAGGTCAAATCCGAAGGGGCCGATCGGGGCTCGGCCTTTATTATCAGGTTACCATTGGTGAGTTGATGAAAAAGCGTATTCTGATAGTCGAGGATGAGGAAAATATCGCCGACGGTTTGAAGCTGAACCTCGATATGGCCGGGTATGAGACGGTGGTGGCCGGCGACGGGCAAACGGCTCTGGATTTGTGGCATCAGGGGAATTTCGATTTGATTTTGCTGGATGTTATGCTTCCCGGTAAGGACGGCCTGGAGGTTTGCCGGACGATTCGCAAGGAGGCGGGGCGGATTCCGGTGTTGTTTTTGACGGCTCGCGACCGGGACGATGACCGTATCGCCGGACTGCTGGCCGGGGGCGACGATTATATGGTCAAGCCGTTTAATCTCAAGGAATTACTTCTTCGAATAACGGCCATTTTTCGGCGTCAGACATGGTACAGTTCCAGTGAATTGGCGGTCAACAGGTATCAGTTCGGCGATTTTTGGGTCGATTTTGGATCGTATGAAGCTCAGGGGCTGGCCGGTAAGGTAGATTTGTCCCAGAAAGAGTGCATGATTATGAAATTCCTCGCCGAGCACGCCGATGAGGTAGTGCCTCGGGACATGATTCTTGATGCCGTCTGGGGCTATAATGTTTACCCTTCGAACCGGACCGTTGACAATTTTATTGCCCGGCTCCGCAAGCTATTCGAAACCGCCCCTTCTCATCCCCGGTATATTCATACTATTCGGGGCGTCGGCTACAAATTTACACCTTCCGGAGAAGTTGAGGAATAGCCTTTCCGTCAACTTAAGTAATTATTTAACAATATCTTATAGTGCATAGCGAATTTCCGGTTCGAAACCGGGGTTAATGGCTTTGCCCCTTGCTAATTTTGTTAATTTTTTCACGATTTTGGGGCCTTTTTGGGTTTTCTGTGACATTGCTGTGACAATTGCTTTCGAATTCCCCTTAAATTGAGGCAACTTTTTGAATATCAGAGTCTTGAGGATAGAAAACGATGCAATTGGGCATAATCGGAACTTCGGTCTGGCAACAAAACATGCCACTTCTTGAAAACCTGACCATAGATAGAGAAAACCGTACCGCAGTATTAAAAGAATTCAAAGCCAGGCTTGGACTTAGCGAGCTGGTTTACCTGGCGACGTGCAATCGGGTGGAATTCATTTACGCCGCTCCCGACGACAGCGACGAGGCGCGCCGTTTGCACAGCCTGATCGATTATTTTTTCAGCGACGGCAAAGCAATAAATTTTTTCCCCAATGATTTTTATAACTTCACCGACAAAGAAGCCGTCACTCATCTGTTTCGGACGGCGTCATCGCTGGAATCGGTGGTTCTCGGAGAAAACCAGATAACCGGCCAGATTAAGGATGCTCATCAAGAGGCTATGGAAGCCGGGTTGTCAGGGCCGATGCTGGACGGCCTGATTCGCGAGGCGCTGGCTATTTCCCGGAAGGTCAAGGGTCAGACGTCTCTGGGCAAGGGTTCACTATCCATGGCTTCGCTGGCCTCGATCGAGCTTTGTAAGTCACTCAAAACAACGCCCAATCCGAAAATCGCTCTGGTGGGATCGGGACCGATGCAGGGTAAGATGGCCCGCTATATACTGGGCAATCTTCGAGCCGAGCTTCTGTTTGTCAATCGGACGGTCGAGAAAGCTCATAAACTGGCCGAAGAATTCGGCGGGGAAGCCAAATCATTGGTGGAATTCCAGGCGGCGCCCGAGGCGGTAGATGCGATCGTATCGGCCACGGCGGCGGTGGAAGTTATTTTTGGCGGTGATTTTTTGACCCGGCTGGGTCGAAATGAAAAGCATGTGGTGTGCGTTGATCTGGCGGTGCCTCGGGATTTTTCGACCGATTTCGACAATGCCGGGGATGTCACTCTGATCGATATTCCTCTTTTGAAATCCCGAAGCCAGGGAAGTCTGCGGCAGAAATTTGTCGAGGCCGGCAAGGCCAACGAAATCGTCCGCACGGCCGTGAATAATTATCTTTCCAATCGTATCGAAGTCTCCCTGAAGCCGATATTCAATGACAGTTATCAGGAATCGGTGGAACTGGCCCAGAAAGCTCTCGGCGATCTTTTCACCCGGAAAATCACGACGCTGGCCCCGGAAGATCAGGAAGCGGTCGTCAGACTGGTGACCAAGCTGATCGGGCAGTCAACTTTCGGGCCGATCAAGAAACTGAGCCGCCAGATGATCAACGGCCAGCCCGAGGTGCAGGCGGACCAAATCCGCGGCACTTTGAGGGAAGCGGTTTAATCCCATTTTTTCGGAATGTTGTTTTTGGGCCTAATTATTGTTGAATCGGGCGGTCGGATGCGTTTTCCTGTATTTTATTCAGCAATACGGAATCGAAGAATCCACGTTATCGGAGGGAACCGACACGGGTTCTTTTTGTTCAGTTTCATAAACGGCTGACAAATTCTATCCATAGACCGGCGATGAGGTTGAATGTATATGAAGGTCAAAGCACAGAGCACAGAACGATCCAAAGAACTTATGAGTCTGGCCGAGAGCGTCATGCCGGGGGGCGTCAATTCGCCGGTGCGAGCGTTCAAATCGGTCGGGGGCACGCCTCGTTTTATTAAAGATTCCGAAGGGCCTTACTTAATCGACGTCGATAACAACTGGTATCTCGATTTTTGCTGTTCATGGGGGCCGTTGATTTTGGGACATATCGACCCCGAAGTGGTTTATATGGTCAAATCGCAGATTGACCGGGGATTGACCTACGGCGCCTCGACGGAACTGGAATACAAGCTGGCAGAGTTTATCGTCAGCCATGTGGAGGACATCGAAAGCATCCGTTTTGTGTCGTCGGGCACGGAAGCGGTGATGTCGGCGATCCGGGTGGCGCGGGGTTTTACCGGGCGGGATCTGATTCTCAAGTTTGAAGGCTGTTATCACGGCCACAGCGATAATCTGCTGGTCAAGGCCGGTTCCGGTCTGGCGACGTTCGGACAGCCTTCGTCGGCGGGCGTTCCCGAAGACGTCACCCGGCAGACGGCGGTGTTACCTCTTGATGACGAAGAAGCCCTGGAAGCGTTTTTCGAGAAGAACGGCGATAAGCTGGCGGCGGCCATCATCGAAGGCATCCCGGCCAACAACGGCCTTTTGATTCAAAGGCATGATTATATGCGCCTGTTGCGGTCATTGACCGAGAAGCATGGCGCTTTGTTGATACTGGACGAAGTTATCACCGGGTTCCGGCTGGGACTCGGGGGCGCGGCGGCTTATTACGGACTTCATCCCGATGTGATCACCTACGGCAAGATTATCGGCGGCGGTATGCCGGTCGGTGCCTTCGGCGGCCGGGCCGACATTATGCGGATGCTCTCCCCGATCGGACCGGTTTATCAGGCCGGCACCTTGTCGGGTAATCCGGTGGCGATGGTGGCCGGACTGACGACATTGAGCAAACTGGCCGACGGTAAAATTTACGCCGACCTGGAACGGAAGAACCGGCAGTTTGTCAGCAATATCCTGGGGCGCTTACGCAACTATGTCGTTAATATCGCCGGCGTGGCCTCGATGTTCTGGATAGTTTTTCAGAAAGAACTTCCCCGATCGGCGGGGGCCATCGATCCCGATGGAATTTCGCATTACAACCGGATGCATGAAACGATTTTGAATAATGGGATATATATGGCGCCTTCGGGATACGAGGTCGGTTTTATATCGGCGGCGCATACCGACGAGATGCTCGATGAAGCGGCGGAAAAGCTGGCCGACATCATAGCTCAGGAGGCGCACGAGTGGGCCTGATCGGCAACAATTTTATCGACGCCTGCTATGGGCGCAACACCGGCTCAATTCCGGTCTGGATTATGCGACAGGCGGGGCGATATCTGGCCGAATATCGGGCGGTGCGGGAAAAAGTTTCTTTTGCCGAATTGTGCCGTTCGCCGCATTTGATTGCCGAGGTGGTGCGTCAGCCGGTGGAAAAATTCGGCCTTGATGCCGCCATCCTTTTTTCCGATATCCTGACGCCGCTGGACCCGATGGGGATAAAAATCACTTTCCCCGAAGGCGGCCCGGTACTGGAAAATCCGATTACCGGCCCGCAGGATATTAAGCGGCTTCATGATTTCGATATCAAGCGCGAATTGTCTTTCGTTCTGGACGGTATCAGGGAAATCAAAAAGATTCTGCCGGGAACGCCGTTGATCGGTTTTGCCGGTTCGCCCTTTACGCTGGCTTGCTATTTGATTGAAGGGCAGGGTTCGAAAAATTACAACCGGGCCAAAAAATTCATCCATCAATATCCCGAGGCGGCGGCCGAGATGTTCGACCTGCTTTCGGATATGGTGGCAAAATATCTGCGGGCGCAGATCGAGGCCGGTGTTGACGCCGTTCAGATTTTTGACAGTTGGGGCGGGATATTGTCGCCGGATGACTATCGGCGCTGGTCGGCAGGGCCGGTCAGCGGTATTTTCGAAAAGCTGGAATCGGCCGACCGGCCCCGGATTCTTTTTGTCAACAACGTTGCGCCTTATCTCGATATCGTCCGCAATATCCCGTGCGAGGTGATAGGAGTCGATTATCGGATCGACCTGGCGCAGGCGGCTGCGGCCCTGCCGAATAAAGCGGTACAGGGCAACCTCGACCCGGCGGCGCTTTTCGGATCGCCG
>CAZGAV010000089.1:0-9781 GCA_964523575.1 uncultured Ignavibacteriales bacterium
AATAAAAAATAGCGGAGCAGGGACTCGAACCCCGGACACGCGGATTATGATTCCGCTGCTCTAACCAGCTGAGCTACTCCGCCATTTTCGGTCTGATATTCCCCGGTCGTCTCCAAGAAACAACCGGAAAAAACATTTTTTCAAGCCACCTAATTTAATACAAATTGTCCGCCTGTCAAGCCCAATTATCGCATTGCAAAAATGCCACCAAATCTACTCCGACACTAACGCAGGCCTCATCTCCCCGATTATATCGGCCGATGGTCTAAAAACCGCCAATCGACCTCAATTAAGACCGCCCAAAGCCATCGACTCAACAAAATATCAAACTTGACCGAATTATTGATAATGGGTTATTTTGTAACGAATTAGGCCGGGACGGATGGAAACCCGACCGGCAATCAACCACAGGATAGCAGGACAGGCAGGGATGTCAAGAGCCAGATATATAATTCGATGGGATGACGTTTCACCGTATCAGGACGAAAAAAAATATCATACCTTGATCGATCTCTTTATCAAATACGATATTCCCGCCGTCCTCGGCGTCATCCCCCAAAATCAGGATCAAAATATCCGCTTCGGCAACCTGGGCGAAACCGAATATATAGACGAACTGCAACGACTCCAGAAAGCCGGTTGGGAAATCGCTCAGCACGGTTTCCGGCATCTTCAGCATACCCAAAATGGTGGCATTCTGAATCTCAATAAAGCCTCCGAATTCGCCGGACGAAAATACGAAGACCAGTTGGCTGATATCGAAAAGGGCCGCAAAATAATCGAAAGCTACGGCTTTCAGCCTGTGACCTTCATCCCCCCGTGGCATTCCTATGACAAGGCCACCCTTACCGCCCTCAATCACGCCGGTTTCCGAATTATATCTGACGGCATGTTTCTCTTCCCGCGCCGGGTCGGCAACCTCCTGCAATTGCCCCAGATATTCTGGTCGGTGCCCGGCCGGGTCAGGATTCTCGATCAGATCGGATCGATATATACAATCTGCCTCCACCCTCAATTGATCACCGACGACGACATGGAATTTCTGGAATTGTTCCTTCGTGAGGCCGACCCCGAAATCGTCACCGCCTCGTCCCTGCTGGACGAAGGCTGGCGGGTGGCGCGCAGAAATATTCGAAAGCTTATTATCGAAGGAATTTTTGGCTTTTTGTATCGACGGAATCGTAAGTAATGACGATGCGATTACAGGATATTTTAACCGGAGTGGAAAACGACGCGATCGAAATCATGCCGCTCTACCAAGGCGGGCAGAAATGGCATGATTACCTCCTGTCCCATCCGGCCGCCGATATTTGCCAGCATTTTGCCTGGGGTCGTATTTTCAAGGAAACCTTCGGTCTCGATTCGGTTTTGATAGTTCATCGCACCGATGGCAAAATCGACGGCGGCCTGCCGATGATATTATTCGATCAGAAAATCACCGGACGGGCGATGGTCTCGATGCCGTTCTTAAATTACGGCGGCCTCCTGGGGGACAATGATTCCGTCAAATCGGCTCTGGTGGACGCCGGGCGACGTCTGCTTGAAAAATCCGGGGCCGATTACCTGGAAATGCGCCATACCGCCGAGGGTATCGGTTCCATGGCCGATCAGACCAGACAAAATCGCTCCACCTTCCGGCTCAATACCGGCCGCTCGGCCGAGGATATCTTCAAAGATTTCAAGAAACAGTTGCGCACCCGTATCCGCAAAGCCGGGCGGGAGGGTTTGACCTCATATCAGGGGCAGGATCGTCTCGATCATTTTTATGACCTGTTCGCGCGAGCCATGACCGAACATGGAACACCGGTCATGCCCCGGAAGTTCTTCGCCTCGGTGCTTCGCCACCTGTCGGAATACGCCCGGATGATGATCGCCTACAAGGATGGACAGCCGGTTGGCGGCAAACTGGTTCTGCAATTCAAAGACCGGGCCACCATGACCTGGGGCTGTTATCCCAACCGATACAAACATCTTCTGGCTAATTATTACCTCACTTGGGAATTGATACAGCAACTGGCCGATGGACCGGTTCAAACCCTCGACTTCGGGCGTTCGGCTCTCGATTCCGGCGGTTACATTTACAAGGCCAACTGGGGCACAGATATCATTCCCATCTATGTTGACTACATCGCCTCCGACCCAAATAAAATACCCCTGCTCAAGCCGGAGAATGCCAAATATAAAAGAGCCATATCGCTCTGGAAAAAGATGCCCCTGACGGTTGCGAAACTGGTCGGCCCCCGGCTGGCGAGGTATTTTCCATAATGAGTTCTCTGCGAAAATACACTCCGGTGGCATCCGATCTTCGGGTCTGCGAGACGATGGCCGCCCGGTGGTCTTCGATGCCGTTAACCGATTGCCTGAATGAAATCGGAAATTATCTGGGAGTCAGGCATATATTTCCGGTTGCATCCGGTCGAGTGGCCTTGTATGCCATCCTCAAGGCGGCCCTGCCGTCCGGTTCCAAAGTCGTCCTTCCCGGTTATACCTGCTATACGGTGGCGGCGGCGGTAGTCCGAGCCGGCATGACGCCGATTCTCTCCGACAGCCGCCGCGACGATCTTGGTTATGATATTGAGGGTTTGAAAAAAACTCTGGAAACGAATGACGATATCAGGGCCGTTGTCGTCTGTCATTTATTTGGAATTGCGCTGGATATCGATGAAATCAAACGCCTCGCCGGACCGGAAGTGATAGTTATCGACGATGCTGCTCAGGCTTTCGGTATAAAAGCCATTAGTACATTTCTTGGCACCGGAGGGAAGGCAGGATTTTATTCTTTCGGGCGCGGCAAAAATTTATCAATGGTGGGCGGCGGCCTGATCGTCACCGACGATGATGATCTGGCCGCCCGAATCAAATCCCTGTTTGACAGCGAATTCAAACTAGCCGGTGGCGGCGGCGCCGAATGGCTGAAAGCGGCATCGTACAATTGTCTCACCCGGCCGATGATCTTTAATCTCATATCCCGCCTGCCCGGCCTCCATCTGGGGAAAAGCGTATATAATCCCAATTTCGACTTAAGAAGACTCTCGAACTTCAAAATCCACCTTCTCCATCGGATTTTTGGAACCGGAGAAAAACTCAATGCCGACCGGCTCGAAATTTCGATGAAATATCTTTCGCTTCTCGATGGAAAACAGGGAATATCAATCCCCCGATCACAGATCGACGGCCATCCCGGGACTCTCCGATTGCCTCTACTCATCGACGACCCGGCCCAAAGAACTGAAATATTAAACCGTTCGATAAAATCGGGCTGGGGGCTCTCGACCATGTATCCCACACCATTGAATCAGATAAAAGAATTGCCGCAATTGGCCCGCTTCCATCTGGAAAACTCGGAATATATCGCCCGATCGATTATCACCCTCCCGACCCATCGCCATATCCAGCGGGCAGAACGGACCAACGGCATCGTCGAAAAAATAGCCGGACTGGTGCGATGAAACCGGCCAAGTTGTTTCATATTCGCTCCTCGTATTTCTACGGGGGCCCCGAACGCCAGATCAGCTATCTGACGCAATCGCTGGCCGCCTCCGGCCATGAATCGATGGTCGCCACCTTCGTGACGAATAAAGCCCCCGACAGCAACCATTATTACGACAAATTGAAAGAACTGGAGATCCCGGCCCACCTGATAAACATCTCCGGCATCTTCGATTTTTCTTCCCTACCGGCCCTGGAAAATCTGATTCGCGAACAAGGCTTCAATGTTCTGGTCGGTCATGATTATCGAGCCGACTACTTCGCCCTGAAACTTGCCCAAAGGCTCCACCTGCCGAAAATCAGTTTCTCCCGCGGTTGGACGCAGAATACCGTCAAGGTCCGCTTTTACGAATGGCTCGATATTAAATTCCTGAAGAAAATGGACGGCGTCGTGGCCGTATCGAAGATCAAATATGAAGAATTGAAAAATCGCGGCCTGGCGGATGACCGCCTGATATATATTCCCAATAGTATCCTTGTTGACAAACTCGCCGAACGCCGTAATTCCATCCGCGACCGCTTTCATATTCCTCATGAAGCGTTTCTTGTCGGCACTGCCGGCCGATTGTCGATCGAGAAAAATCAGGAGATGCTGATCAAGTCGGCCATCAGGATTCTCACCGGTCACCCGTCATCCGATATCCGGTTTATTTTGGCCGGCGAAGGCCCCCGCCACGATGAACTGGCAGCGATGATCCCGGATGCCTTCCGGGATAAAATTATTCTGGCCGGATGGATCGAGGACAATGACGCTTTTTATGCCGACCTCGATCTCTTTGTTCTGACCTCGAAAATGGAAGGCTTCCCCAATGTCCTGCTGGAGGCCGGCAAATACAATCTGCCGGCGATCTCCACACCGGCCGGAGGCGCAACCGAAATCATTCAAGACGCCCAGAGCGGATTTCTGATCCCCTTCAATGACTCCGAGGCCCTGGTTAGAGCAATAACGGCTGTTTACGAGGATAATCCTCTGAGACAGAAACTGGGTCGGGCGCTGGGACAGGTCACACGCAGTAAATTCGAGGCAGGAGCCAACGCCGCGAAATTTCTGGATTTCGTCGAACGGAAAAGGGCGCCCTATGAATAAGCCTGAGGTATTGATCATAACCGGCGCTCTTCCCTATCCCCTTGTCACCGGCGCCAAAATCAGGACTTTCAACCTATTGAAAGCCCTCGCTTCTCAGTTCGACATCGAACTATTGACTGTCATATCCACACCCGAAGCCAAAACCTACCTGCAGGAATTCTCCCGGATCGGAATCGTAACGCATCATATTATCCGCCCCGAAGCCGAAAATCGATTCTTCAAAATCCGCGATGCCTTCCTGTCGCTGGTACTGCGGGATCCTTACCTGATCCGGCATTACACATATCGCACCTACCGCAAACGCCTGGATGCCTTGCTGGCCGAACGCAATTACGATGTCATTCATTGCGATTCGATTTCCATGACCGGCAACCTTCGCGGCCTCGATCAACGGCGGTTGATCCTGACCGAGCATAACCTGGAACAGAATATCTGGGCCGGCTACACCGAGCACGCCGCCGGCTTTTTCAAGAAATTGTTCTATCGCAACCAGTATAGTAAGGTCAAAAAGCTCGAAGAAAGCCTCGATGAAATTTACGGTCAGGTCGTCACCGTTTCCGAAAACGATAAAAAACTCCTATCGCAGTCTTTCCCCGAGGAAAATATCACAGTCGTGGAAAACGGCGTCGATCCGGCCGCCTATGTCAATGAAAGCCCCATCGAAAAACGTTCGGGCGTCATCTTCACCGGGTCGCTCGACTGGCATCCCAACATCGACGGCCTCTTCTGGTATGCCGACGAAATCCACCCGGCCTTGACTGCGGCCATGCCCCCGTGTCAAACAACAATTGTCGGGCGCAAACCGGCGCGGGCCTTGATTGATATCATACAGGGAAAAGACGGCGTCAAGGTCTATCCCGACGTCCCGGAAATTCAGCCCTATCTGAATGCCGCCCGGGTTATGATGGTTCCGCTCCGAATCGGCGGCGGTTCGCGGCTAAAAATCCTAGAGGCGATGGCCGCCGGTCTCCCGGTCGTCTCGACCACCAAGGGCGCCGAGGGTCTGGCTGTCACCGATGGAGAAAATATAATCATCGAAGATAATCCGCATCGTTTCGCCGAGGCCTTGGTAAAAGTCGTGCAGGACGACGAATTATATCTGAAATTGTCGCGACAGGGACGGGCCCTGATCGAAGACCGCTATTCCTGGGAACAGGTGGCCCGGCCTCTGGCCGATTTATGGCTCAAGGTGGCTCATGCCTGATTTATCCGCCCTGGAAATCGCCTTCTGGCTGTTAGCCCTGCTGATGCTGTACACCCTGCAGGGTTATCCGATTCTTTTGTCAATTCTGGCTTCATTCAGAAAAGAACGCCAATTCCCGCCAACGGCCGAACGTCCTATAGTGACCTTTATCGTCGCCGCCTACAATGAAGAAAGAAATATCGCGGCCAAAATCGATAATTTGAAACAGATCGACTATGATTCCGACAAAATCGAATTCATAATCGGGTCCGATGCTTCCATCGATGACACCGACCGGATCATATCGGACGCCGCTCAAAAGGATCCCCGTCTGCGCTTTTTCCGTCTCGACCGAAGAGGCGGCAAAATTGCGGTTCTGCATCGAGCTGTCGAGATGGCCCGTGGTAAGATACTGATATTCACCGATTGTTCGGTCCGAACCGATCCCGATATCATGCCTATCATCCTGTCTTCATTTGGAGATGACCGGGTCGGACTGGTATCAAGCCGTGACGTCTGGGTCGATGAAGCCAGGGAGTCGCCGGTTTCCCAGCATCAGTACATCGACTATGAGATGAAGATCAGGAAGATGGAGAGCCGCCTCAATTCCCTGGTTTCGGCTTCCGGGTCGTTTTTCGCCGTGCGCCGGGAATTATTCAAAGGCTACGGCGGCGATCAGGCCGATGATTTCGCCCTGCCCTTGCAGGTTTATCGGCAGGGCTACAAGGTCATCCATCGCGATGACCTCATCGGTTATGTGCCTATGGTCAAATCATCGGAGGCGGAATTCAATCGCCGGAGGCGAATCGTGCAGGCCGGTATCCGCACCGTACTGGATAACTGCGCTCTCCTCAACCCTTTGCGTTATCCCCTGTTCTCCTGGCAACTCTGGTCGCATAAAGTCCTGAAATGGCTCTTTCCTTTTATGGCTGCCGCCGAATTGATCCTCGCTCTGACACTCAGCCGTGTCCGGGTCATATACGACTTCGTCATTATAGGATATGCCATCGTCGGCCTGATAGCGATAATTGCCGTAGCCGCCAAAAATGTACCGTCGCTTCCCCGTCCTCTGCGTATAATATCCTTCATCATGATATCGATGGAAGCCGTACTGGCCGCCTGGTACAACGTGGTCACCGGCAAGGGCGCAAAAACATGGGAGCCGACCCACAGATAAATTATGAATCTACTGGTCCCGACATATCACTATTTCCACGGCGATCAACCTGCGGGTATCAAGCGGGAGGATTTTGCTTTCTCCGTCGGGCGGGACGACTTCAAGCGCCACTGCGCCGATCTGATCGCGACGGGATATCGTTTGCTTGATCCGGAACAGCCGATTCAACCCGCATTATACCGGGACGAACCGGATCGCCAGATATTACTGACCATTGACGACGGACACGAATCGATACA
Source organism: uncultured Ignavibacteriales bacterium (assembly GCA_964523575.1). Lineage (GTDB taxonomy): Bacteria > Zixibacteria > MSB-5A5 > GN15 > JAAZOE01 > DAOUTW01. The sequence goes on from CAZGAV010000089.1 coordinate 7,176, forward strand.
GGAAGCGGTCGAGATAATCCTCGAATATAAATTGAAACCGGTTGTCAACATCATACCTGGCCGGGTCGGGACCGATCATTATCTGGATTGGCCAACCCTGCGCGATATGGCCCTCAAGGGATTCTCCCTGCAATCTCATTCGATGCAACATGACGATCTTACGCGACTGAGCCGACCCGAATTGAAGGCCGATTTAGAAAGCGCCAAAAAAACTATCGAGGATAACATCGGTTTGCCGGTCACCATGCTGGCGGCGCCGATGGGCCGGATCAATGAAATCGTCGTCCAAACGGCTCTCGAAACCGGTTATGAAATAATCATGACTTCGTTCACCGGAATTAACCGGGAAATTGCCGATCTCAAGTATTTGAGACGGTTTCAGATCAAAGCCGGAGGAAGAGGGCCGGTATGGGGCGATTATTTCCGTCCCTATTCCGGGGTCCGCGTCATGGGCGCCATGAAAAATATGGCGAAAAAGATCAGGAGTCACCTGCGATAGATGAAAAACGCGAGCCTTAAAGATAATCAACCGGCCCGGTTATGGCGCCTCAGGGATGACACCCGCACCGGCGGAAACAATGCCACCCATAGCAGGATAACGACATGGGTCTGAAAAGAATCATCGTCCGCAATATCCTGTCCAATTGGACTGGCGCCGCCGTTGGAATGGTGGTCACCTTTTTCCTGTCCCCTTTTGTCGTCCACAAATTGGGCACCGCCGGCTATGGTATCTGGGTGCTGGTCGGTTCGCTGACCGGCTATTTCGGCCTTCTCGACCTGGGGATAAGACCGGCCATCGTCAAATTCACTTCCAAGTATTACGAACTCAAGGAATACGACAAAATCAACGAAGCCGTCAATTCGGCTATCGTTATATCTTCACTGCTTGCTTTCGTAATTCTAATCATTACAGCCGTTATTGCGCATTTTGCCGACCATATTTTCAACGTCCCCCCCGAATACGCCCAGGACCTGCGCATTCTGGTTCTGCTGGTTGGAATTAAAATTGCCATCGAGGTGCCATTCGCCATCATCACGGCCATCTTCAACGGCCTCCAGCGTTTCGACCTCAACAACGTCATCGGCGTTTCCGTCCTGCTTATCCGATCCCTGTCGATACTGATCTTCCTGTCGATGGGTGGACGGCTCATCGCCATGGGAATGATCCTGCTGGGAGCGGGCATATTGGAAACGGTGATCCGCCTCAATGTCTGCCATAAGATTCTGCCCACGTTGAAACTCAACTTGCGCCTGGCCAGAAAATCAATGCTGAAAGACATTTACAGCTTCAGCATCTTTATCTTCATCATCGGCCTCTCGGCCCAGATAACCTTTTACGCCAATAATCTGATAATCGGATCCTTCCTGACTGCCGCCGCCATCGCCTATTACGCCATCGGCGCTAACCTCATCCAGTATCTCAGAAATATTGTCCTTCAGATCACGACGACGGTCACACCGGTGGCCTCGGCCTTCGATGCCCGGGCCCAAAACGAACGATTGAAGAAATTATTGGTCTTGGGAACCCGTTATTGCCTGCTGGTAATCTTCCCCATCGGCATTGTCTATCTGATTCTCGGCGAGAATTTTATCAACCTCTGGATGGGCCCCGAATACGGCCCCCCCTCGTCCGAGGTGCTGACGATCCTGATGATCGCCTATTTCGGTTTCCTCTCACAGCTGGTATCCGGGAGCATACTATATGGGCTGGGCAAAGTAAAAACCTACGCCTTCCTGAACATCGGGACGGCGGCGGCCAATCTCCTGCTCAGCGTCCTGCTCATCAAACCCTATGGAATCTACGGCGCCGCCATGGGAACGGCCATCCCCCTGGTTATTTACGGTACTTTCGTAATGCCGGCCTATATCTGTCGGGTTTTGTCCATGAACCTGTTCGCCTATTTTAAATCCTCATTTATGCCGGCGATTCTGGCCTCGGTCCCATTTTTGGCGGTTGTCTTTCTCATCCATCGAGTTCTGGTCATAGATTCCCTGACTCATTTCATGTTGATTGTGGCCGCGGCCATGATTTTGCATCTTCTCTCAACCGCCTTTATCGGACTTGACCGGGAACACCGTATTTTACTGAAGGATAAACTCAAAGCAGTTACGGCGAGGACCGGCTGATATGAAAACTTTTCGCAGGACAATAATCCGCAATCCCCGGGCCGGCGGCATGGAAAGGACCAGGTTATGAAAATAGCATATGATGGCCGGCCTTTTCTTTTCAACTGGATCGAGGGGATGCTGGTCTATAACCGGCAGTTGCTGAATCGGCTGGCGCACCTTTTTCCCGATAACGAGTATCATTTCTATTTCAACTCCCTGCGAAGGAATTTCAGCGACGTAAGCCAACGCACGGGACTCGAGAAGGCCTATTCTTCCGTCATCCGGATACCGACTCTCGGCAAGGGTCGTTTCGACTTGAAACTATTTTTCGACTGGGAGAAAAACGCCCGGGAGACGATGGCCGTTTATCGCGAAGTCGTCTCCTCATAAGGACGCATGGGACAGGATAAAACCGCCAAAAAACTGCTTTTCGTGTCGATTGACTTCCCTCCGGCGCGCACCAGCGGGATATATCGACCGGTCTTCTTCACGAAATA
>CAZGAV010000089.1:9881-14286 GCA_964523575.1 uncultured Ignavibacteriales bacterium
CCCCCCCATTCGGTGCAAATTCTCGGACTCATCCTGAGATTTCTCACCGGGGTCGAATATATCACCGATTTCAGAAACAGCTGGACCGACAATCAGCCATATCGATACAAAATTCGCGAACATTATGAAAAATGGCTTGAACGCAAAGCTTTGATTCGTTCAAAGGCGATAATCAACATGAGTCCCGGTGACGTTGATCGTCTTCTGGCCCGGATGCCCGATATCCCGCGCGAAAAACTCTTTGTCATTACCAATGGCTTCAACGAAAAGGAATTCGCCGCCGTCGAAGGCATCGACCGCCCGCCGGTAAGCGAGGGTCCCCTGCGGCTTCTTTATGTCGGAAGCATGTATGATCACAGCGGCGACAGCACGGTCGAAGCCTTGAGAATACTCTCTGAAAAGGGATACGCCGAAAGCGATGTCGTTTTCACCGTCATCGGTTTTTCCGATCGCTCCTTCGACCATCTGGTCGATAAATACCGGGTCGGTCACCTAGTGCGTAACCTCGGCTTTCACAGCCATGATGAATTGATGCGGATGTATCCCCAATTCGACGTCATGCACCTGCTAACCGGCGGGACGCCGTATTATCATCTGGGCGCACTGCCCGGCAAAATCTTTGAATATATGCGGATCGGCCGCCCCGTCCTGCATGCCGGAATCGATGGCACAACCCATGACATGCTTCACCGGTCGGGGCTGGAAATTTTCGTGCCGCTCGATGACGCCCCAGGCATTGCCGAAGCCATTATTGACTTGATGAAGCGGAAAAAATCCTCTTCCTTGTCAATGACCGTGAATCGCGAGTATGCCGATTCCTTCGAGTGGAAACGGTTGGCCGAAGAAGTGAACCGGATTATATCGGCGGTGGATTGAAACATGGCGCAGACGGTACAAAAAACAACCTCGGATTTCGGGCGACGGAAAACATTCAAACCGACCTCCGCCACCCGCAATATCCTCATTGCCGCCATTATCATCTCGATCATCAGCGGCCTGTTGTTGTTTCTGGTCAAACCCCAATTCATTTTCGGGCCGATTCTGCTGATCCTGCTGGTGGCGGTCATTCTCAAATATCCCATCTCCGGCCTCTATCTCTATATGTTGGTCATTTACCTCCGGCCGCAGGACCTGCTCGGCTTTCTGATTGTTCTTCGGCCCAATATCTTTGTCCAGGCCCTGACCATCATCAGTTTCATCATTCATCGAAAACTCTCAGGTCATACCCAAATCACTCTTTTACGCAACGATAAACTGTTCCTGGCCTTTCTGGTGGCGGCCGTATTGTCCAATATCACTTCAATCTGGTTTTCCTCATCGGTGGATACGACCCTGGAACTGCTCAAAATGACCGCCTTTTATTTCACCGCCATTATGCTCCTGAGTAATACCAAGCGCATCGTCACCTACATCACCCTTTACCTGCTGTCGATGGGCTTTGTCAGTCTGGTGCAGATTTTCACCTATCTCACTGTCGGTCTGACTCGTTCCACCGGCCTGGGCGGATACGGTATCATCATCGGCGGCACCACGGTTCTCGGCGGCGGCGGAGTCATGAATACCGGCTCCGAAGGTGTCAACGGCGTCGGCGGCTATTCCAGTTATTTTCTGGCCAACGCTTCCGAACTCGGCCTCGGCCTGGTCGTCACTTATCCCCTTTGTTATTACCTCTTCAGAGGCACCAGCAGCCGTGTCCTTAGAATCATTTGCGGGCTTCTCCTGGCCATGTTTATCGTATCCATCGTCTTTACCGGGTCGCGAGGAGCTTTTGTCGGGATGGTGGGTACCCTGATTTTTATCCTGTACAAGGAAAAGAGACTGATTCTCGGACTGATCGTGCTGGCGGTCCTGTCAGTGCCGGCCTATTACCTCGTTTCCGCGCGGTATGTCGAACGGATCGAATCCATCCGCGAATATCAGGAAGACCAGTCGGTCGGCATCCGGCTGGAACTCTGGAAGGCCGGACTCAAAATGATCGCCGATTACCCCGTTTTCGGCGTCGGCACCGGGAATTTTCCGGTCGCCTACGGCGGCACCTACCGCGCCAAGGACTCCGCCAGCCTCTACTGGTCGCCCCATAATGTCTTTATTCAGATTCTGACGGAGATGGGATTAGTCGGATTCACTATCTACATCCTGTTTATCTGGTCCATATTCTGGACCAACATGCAAACCCGTAAACTTCTGGCCCGCCTCGGCGGGCGCCGGGTTCTATTCCATTTGACCAAGGGCGTCGATGTCATTTTGGTGGGGTATATTATCGCCGGACAATTCATCACCGCCACCTATTACCCCCACATCTTCCAGTTTTCCGTCTGGGCCTCGGCCATGTACCTCGTCGCCAAAAAAATGGTCGATCAGCAGGAAGCGGCGGTCAAGGCATGAATCCGGTCCGGATAGAGCTGATTTCCACCGCCGAGGCGATGGAACCCCTCCGCCGAGACTGGAACCGACTACTGATCGAGGGTTCCCGCTCCACTGTCTTCGGAAGCTGGGAATGGCAGTCTCTGGCCGCCAATGTATTCAGAGCTGGCTCTCAACTGGCCGTATTGGCGGCCTATTCCGGTGACACTCTGACCGCCATTCTCCCCTTGCGTCTGACCCGCACCCGTATCGGCGGCCTGATAAGCACTCATGTCTGGCAATGTCTCGGCGGCGGCCTGACCGACTACAACGCTCTCATCATCGGCCGGGATAATGACTCCGAAATCATCGCCGCCTTCGCCGAATACCTGACCGCCGGCGGCCATCCGGTGGACATGGAAAATGTCCTGCCGGGCAGTCCTCTCGACGACCTCGCCCGTTACCTCTCCGATCATGGCTGGAACCGTGCCGTATACGAATCGAAAGTCGCCTTGATGACGGAATTGAAACCCGATTATGCGTCCTTCTCAAAAACGCTGAAAAAGAAATTCCGCAAGAACCTGAATAATAATCAAAACTACATGGACCGCACCGGCGGTTACACCTATCACCGGGAACCGGCCTCGGATGAACTTCTCGAAACCCTGATAACCCTGCATACTTCGCGCTGGCAGTTCAAGGGCGAAAGCGGCGCGCTGGCCCAACAGCGTATCCGCGAATTTCATACCGCCCTCAATCGCATGGACGACCGGCCTTTTGAGATCGAATACTATACCATCCGCCATCGGGACAAAATTGTGGCCATCCTCTACACCTTCACTTTTGAAAAACGCCTCTACGCCTACCTCTCGGGCTTCGACATGGCCCACGGCCGCATAAGTGCCGGTAATATGCTTCTAAATTACTGCATCGAACAAGCGATTGGGGATGGCCTCGAGGTTTTCGATATGCTCCGGGGCGACATGAAATACAAACAGACCTGGGCCACCCTCTCCCATGACATGGAAGACGCCCTCTATTTCCCTCCCTCTCTTTCCGGGGAAATAATGTTTCGCACTTTGAGAAGCGTGCAGGCCGTCAAGCGGATACTGCCGGTTTCGATGAAAACCGGAATAAAATCCCTGCTCAACCGGGGGAAAACCGGAAACCCGACGCCATGATCAAGAGACTCGTAAAAAATATCATTGGCCGCCCGCCCTTCGTCCAAATCGCTCGCCACCGGAACCGTTTCGCCCCGGTCATCCTGATGTACCACGGCCTGTCCGATAATCCCGACATCCGGGACTGGACGCAGGTCACCCTTGACGATTTCAAAAAGCAGATGACCTGGCTCACAGAGAATTACCGGCCGGTTTCCCTGAAAGCGATGGTGGAGCAACTCGAAACCGGGAATATCGAACCCCATACCGCCGTGGTGACCTTCGACGACGGCTACGCCTCCAATTATGATTTGGCTTATCCTATTTTGCGTGACTTGGATATCCCGGCCGCCGTTTTTATCACCAGCGGCTTTGTCCTGCAAGAGGTTACACCGCCCCGTTTTCTCTGGCCCGATTTCGTCACCGCCCTCGTGAAAACCCGGCCGGAGCCGACTTTCGATCTCGGCGATTTCAATTTAGGTCAATACGATCTCTCATCCCTGCGTAATATATACAACGCCAGAAATGCTATATGCGAAACGCTCAAGAAGACCGCTTCGTCGAGAACGGAGGAGATAATTTCGGCCCTGTACGACCGATATGGCGCGGATATCGACTTTGATCGCTTTGGAGAATATCATCCGATGAACGCCGAAAAAATCCATAAGCTGGCGGCCGAGGGTTTGGTCGAAATCGGCGCCCATTCCCGAAGTCACCCCATTCTCAGTCAGCTTGACGAGAACAAACTGGAGGACGAAATTATCGGAAGTAAGCGCGACCTCGAGGCTATCACCGGGAAATCGGTCACGGCCTTTGCCTATCCCAACGGCCGCTGGTGCGATATCAACCGCCGGGTGGTCGAAATGACGGCCGGTAATTTCGAATGCGCCGTGACGACCGAG
>CAZGAV010000090.1:0-14251 GCA_964523575.1 uncultured Ignavibacteriales bacterium
TCCTTTGTGCCAGCCAAGACACAAGGCCGGACGAGCGATCTTGGAAAGACGGCAAAATGTGCTTCACTACATGGCTCAGTAGTAATGGACCAAACGGTTCTTTTATTCTTCATGCCGTTGCCATTCATGGTTGGTTCCATTATGGCATCCTGATTGAAAAAATACCTTTCGGACTTAGTGAAAAGAAAGAGATATTCATGGGATACCGTAAACCTATCTTTTACGCTCTCTGGTTGACAATTTGGTTTATACCATATGATATCATTCCTTAAATACCAACCTTTTTCTTGGCAAGCCATAGCGAGGATCCAAGCGACGCCAATCAAGTCTTTCTTTTTAAGTCCTGATGGCGTTGGAGGTCTATAGGACATTGCCCTCCCCTTATTTTTCGCATCTACCTGTCGCCATTTGCGGCCGCCCGAAGTATAAGTATTCCCCATATTTAACCAGAAAGTACCATCCGGCCGCAGAATTCGGTAAACTTCAGTAAAGACGGAAACCAAGTGACTAATGTAGTCATATAAGTCAACTTCGGCTCCAATTTGTCCCTCGGCGCCATAATCGCGAACCCCCCAATATGGTGGCGAGGTAATAACACACTGAAAAGTATTATCTGGAAATGACTTAATTATATCACGAGTGTCGCCATTCATGATGGTTACGGGTTCAGCAAGGCTGGGAATTTGAAAATTAGAATTCTTTTTCATTTTATCCCATCGAGGTTAGCAATTCCGCTATTGCCGCATTTAGTATTCAGAACAACTCTATAAATGTCACCCATACTTCTTCTCAATCTTCTTATAATCTATACCCTTTAAAGCACACTCGCGTCAATCACAATTTTGGGGAAATATGAAAAATTCCACTAAAATGTGTCACTGCCGCACTTTCGTGAGTTCTCTTTGCCCTTTATACGCGAACTCAACTCGGAGATTGAGTATTTTATTATAAGATTTAAATACACATAACTGGCATAACACTATGTATTACAGATATATCCGTATAGGGCGCAACTGAGGAACCCCTCCGTTTATGGCTATTTCAATTCCTTCATTAATTCGGCGACGGCGCGGACCAGTTGCGGGTCGCGGCCATTGATGAAATCATCGGGCAAGTTTTCGACCAGAATATCGGGATAGCGGGGCTTGAGGTCGGTGTCCTCCATCTCGGTCGTATAGGCGCCCCATGACGGCCGCCGGATGCGGGTACCGTCGATCAGCGTGTATGATCCGGTTCCGATCACGGCTCCGGCGGTAGGTTCGCCGACTATCTTTCCCAACGTCAGCTTGCGGAATCCCTCGGCGAAGATTTCAGAATTGGAGGCCGAATAATTGTTGATCAAAAGGGTCATCGGTTTTTCGAGGGCATCGGAGCGCATCTTGTTTTCGGAGGTCACCGGGAAATCGCGGAAATTGCGGAGGAGATATGGCGTCTTCACCAGAATTCCCAGCAGATGCACGGCGATGTTGCCGCCGCCGTTGTTGCGAACATCGATGACGAGGCCGTCTTTGGATTCGGCGATGGAAACCAGCTCTTCCTTGAATTTTTCCAGAGCCTTGCCGGACATGGCCTGAATATGGATATAGGCCAGCCGTCCGCCCGACAAGGAATCGACCATGCGCCGCCGAGTTTCAACCCAATCATTGTAGGCCAGCGATCCCAGGTCGCCGGATGAGATCGGTTTGAGGGCGATTTCCTGGCCGGTTTTGTCGGGGCGGTCGCTGATGTTCAGTATCAGGCGATGGTCAATGACGCCGGACAGCATCTTATAGAAATTCAAATCTGGTGTCAGGGGCGTGCCATTGATAGCCTTGATATATTGGCCGGCCTTGATTCCGGCCAGATCGGCCGGCGATTCGGGGACGATGGCTGAAATTTTGAAATGGCCGCGGCGGTCGAGTTCGCGATTGTCGAGGATGATACCGGTTTCACCGGTGGTGACGTTCGGTTCGGGGCCGGGTTCGCGGGAATAGATATTGAGATGCGAGGCGCGCAGTTCACCCATCATTTCCCGGACCAGATTATCAAATTCCTCCTCAGTGCGGATATGATCTACGGCCGGGAGATACTTATCGCGCGCGGCCGACCAGTCGGCGGCATGAAAAGTACCGTCGTAGAAATAGCTGTTGAGGGTCTGCCAGGCTTCGTTGTATTTCTGCCGGTTGAGTTCCCGCCGGTCGATATCGAGAGTGGCCTTGAAAGCCACCGGTTTGGCTTTTTCCCCGGCGATATCCAGGCGCATGATTTTGCCACCTTCGAGGTAAACGATACTTTTGGAATCGTCCGTGACGGTCAGTCTTTGCTTGGCCTTTCCGCTATGAGTCAATTGTTTCAAATCGGGATCATCATCGACATTGATCGACCATATCTCCGGCTGGCCGAGGATGGAGGCGATGAAGACGAATTTGCTTCCATCGGGCGTCAAAATCGGTTCCTGAGTGGCGGTGGTCAGCTCATATGACCGGCGTCGGCGTTTGTCGATCCGGTCGAAGTCGATGACGACTTTGACGATGTCCTTGTCTTTGACGGCGTTGGAATCTTTGGCGGCGGTTTTGGGGGTCTCATTATCCTCCATGAAGAGACTGTCCAGCGCGGCCTCGAAAAATTCGGCCGGCTCATGTTCCAGGTCGATGCGGTAAGTTTCATCGCGATCGTTGAAAGAAGAACTGAAATAGATGATTTTACCGTCGGAAGAAAAGCGGGGCCGATAATTCCATCCGGCAAACCTGGTGATATTGTGCGGTTCTCCCTCCAGTCCGACGACATAAATATCGGTTTCATAAGTCGGCCCGGCCATGGTGAAGGTCAGCCATTTGGAATCGGGCGACCAGGAATATTCTTCGGTCGGTTCGAGACCGAGATCGGAGAAGGCGCCCTTGACCCATTCGACCTCGCGGCCATTGACCGGATCGAGCCGGATGATTTTATCCAATCCCCGGTAAAAGGCCAGATAATGACCGTCGGGCGACACCGCCGGTTTGATTTCGTTCTGGGGCGATGATGTCAGGCGTTTTTCCTCATTGGTGGTGACATCGAGAGAATAAATATCGTAATTGCCGTTGCGGTCGGAAGCATAATAGATTTTTTTCGACTCCGCGTCCCAAACCGGAGTCTGTTCGCGGGCCGAAGTGAAGGTGACGCGGCGGCCCTCCTGCGGATCTTCGGAGGGGAGAATGAATATCTCGCCGCGGATCACGGCCGCGATTTTCTTTTCATCGGGCGAAAGCGAATAATATTCGACGTCACCGTCGAAAGTCTTCTCTTCCTGCAGGTTGGTCCGCTCGTCGGTGCGAATCCGTATCGGCACCCGGCGGGGGAGGCCGCCGGCGGGATCAAGCGTCCAGATGCCGAAATCCTGTTCAAAAACCAGCATCGTCCCCTGGGGGTTGGCATTGAGCCATTGCACGCCGTCGCCGGTGAAATCGGTCATGGCCGTCGCTTCGCCGCCGGCCAGCGGCATTTTCCACACCTGAGCCCATTCGCCGCGACAGGATACGAAATATATTTCTCCGCGGGTTTCATTCATAACCGGCCAGGTGTCGTACCCCGTATAATCGGTCAGCCGCCGAATAATGAAAGTGTCCTGTGTCCGATCCTGCAGGAAAATATCAGTATTGCGCGATGTTCTCAGGTCGCGGCGCCACCAGCGGCTGGCGGCGGAACCGTTGTTGAAAAGCAGATATCGGCCGTCCGACGAAATCCGGCCGTTGTATTCTTGCTCATAGCGGTACCCGGTGAGTTCAATCGGAGTACCGCCTGCGACGGCCACCTTATAAATGTCGCGATAGCCGCCGCGCCCCGAAGTAAACACGACGCTGTCGCTTCCCGGAAACCAACCGGAGCCGATATCGGATGCGGAATGAAAAGTCAACTGCCGCGGCGCACCGCCTTGGGTGGGCATCACGAAAATGTCATAGTTGTTGTACCGTCGGGAGGAAAAGAGGATCATGCTGCCGTCGGGCGAATATTGGGGGCGGATATCTTCCGCCTCATGGACCGTCAGACGTCGAGCGTCGCCGCCTTCAGCGGGCACGGTCCAGATATCGCCCATATAGGTGAAAGCGATGGTTCGGCCGTCGGGCGAGAGGGCGGGGTAGCGGGCGTAGATGATATCATCGGCGTTGGCGCCTGTGGCCACAATACCTGCGATGATAAAACCAAATCCGAGTATGAGCAAAAATTTCATCGAACGGTATCTCCCTGGCGGATCGTTTAAGTTTACTGATCTATTTAATGCCGAAATGAAGGGATGTCAACCGCCCGAAAAAATAAATCATCCGGTGGATTGGGCTTTGTGCGGTTCTGGAAGGGATAAAATAGAATTCAAGGCCCATTAATTATTGCCAAGGGATAATGGACTGTACGCATCCAATATCAGGAGAATAAGATATTATGTGACAGTCATTTTTTGCCTAATGTATGGGAGTGTAATTCCGATAAAATTAGTGGTGTTTTTATTTTGGTTTGGATGTTGAAAAATAATATACTTGAAGTGTATTCGGCATGCGTAGCATATAAAATTAAGAGATGTTATGGACTTATGCAAAAGTCAAACCGTAAGGGATATACAATGCGGTCATACCACCAAGTAACCCGGGCAGGGATCGGCCTGACGTTGAGCCTTGCCCTGGTCCTCATGATTCCGGTCGTTGTCATCGCCGCGGGGAGCGATTCTTCGAAACCGATTGCGGATGACGTCTGCCTGGCATGTCATGACGGCCTCGATCAAACGCTGAAGGGGACACCGCACCGGCTGGCTTCGGAAACGACCGATGCGGCGACAACCGTCGCCTGCGTCAAATGCCATACCGGCGCGGCCACTCATATCGATGATCCGTCGGCAGATAATATCGGCGTCGCATCGCGGCTGACGGGGCATGAGGCGGCCCAATTATGCACTCAATGTCACGAGGCTCATGTCTCTCTGGATGATTACGGTTTCAATGTCCATTCCGAGATGGAATTGAATTGCACTTCCTGCCATAAGATTCACGGGCAGACGAAATCTTTGATGCTGGATAATGACGGGCGTTTCTGCCTTTCCTGCCACGAGGACAAGGTCACCAATTTTATAGGGGTATCCAATCATCCCGTTTTTCAGGGGCCATTGTCGTGCCTGAGCTGTCACCGTTTTGTCAAACGGCAGGACGATAATCTGGCCTATGAGACGGCCGGCGTTTGCGCTCGATGTCATCCCCAGCAGGCGGGGCCGTTCATGTACGAGCATGACGCGACCACGGCTTATGCCGTCGACGGTGGCGGGTGTATGGAATGTCACCGGCCGCACGGCAGTGAAAATAATTATCTCCTGAGACAGCCGGGGCAAGATTTATGCCGCCAATGTCACATGACGCCGCCGAAGCATGAACAGAGTATCGCGCACGGCGTCGCCTGGGCGAAATATGAATGTGTCGTGTGCCATACCGATATTCATGGCTCGTTCGACAATAATCTCTTCCTGGATCCCGATTTGCCGGCCAGATGGGGAGTCGATTGCTATCAGAGCGGATGTCACGATCTTAACCGGTAAGGGGTGGATAATGAGGGATGCAATGTATAAATGTTTGATAGCCCTGCTGGCGGCGGCGGTTTTGATGCCGGCGGCAGTTTGGGCCGAGGGAAGCGGTCAGGCGCGAATCGGGTATACCATCCTGGATGAGACCGGCAACCTGTCGGTCAACCGGGAATCGTTCAACCTTTATGAGGGGCCCGGATTATCGCTGGAAAATTTCCAGTACCTGACGCCGACCGGATTCAATCTTTCGGCCGATCTGAAAAATATCACGCTCAACAACCGCGATCTCCGGGCTTCGCTTTACAAGCCGGGCTTGCTGGGGGTGACGCTGAATAACAGCCAGTATCGGCGCATATACAGTTTTGACGGCGACAAATTCACGCGCCGCCGCACCACCGGCGGCCAGGGCTATTTTGAGTTTCTGGATCATTTTAAGGTCTTCGGCGGCTATTCGCAGACCGACCGATTCGGCGAAAATCCTTACATGGCCCAGCCGTATGGCAATATACTTCCATATACGACCGATTATTCCAATGCCAGTTACAACGTCGGCGGTCAGGCGTTTTTCAAACAGGGCAGTTTGCGGATGGAATATCGCCGGTTCGATCTGACCGACAACACCGGTCTCAGCGGCGACCGGGAAAGTCAAAATTTTACGGTGAGCGGCTCTGCGCCCCTGCCGCGATATGACAAAATTGTCGTTTCGGGCGGATATCGGTATCGGCTTGATCGCAACAACGGAGCGGCGGCCGAATTGAAAACCTATCAGGGATGGGCGGCCACGCGCTACACTATGCCGAAGGGATTCGCCGCCGAGTATCGACTGGTGGCGGCTCGCTCCGAACATACCGAATATCCGGTTGCCATCGACAACTATGTCAACACCGTGTCGATCAGTCGGACCTGGGTCGGTCGGGCGGTGGTCCGCGCCGGCTACGAGAACCGCATCAGCGACGATATTTTCAATCAGACGGTTTCCAACGGATTTCTGTTTTCGGGCTGGTACAAATATGACCGGCTGTTAGTGCGGGCGGGATTGTCCACTCGCAAGAAAGCGGTCAGATCGGGCGTGACGCTGGTCGGGGATGAAGACTATATGCGGCACCGGGTTTATGCCCGTTACAATGTCACCGACTGGGGCGATCTGTCGCTTGATTACCAGGGACGCATTCGGGACAACGACGATATCGACACCCATGTCGATTATAACGCCATTACCGCGGCGGCCAATGTCAAGCGGGAGAAATACGGCAAGTTGTCGGTGACTTATTCCTATTACCGCGGCAAGTATGAAAACCGGGCGCCGGGCGCGCCGCTGGTCTACGAATTTTACGATCATGTCATAACCGGTACGGCGACGGCGGTGGAGTATCGGCATGTGCTGGTGTCGGTCGGCGGTTCCTATTACCGCAGTAAACGGGATCGCGATATCGAGAAGATCGGCGGTCAGATCGATGCCCGCTACAACTTCCCGGACGGGTACGCTTTCGAAGCCCGTTACCGGGTGCTCAACTACGACGATTATCTGTTGTTCGACAATTACTATACCGGCAATATAGTCGAGCTGAATTTTATAAAAGCCTTTACGCTTTAGAGAGGAGTGCATATGCGGCGTTTAATCCTGCTTATTTTCCCGGCCATCCTGCTGTTGTTACTGGTCTCGGGTTGTGAGCGAAAAGTCGTCAACGAATATACCACTCAGACCGAACCCGGCGCCACGGCGGTCTGTTTTACCTGCCACAGCGACAACGACTTCAAGCTGGTGCAGGCGCGTGACGAGTATGACGAATCCGGTCACGGCACCGGCCATACCTATAATGAGAATAGAAACAATGAATCCTTCTATAGTTCCTGTGAAGGATGCCATACCAATGAGGGATTTGTCGCCCGGATGACGGGCGTTCCGGTGAGCGGCGATAAGTTTACGCGAATCGCCTGCTTCACCTGCCATGAACCGCACACGACCGGGACGCTGGCCCTGCGCACGACCGAAGCGGTTACTCTGAGTGATGGAACGACAGAGTATGACAACGGCGCCAGCAATCTTTGCGTCCATTGCCATCACGGCCGTCAGAATGTCAACACCTATGTTTATGACGACGATACCCTGAGCACCCATTTCGGGCCTCATCACGGCCCGCAGAGCGACATGCTCATGGGCGCCAACGCCTATGAATATGAGGGTTTCGAATATACCAATTTCCATGCCCATTCCACGGCCACGGACGGCTGTCTCCAGTGTCATATGGCGAAGCCGCTTTACGCCACCGGCGGACATTCATTCTATATGGCCGACGAGGCGAACGAATATGAAAACACGAGCGGCTGCAATAACGGCTGTCACAACGGCGGAGTAGAAGGATTCGACCATGACGGGGTGCAGGCCAATGTCGAGACCCTGCTGGACAGTCTCGAGACTCTGCTGGTTGACGCCGGGCTCCTGGAAGAAGTCGATGAGGGCGGTGTCATTTCACTGGATCCGACCGATGGGCTGGTGGTGTCAACGGCCGATTCGGTGGGAGCGGTCTTCAATTATATATATGTGAAAGAAGACCGGTCGATGGGAATCCATAACCCGTATTATTCGGTGGATTTGCTGGAGTCGTCGATTGAATTCATGAACGGCGATATTCCGGCCCGAGCGCCACAGGGACTCGACCAGCGGCCGATAGCGTCGCATTAGTAAGGACGGTCAACCGGCGCTTCGCAGATGAAGGGACCGGTTAATCGCGTGATGGGGTTTTATCAAGGCCGATGGGCTGTCGCCGGATTTTTATCCGGCGCCGGCGGGCTTTGATATGCCCCCCCCCACGAGATTTTCTTTGATGTTATTCCGATGATACCGGGTCGGGACAGCCCGGTTTTTTATTGCTTCACACCCCTCCAATGCCTAATGTAACATGAAATTCCAGCGGCGATTTGTGCTCCGTCCGTTTCCGCGAGAATTTAATAAAGAAGACTAGATCGCCTGTGCAACCTCCGTGATTTCAGCGCCGCCCCGGGGGCCGAATATCCGTTCGGCCGTCGATGGAGGTAAATCCGTTATCATCCGATACAGATACAGAGCGGTCTTATCGAACGCCTGAGGAGCAAGCATGGAAGAATATGTCTGGATATCAAAACTTGCCGATCACCCCGTTTTTTGCAACCGGGATCATCCGGTTCTGCGCCGGCTGGCCGACGAATATGATGTCCGGATGACGATCGACGGTCCTCGGGATATGTCGATTGAACCCTATGTCCAAGCCGTCTATGAAGCCGTGGAGCGCCGGGCGGCCGGTATCATGATCGTCGGCTGGGGCAATGCGGAGATAATTCCCGCCATTGAGGCGGCGGTCGATAAAGCCATCCCGGTGGTAACGATTGACAGCGATATTCCGGGGTGCCGGCGGCTGGCGCATATCGGCACCGACTGGTTCCGGATGGGGGGCGCCATGGCCGACGAACTGGCCACCCGGATCGGCGGCCGGGGCCGGGTTCTGATAATCGGCATGTCCGAGTTAGCCAATGTCCAGGCCGGTTTCGGCGGTTTTCAATTCCGCATGGGGGCCTATTCGAATATCGAGGTATTGCCGCCGGAAGATGATATGGAAATCGGACCGGAGCGGGCGCAGGCGGTGGTGGCCGAGTATCTTCGGCAATACCCGGACCTGGCCGGTATCGCCGGTTTCGGTCGTCACAGCGGTCCGGGCGCGGCGGCGGCGGTGGAAGCGGCGGACAAATCGAAATCGGTTAAAATCGTCAGCGTCGAGACCGATTCGCCCCATCTGGCTTATCTTCGTTCGGGAGTCATAGATTCCCTTTTCGCCCAGAAAAGAGAGATATTCACCAATCTGGCCTTCCAGATGCTGTATACCTACAATCATGGTTCGGCGGCGACCGGATATCGTCCCGGAGCCGTGAATATCCCCGGAAATGTCGATACCGGATTTGTCGTCGTCACGAACAAAAACGTCGATTCGTACGAAGCCGAGTACGGTTTGGAGGATGCTTTCCGGAGGCATGAATTGTCGCAGCGTCTGGCGCTGGTTTCGGGGATCGTGGAAAGCAGTGCCGAAATTGCCCTGGCCGCTGACCTTGAGGGGCGGATCGTTTATGCCAATCAGGCGGCCTTCAACCTTCTTCCACTTGAGGTCAACCGCCTGCACGAGGCGTCGATTGAGACGATTTTCGACCTGACCGACGAACAGAAAGCCCTGATCGAGCGATGTTCATCGGAAGGAGTTTCCGTGCGGTTCGAGGCCTCGTCGGCCGGCGGCGGTGATGCGAGGCCGTATCAGGTCAGTGTATCGCCCCTGCGGGGCGCCCGTCTGGTTCGGGGGATGGTCGTCATTGCCAGCGATATTTCCAGCCTGAAGCAGGTCAGCCATAAACTGCGTGAAAGCGAAGAGCGCTACGGGCACCTGTTCAATAATCTCAGCGATGCCGTTTTCGTTCATGACGAGCGGGGCAAAATTCTCGATGTCAATATCAAGGCGGTCAAACTTTTCGATTATTCGCGGGAAGAAATTCTGGCGCTGACGATTGACCGATTGCATCCGCCGGAGGAGCTTCCGGCATCGGCGCAGGCATTCGAGCGGATCGCGAAAGATGGATTTGTCCAATTCGAGACCAAATTCGTCACCAAAGGCGGCGGAGTCTTTATGGCGGAAGTGACCTCGAACCTGTTCACCATCGGTGAAACAAGGGTGATTCAGGGGATCGTGCGCGATATCACCGAGAAAAAAAACGCCGAGGACCGCCTGCATTTGCTATCCTCGATCGCGGAACAAAGCAGCGAGGGTATTGCGCTGGCTGATCTTGACGGTCATCTGGAATTTGTCAACCGCGCCTTCGCCACCATGCACGGTTATTTGCCCGAAGAGCTCCGTGGAAAACACATATCAGTGTTTCACACCGAAGGTCAGATGCCGTCGGTTGAGGCGGCCAATAGACAGATTGAGGAAACGGGCGAGTTTTACGGCGAGATATGGCATGCCCGCCGGGATGGCACGGTTTTTCCCTCCATCATGCGTAATACTCTGCTCCTTGACCGCCAGGGCAAACCGACCGGGATAATCGCCCTGATGCGCGATATCACCGAACGGAGGCGGGCCGACGAGGCTTTGCTGGAAAGTGAAGAAAGATATCGCACTTTCGTCGAAAATTTTCAGGGTATCGCTTATAAGGGGAAAATCAACGTCGCGCCCGTCTTTTTCCGCGGAGCCGTCGAAAACATCACCGGGTACACCGAAAGCCAATTGTTGGCGGGTAAGCCGGGCTGGTTTGAAATTATCCATCCCGAGGACCGGCCGCGGATAGAGGAAAGCGCCCAACGAATCAGGGAGATTCCTCATTATTCGGCCGAAAGGGAGTACCGGATTATTCATCGTGACGGCGGTGTCCGGTGGGTCCATGAATCGGTTCAGAATACATGTGACGAACCGGGCCGGCCGAGTATGGTACAGGGGGCGATCTACGATATCACCGATCGGAAACTGGCCGAAGAGGCCCTACGCGAAAACGAGGAGCGTTTCCGGGTATTCTTCCGAACCAGCCCCGATGTCATTACCATCAGCGACCTGGAAAGCGGTCGTTTGATTGATGTGAATGAGAGTTTTGAGGCGGTATCCGGTTATTCGCGCGAGGAGGCAGTCGGCCGCACGTCGTTGGAACTCAAACTCTGGAGCGATCTGAATTTTCGGAAACGCGTAATCGCCGAATTGCAGCAAGGCGGGCGCATCTCCAATATGGAAATCGGTTTTCGTGTCAAAGACGGCAGTCTCCGCACCTGTCTGCTGTCAGGCAATATCATTCGCCTGCAAGGCAAGTCTTATCTCTTCACCGCCGTGCGTGATATCGAAGAATTGACCCGGGCCCAGAACGCTCTGCAGGAGAGCGAGGAACGATTTCGGACGATTTTCGAAACAGCCCGAGACGCCATTTTCATCAAGGATTGCGAACTCAAATTCCTGGCCGTCAATCCCAGTCTGGCGGAGCTGTTCGGGATGAAACCGGAGCAATTCGTGGGTCGGACCTTCGAGGAGTTATTCAGCGACATAGACGCGGATCGATATAACCGGTCGGAGACCAAAGTCCTTAACGGCGAAATCATTGCCACCGAAAACTTGTTTGACCTTCACGGTGAATCGCGGACGCTCCATGTCATCATCGTGCCGCTTCGGGATGCTCGCGGCAAAATCATCGGATTATGCGGGATCGCCCGCGATATTACGGAAACCAAGAAGTTGCAGGAGTTTGCGGATCGGGCCAGGCGGCTGGAGGCGGCCGGACGAATCGCCGGACAAGTGGCGCATGATTTCAATAATCTCCTCGGCCCGCTGGTGGCGTACCCGGGGTTGATGCGCGACGAATTGCCAGAGAATCATCCGGTCATGGAATACCTGGTTGACATGGAAAAGGCCGCCCAGCAAATGGCCGATATCAACCAGCAGCTTCTCACTCTGGGCCGACGGGGACATTATAACCTGGAACCGGTCAACGTCAATAAAGTCATTAACCAGGCGCTCGACCGTCGCCAGCCGTTTCCTCCGCGCCTGACGGTCAAAACCGAGATGGACCCGGATCTGATGAATATCAGCGGCGGAGTTTCACAAATTTACCGGGCCTTTGCGAATCTTATCGCCAATGCCATGGACGCCATGACCGACGGAGGGGAGCTGTATATTCGGACTGAGAACTACTATGTCAATGAGGCTCATGGCAAATACAACCGCATTCCGCGCGGAGAATTCGTCAAAGTCACCGTGGCTGATACCGGCGTCGGGATCGCCGATGACATCATGCCGCAGATATTCGACCCGTTCTTCACGACCAAGACGGTTGACCGTAAAAGAGGTTCGGGGCTGGGCCTGAGTATCGTCCATGCCGTCGTCGAAGACCACAAGGGGTACATCGACACCGAAAGTCATCCGGGCCGGGGGAGCCGCTTCTATCTCTATTTTCCGATATCGCGGGAACAGGCGGATGAGGTGGCGCCGGATTTGGTTTTGGGCGGGGACGAGAGGATTTTAATCGTCGATGACGATCCCATGCAAAAAGAGGTCACCTCCCGGCTACTCCGAAAACTCGGTTATACGACGGAGGCCGTAGATAGCGGCGAGGCCGCTCTGGAATATCTGAGTTGCCGGCGCCCCGATCTGGTTATCATGGATATGATCATGTCGCCGGGGATGGACGGCGCCGAAACCTACCGCCGGGCGATCAAAATCAATCCCGACCTGAAGGCGATTATTATATCCGGGTATGCCGATTCCGACCGGGTCAAGGTGGCCATGAAACTCGGCGTCGGGACCTTCCTCAAAAAACCGATGACGCTTCAAACGGCGGCGGCCGCCGTGCGGCGCGAGCTTGACCGCAAATCCAAAAAAACTCCATAACACCGCCGGAGCATCGGCATAAAAAACGGACGGTGGATTGACATTGGCGCCGGGGCGAGGTAATTTGCGGATCAACCGAAATGACGGCATCGCCGCCGGAGTCGATGAAAAAAGCGGAATCCATGACCGGACGTAAAGTATTTTTCAATATTTCATCGTTTCAAATCCTGACCATGTTCAGGCGGGGTCTGTTCTACAGCTACCTCTCGATCTATCTCCGATTTTACCTGGGCTTGAGTGTCACTGAAACGACGCTGTTTTCCAGCCTGCCGATGATCTGCAATGTCGTTTTCCAGAATCTTGTCTGGGGCCGGGTTTCCGATCGCTGGCAGTTGCGGCGAACCATGATAATCATCGGCGAGATTCTGGCGGCCGTGATCACGTTTTTCGTCTGGTACGTCCATTCACTGCAAACTTCGAAACATACGGCCGGATTTGTCATCATTATCGGACTGACGGTGGTCGAGATATTCTGGTCGATGTCGAACCTGGCCTGGAGCGCCCTATTATCGGATTTTTACCCCGAGAAGGAACGGGCCGGGATGCAGGGCAAGATGCAGAGCATGGGCGCGGCGGGACGGTTTATCGGCGTCTGGATCGGCGGATTGCTCTACGACGGTCTTCGGTCGGAGTTCGACGGCTGGGGGTTTGCGCATGGCTGGCTGTTTTTTATCGCCTGCGGAGCGATGCTGGTCTCGACCATTCCGATGTTGTTCGTCCCCGAAGGTGGCGTCGATTCCTCGCCGCCGGGAACGAAGAGGGACAAAAACAGCCGGCCGGCTGCGGCTGACGGAAGCGATGACCGCATATCGCGGCAGTATTTGGTGTTTTTGCTGGCCGTAGTATTTATCTTCTTCGGTTTCAATTCGGTGGTGCTGATCAAGGCACAATACTTGTCGTTGGCCGACGGATTCAATGTCTCCAGCCACACCCTGAGTTATATCGTCAATACAACCACGGCCGCGATTTTCATATCGGGCCTTTATATCCGGCGTCTCTCGAATCGGTTCAAAGACGAATACCTCCTGATGAGCGGTCTCGGGTTCGGGCTGATTTACCTGATCGGGTACAGTCTGGCCGGTCATCTGGCTTTGATATATGCCTACGAATTTCTCGCCGGCGTGGCGATGTCGCTGATGATGGCTTCGTCATACGCTTATGCCTCGCGCCTGATACCGGCCCACAAACGAGGCAAACAGTTTGCGATGTACAATGGCGCCATGTTTCTGAGCTGGGGCGTTCCGGGGACGTTCATCGCCGGGCCGCTGGTGGATCATTTGATCTCTTCGGGGATGGCCGATACGACTTCTTATCGCATGGCTTTTGTCGCCGGGGGCGGTTTGATGCTGATCGGGGC
>CAZGAV010000091.1:0-14243 GCA_964523575.1 uncultured Ignavibacteriales bacterium
CGACGACAAAATTCTCGATTTCCTCTCCCCTTCGGATAAATGTATGACCTGTCATTCACGGCAATCGATTGTCCCCGAAATATTCGACCTCAAAGGCCGCGCCCCGGAATTGAACCGGCACGCCAGCCATCCCGACCATATCCAGGTTCACCCCGGTGTCAAAAACGTCAAGGGCGGCATCCGGGACCGGATCGATCCCCAAATCAACCTCAATGACGGCAAGCTCGAATGTCAGACCTGCCATTCACTGGTAGCCCAAAACAACGATTTACTCGTGGAATTATCGGAGAATGAAGGGGTATGTCTTGGCTGTCATTATTTCGACTGATCGCCTCTGTTATAATTAGGTCTAAATAAACCCTCTATTTATTCCATACACCTTTTTTCGGAGTCCGATTTATACAAAAATCGAACAAAATACAGGCTTCCAAATGACCCAAAATTCACACTTTCTGCAACAATAATAACAAGTTACAGCCTAGTTATAATGGAGATAAAAATAATCACTATTTTACATTAAATGAGGACAAAATCGCTTGCCTTTTCACGGATTTTGATTATACTCAGGCAGTAAAAACAAGGATTGGGGCCCTATTATAACAGGGGCCATTGTGAAGAAATTCACAAAGAGAGGATAAATTTAGTCTTGTATTTAGCGGTCATCAAGAGATTACAACTCCCCATAGCCGTAGCCGCGATTCTGGTTTTTTCTATTTGCGGAAACACAAACCTTCAGGCACAATCGACGGCGACCTTGTCGGCGCCCGCCGAATTTCTCCGGTACCTCACTCCCCCGGGAACCCAAAACGGTTTCTTGCGTCCGACCCGAATTTTCACCGACCCGAAATTCGACGAGGTTTACGTCGCCGATCCCGGCCACAACCGGATTACCATTTTTGACAAAAACGGCACCTTCAAATTTGACTTCCCGGTCGGTGCGCGATGCGGCGCGCCTCTCGATATGGCCGTCAATTCTCAGGGCATCATCTATGTCCTCGGCTCCGCGCCTGAAGGACGCCAGGTCATGACCTTCGATTATGATGGTCTTTTCCTGGGGCGGTTCGAAGACAACCCGGACGCCTGGACTGACAGTTTAAACATTGTCAGCATCGCCATCGATAATCAGGATCGCCTGTACCTGCTGGATCAATATCATCTGCAGATAATTCGCTTTGGAAGCGATGGCCGTCTTGATCTCCAAATCCCCCTCGGCAACGGTCTTGATGCCCCTGACAAGGACGAACTGATTCTGGGCTCCCTGTCGATTTCCAATTCCGGAACCATTTATCTGCCTCTGGCTTCTCTCGGAACGGTTTATCGATACGACGGCTCCGGCCGGCCGCTCCAGCCGATCGGATACAAGGGCAACGATCTCGGAGAATTGAATTTTCCCATCTCGGTCGCCGAAACCGACGACGGCATCATCATGGTGCTGGACAAGCACCGCTACAACGTGATCTGTTTCGACCTCAGCGGCCGATTCCTCGGCGAATTCGGCGGCAAGGGTTCCAGTCCCGGATGGTTTTATCATCCGACCTGGCTGGCCGTCGATGAGCTCGATCATATCTATATCGGCCAGGTTTACCTGAACCGGGTTCAGGTTTGCGCCCTCCCGGATTTTATCCGCGATCGGCAAAAACAGGTCAATAGTCCCCAGTCGGACAGCTTGAAGTCATCGACTTCGATATTCGATTCGGCCAATCCCAACTTGAAAAGTATGAGGGCATTGCATGTCAGCTACTCGAGTCTCATGCGAGTCCCGACTTTTACTTCTATAAATCTGCAGGATAATTACCTGTTGAGTACTCACTTACAACCAGCATTATGGAGGTTTAGGAATGCGTAAGATCCTCTTGCTGGCGGCCGCTCTCTGCTTTGCCATTAGCGGCAATGCTCTGGCGTTTCACGATGCCGGCGTTGCCTACTGCGGCGGCTGCCACACCATGCACAACAGTGAAAACGGCAATCTGGTCGACCCCGACAGCCCCAACGGCAATGCCTGGCTGTTGAAAGACGCCACCCCCAGTGACGTCTGTCTGTCCTGCCACAGCACTGGTTCCCGCGGCGTTTTCGCGGCCGACCCGTTGGCCCCGAACGGCCTCAACGGCGGCGGCGACTTTGTCTTCCTGACCGAAGACAATCTCAATGACGGTCACAGCGGCGCCAGCAACCCGATCAGCGGCGACGCGGCCGGCCACAACATCAACGCTCCCTCAAAGGGCGTGGGTGCCGACGGCACCCTGTTGACGGCTCCCGGCGGCGCCTTCCCGGCTTCGGCTCTGGGCTGCTCCAGCTGCCATGACCCGCACGGCAACACCAACTTCCGTCTCCTTTATGGCGCCGGCAGTGTTCAGGATAACCTGTTCACCTTCACCAACGCGGCTCCCGTGGCCGATGGTATTGACGTCAAAAACACCGACGAGACCAACGACAACCACACCGCTTATAAGAGCGGCATGAGCGCCTGGTGCGGCAACTGCCACGGTGACTTCCACAACAACAACACCAAGATGGTCCACCCGTCCGGCGAAGCCCTGGGCGGCACCGTTGCCACCGCTTACAATCTGTACAATGGCACCGAAGATCAAACCGGTGGCGCGGCCGCAACCGCTTATCTGGCTGCGGTTCCGTTCGAAGACGCGACCATGACCGTTTCGTCCACCGAGGGCCCGAGCGCCGGCAGCACTGTTATGTGCCTGACCTGCCACCGCGCCCATGCTTCGTCGGCTCCCAATGCCGGCCGCTGGGACTTCAACGTGACCCTGCTTGAGGAAGACGGCGTGGAATCCGGTTCTTATGCCATTCCTGATCCGTACAGCAGCCCGAACCAGCGTTCGCTGTGCAACAAATGCCATGTCAAGGATGCCGGCGACGAAATCGTCGCGGTTCCGTAAGCGCATAAAAAAAGTGATCAGGTGATAAATACATCCCGAATCGCTTCCGAATGCACCTGATTCATAATGAAAACGCCCGGGCCCAAAACCCGGGCGTTTCATGAGAATGAGTAAAGTTATTAAACATCGAAAACGCCTGAAAGAGATCCCCCCCTCCTCTCACCGAACTCTTCCATGGTTGTTCTCCATCGTTTTCGTGGCTCTGATGATCTGCGGCGGAGGATCGATCCTCGCGCAGGATAAAAGCGCTCATGTCGCGATCTTCATGGAAATCGGGGACGGTGGATCCAATGAAGTTCGGATGGAATTGGAGGCCATTCACCTCACCGGCCAAGGCGGCCCGGTCGATGTCCCCCTCTATCGCACCTCGTTCAATTCGGCGACCGATTCTCAGCGCAACCTTCTGCTCGCCGACGTTTCAATCCCTCCCGGCCGCTACAGTCAAATCCGGTTATTCTTCAAGGAAATAGTTATCCGAAACGGCGACAAAGAAATTGTCGCAACAACGGTTCCCGAGGGAACTATGATCCCTCTGGAAATTTTGGTCGCCGCCGATGCGGGCGAGCCGATTTTCCTGTTCTGGAATCCGAACAACGACAGTCGGACGGCCAATGATTATCACCCTCAGTTTCAATTACGGCATCCGGAAATACCTCCGGTCGGGTCCCTGGCCTTCGTCACCAATGAAGAATCGGGTACCGTCGCCGTCATCGACCGCTACGCTTTCCGGGTCGTTGACATTATCAAGGTCGGCGACGGCCCTCGCGGTCTGGCCTATATGCAGCAGTCTCAGGAATTATATGTCGCCAACAGCCAGAGCAATTCCATTTCGATTATCGACGCCAACACCCGCCAGGTCGTACGGACCATCAGCCTGAATTTCGGCGACACTCCCAGCCGCATGGTCTTATCGCCCGATGAACAAACCCTGTATATTATCAACTATGGTTCCAACGATCTGGTCAGCATCGACACCCGATCTTATCAGGAAATCGGGCGCGTTTCACTGGGCACCTCTCCCTGCGGCATCGCCGCCGATCAATTCACCGGCCTGATCTATATCAGCAATCAGGAATCGGACAATATCTCGGTTTATGACCCGGCGAGTCAGTCCGTAACTTTTGTCTATTCACTGGATGGCGCGCCATGCGAATTATGGGCCGACGCCGACAATCAGATTTTGTATCTCTCGTTTCCCCGGCAAAGGACTCTGACCGTACTCGATGCCCGCACCGGCGGCCGCACCACTACCATGAATCTATGCGCCCCGGTCACCGGTCTGGCTTTCAATCGAATATCGCGCCAACTAATGGTTGCGCAGGGGCTGTGTTCGGAAATTGCTCTCATACGGCCCGAATTGAATCTTGACCTTGGTAGCATCAAGGTCCCCGGACAACCGGGCCTGATCGCCCCCGATCCCGAAAATCGCTACCTGCTGGCTATTCTCTCCGATATCGACAGCCTGGCCATAATTAATCTGAACAGCCGTCAGGTAAAGACGGTTATGGAAGTCGGCCGCGGCCCCTATATGGCCGTGATTCCCGGATGACGATCATGATCATTAGCCGATTTGACATCATTAAAACCATGGTTATCCGCCTGAGTCTGACCGCGGCGCTGATACTATTCATTTTCCCGCCTTCCGCCAGGGCCCTTTTTTCCGATAATCTCGGCGGCAACATGCGGTTGACGGCAACTCGATCCAATTCCGAAGGGCTGACCGACAAATCCCTCAATCAGGAATATACCATTCATTGGAATAAAATTCTGACGCCTTACCTTCAAACCCGGGCTTCCTTCCGATATTTCAACCTGGGCGTCGATCAAAATCTTAGCCAGAATGCCTGGCGCGAGGAATACCAGCCGGCCGGCGAAATTTTCTGGATGCACCCCGATTTCACCTTCGGGGCCAACATCCGTAAGCAGGTCTCGACCAGCAATAATGAGACGACCGACTTGATCCGCGACGATTTTGGCGTCAATTTCTCCACCAAAAATTTCAGCCTGCCCATTTTCAAGGCCCGGTTCGACTGGGATCATACTTACAACGCCAACGATCGCCAACAGCGCGACACCCGCGAAAAACGGTTTCAGGCCGGACTCGATTATACCTGGCGGAATAATACCTTTTACTATAATCTGGCGCGGCGCATCAATACCAGCGAATCCTCCCCGGTCGATATCTCGGAATGGCAGCATCTGTTTCGCTGGAATCAATCCTCTCGGCTTTTTTCCGACCGCCTGCGCCTCAGCACCGGCTACAGTTTTAATTTCCGTTCGCAGACCACGACCCGGACCGGGGCCGGCGAAGTCTATACTGATATTCCTTTTTCACGGGCGCTCTATGCCTATGATCCCACCCCCGATCTGGGGACCCTCGACACCCTTAATGGTCTCTTCGACGGCAATATCGACGACCCGGCCCTGCCGGCCGTCGATATCGGCGAAGGTCAACTGGATCGGAATATCGGCGTCGATTTCGGTATCGCCCGCCGCGTCAGCGGCATATATCTCTATACCGACCGCCCCTCAAGCGCTTTCCTCGGATGGCGCGTTTATGTTTCCGAAGATAACCTTACCTGGGAGCCTCTGCCGGGTCTGGCTCAAAGCGATTTTAATATGAGCTTCGACCGTTATGAAATTCTTTTCGACGCTTATGAAACCCGCTATATCAAGCTGGTCAACTACGGCGTCAACGATGTCCCGCAGGTTTACGTCACCGAAATTCAAACGCTGGATCAGTCGCCGGACACCGAAAAAATCACCCGGCGCCAGAGTGTCCATCTGGGCGAAATGGGCGCCGCCTACGACCTGTCGGACAAAATTAATTTCAATGCCGATTTTTCGTATCGAGGCGAACCCAAAGGCGATTTCACCGACAGTCGCAATCAGGTATCATACGGGCTGGGCGGCAAACACGAAATTTCGTCAGCCCTGACCGAAATCGCCAAATACAGCGCCAGTTTCGACGATTACAAAGCCAGCCAGGCTAAAAACCGCGATGCCAGCCTTTCGTACAGCCTGCTGATAACGCCCCTGCCGACGCTCGACTTTTCTTTTGCCGCCTTAACGCGAAGCAATTATATTAATGGCTTGAAGACGGAAGA
This sequence comes from uncultured Ignavibacteriales bacterium, assembly GCA_964523575.1. Taxonomy (GTDB): domain Bacteria; phylum Zixibacteria; class MSB-5A5; order GN15; family JAAZOE01; genus DAOUTW01. The sequence goes on from CAZGAV010000091.1 coordinate 6,002, forward strand.
AACCAATAACCTGTTTTTCCAGACATACGGCCGGGTTTTGACCGGGTTGAATCTTTCCGGCGAAATCACCTACAGCCGTAGCAACCGCTTCGATTCTCGCACCAAGTTCGACACCTGGAACGGCCGGCTCTCCGGCGATACCCGCCTCACCCGGGCGCTGGATATGGCCGCCTATTTCCAGTATCAGCATATAAAGGATTTATCTGATCGGGCCGTGCGCATTCGTCGCCAGTACAATCTGGATTTCAACTATCGCATGACCCGCAGTATCCTTATCCGGGGCTCGTTGATTTACAACACCGAAAACAGCCTGCACTACTTTTCTCAGGAATACAGCATCAACTGGGTTATGTCGTCGAAACTGACCGCCGGAGCCCTGTTGACCGTAAATGAGGGCGAAAATCTGGTTCGGAGCGAACGCAACAACGTTCGTATCAATTACAGCCTCAGCACGCGCAGTACACTGTATCTGAGTTATTCCAAAAATTCCTTTACGCTGGCCGGGCGGTCACGGATCGAAACCTTTCAAATCGGCCTGAAAATGGGCTTTTGAAAACTAAGGATGAATTCAATGCACAGGTCACCCATATCAATATCGTTGACGATCCTCTTCATCGTTCTCACGATCGGCGGATGCGCCGGTAAAAGCGCTACCGTTTTCCTCCATCCGGAATACGATTTCCGCTACGTCGAACGAGTGGCCGTCGTGCCGTTTGAAAATCAGTCTCAGGAACAGGGGGCCGCGGCCAGGGTGACTCAGGTTTTTATTTCCGAATTACTGGCCCAGAGGGCTTTCGATGTTATCGAGCCGGGCGAGGTCAGCCACGTCCTCGAAAAATATTCGACGGTCCGGACCTCCCAATTAACCAAAGAACAAATTATCGACATCGGCAAACAACTCAAAGCCCAGGCCCTGATTTTCGGCTCCGTGGCCGAAATGACCAGCTATCGGTCGGGCAATTCGACCACCAATACTGTGACGCTGGTTGTCCGCATGGTCGATACCCAGACTGGTGAAACGGTCTGGTCAGCCACCAACACCGCCGGCGGCAAAGGCTTTTTCGCCTCGCTGTTCGGCACCGGAGATAAATCCCAGAGCGAAGTCATCCGCGATTGTGTCGAAGGCGTCCTCAAAACCTTGATTAAATGAACGATGAAATTCAATCGCCTACATATACTGATTCTTATGCTCCTGCTGTCGTTAGGCATATCGGGAGCGGCCGATGATACCGCCGTATCACCGAACGCGGCGGCCACAATGCCCGCCGTCGCCCTCATGCCGTTCGCCAATTACACCGACCAGCCTCAGGCCATAGAAGCTATCATGCCGGCCATCGAAAAACGGCTGGCGCAGGAACCGATCCGTATCGTCAGCCATGACAGCCTCCGGGCCACTCTGCGCAAATATCGCATCCGGGCCCTCGGCGCCATCGACGTCGCCGATATTGCCCGGCTGGCCCGGGATATCGACATCCGTTATCTGCTTCTGGGTTCGGTGGATTTCTATAAAGAAGGCGACCCGCCCGAGGCCGGCTTTTCAATGCGGCTGGTCGATATCAGCGATATGAAAATAATCTGGGCCGTATCCGACGCCTCCAATGGAGCCGATTATGCCGGATTGTTCGGCATCGGCCGGATTGATTCCATGCCGGCTCTCATTCCCAGGCTGACCGACGAGGCCTTCAAATCGATGGGGCGCATCTGGTCATCTACCGGTCATTCGAACGATCAGGCCTCCGATGCCGAAACGACCGCCATCGTGCCGTTCGACAATATCTCCGATGACCGCTACGGCGGCGATATCGTGGCCGCTCGCCTTCTGGCGGAAATGGTCTCCCGCGGTGTCAATGTGATCGAACCGGTTATTCTGGCCAACCTCTTTCTGGAAAACGCCCGCACCCCCCGTGGAGAAATTGATTTATCACTACTTCAAATCCTTCATTCGGATTTGAATGTCGATTATGTCATCACCGGAACGTTGTACCGTTTCAAGGCGGCTCAGCCCGGCTCCGAAAATTCGAGGCCCGAGATAGAACTGGCCGGCCGATGTCTCGACGCCGCCCGGGGCACAATCGTGGCCGTTTACGACGAAGATCGCGCCGGGGAGCAAACGGCGGCTTTGATCAGGAAAAATTCTTATCGCTCATTGGGGAAATTGACCGGCAAGGTGGTCGAAAACATGCTCAATTCCATGGAAACAACCCGGGCCAAATCGATGGCCGGTAAATAACACTGAAGTGAGATATCAAATATGTCATTCAATTTAACAACTCTTCATATTAAGATTGCCCTGCTTCTTTTTGTCATGCTGGGACTGCCGTTGATGATATCGGCGGCGCGGGCCTCGGCCGATCAAAATCCGGAAGTCCTGGCGGTCGTCAACGGCGACACCATCACTTCCGCCGATCTCGAGGAAATCATCATCCGGGTTCATACCGGCATGGACAATGCCGAAAAAAAATCATTCGACTACCGCAAACTGTTCGACAAACTCGTCAACGATCGCCTGCTCGTTCAGGAGGCCGTCAACCTCGGCATTAACGATGAACCTCTATTGAATCGGGAACTGGATGAGTCGCGTCAGACCAACGCCATCCGCTACTTTGTGCGCGATAAATTTCGACCCGACCTGAATATCGACAGCACCGCGACGGAATCGTTTTTCCGTGATTACTATTACCGGCTCCAGCTTCGCACCGTCGCCGTCGCTCAACAGGACGAGGCCGAAAAACTGCTGGGCCTGGTTCAAATCGGAGCCGATATGGACAGCATTGCGCGGGCCGAATCGGTCGATATGTACAAGTACGAGGGGGGATTGAATAACCTGAAATATTACGCCGACGTGGAAACCCTCCTGCGCGACCGCGCCGCGAACATGAAACCGGGACAACTATCCGAGGTCTTCCCCTATCGTCAGGTGTATGCTTTCTTCCGTCTTGAAAAAATGGTCCCGCCCGATATGAGCGAACTGCCGGCATTGTCGGAAAAAATAAAATCGATTCTCGCCGCTCAGAAAAAAGAAACGGCCTGGAACCGCTTCATCGACAGCCTCGCCGAAAATTATCCGATACGCATCGACTCCGCCGCCCTGAAAGTCATCGCCGACGACGGCGACAAATTGTTTACGCCCGATTTCGTCAATGACGATCAGACCGTCGCCCTGAGTATCGACGCCGACCATGGCATAACTTCGGGAGAGCTGAGAAAAACCGTCTCCCATACGGCCATGTCCGCCGGCGATCAACCCTTCGATCACATTCTCATGGCCGGACTCGGCCGGGCCCGTGAGGAACTTATTCTGAACGCCGCCGCCGACCATGACGGCTACCGCGATTTTCCGGAAGTCGTTGATCGCTACCATAAGAGCCTCGACAGCGCTTTGATCGAGGTTTACCTTCAGGAAACGATCATCCCTCGCATCGTTTTCAACCATGAAGAATTCGAAGCTTATTACGACGATCATCTCGACGATTTTCGCAAACCGGAACAGTTTCAACTCGACCGCATCGAAACCCCCGACCAAAAGACGGCCGATGAAATCGCCGGACGGCTTGACGAAGGCGCCGATTTCGAATATATCGGCCGCCAGTACAAGGCCAAAATGGCCGATGAAAAAGAGCGCGATCAATGGTTGTCGCTGGAAGTTTTGCCGCAATCGATCCGGGACGAAATCAAGCAATTGAAACCCGGACAGCACAGTCATCCCTACCAAACTCAGGACGGCTGGGTAATTTTCCGCATCCGCGCCCGCCGGCCCGGGGAGATCCAGAGCCTGACCGACGTTGACATCGATATTCGCAAAATCATGTTTCAGAAAAAATTCAATGAACTGCTTGATGAAACCATTGGCATTTTGAAAGAAAATTCCGACATTCAATACAACCGGAAAGCTCTGGAGACTTACTTCGAGGACGAATCATAAACGGCCCGCTCGCTTGATGCGGACTGTGGGAAAAAACTCATGGGAAGAGCGTTGCATATGAGGCATGCGAAATACTCCGGAGGGAAAACCCTGGCGATCATGGCCCTGACGGTGTTCATCCTGTCGCTGGCCCTGGCGGCCTTCATGTTCGATGACGGCGCCGCTCAGGTCAAAAAAGGCAAACGATTTTCCAAAAAAGGCGAATGTTTCGACTGCCATGATCGGGAACATTTTACCGGCGACACCAAACACGAGCCGTTTAAAAAAGAAGAATGCCTCAGTTGCCACAAACCGCATGGTCTGGTCGGCATGCTTCGCCTTAAAGAAACCGGCGCCGCCCTCTGTTATGAATGCCACCCCAAAGCCGATCTTGGCCTCGAACGGAAACAACTGCATAAACCGGCGGCCGACGGCAAATGCACCGCCTGCCATGATCCGCATTCGGGCGACGGCGTCGGCATCCTCAAACAGAAATCGCCCGAATTATGCTTCCAATGCCATCCCCGGGAAAGTTTCGAAAAAAGGCATCAGCATGAGGCCCTCAAGGAGGGTTGTTTCTCGTGTCATGAACCGCATGGAAGCGATCAACCGTATTTGCTCAAAACCGATCAAAACAGCCTCTGCCGCAATTGCCACAAGCTTGAAACCAAGGAATTCACGCAGGCCCATGACGGTTACCCGGTCGCCAATTCCGACTGCTCCCTGTGCCACACCGCCCACTCCTCTGACGAACCGGGACTGATGACGCAGTCGATCCATTATCCGGTCATGGAGGATGACTGTCAGAGTTGTCACAACAGCCCCGATGATCCCAATCCTTTCGCGGTTCAGGTGTCCGGCTCGGAATTGTGCCTGACCTGCCATGATGCTTCGGATATGGGTGGAGACGATGTCCATGCTCCCGTGGCGATGGGCGAATGCCTGACCTGCCACCGGCCGCATGGTTCGCCCTTCAAAGCTCTTCTGACCGACCAGCCCAACCATCTGTGCCTCCAGTGTCATGACGACGTCTCTTCCCAGCTGGTCATGAAATCGCGCCACGCGCCCGCCGGTGAGGACTGCACCTTATGCCACAACGGCCACGGAAACATGAGCGACAAACTGCTCAAGCGCGACGGCAACGATCTCTGTTTCGACTGCCATATGGAAATGCAGGATTCTCTGACCGATAAAAGCGTCCATGCCGCCTTTTCCGATGGTACCTGTCTCGACTGCCACCTGCCGCACGGTTCCACCTATGATAAACTGGCCAAAACCAACCAGATCGATATGTGCGGCGAATGTCATGACGAACCGGCCGCGTGGCTGGCTCAAAAGGACGTCCACGTCCCGATCAAGGCCGGTCAATGCACCGACTGCCACAGCCCCCATGCCTCGCAACAGGCGCAATTATTGAAAGCGCCCGGCGGCGAAATCTGTCTCGATTGCCATTCGTCAATGATGGCCGCGCAGGATAATATGAAAACCCACCCCCCATTCGAAGAAAAAAGTTGCGATGCCTGCCATCAGCCCCATGCTTCCGACTATCCCGGTCTTCTGAAAAATAAACTCGACCGCGTCTGCGGTGAATGCCATGACAGTATGCTCGGCGATTCTACCGTCGTCAGCCGCCATCGACCGGTTGTCGATGGTGACTGCACCGGTTGCCATCAGCCTCATCAGTCGGCCTTCGCCGGATTATTATTGGACAAACCGGACCAATTATGCTTCGCCTGTCATGACGACTTAAAAAAACGACTGGCCGACGGCACCGTTCACCCGCCGGTCGAAGAGGGCGACTGCCTCGACTGTCATAAGCCGCATAACAGCCCCTTCGCCAGCCTGCTGACTCAGGATATTCCGGGGCAATGCCTCGATTGCCACGACGGCGATGACGCCGACTTCATGGCCAAGCACCTCAGCTTGCCGGGTCGCCAGATGGATTGCCGCAAATGTCATGATCCTCATGTATCCGAAGATCCGGCTCTGATTCTGCCGGTCAGTCATGATCCCTTCGCGGGTCGTGCCTGCGACGCCTGCCACGAAACCAACGCCCCTGCCAAAAAGGAGGGCCAGTGATGAATACCCGTCTTTTGACCCTGACCCTCGTTCTGGCTCTCATTATTACCGCGCCGATTATCGCTTCCAATGTCAATGTCGACGAACCGGCCGTCTGCCTTGTCTGTCATGCTGAAATGGAACAACTGATGACCGACAAGCATCAGCACACCGCTTTCGCCTCCGGCGTCTGTTCCGATTGCCACAACCCCCACGCTTCCAGTCATGCGCAATTGCTCACCAATGACCTGAAAGACCTCTGCCTCAACTGCCATGAAAACATCGCCGGACAACTGGCCATGTCGTCGGTTCATCAACCGGCCTCCGACGGTCTCTGCCTCGCCTGTCACGATCCGCACGCTTCCAATTACAAAAACCAGCTTTCGGCCCCCGCTTTTGATCTCTGTAGCGGTTGCCATACCAATATCGGGGACTGGTACAAAGAAAAATTCATTCATCAACCGGTGGCCGACGAAAACTGCGAAGCCTGTCATGCCCCCCACGGATCCCCCAACGGGGAATTGCTCAATGAATCCATACCCCGGCTCTGCTTCGGATGCCATGATCAAAATCAGGCTTTCAAGACCGCCCATGAGGGATACGACCTGGGCAATGCCGACTGCGTCACCTGCCATGATCCCCATGCGTCACCGGAGGCCAAACTGCTGATGCCCAATCAGCACGCGCCCTTCAAAAGCGGTAAATGTAATCTCTGCCATGCCGGCGGCTCCGGCGCCAATGCCTTTGCCTTAAGCGGTAGTGTCAAGTCGGTATGCGGCAAATGCCATCAGGGTCCCGTCAAGGATTCCGAAAAGAAGTACTCGCACAATCTCAATGATGAAAAATCGTGCATGAATTGCCACAATTCCCATGCTTCCTCGACAACCTCGCTTCTGGCCGCGCCCCAGAAAGTCCTCTGTATGCGTTGCCATTTCGAGGGCGAAAAATATCAGGATAAGGGAAAAGAAGCCTACATCACCCACAACGGCATGGACTGCTCCAACTGCCATACGCCGCATGGCTCCGATAATCCCAAATACCTGATCAGCCTCGATATCGATCTCTGCTCCAATTGCCATGTGGACGCTCACCGGGCTTCGCATCCTTTGGGACCGGGGATCATCGATAAACGCACCAACACGGAGCTGACCTGCCTGAGCTGTCATAAGTTACACGGAGCCGATTTCGAACCGTATCTGCCCCTCGATCCGGCGATGGACCTCTGTATTCAGTGCCATCGGAAATAACCCGAAAGCGGGCGAGGCGATAATAACTCAGATCATGGACGAACGCGGACAAGCGAGTTCGTCTTATTTTTTTGTGGGGAATTTAAATCGTTCGGGAAAAAGTCGGGCGGGCGCCGACCGCGGGCCGCCCCAGGTAAGCATCGAATGTCATGGCGATATTACGCACGAAAGTCCGTCCCAGTTCGGTTATAAACAAACCTTGATCGCGAACCTCCAGCAATCCATCTTCGACAAAGCCCCCCAGATTTTTATCTTCGGCGGCGAAATATTCGTGATACCGGACGCCGAATTTATCCTCCAGCCGCTGATACGACAGCTCGAAATTGCACATCAATGACGTGATAACGAATTGCCGGATAAGATCGTCGCCCGACAATTTCTGCCCCCGATATATAGCCGTGCCGCCGGCTTCGATGGCATCTTTGTAAGCTTTCAGCTTGGGGTCGTTCTGGATGAAAGTATCATCGATATAACCGATGGCCGACATCCCGAAACCGATCATATCCGGGGCCGTCTGAATCGAATAGCCCATAAAATTGCGATACAACCGACCATTGGCCTGGGCCAGCGACAATTCGTCGTCGGGCAGGGCGAAATGATCCATACCTATCTGGCGATACCCGGCGGCCGTGAATTTCTCGACGGCCGAGGAGAATAATTTGTATTTCAGATCGGTGGATGGCAGTTCTTCAGGGATGATTTTCTGCTGATTGGCTTTGAGTCCCGGAAGATAAGCAAAGGAATATACGGCCACTCGGTCCGGTCGCAGGGCAATTGCCTGTTCCAGCGTCTTGTTGAAACTGGCTTCGGTTTGCTTCGGCAAACCATAGATCAGGTCGAAATTGATCCCTTTGAAATTGAGTTTCCGGCAATGGTCGAGTATGGTGGTCACCTGCTGTATTGACTGGACCCGTCCGATAGCCTGCTGTACGTCGGGATCGAAATCCTGCACCCCGATTGAAGCGCGGTTAAAACCGCGTTCGGCGAGAAAATCCAGCAACTCTGTCGTCGCCACGCGAGGATCGAGTTCAATCGA
>CAZGAV010000092.1:0-13754 GCA_964523575.1 uncultured Ignavibacteriales bacterium
ACCGGAGGCGTCCGTCGATGCCCCCGGTTCGTGTTATCCATCCGTCGGAAGCCGTTCTTATTCCGACTGAAAGTCGGAAATGACCGGCAACAGGATATGTGAGGGATGGTCCTTATCGTGATAAATCGCTTGCCCGGCGACTATATATTCGGTCTCGGTTTCATTATGTCCGCCGGTATTGAGATTCCGCGAAAACCTCGGAAAATCAGCCGAGGCCACTTCCACCCGCAGCCTGGCTCCCACCGGAACGGTAATGCCGGTCTGCCACATGTCCAGCCGGTATTCATAAACTTCGCCCGGCTCCAGCATTTCCGGATTGGAGAGGGAATTGCGATAACGGGCTCGAATCACTCCATGCACCAACTGATAAACATTACCGTCGGCTCGGATCATGGACAGTCTCATGAACCAGTCGGTATCTTTGGCTGAGGAAGCGGCATATAACACCGCCGATATCGGCCCGGCAAAGGTCAGGGGCTTCTCCATGGGCGGAGTCTCATAAACCAGTATATCCTGGCGCATGCTGTCGATTCTATTATAGAAAGCTCGATGCCGGGCGATTTCTTCTTCGACCGATGATTCTTCCTCGGCCTGCCCCTCTTCCTCAGAATTCACTTCAGCGCTATCGTCGACATTGTCGAGGTCATAATAAAGATTTGGAGACGGGGTCGGGTCGCCGGGATCATAGCTGTAAATATCGGGAATGGACTCGGCTTTTCCCGGTAGTTCCGGTGATAGCCGACCATCGCCGTTAGTGGTGTTGGCATGCCCCCCTGAAACCAGATAGTATTTAGTAAACTGCGTTTGCGGCAGAGGATAGATGTCGCCGTGTAACCACTTATTGGAGCCCATGACGAAAATCGATACCAGTGGTTCACGGTCGATGCCGTTATCGATACCCAAAAGCCAATGATCGAGCCAGCGAGTATAACTGCGCGGCAGATCGATTATCGCCTCTTCGCCGAAATCCGTCATCAACGGCCCCATGCGGGTCGCTTTGTCGGTATGACCCCAGGGACCGAGGACCAGCTTCTGGTTTTTATGGCCGTCGGCCACCATCGTCAGGTAATTCAATTTTGACCCGATACCGTCGCCGTCGTACCATCCGGATTGATGATATACCGGAATATCGAGATTTCCCAGATATTTCAAGAAGCTGGCCTTATCCCAATAGGCATCGTTATCGGGATGCGCGATCCACTCCCGCCAGCTCTCGTTCCTATCGCCGAGAACGATGCTGTCCAATTCGATCACTGGCAAATGATTCAGGAGATTTCGAAAATCTTTATCATTGATTTTACTCATGGCATCGCCGGTCACATCGGCCGTGGCTTCCTCTTCGAGAACATCGGCCCACCAGATCGCCCCCAGCATAAAAAAGCCCCCATATTCGTAGGGAATATTGAAATAGGGATCGGGAGGCGAGACATTGGGGATGATCGTCGTCAAATGCGGCGGACGATTGCGGGCCGCCCACCATTGGACCCAGCCGAGATAGGAAGCGCCTATCATGCCCACTTTGCCGTTCGACCACGGCTGGACCGCGAGCCACTCGACGGCGTCATACCCATCGTTGGGTTCGTTGAAAAACGGCACCCATTTCCCCGGCGATGAAAACCGGCCCCGGCAATCCTGCACGGCATAGACATAGCCCCGCCGTGCGTAATATTTCCCCTGTAATTCATCCATTTCTTTTTTATAAGGGGTGCGCACGAGAATCACCGGAAAGACTCCGTCGGCCTGCGGACGATAAACGTCGGTCGCCAGTGCCAGCCCATCCCGCATCGGCACTTGGACATTGGTGTCGATGACGATATCATACTTGGGCTGGGAAACCGTCGTATCGACTTCTTCCTTTTTCATAAAATCTTCATAGCCGTCGCGGACATAAACCGCATGCTGGGCGGGTACGTCGCCGAAGCAGAGCCGGTTTTCGGCGTCGACATAGATGAGAATATCGACGCCTGGAGCGCCATACCGATATTCGGTGAAGGTCTGCTCCTGTCCCCCAATCGTCCTCGTCACTTCCTCCAGTCTCTCCAGATTGCCTTCGAGGATAATCGAAGGAATGATAAACAGGGGAAATGATTGTTTGCCGCCGGCTTGCTGATCGTAGGCGATAACCGCCTGACTCATCAGGATAGGCGTGAAATTCTCGAATAGTATCGTCCCTTTTTTCAGGGCAATCGTACTGATGCTTCCGTTTGCCGTAATTTTGACGGCGGTGTCCTCGCGGGCCACTTCCACTGGACCATTCGGGGTCGTCATATGCATGGCGGTCCAGTCGCCGTCGGTATCGACATCGATCTGAAGCGTCGTCGAAACCGACTGCCCGGCCATGCTCAGAGTATAGTCGCTGTAAACACTGCCGTCTTTCTTCCACTGGCAGACGGAGCTGACCAGGACCTCCTCGTTGACATACAGCTTGTATCCGGCGCTGTCGGTCATGATATTCATGGGAAATGCAAAATGCTCCGGCCCGGCCGTTTGAGCCGCCGTCGGTGCAAAAAGTAACAACGACGCGCTGAATGCCAGCATCAGGGTTATCCAAATGATAGCCCCGATTTTTCCGACGATCAGTGCCGGTTTAGCCTGTATATTTCTCATAAACTCCCTCCACGCCGTACGATCCCAAAAGGGAATCCGTCGGCCATCCCATTTGATTGCCATCACTTTTAATGTACTCCATCATCCGTTCAATATTCAATAATATTCCCTAATAATTTTCCCTTGCTTCGGTGACCCCGCCCATTTCCAGTTGAGGTCCGGTTTTTATTGACACGGCTTCTAAGTCAATTAACTTATGGTATAAATCATAAACAAGGTGGAAATCTATGAGCGACATGGGGCATGACCGTCGCGAAGTGGTTCGCGCCGTTTTCGAACAACAACGCATAGAGACCCGGCATCTCGAAAACCAGCGATTATTCTTTGCCATAGTCTATTGGCTGATTCTAACGGCCATAGTGGTTCTGCGGAGCGACCGGCTCTTTGAGTTTACGAGTTGGCCCATTATGACCTCGCTGGTAATACTCTCTCTTTTCGGGCTGGTTTTCAGCTTGGATATCCAGAGATCATCCCGGGCCCATGCCGCTTCCTCTAACCTGATCGTACACCGATATTCGCTCGATCATTATCTCGCCGGCGGCCTTTCTCAATACCGTCGCTTATCATCCGGGACCTCGAAACTGTTCCCCGCCTTTTATCTTCCAGGTCTTTGCTTTTCACTCTGGGTTTTGCTGGAGATATTATTTGGCCCCGGTTGGCTAAATATCCTTATACCATTGATAATTCTCGCCCTCGGGCTTATCATGATCCTGAAAATGGATCATACTCTCCCCCAACTGGAAGATTCTGATTAGCGAAATCACACCGATTAATTGATTTTGCCTTTCGACGTGTTTACGGAAGACGGCCGTTTACGACTTATCCGGCTCGGATGGTTCATCTTCGTCCGGGGTTGGGCCGAAGTAGAAAAACCGTTCGAATATCCGGCTGTATTCCGACCAGCCGGCGTCGCCGGTGCGTTCCCGGATTTTTTCGACAGCCCCCATCCGGGCATCCAGTTCATCGACATGATGCAGGAAAACCGCCTCGGGGGTCATCGGCACCACCGGCGAACCCTTTTCTCGCTCCCCCTGGTGCGAGATAATCATGTGCCGAACATTCATCAGTAAATCTTCAGGGAAATGTTCGAGGGTGTCGGCCCGGCCGACGACAAATTCGTCCCCCTGACTGATATGTCCGACCAGCCGCCCGGCGTCGGTAAAATCGATTGACGCCGAAATCTCGTATTCCCATATTTTACCGATATCGTGAAGCAGGGCGCCGCAGATTAAAAGATCGCGGTCCAGTTTGGGGTAATGATCGGCCAGCCGGACGATCACTTCGGCCATTGAAAGCGAATGGTCGGCCAGACCGCCGATATAATCGTGGTGCAGAAGCTTGGCCGCCGGGGCCGTCAGGTATTTCTGCCGCAAGTCATCGGTGAATACGGCCTCCAGAAGTTGCCGAAGATAGCTATTTTCCACCCGCCCGATCATGGCCGTCAGCAATTTGCCCAGTTCCTCGGCGCTTTTGGAGGCTTTGCGAAAATAGTCGCCCAGCTCGTATTCGTCTTCCTTGGCGGCTCGTATTTTTTCAACCCTGATCTGAGGCTGGTCCTGATAGGTCCCGACCAGGCCGCGAATCTTCACGATCTGTCCCGGTTGAAACAGGCTGGCGTGCTCTCCGGTAGCGTCCCAAAGAATAGCCCGGATACGACCGGTGGAATCGCCCAGTTCCATGGCAAGCCGAAATCTGCCGTCCTTTTCCAGCAGGTCGGATTTGCGCAGGGCAAAATATTCCGTAACCCGGTCGCCCGGCTTGAGTTGATCTATAAAAATCTCTTTCATGGTAATCTCAATTAAAATAAATAAAGCAGCTTTTTTGTCAAGTCTTGCCGCGGAAAAAAGTATAAAGATTGAAATAGGATCGACGTCTGCCGGACATTGGGGCCGGCACTTATTTACTTTACACCATAAGGGACCGGATATATATTCCCTGCGCATGGAAGCCACCTTTAAAAATGAAGCGGTTCGGCGCCGGTCGCCGATTTTTGCGGTCCTGAAATTTATCGATTTCAGGAATATCCTCTCCCGTTATATCCTTCGCGAACATATCGGCCCCTTCTTCTTCGCTTTCATCATTATCACCTTTATCCTCATCATTGATTTTATCCCCAGTCTGGTCGATATGATCGTCGGCAAAGACTTACCGACGTCAATCATCCTCAAAGTTTTTTTCTACCAGATCGGATGGATGATTGCCCTTTCGGTCCCGATGGCGGTGCTGGTGGCGACCCTCATGGCCTTCGGCCGGCTGACCTCCGATTTCGAAATCACCGCCCTCAAGGCCTGCGGCGTCCATCTCCTGCGAGTCATGACGCCGGTCATTCTGGCCTCATGCCTGATCGCTTACGGCCTGGTTTTCTTCAACAACGAGGTTCTCCCCGACCTGAACCATCGCGCCCGGGTGCTTATGCAGGATATCAAGCGGATGCGGCCCACCCTGCAGATGCGTGGCGGCGCTTTCGTGACCGATATCCCCGGTTATATTATCCTGGTCGATTCGGTCAATCATACGACTTCCGAGCTGTTCGGGGTCAAAATCATGGAGATGGGGAAAAACCGCAAGGCCCCGCGGACGATCGTTGCCCAATCGGGTTATGTGACCTTCAGCCGAAACGGCCGCGATCTGACTTTTGATCTCAAGGACGGCGAAATCCATGAATTCGACGAGGAAAATCCCGAAAAATACCGCCGCCTGGCTTTCAATACCCAGCGGATTTTAATCAGCGATGTTTCGGACGACTTCGAGGAGTCCAATGATCAATTCCGCACCGATCGGGAAAAATCGTCTCAGCGAATGCTGGAAGACATAATGAAATGGGAGACCGGTATCATTCCCTACCGATCCAAAATCGCCCTGATGGTCGATAATCGTATCGAACGCCTCTTTTCCGATTCCCTGCCGTCCACCGCCGATACGCTGAAAACGGATGCCATGGCTCTCAGCGATCTGGCGCGAAGCGCCGAGGCCGACGCCCGGATAATTTCGCGCGAGAAAGAAGGGGTCATCACCCAGAGCAAGTTGATCGATTCCTATTATGTCGAGGTGTATAAAAAGTATTCGATCCCGACCGCCTGCATCGTTTTTGTTCTCATCGGCGCCCCCCTGGGCGTGATTGCCCGGCGCGGCAATATGGGTATCAGCATCGGCATTTCGCTGGGATTGTTTATCATGTACTGGGCTTTTTTGATTGGCGGTGAAGATCTGGCCGACCGGGGCATTGTCAGCCCCTTCTCGGCCATGTGGTCGGCCAATATCATCATCGGCGCCGTCGGCCTCTACCTCATCTATGTCGTCACCACCGAAACTTCCCCCTGGGCCATATTCAAACTGACCCGGGATTCCCGAGGCCGTCCATGATCCGGACCATTGACCGCTATCTTCTGCGCCGGTTCATCGTCTCCCTGCTGATCGCAGTCGGAGCCATCACCATGGTTGCCCTGATTGTCCATGCCGTCGAGCATATCGAAGCTATCGTGGACAGCGCCGCCTCGGTCAAAGACGTCATCCTTTATTACATTTACCTCATACCCTGGATATACAAAATCACCATCCCGGCCTCGGTTCTGCTGGCCGGCTTGTTCTCGATCGGGCTCATGGCCCGCCATAACGAAATTTTGGCCATGAAATCGGTCGGCATATCATTGTATCGAATCGCCCTGCCCTTGCTCGTTTTCAGCTTCCTGCTATCGGTTGCCAATTTCTTCTTTAATGAGGAGGTCTTGCCTTATACGACTCGGGAAAGAATACGAATCGAACATGGCGGCCTCGGTAAATCCGAAAACCGTGGCGGGACGGTACTGTACAACCTGTCCAAGCAGGGCTCGGGCGGGTATATTTACCACTTCGAAACCTTTCGCCCGGTCGAACGCGAGGCCCACAATTGCCTGGTTCAGAGATTCGAAAAGGATTCCTTGCGCGAATCTTACCGGGGCGACAAGATGACTTTCAACCGCGGTTTCTGGACCATCTACGACGGCACCTATCGCAGTTTTGTCGGCGGTCATGAAACCTATTACAAATTCGATTCGCTCCAGTTGACCAAATGCAAGGAACGCCCTGAGGAGTTTGAAAAATATCGCGGCAAACCGGAAGACATGGGTTATCAGGAATTGGCCGGCTATATCAATGTCCTCAAGAAAACCGGCGCCCCCTATACTCGAGAACTGGTCGATCTGAAAACTAAACTGTCGTTTCCGTTGACCTGTTTTATCGTCATGTTCATCTGTATCCCGGTCGCCTCGAATCCACGGCGTAGCGGCGTCGCCATGTCGTTCGCCATCGCCTCCGGCGTTTCGCTGGTCTATTTCGTCATCTTCAAAATCACTCAGTCGCTGGGCTATAGCGGCCACCTCTCGCCCGACGTCGCCGCCTGGTCGATCAACGCCGTCTTTCTGGGCGTTGGCCTGATTATATTTTTCAAATCGAACAAATAGACATACCCCTTGTTTCGAAGAGGGATTAGCCATGAAGAAGCTCCACGAGATTAATCGCGCCAACTGGAATCGACGCACCGATTCGCATTACGAACACCCCGGCTATCGCGTTAAGGAATTCCTTGAGGGCACGGTAAAACTCCATCCACTGGAATGGGAAGAGGTCGGCGACGTCGCCGGGAAAAGCCTCCTGCATCTTCAATGTCATTTCGGCATGGATACCCTGTCATGGGCGCGCCTGGGCGCCAGAGTCACCGGCGTCGATATTTCGGATCGATCCATCGAACGGGCCAATGAGCTTAAGGAAAAAACAGGTCTGGAAGCCCTTTTCATCCGCACCGATTTGTATGAATTACCCGAAGTTCTTGATGAAACTTTTGATATCGTTTTCACCTCCTACGGCGTTACCTGGTGGATGTCCGATATCGAACGCTGGGCGCAGGTCGCGGCCCGGTATGTCAGAAAAGGCGGCTTTTTCTATATCGCGGAAATTCACCCGGCGTTTTGCATGCTGGACGCCGAGAAGAAAATCATCGAACCGTATTTCCATCAGGGATCGGAACATTATGTAAATGAGGCCGATTATTGCGATAAAAACCTGATGATTGGCGACGAATACGGCTGGCGCTGGACCCTGGGCGACGTCGTCACGGCTTTGATCAAGGCCGGCTTGACCATTGAGTTTCTGCACGAATTCCCTTTCAATGTGCACAATGCCTGGCCGACCCTCGTGAAGGAGGGCGACTGGTGGTATTACCCCGACGGCAAAAAAGACGTCCCCATGACCTACTCCATCAAAGCCGTGAAAATGTAAAGTCACCATAAGTTGTTGTTCTA
This sequence comes from uncultured Ignavibacteriales bacterium, assembly GCA_964523575.1. Classification (GTDB taxonomy): domain Bacteria; phylum Zixibacteria; class MSB-5A5; order GN15; family JAAZOE01; genus DAOUTW01. Next base: position 7,884 of record CAZGAV010000092.1, read on the forward strand.
CAGTAAGCCTGTCTTGGATATTTTTGAAATTTCCCCGATATGATTCCTGGTTATCAGGAGTATCCGGCCCCGATGACCCGCTCGGCCGATTGAAGGATGGTTTAACCCTATGCCTTTTATCTATGATTGAAACCCGGCGCTTAATGCCTCAATAGATACGATCAAACTTATCGCCTCGTCAACGAGCCATGATTAGGAAATGATTATTGCATAAATTTCGAACTTATATATATTATTTACGCATACTCATCTTATGGGAGGGATCATGCGATATCGTTTAATGGCTATTGCCGTCATCATTGCACTGGCATCCGCAATTCCTTCGTCAATATTGGCCGGTGACGGGACGTTGATGCAAGTTCGGGTTCAATATTCGGGACCGGCCCAATTAAAGGTCCTCGAGAGTATGCATCCCGATATTATGTATCGGGGAGACGGATATTTAGATATTATTGCCGATCAGGAGAAGCTGAAGCCGATTATCCGGCAGGGCTATAAAACTGAAATTATCCATGAAGACCTGACCGCTTTTTATCAAAGTCGGATGCCGAATAAAGATATGGGCGGTTACAAGACACTCCAGGAGATCTATGATCAAATCGACCTGTTGATCTCCACTTATCCCTGGGTAATTTCATCCAGAGTTTCAATAGGCCTGACGGTTGAAGGTCGCGACATTTGGGCCGTGAAAGTCTCCGACAATCCTAACGTGGACGAAGATGAGCCTGAAGTCCTGTTCACCGCCGGGATCCATGCCCGCGAGGTCGTTACTCCGGAAGTGCTTCTTGGTTTTCTTAATTATTTGGCCACGCATTACCTGTCCGATCCTTCTCTTCATGAACTTATCAACAACCGAGAGGTATGGTTGATTCCTGTCATTAACCCGGACGGGTATTATTACAATCAGGTGACCGATCCGGACGGCGGCGGGTTATGGCGCAAGAATCGGCGGGACAACGGCGACGGCACTTTCGGCGTTGACCTGAATCGAAACTTCGGGTATATGTGGGGTCATGACGACTTCGGTTCCTCACCTTATGCCGAGGATGCAACATATCGAGGCACGGGACCATTTTCCGAACCGGAGACTCAAGCGATCCGTGATTTTGTCCAGGCCCATAACTTCGTGTTTACTATTCATTATCATTCGAACATCGGCAAGATTTTCTGGCCCTGGGGTTACACCTCTGAGACTACTGAGGACGAAGAATTGTACTCCGTTATAGTCGATTCCCTGAGCCTGCTTTCAGACTATGAACCGATGCGAATCAACCAGTGGGCTAATAATAATGGATCCAGTATAGACTGGGACTACGGAGAACAGATTGCCAAAAACAAAATCCTGGGATTCGGAGTTGAAGTCGGGTATCAGGAGGATGGCTTCTGGCCCGTATTGTCTCGCGTGCCGGAGATAGTAAATGAGAACATCGGTATTAATCTCTACTGGTGCCGCCAGGCCGGAGATTTATCCCCTCTCTATCCCCTGATGAAGCCGAAGACGCCTCATATCTCCGCCCCCGATACAGTTGAAGATGGAAACTTCACCGTTTCCTGGACGCAGGTTGATACGCTGAATCCGGCAGTTTCCTATGATTTGGTCGAGATTCAGGAGATCGATTCGGTGATTTCCGAAACCTGTGATGATTTCTACAACTGGGATACAAACCTGTGGGAAATCAGCTCGAGTCACTCCGTTTCAACACCCAGCAGTTTCTGGACCGGCGCCACCTGGGATACCACCTGGCAACCGGTACGTCTATTGATGGCCAAAGCACCTTACTTGGTTCAGCCCGGCGACACTCTGCGTTTTAAGACCATGTATTATACGTTGACCTATGCCGATATCCTCTATGTCATGGTGCGCGATGTTAATGACACGACCTGGCATACTCTGCCGGGTAATCTCACAACCAATGAAGATCCTTATGGCAACAACTGGCGAGGAAATGCGTTGACCGGATTTTCCGGCTATGAATTTGTAGATGCCTGGTTTAATTTATCGGCCTGGGTCGGACACCAGATTATGATTCAATTCCGCTATCAGGTGATCTCCTATTCTCCCCCATGGGGCTTTTATATCGATGATATTTCTCCGATAAGTGTTGCGGGCATTCAAACCGAATACACCGACCTGACCGAATCTTCAAAGACCTTTACCGATAAACCGGCGTCCTTTTATCATTATAAGGTTCGAGCGAAAGACGCGCAGGGACAATACAGCCAATATTCGGATGAGGTCTATACGTTTGTTATGGAACGGGAAGTATGCGGTGACGCCAACGGGGATCGAAATGTTGACGTAGCCGACGCCGTATATCTTATCAATTATGTATTTAAAAGTGGCGCTCCACCCGATCCGTTGTGTTCGGGCGACGCCAACAGTGACCAGAGTACCAATATCGCCGATGCTGTCTATGTCATAAATTATGTATTTACAGGCGGTCCGCCGGCTGTTGCAGACTGCTGCCCCTAAACTTCCCGGAAGGCGTATCCACAAACGCCGTATTCAGAAAATTCGCTTAATGAAGCATGCAAAGAAAAACCGCCCCCATCGGGGCGGTTTGAACATTTAGTATAATTCTACGGCAACCGCTTACGTCCCCATCTCCCAGCTGGCCAGGTAATGCTTCTGCTCCGGGGTGAGCGTGTCAATCCGGATGCCCATCGTATCCAGCTTCATCTTGGCGATCAAATCGTCGATTTTTTCCGGGATGACATGGACTTTTTTCTCCAGCGGCTTTTTCAGACCGACAAGATATTCGGCTCCCAGAGCCTGATTGGCAAACGACATATCCATGACCACCGCCGGGTGCCCTTCGGCCGCGGCCAGGTTGATCAACCGCCCCTCGCCCAGGACATAGATGCAGTTGCGGTTCATCAGCCGGTATTCCTCGACGAATGGCCGCATCTCGCGCACCGAACGGGAAATTTTCTTAAGGCCGTCAAGATCGAGCTCGACATTGAAATGTCCCGAATTGCAGACGATAGCGCCATCCTTCATCTTGATAAAATGCTCCGGCCGAATGACATTGATATCGCCGGTCAGAGTTACGAAAACATCGCCCAGCGGCGCCGCCTTGGCCATCGTCATCACCCTGAAGCCGTCCATAGCCGCTTCGATGCCCTTGACGGCATCGACTTCGGTGACAATAACCTGGGCGCCCATCCCGGCCGCCCGGAAAGCGACTCCCCGGCCGCACCAACCATAACCGGCGACGACCACGGTCGAACCTGCCAGAAGATGATTGGTGGCCCGGATAATGCCGTCGAGAGTGGACTGCCCGGTGCCGTAGCGGTTGTCGAAGAAATGCTTGGTTTTGGAATCGTTGACGGCGACAACGGGAAAGGCCAGAGCGCCGGCGGCGGCCATGGCCCGCAGGCGGATGACGCCGGTCGTGGTTTCCTCGGTGCCGGCAATAATATTTTCGATCAATTCCTGCCGTTCCGAATGCAATGTCGAGACCAAATCCGCGCCGTCGTCCATGGTGATATGCGGCCCGATATCGAGCGTCTGATGAATATGCTTGTAATAAACCTTCTTATCTTCGCCGTTGATGGCGTACACGGCGATTCCGTAATCGCGCACCAGCGACGCTGCCACATCATCCTGGGTGGAAAGCGGATTGGAGGCGCATAGGGCGCAGTTGGCGCCGCCGGCCTTCAATGTCCGCATCAGGTTGGCCGTCTCGGTCGTGACATGCAGGCAGGCTGAGATATTGATGCCCTTGAGCGGCTTTTCTTTCGTGAAGCGCGTCCTGATTTTCTGCACCACCGGCATATGGGCGTCGGCCCATTCGATGCGCCGTTTGCCTTCCGCCGCCAGTTTGACGTCAGCTATATCATACTTCGCCATAGTCTTATCCTTATTTTTTTCATACTATCCTTGAGTTCAGGCTTGTTTGGCGAGATCGTCGGCCTTGTCAGTCCGTTCCCAGGTGAACCCCTCGCCGGTGCGGCCAAAATGACCATACGCCGCCGTATGCCGATAAATCGGCCGCAAAAGATCAAGCGACGCGATAATGCCTTTGGGAGTCAGATCGAAATTTTTGCGGATCAGTTCGCTGATCCTGTCCTCGTCGATTTTATTGGTGCCGTCGGTCCAGACCATCACCGAAACCGGTTCGGCAACCCCGATGGCATAGGCTAACTGGAGAGTGCACTTGTCGGCCAGCCCCGAGGCGACTACGTTCTTGGCGATATATCTCGCCATATAGGAAGCCGAGCGGTCGACCTTGGACGGGTCCTTGCCCGAAAACGCTCCGCCGCCATGGGCGGCCATGCCGCCATAAGTATCGACGATAATCTTGCGGCCGGTCATACCGGTATCGGAACGCGGCCCGCCGATAACGAATTTGCCGGTCGGATTGACGTAGTAAATGGTTTTGTCATCGAGCATTTCAGCCGGGATCACCGGCCGGACGACCTTTTCGATTATCTCCTGGCGCGCTTCCTCGGTGATATGCTTGCCTGATTTATCGAGGATGGCTTTGGTATGCTGGGCCGAGATGACCACCGTATCGACCCGCACCGGTTTATTATCGACGTACTGGACCGTCACCTGCGATTTACCGTCCGGGCAGAGATAATCCAATATCCGGCGTTTGCGCACTTCGGCCAGCCGCCGACACAGTTTATGAGCCAGCATGATCGGCATTGGCATCAATTCCGGGGTTTCCCGGCAGGCGTAACCGCACATCAATCCCTGATCACCGGCGCCGCCGATATCTACCCCTTGGGCGATATCCGGCGACTGCGACCCGATGGCATTCAGGATAGCGCAGGCCGAATAGGAGAAACCCAGCTCGGGATCGATATACCCGATTTCCTCGATAATGTTGCGGGCCAGTCCCTGAATATCGACGTAGCCGGTAGTCGTGATCTCACCGCCGATGACCACCAGGCCGACCGTCACGAACGATTCGCAGGCCACCCGGCCATGCGTGTCCTGCGCCAGGATGGCGTCGAGGATGCCGTCCGAAATCTGATCGCATATCTTATCAGGATGCCCCTCGGTTACCGATTCCGAGGTGAACAGAAAATCTCCGGTACTCATAATTTCATTCCATCCATTCTATGGTTAGGCTAAAAATATCCAATTTCCGACGAATCCCCGACGTTTAGCGCCCTGAAATCGCCGAAGACGACGGCGCGATGACCCACCAGGGAATCGGTCAATAAAGCGTTACGTACCTCCGCCTCATATCCGATGATGGAATTTCTGATGATCGAATTCTTGATCACAGCTCCGTCCGAGATCGACACATACGGCCCTATAATCGATGATTCCACGACCGCTGTCGAGGCGATATAGCTGGGCTGGATAATGACCGCCCCCTCGCGGCTCTGGGCCGGGGCGCTTTTTTCCAGCAAATGACGATTGGTCGCGATCAGGGTCTCCCGCTTGCCGCAGTCGTACCACCCGTCGACCATATAGGCCGAGAAAATCGAACCATCTTCTATCATACCCTGAAGGGCATCGGTAAGCTGAATTTCACTCCCGGAGTCGAGACCTTGATCGACCAGGCTCTTCAGATGTTCCTTCAATCGGGCCGTTTCACTTATATAGTAAAGGCCGATGACGGCCATATTCGATTCCGGGTTAATCGGTTTTTCCACGAGCCGGGTCACCCGGCCGTTTTCAACATCCGCGATCCCGAATCTCTCCGGGTCGTCCACCGCCATCAGACCGAGGACGTTATCGCTTTGCGAGATAAAGGCTTCCATGTCGGTTTCGACGATCGTATCGCCGAGGATAATCAGTAATGGGCTGTCGTCGAGGTTCTGGAGGGCCAGATAAATGGCGTAACCCAGCCCCAGGAGGTCCTCCTGCTGGACGAACCGCATGCGGCTGTGGTAATGGCGGCCGACGAA
>CAZGAV010000093.1:0-13729 GCA_964523575.1 uncultured Ignavibacteriales bacterium
AGAATGGTCCGGCCCCGGGAGGGTACATCGACTGGTACAACACCTGCGGCCCACCAGCGAAATAGCTGTCCCTCAAAGTTTTCACAAACAAGCTGGATGCGCCCCAGCCGGCGCATCCTTTTGTATATCAATCACTGTATTAAAAAGCTCCCGCGGCTGGATGTTATTAGGACTTTCGCGCCGGTCATACAGCATTCAAGAAAGGCTGGATAATCATCGCGATAGCGTATTATGGGAAATCAATTGCTCGATGTTGCCGATTGCTCTCTATATAACATAATGTCCTCTCATTGACAAAAACGAAAATTATGAAATTTTATTTGAAAGACCCATCTTCGCCTTTTCCTCTCAGACCTATCAATTCCTCGGTCCCACATAAGCTTTCGGATGGATGCAGAAACGCGGCGTCTGGTCTATGAAACCTTCAAATGTCAATGAAATTTGGCCTTGTCAAATTGGCTATTTATGGTATATTGACTTTGCGGCCGTTGAGGTCAAATACTACATTCATCATGGTTTTAAAGAACAGGATTAAATATTGCTTCATGGAATTACATCAGGAAAAGGAGCAGCTCTGGCTGCGTTTATTTTAATTGTCATTTCGGTTTCATCTCTATCGGCTCAGGAGCAGACAGCCGGGCTGTTTGTTTATGATGAGGGCTCTTTCGACGGATACACTCTTTTCACCCCCTCAAAATCGAAGTCGACTTACCTGATCGACAATTACGGGCGGCTGGTCAATTCATGGGAAAGCGCTTATCTTCCGGCTCAATCCGTGTACCTGCTCGAAAACGGGGATATTCTGCGCTCGGTGAAAATTACCGGTGGGGTGGGATTGGAAGAAGTCGCCTGGGACGGTACGATCGTCTGGTTCTACGATAATAGCAGCAGCGTTTACCGTCAACACCATGACATTGAACCGCTGCCCAATGGCAATGTCCTGGTACTCGTCCGTGAATTCAAAACCGAAGCGGAGGCAGTTCAGGCCGGGCGGGACCCGGCCACCATCGATGAAGGCGAGTTATTCATCGAGGGCATATACGAAATAGAAAAAACGGGAGCGACCAGCGGCCATATCGTGTGGCAATGGTCTTTCTGGGATCATCTGATTCAGGATTTTGACTCTACCAAAGACAATTATGGGGTAGTGGCTGACCATCCGGAACTGCTGGATATCAATTTTGCCCGAAACGGGTTGGCCGATTGGATTCATACCAATGCCGTCGCCTATAATGCGGAACTGGACCAGATTGTCGTCAGCAGTCGCAATTTCAGTGAAATCTATATCATCGATCACAGTACGACGACCCATGAGGCCGGTACGCACACCGGAGGAATTTATGGCCGGGGAGGTGATATTCTCTACCGGTGGGGAAATCCGCAGGTTTATCGGGCGGGAACGTCGGCTGATCAGAAGTTCTTCGGCCAGCATGACGCGCAATGGATTGCTCCCGGCTTACCCGGTGAGGGAAATATCCTGGTCTTCAACAACGGCATAGAACGCCCGAATTTGGAATATTCGAGTATTGATGAGATAGTCACGACCGTGACGGAAGACGGTTCATATCCCCAACCATCGGCCGGCGAGGCGTATGGTCCGGTGCAACTGGAGTGGATTTATAATGATGAGACACCGGCCAACTTTTATTCGTCGCTTCTCTCCGGAGTACAACGTCAGCCCAATGGCAATACTCTAATCTGCAGCGCTATCAATGGCAGGTTTTTTGAAGTGACCCCGCAAGGCGAAATTGTATGGGAATACAAGAATCCTGACACCGATTTCGGAATCGTCGAGCAGGGACAATCGATACCGAATAAATCGAATGAAGTATTCAAATGCCGGCGCTACGCGCCCGATTATCCCGGATTGGCCGGCAAAGATCTAACTCCGACCGGGGAGATCGAAACTTATCCGGTGTACATATCAGGTGCGGCTCATTCGCCATTAATTCCTACAAGTCTCGACTCCATTATCGTGACCGCCAATATCACGGATCCCAGCGGGATCGCCGTGGCCGAAGCCTACATCGACACCGGCGCCGGATATTTCGCCGCGACCATGTTCGATGACGGCCAGCATCATGACGGCCAGTCCGGCGATGACCAGTATGGCGCGATCATTCCACCGGTTTCCGAACAAAAATCGATATCATACTATATCTATGCCGAGGATGGTACCGACTCGTCGGCTATTGATCCGTTCAATGCTCCGGACATCGATTATAATTTTGTGGTTGAGGTTGCTGTATACCTGTGCGGCGACGCCAACCGCGACAGTGACATCAATGTCGGCGACGCCGTTTTTTTGATAAACTATGTTTTCAAAGACGGCCCGGCGCCCAACCCGATCTGCGCGGGTAATGCCAATGGTGACAGCGGCACCAATGTCGGTGATGCTGTGTATTTGATCAATTACGTCTTTAAGAGCGGCCCGCCCCCGGTCGAACCCTGTTGCCCGTGATCGTCTGTAAGAAGAAATGGAACATAAGAAGGATACGCTAAAATTGGCATATCCTATTGTGTCATTTATCGATGAGTCCAGACGCACCCTCTTAGTAATCGAAGATTGCGGTACTACGACCTTTTTTGGTGGGGGTATCCAGCGGCGATGTAATGGGTAAATATCGAACGGCCTCAGTAATAAATCCTGACGGCATTGATGCCCAAGACACCTTTTTTTGGTCCTTTTTATGCCTAATGTGTCCTATTATTAGAGACTGTCAGAAAAGCCTGGGCAAGGAGATGGGCGATTGTCGAATAACAAGTATTTATTATACTCAGTGGCAACCGTACTTTTGATTATCACATGCGTGGGGCATGTAATTGCTGACATTACGATCCAACCACATAGAGCGGGCTTTGCTATTGTTGAAACCGGCCAGGCTCAGTGCTACGATAATACCCACCAAATCCCCTGTCCTCAGATTGGTGAATTATTTTACGGTCAGGATGCAAGTTTCACCGGAAATGAGCCCTCCTATCAGAATAACGGGGACAGCACTATCACCGATAACGTGACCGGTCTGATGTGGCAAAAAAGCGCCGATATGGACGGCGACGGTGATATCGATATCGACGATAAGGTTACTTACGATGAGGCGGTCGCGGGCGCGGCAACCTTCAACCTGGCCGGCTACACCGACTGGCGATTGCCGACAATCAAGGAATTGTACTCGCTGATTCTGTTCAGTGGCCTGGATCCCAGCGGCTGGAGCGGCGACCCCGGTGAGTTGGTTCCATTCATCGATACTGCCTACTTTGATTTCGGATGGGGGGATGAAGCCGCCGGTGAGCGGCTGATCGATGCCCAGTATGTCTCGATCACATTGTATGACACGACTACAATGATCGATGATGAAACTGCCTTTGGCGTAAATTTCGCCGATGGTCGCATCAAGGGATACGGGCTGGAAATTTTTGGTTCCGATAAAACCTTCTATGTCAAGTACGTGAGGGGCAACACTGCTTATGGCCGGAACGAGTTCACCGATAATGGCAACGGGACAATCACGGATAATGCAACAAGTCTGATGTGGCAGCAGGGTGATAGCGAAACCGGGCTGAACTGGGAAGAAGCCATCGCCTGGGTCGAGCAGAGGAATGCCGAGAATTTCCTCGGTTACAGCGACTGGCGACTGCCGAACATCAAAGAACTTCAGAGTATTGTTGACTACACGCGTTCGCCCCTCACGACCGGTTCAGCCGCCATCGATCCGCTGTTCTACTGCTCTCAAATCACCGACGAGGCTGGCGGCGCCGACTATCCGTACTACTGGTCAGGCACAACCCATGAGAACATGGTGAACGGCAGAGCGGCGGCCTATGTTAGTTTTGGCCGGGCTTTCGGATGGATGCTGGATCCGTATGGCATTTACCAGTTGTTGGATGTCCATGGCGCCGGTGCTCAGCGGAGTGACCCCAAGAGCGGCGATCCGGCTGATTGGCCATATGGTCATGGCCCGCAGGGTGATGTGATTCGTATCTATAATTATGTCCGCTGCGTCCGGGATGTCGGTCAAATCGAATCAAGCTGCGGCGACGCCAACGGCGACGGATCGGTGAACGTCGGCGATGCCGTTTTTTTGATAAACTATGTTTTCAAAGACGGCCCGGCGCCCGATCCGGTTTGCGAGGGAAATGCCAATGGCGACAGCGACACCAATGTCGGCGATGCCGTTTACCTGATAAACTACGTCTTCAAAAGCGGCCCGTCCCCGGTGGCCGGATGTTGTCGCTGATGCGGTATCGCCCCGCACCTGTCGCTTGACGGTCTTGATAGTTTGACATAACAAAGGATGCGCCGGCCCCGGCGCATCCTTACTATATAACAATAACATGCTCCCCCAATTGGACGACTTTCGCAACCTTTTGCTGACGCGAGAGAACGCTACACTTCCCAATATCCGGCACCAATTTATTGTTGCATAATAACTTAATCAGGATCGCCGGTGAGGATGAAGCCTCCCCAGAACAACGGATGGGTGGATTGCGATGCGCTGCGGCGCTCATTGAGGATACTCAACGATGCATTTCTCAGCGCCGCCGTCTTGGTCTGCCCCGCCAGCCAGTTTCGATAGAAACGCTCCATTTGATCTGAGGTCGATTCATCCAGAACGGCAAACAAACTCATCACAATGGATTTGGCTCCGGCCCTCTGAAAGGCCCGGCGCAGACCGAAGACTCCTTCGCCGCCGGTAATTTCGCCCAGCCCCGTTTCGCAGGCCGATAATACGACCAGATCGGTGCCCACGAGATTGAGGGTGGCGACTTCGAAAGCCGTCAGGAGTCCGTCGTCCGTATCTTCGCCGGGATGATTTTCCCGATCACGATTTTCGTTGGCGCCGGCCATCGCCAACCCCGATCGTAACAGAGGATTGGCAAACGAGGCGGTGCTGCCGTCTTCGCCTTCCCCGCAGAAAAAACCATGAGTCGCCAGATGCAGAACATCGGGCGCCGAAATATCCCTCAATGTTTTCTCGTCGGCCGCGATTCCGGAGAATTGCTCAACTGAAATGGAATCGACCGATTCGAGCTCCTGCGTGACCAACTGTAATTCCTCCCTGGTCCCGGGCATGGCCGCAAACTCTCTTTGGAAGCAATCGCCGGCATTTCGCAGGGGAAGCATTCCCGGGAAAGCCTCGGCAAATGTGCGATCGACGTCGTCGGCCGAGTTTTCGAGACTGATTACGCCCGACTGATAATTGAAGTCCGGGTCGCCCATGACTACGGCGTTTCTGATCGTACTCGGTTCATCTCCGAACTGAAGCAATTCACGGCCCGAGGAGACATAACTGAGACCGTATTTCTCAATCAGATATTGTCCGTCCTGAGTGTAGAGGATTTCGAAAGGGATCAGATTCAAGAGACCATCGGGACAGATGATTAGATTTGCGGCTTCGGCGAAATGCTTTTCCAATGGAGCCACAACGATATCATAAAGTTCGCGGCTGAGCCGTTGGAATTCCCTTTCTCCGGCTTCTGCCCGGGATGTGTATATCACATTACGCGCGTTGTCGACATTGGCGCGCAGGACATTGATCAGGGAATCGATGATTGACGCATCGCCCAAATCGCAGGACGACACGATGCCCGATTTATCGAGGGTAAAAGCCATATACCGGGCCGGATCGGTTCGTTCCCCGATCGTGCCCGTCCGGTCAAAATCGAACGGTTTGAACCTGACAAAATCGCAATAGACGGTGTTTTCGGGGAGTGCCTCCGTCAGGTCGGCGATTTCGGGAATCCGGGACAGGGTCTGGTTTCGAAATTCCCGGCACCCGCGGCTGAGGGCCGTTTCCAGGGAATCGATCACATCGTATAAGACGGCAAGACTGTCAATAACTGAGGAATCCTTGTCCTCATCCGACCAATACAAGCTGGAATACAATCGGCTTGTTTCATTCAGTCGACCGACTTTTTCCTGCAAATCCGGATCATTATTGCAGAAGATAACATCCTGATCTTTGCACAACGCATCCAACACGGCCGATTTCGCCGCACAAAGCATCTGGAGAGCGTCTGAACGGACTTCTTTCGAATCGTGCGAATAGGCCAATGACAGCAGGGTCTTGTTCATCGTCGGAAATTTCCGCAGATAAACCAGCTTTCGGTCTTCGGAGGAATTGTCGAATGCATACTGCAGGAATCTAAACCGTCGTTGCTGCACCTGTTCTATGGTTTTCAGACATTCGGAAATCCGGCCCTCGGAGGCATAAACCCGGGTCAGGCCTTCAAGACAATCGACCACGCCTTCATCATCCGTCCCGAAAACCGGCAGCCAGAGATCGATAGCGCTGTCCAGGCAGGCCTCGGCCATGTCATACCGGCCTTGGTAATAGTAGATGTCTCCCAGACCAAGCAGGGGGAAGGCAACATTATGATAATATGAGCTGAGGCTGTCGCCGCGTCCGGCCAGTTCATAGATTCTTTTACATTCGCGGTAATTTTTTTCGGCCAGGTCATATTTGCCCCAGTCCCGATAGAGGTTACCGAGGGAGAGGTAGTTGAAAGTCAGGCTTATATCATCGGGCGGATAGGTCGCGATCGACAGCGCCAGGGCACGATTAAGCAATGAATCGGCCCTGTTGAATTCACCTGACTCGGTATAAATCCACCCCAACCCATTCAGAACAGGCGCCAGCCTCGGGTCATCGGGGCCCATTTCTCTGACATATACATCCAGGGCCCATTCATTGAGGGCTCGCGCCTTATCGATATCGCCAATATCATCGTACAGGGAGGAGAGATTTCGAATCTGACGGGCGACTTCGATATCATCTGCCCCATAAATCCGGGTGAAATACATGATTGTGCTTTTGTAGTTTTCCTCAGCCTCGGCATAACGACTGTAGGTCGAATTTATAATGGCCAACATCGACGTTATGGTACCCTTGAATTCATCGTAATCACCGGGCAATTTATTAAACAAATCCAGAGCGATTTGGTAGGCTTCATACGACTGTTGCAAATGCCCCCAATCGAAATATGTCTGACCGAGGTAAGCCTGAAGATGGGCCAGCCAATAACCGTACTTTTCGGGAGACTGTTTGAACAGATCTCTGGCTTTCAGATAATACCGCTCGGACGTCTCAAAATTCCTCAGTTCGGAATTGGTTTGGGCAAAGTTGAAGTACAGGAAGGGCAAAGATTCATAATCCTCGACGTTCTTATGATCAAGGATATTCAGAGCCCGTTGATATAGCGGCAGAGCCCCTTCATAATCGCCGGTATAAAAATCTATATGCCCGAGATCGACCAATATTTCAACCAGCCGGAAATCGCTATCGCCGTAAATTGATTGTACAATTTCCAGAGCCTGAGTCAAGACAGCCTTCGCCTCATCGTATTTTTCCTGAAGACGGTTGACACGACCAAGAACTATTAGATACTGAGCCAGCAGACTGTCGGTTCTGGTAGAAGAGGCCATGATAATTTCGTAAGCCGTCGTAGCGTAAAAACCCGCAGAATCGGCGTCTCTCATCCGGGCAAACGATGATGACATCTGCAGATTGCATCGGGCTTTCAGGGTATCCGGAAGTCCTTCCTGTCCGGCCGCCGCGTCGAATGCCACACGGCACACGGCCAGAGCCGAATCGTAATTTCCGTTTGCATCCAGGCTTTGCGAAACCCTCAGCAAAGAATCGATCCTGGCAACAAGAAGGGAATCGGCCGGCCGGGCCTCGCATTGCGAGCCACCGCCGATGGATGTAAACGCTGTAGTGAAAAGAAAGACGATGACGATCATGTTGCGTTTCAATGTGTTCGTTCCGGGTTGCCCTGCCATTTTCAATGTCCTGTCAATTTGATTGTCATGCCGACAATACTGTTGCGTTGATTATCAATAGTTATCTTCAGGTGAAGGCCTGGTCGAGGAATTATCACTCTCGCACACAAAAAGTATACTCCCGGCTGTTGCCGGGTGCGCCTTCGGACGAAATCAGCAATTTATACCGGCCGGGTTTCATCAGTTTCGCCGGGAAGAGCAGGCGGCCGGTACCGTATTCATCGAAGGCGGTGTAGGAGGAGTCTGTGAAGATTATCTCGTCCCGTTCCGACCTTATCTGGATGATGTATGGCTTGCCGGTAGCGGCTCCGGGATAAACGAAGGATAGCAGACCATCACCACCGCGCGACCGATCAAAGCACTCGGGTTCGTTGTCTCTGAAGGGAACGAGGTTGACCACCTGCGGCGGACCTATTTGCGGACTCTTTGCGATGAACATTCCCCGATAGGCCGGGATAAGAAGGATGAGGATGATCAAGAGCAGAAGACCGGGCTTGAGAAAAAGGCTTCCTGTCGGCCAGAGCCGACCCCATATTCCCGAGGCCTCCCCCGTCGCGTCGGCGATTTCCGCCGCCTGCTCTGCGATCTCCTCCGCCACCTGCCGGCCGGAACGCAGTATCTCCGCCTGCCGCCCGAAGGCCGCGACTTTTTGGGCACAATATTCGCAGTCCAGAAGATGCACCTCGAATTTATCGGCCTCTTCGGGTGGCAAAATACCCAACTCATAGGCGTGGAGAAGGGCACCGACCTCGCCATTTATGCATTCCGTCTTATTCATCGTCCTTTTCCAGACAGTCGGCCAGCAGGGAACGGCCGCGATTCAGGAGGACATACAGATGCTTCTTGTTCAAATTTAGCCGTCGGCTGATCTCATCGGCGTTGTATCCGAGATGGACCAGATTCAAAATCCGGGGATAGCGCCTGTTGACTCGCCCAATCCGTTTCAGGCATTTCACGATTTGCTCTTCGAGCAGACCGATCGAAGCGTCGTTTGTCTCTCGGCCCACCTGTTCACCGCCTGCCGAATCGGCAAATATCCGGTTACGGCGTCGGGAACCCGAAATATAGTTTCCGATCTTATTTCTCAAAACCGTATGGGCCCAAAGCAAAAACCGGTCATGATCCGGCAGCGTTTTGTATTTCTGGACGACGGTAATACACGCCTCCTGAACTATGTCCTCGGCATCACTCCCCCCCATTCTAAATTTCGCGAGAACCAGGAATCTTTCACGCAGCATTTCGATTAATTTCGATTCGGCCGCTTGATCGCCCCCCGCCGCCGCCAGAAACAGGTCATTTAGTGCGCTCTTTTGCATGATGAAACCTTAACATGAAATGTACCGATCGGCTTCAGAATAGTCAATAGCTTTTAGCAAAACCGATGCCGAACGGTAACTGACGGAATCAAATGACCGAATTGTATCTGATGAGGATGTCGAAATGCGGCTATGTTGAGGCTGGGGACAATCAAGAGGGCCGCCTCGGTTCAGAAGGCGGCCCTGTTCGTTTCTCTCCCTTGCTTACCCAGTAATATCGGAGGGATTAATGCGGCTCTCCGCACTCCAGCGGACAATTATTGGGATTATAGCCGCCTGGGATGTCACCACCGGTACAGGAGCAGAAGCAAGTAGCCCCGCCATTCCAAATCCACACTCCCGTTCCACCGTTGAGTGTTTCACAGCAATCAAGCGGTATGCACGGAGCTATAGGCTTGCCGAATCCCGGGTCCGATAGGGTATTACCCGTGGAATAGAAACCGACCGTGAGTGACAGCACAAACATGAACAGCGCAATAAGGCTGATCGACCATTTCTTTGTCATTAAAATCACCTCCTTTCATTATTATTGAAAGCTCTCAGAAGGGCATACTGAATCGATTTTTCCCCTCCCGTTTTATGCCTTACAACTCATTTGTATCTACCGGCCAGATCTTCGATCAGTCGTTCCTCCGGCGGGCCGGGAATCAGATCCCGGATGTTGAGCGATCCATCGACGACAAAGCAGAACGGCACCGAGTTGACACCAAGATGAATCCGGTTGTATTCACCGCCCTGATCCCACAGTATCGGGATATTCAATCCGTGCTCCTGCTTCAGCTTGCCCAGATCGTCGGGATCGCCGCTCGATATCAAAATAAACCCGCCGGTTCCCTCCCGACCGGCGGTGATGGCGGCGATGCTGTCGATCAGCGCCAGGCAATGGGGACAAGAAGGGCTGATGTAGGAAATCAATGTTTGTTCGGACACGAGTTCGCTGAGTTTGACAATTTCACCCGTCATCGCGATGAATTCGGCATCGGGCAGGGGCCGGCCGATTTCGATATCGTCGCGGAGTTTGGAAATGATATCCGCTCGCATCTGACGTTGCGATGCTTCCATCCTGGCCGTGGCCACGGCCTCGGCGGCGTAGACCCCGACGGCGTAGGCGATCGCGCTCGTGGCGAGGATTGTCAGCGAAATCAGCACACCTTTACGAATCGCGGCAAATGACATAAGTCCTCCTTATCTCGGACAGGCCGGAGATATCCGGCCTGCCTCCAATGCGCAGAAAACTCTCGACTCGGACCGATGGTCATGCTTTATAGGCTATTTCAAAAGAAGCATTCTTCTGGATTGAGACATCCCGTCCGCAGTTAACTTGTAGAGGTAGATGCCCGAAGAGACCGAAGCAGTATTGTCGTCCCGTCCATCCCAGACAGCCTCATGATGCCCGGCAGGCATAGCCCGGCATAACAGGGTTCGTATTCTTTGACCGGCCACGTTGTATATTTCCAAGGTCACATGGGATGGCGCGGCGAGATCGAAACTGATTTGCGTCGATGGATTGAAGGGATTGGGACGATTTTGTTCCAGCTGAAAATCCATGCCGACCCCGCGGCCGCTTACGATCCGCCTCAATATGGGGTGAGCCTCCGTTAATTCCTCCAGCGAGACCGACGGGCTGGAGGACCATTCGGGATTGGGGCAGGTGCAGTCGACAGGCGCCGGGCCGCCCTGGAACAGCGAGGCCGTGAGATAAGTGACGTCTGCTACATCGATCGAGCAACTGCCATCGACATCGCCGTTGGCAACCGGATACGGCGCCGGGCCGCCCTGAAACACAAACGATACCAGATATGTCAAATCGCTGATATTGATCTGCCCGGTGTTATCCACATCGCCGGGGTATTGAAAGTCACAGGGATCGCATGATCCAATGGCCGGATCGACACAAGTACATTCCACCGGCGTGCAGAGTTGGGGATTATACAAACAAACGGCATCAGCGTAATCAATGATGCAATCGCCGTTAACGTCGCCGTTCGCCAGAGGGACCGGCGGCAGGCCGCCATGACAGAGGAAATCGATCAGGAGAGCTATGTCCTGCACGTAACCCACGTTACCATCATTATCCAGGTCGCCGGGCAGTTGCCCGCCACACGAATCCAACGCCATCTGATCGACCGTCTGATGGTTTTCAATCCCGCTAATGATATCGGCACCGAAGGAAGTAGTGATGAACATCATGACCATCATCACCGTCAATGCCGCCGGATACCAAGACATATGTCTTTTCACGCCACACCTCCCGTATTGTAATTATCCATTACGTTGAATTTCCGACCCGAAAATCGTTTGTCGCCATGTTGATAGATACCGGACAGCTTTCAACGAAATTTCGGTCGCATACTATCCAGCATGGATTATCCCCTCCTGTCGCTCCCCGTCCGATTAGCCGGGGGAAGGCTCGCAACCCATGCCCGGATACTACCGACGTCTATTATGATTATTTATCGATAGGCCCGAATCTAACACGACATGATAAATTCCCCGGCCGGGGATTCGGGGCGCATTGCCGGGTGTGGGAAAGCAGACAAAGAAAAAGACGAATCAGGGGGTGATTCGTCGAGCCATGTCGTAAGCTTGCAACGCAGTCGCAGCCTCGACCATCTTGGGCAATTATCTCGGTGAGTCTGGGGAAATCGTATTGAGCCATCAGGGTGCCTCCTCCGCATTTAAGTTAAAATATACTGTGGTGGAATATCCGTAACGCGTTGCTATACAATAAAAAATCTCCGTACCTGATCCTGTCATCGAACTTCGGCGCATTTGGTTAATGTGTCCATGGTTGCCCCCATTTGTACCAAATTCAGTAAAGTGGTGAAAACGGCCAATTCGGGGTGCTTCTGGCAGGCAGAAACCGTGCTTTGGCCTCGTAACGAAATCAAGGATACTGGTTTAGAGAATTATCCGGTATTCCGTGAGAATTGTCCCTGAGGGGCAATCTCCTCTCCGAAAAGGTGCAATTGCAGACAGCAGGGGATTATCGCTTTGTATTTCAATCAACAAATTAGTGTGATACTATACGCGAGCAAAGTCTGGCAACAGGCAACATCAGACACTAACGAACATCAGTAGCAACAACTTAGCTACCGTTGCTCTGTCTGGTTTTGTCTAGTTTTGTGTAGTATTTTGGCTTGTTCTGTTAGAAAATCGTTAGAACAATTTGTGGGACCAATGAATACCCGGTTGTCTATTGATGGGTGTATGAATTGGATCGAAGCGGACGGGGGTTCGATTCCCCCCCCTCCACCAGTAAAAACTGGTTTTCCGCTGTCCCGCCACAGGCGGGCAGGCGCCAGGATGACCATAACAAGCGCATTGTAAGTCAACTAAGAATTAAAGCAGGGGCAGATGAGGACATCTGCCGCCCACAGGAAATTTGTTTTTAATTTTCCAAGTACTCAACGGCAAACTGAACCCAGTCTTCTATAGAGGTGTCCAGATAAATGTCAGGTTGAACTCCGATATTGTCTATTGGATAATCAGGAAGCCTTTTGGCTCTCCAGGTCGGCATTAGCAATTCGTAATTCGGGCATCCAAAAGTGAAAACAGTGGCAGAGCCATAATCAATTGCTCCATAGGTTGGAGTACCAAATACTTTAACTTTCTTACTCTGTTTAGCCTCTAAAACAAAAGCTTCGCCGGAACTGGCGGTTCTCTTGTTCACCAATATGACAATCTGCTTCGGACTATGTTCGGCGATTTTAATTTCACTGATGTCAACATCGGAAGTATCCGGATTTATAAATTTACCAACATTACCTTCAAATATTTTTATCCACCCTCTGGCCTTTTCCTTACCAGCTTCATCATCGAACCAGGATTCCACATCATCAATTAAGGTTTGTGTAACAAGAAATTCAGAACCAACATTCCTGGTCACACCTGTGTGAATGTATGGAAGAATCTCATCATAGGCATCATATGTGCCGCCCAGATTATTCCTTACATCAATAATTAAATTCTCGCAGTTTTCCAGTGCCTGCTGGTTATCTGATACAATTTTCTCGATTCGTTCAACATACGCATGCTCGAAGCTTGAAATACACAGTAACGATGTTCTCTCCGTTACCTTGGTAAAGTAAAACCCCTGTATTTTATCCAATTTCAGTGCGATTTCATTTTCCGTCAACTGTGGTTTTGGCAACTCTTTTATAAAGACGGCATTAACATCTTTAAAAGACAAGATGCAATCATCATATAGCTCAAAGGATCCTTCTTCTAATGAATGGTTGCCCATGTAGTATTTAGCTTCTCCGTTATCCATCAGGCAAAACTTGATTTCGTTGGCATGCCAACCGGGGCTGCTCGCCTCTATAATAAAACCCTGATATTCATCGTTTGCTTTTATAATACCTACCTTGTAATATGGTGACGCCCAGACACCTTCAAGTTCGTCGTTAGATTCAGAAATATATTTATAGAATTCGTCAAGAGTCATATCAACTGTACCACCGGGTGTTCTATCGGTTTGAGGATCCTGAGTGCTATTTGTTTGAATTAGAGAGATATGACCATCTCTAAAATAGGATAAATAGTGCTTCATTAGCTCGTAGCAATCAGCATCTGATGTACTTGGGGACTTTTCGACTAACCTCTCTTTGAAATCTCGATACATTATTGT
>CAZGAV010000094.1:0-13650 GCA_964523575.1 uncultured Ignavibacteriales bacterium
GGTATCCTCCGGGTTCACCAGTTCGATAAAGTCGAAATGTTCAAAATCGTCGAGCCCGAAACATCGTATAATGAATTGGAGTCGCTGGTGGCGCAGGCCGAGGGTCTATTGCAAATTCTCAATATTCCCTACCGGGTCCGTCTGCTGGCCACCGGCGATCTCTCCTTTGCGGCGGCCAAATGCTATGATATCGAAATCTGGGCGGCCGGCGTGGGGAATTTCCTGGAGGTCTCTTCGATTTCCAATTATGAGGACTTTCAGGCCCGGCGCATGAATTGCCGCTTCCGGGGTGAGGATAAAAAAGTGCGTTTCGTGCATACCCTCAACGGCTCCGGGACGGCCCTGCCCCGATTGCTGGTGGCGCTGATGGAGAACAACCAGACCGAAAACGGCGAGATTGTCATCCCCGAACCGTTGCGTCCCTATATGAACGGAATCGAAAGGATAATCTGAGAAGATCGATGGGCCAAGGCGAGAATAAATATCAATTGACTCTTTCGGGTCGATTCAACACTTTTTTCAAGGCATTTCTTCTGATCGGCGTTTGCGCTATCGGGGCCGTTTTCATTTACTACACTTCCGATATCATCGACAATATCCAGCAGAACGAAGCCCGTATCGCCGAGACCTACACTCATATCTGGCAGTTGGTCGCCTCCGACAGCGTCAGCGGGCCGGTGACGTCGGTTTTGTTCGACGAGGTCATTCTCAAGTCGGAATTCCCGATCGTCGTCACCGACACTCTGGAAAATCCCCTGTTCTGGAAATCGCTCCCCGGCATACCGTCCAATACCGAAGACCCCGAAATGGTCTCGCGGGTCAGGAAACGGCTCGAAACCATGAAAGCCCGCAAAGGCTCCATACCGATCTATGTCGATTCCGTCGAAATTTATAAGCTGTTCTACGACGACACGCCTTTGGTCGGGAAACTGCAACTTATCCCGGTGGTCGAGATGGCCATGGTTGTCGGTTTTATTATCCTGGCTCTGGTCGGTTTTCAGCATATCCGCCGCTCCGAACAACGGAGTATCTGGGCCGGGATGGCCAAAGAAACGGCCCATCAACTGGGGACGCCGATTTCATCATTGATGGGCTGGCTCAATCTCCTGAAAACGGGGGAGACCAACGGCGAATTTACGCCCGGGGAGATGTACCGCCGCATCGAAAACGACCTCACACGATTAGAGATGATCGCCAATCGTTTCGGGAAAATCGGGTCCATTCCCAAGTTGTTCAAATCCGATCTCAACCACCTGACCAGCGAAGTGGTTCAGTATTTCCGGGAACGTCTGCCGCATGGAGGCAAAGGGGTCCAGATCGAATTTATTCCAGGGGAGGTGCCGGAAGTTAATCTTAACCCCGAACTCTACGGCTGGGTCGTGGAAAACCTGATCAAAAACGGGTTGGAAGCGGTTGACGCCAAAACCGGTCGGATTACCATCAAGACTTATCCGGCTGCCTCGGGCAAAATGGTGACGGTCGAGGTGACCGACAATGGGCGGGGCATACCCCGCACCGACGCCCGCCGGGTTTTTCGACCCGGTTATACGACCAAGAAACGCGGCTGGGGACTGGGGCTTTCCCTGGCGCGACGGATTATCAGCGAGTACCATAAGGGAAGCATTTCTCTGGCCCGGAGCGAACTCGGCAAAGGCACGACCTTTATTATCAATCTTCCCCTGGCCTGAAACATCATAGCCTTTATTTGAGGACATTAAATTGAGAAACGACGCCGGCAATTACAATATCTTATGGGTTGACGATGAGATTGAAATGCTGGAAGCGCATATCGCCTTTCTGAGGCAACGCGGTTTCGGTATCACGCCCTGCTCCTCGGGCGACGACGCCATCGATCTCATCGGCCGCAACGACTACGATCTGATCCTGCTCGATGAAATGATGCCGGGCAAGGACGGCCTGCAGACCCTGGTTGAAATCAAGGATATCAAACCTTTTCTGCCGGTGGTCATGGTCACCAAGTCCGAAGAGGAATCTTTGATGGAAGATGCCATCGGCCAGAAAATCGACGATTACCTGACCAAGCCGGTCAACCCGTCGCAGGTGCTGATGGTTATCAAGAAACATGTCCAGAGCAAAAAAATCGTCACCGGTCGTCTGGGTCAGCGTTACATCACCGACATCAACCGCATGAACATGACCCTCAGCGGCCCGGTGCAATGGACCGACTGGGTTGATGCCTACCGGTCGCTGTGCGAATGGGATCTGGAATTGGATCAATTCCCCGACGAAGGCCTGATGGAAACGCATCGGGGCACGCACAAGGAATGGAACGGCCAGTTTTCACGCTATTATGAAAACAACTACGAACACTGGGTCAATTCCAAAAATCACCCTCCTTTATCAATTGATGTTGTCGATAGGGCCGTCGTCCCGCGTCTTAAAAACGGCGAGCAGGTAGTATTCATTGTCATCGATTGCATGCGCATGGATCTCTGGATGAAGCTCGAAATCCTCCTGGCCGATCTTTTTCACATCGACCATGACTACTATTTTTCCATCATCCCCTCGGCCACCCCCTTTGCCCGTAATGCCATTTTTTCGGGCATGTTTCCGTCCGATTTTGCCGGTTTGTATCCCGAAGACTGGAAAGCCTATCCTGACGATGAAGTCTCGCGCAATCGCCGCGAAAGCGATTTTCTGGAAAAACAGCTTAGTGACAAAAAATGTCCGCCTAAAAACGGCGTCAAATATATCAAGGTCCTCAACGCCCAGGAAGGGGAGGGGCTGGCCAAACGGGTCGAGAATTATATGTCGTCGCAAGTGGTCGCGATCGTCATCAATTTCGTCGATGTCCTGACCCATGGACGGTCGAGCAATGTTCTGCTCAAAGAAATCGTGCCCGACGAAGCCGCCTTCCGTTCTCTGATGCAAACCTGGTTCGAACATTCCAGCCTGTACGAAGCGCTGAAAATGCTCGCCCGCAAGAAGGTCACAGTCGTAATCACCTCTGATCATGGTTCTACCCTGTGTACTCGGGGCACCATCGCCCACGGCAAAAAAGACACCTCGACCAATTTACGCTACAAATACGGCGACAATCTCAACTGCAACCCCAAGGAATCCCTGCTGATCAAGAATCCCGACGCCTATCGCCTCCCATCATTCACATTGGCAACGACCTATATTATCGCGCGGGAGGATTATTATTTCGTTTATCCCAACCGCTATAACGAATACCAGCGGCAATTCCAGAACAGCTTTCAGCACGGCGGTATCACGATGGATGAAATTATCCTGCCGGTGGCGACGCTGAAGCCGAAGGGATGATATGGGGCGGTTGGCTTTTGACGAGGAATTGAGCAGTCATTCGGTCGCCGAAACCGAATCGCTGGCCGCCGAATTCTATCGGATAATCGGCCGCACGGCCCTGGTCGCCCTCTATGGCCCGCTGGGAGCCGGGAAGACCTGTTTCGTGCGCGGTCTCGCCCGCGCCGCCGGCGTCGATCCCGATGAGGTCACGTCGCCTTCGTTTACGCTGATTAATGAATATCCCGGCGGCGAAACTCCGATTTTCCATTTTGACCTTTATCGCATGACCGATCCCTCGGAATTTTATACCATCGGCGGCGACGATTATCTAGCCCGCGACGGCCTGGTGCTGATCGAATGGGCCGAAAACGGCGAGGGGTTTATACCGACGATCAGGTATGCAGTCACCTTCGAAATAATCGACGAAAGCACCCGCCGATTGATATTTTCCCGGAGCGGCTTATGATAATTCTCGGTATCGACAGTTCCACCGACCGGCTGGCCGTGGGTCTGGCCGACAACGGCCGGATCATCTTCGAAGACCGGCTCGATTCCCTGCGCGAACATGCTTCCCAGATAATCGGCCTTATCGATTCGGTTATGTCACGGGCTCCGCTGGCCAAAGAAAAACTGGAGGGGGTGGCCGTGGCAGTCGGCCCCGGCTCATTTACCGGACTCCGGATCGGGATGGCCGCGGCCAAGGGGATAGCCCTGGCCCTGAACCTGCCCATAGTCGGCGTATCGACTTTCGAGGTTATCGCCCGGCGGCTGTTACCCGAATATAAGGCCTTTTCGCTGACGGCCATGGTGCGCCGGGATGAGTTTTACCTTTGCCACGTGATGCCCGACGCGGATATCCGTAAAAATATTGACATCGTCAGCCGTCTCGATTTGCCGCAAAGGGTCGGATCGGAACCGGTCGGCATCATCGGGCGACGACCTGAAAGCTGGCCGGAGTTGATCAAAAACCCGATTCCTTTTGACAAAACCGATATTTCCGGCGGCGAACTGGCCGTCTATGGAGCCGAGATGATTACGGCCGGGCAAATCGCCGATACCGCGGCTCTGGAACCCCTCTATATCGCCCCCTCGCAGGCGGAGCTCAAATTTGGACGGAAATGATTTCAAGATTCGGCCGATGGACTTTGACGATTTGCCGGTCGTCTCGCGGCTGGAACGGGAATTATTCTCCGATCCCTGGCCGGAGGCGATATTTCGCGAGGATATCGCTTCTGATCTTAGTCATCCCTTTGTCCTGCAAGTAAATAGCGATATCGCAGGCTATGCCGTTCTGTGGGTGGCGGCCGATGAGGGGCATCTGACCAATATCGCGGTGGCGGTCGAGTACCAGCGAAAATCTATTGCCAAAAAACTATTATCGTTTATTTTAAGGCTTGCAAATGAAATGGGGTTGACGCTGATTATTCTGGAGGTAAGGCCGACAAATGCGCCGGCCATTTCATTATATGAGAAATTCGGCTTTGAAAAGCTGGCGGTGCGCAAGAACTATTACCGCCATCCGGTCGAAGACTGCCTCGTCATGAGAAAGAGACTTACCGGATCCGATCCGGTTTGACGTATCTATTGCCATGGATTGGTTTCGCAAATCAAAAGACGGCCTGGTCAACCAGCAGAGGAAAGAGATCCCCGACGGACTCTGGACCAAATGCAAGGGTTGCGGCGAAGTCATCTATTCGCGGGCGCTGAAGGATTCCCTCTGGGTTTGTCCCTCCTGCAATTACCATTTCCGCATCGACGCCACGCGGATTGTCGAACTCCTGCTTGATGACGCCCAGCTTGAGGAATTCGACGCCAATCTTTCCTCGCGCGACCCGCTGAATTTCAAGGATTCCAAAAAATATCCGGATCGCGTCAAAGCCTCTCAGATGAAAACGGGAATGAAGGACGCCGTCCTGGCCGGGATCGGGGCTATCGATAAAATCCCGGTTTCCTTTGCCGTCATGGATTTCACTTTCATGGGCGGATCGATGGGCTCGGTGGTGGGTGAAAAGATCGCCCGCGCCATCGAACGGGCCATCGAACGTAAAATTCCGCTGGTGGTGGTTTCATGCTCCGGCGGAGCGCGCATGCAGGAAGGAATTCTCTCCCTGATGCAGATGGCCAAAACTTCGGCCCTTCTGGCGGTTCTGGCTGCAAGAAAACTGCCCTATATTTCCGTCCTGCTCAATCCGACGACCGCCGGCGTCATGGCCTCCTACGCCTCGCTGGGCGATATTATCGTCGCCGAACCGAAAGCTCTGCTGGGCTTCGCCGGGCCGCGTGTTATCCAGCAGACTATCGGACAGGATCTTCCCGAAGGTTTTCAATCGTCCGAATTCTTTCTTGAACATGGTTTCCTAGATATTATCTCAGAGCGCAAGGATTTGCGCCGCACCGTCGCTTTATGTCTTGAATTCACCTACAACCCTCCCGCGGGGGATTGATGTCATTTCCTTATGAAACACGATCGCTATCAGGAAGCCCTGCGCTTCATATATGACCGCCAGCATTTCGGCATCAAGCTTGGACTCCACAACATAATTCGCCTT
Source organism: uncultured Ignavibacteriales bacterium (assembly GCA_964523575.1). Lineage (GTDB taxonomy): Bacteria > Zixibacteria > MSB-5A5 > GN15 > JAAZOE01 > DAOUTW01. The sequence continues at coordinate 5,820 of CAZGAV010000094.1, forward strand.
TCCGAATGGCTCGGCAATCCCGAACGGAAATACCCGACCATCCATATCGCCGGCACCAACGGTAAAGGCTCGACGTCGAGTTTTATCGCCGGCATCCTCCGGGCGTCGGGCTATAAAGTCGGCCTTCTGACCTCGCCGCATCTGGCTGATTACCGGGAACGGATTCGGGTCAATGGCCAAAAAATCAGGCCCGAGGCCATCACCGAATTTATCGAAGAATACAAACCTCTAATCCTGCGCTCGCGGGTAACTTTCTTCGAGGTTACGACGGCGCTGGCCTTCTGGTATTTCGCCAAGTGTAAGGTTGACTGGGCGGTGGTCGAAACCGGACTGGGGGGGCGGCTCGACGCCACCAATATCATTACCCCCGAAGTCTCGGTGATCACCAATATCGCCCTCGAACATACCAATCTGCTGGGCTATTCGATTTATAAAATCGCCGGGGAGAAGGCCGGGATTATCAAACCGGGTGTCCCTCTGGTAACAGGCGTTGTCAATAACGGCAATGACGCCGCGAAACGATTTCGGGAAATCGGCGGTGAAAGAAAAGCCCCTGTCCATTTTCATCGCCCGGCCGATTTTGACCGTATGCGGCGAAACGGGTCCGATCTTCTACATTTGAAAAAAGGCCCATTTGCCGGTCTGAAAGCCCCTGTCTCCCTGCCGGGAGGGCATCAAGTCGAGAACGGTTTTCTGGCGGTGCGAACGGTCGAGATTCTCCGGAAAAAAGGTTATCCGATTACGCGAGCCGCCGTCAAGGAGGGCCTGTCGACCAGCTATTGGCCCGGCCGGTTTATGACCCTGCGCCGCAACCCGACCGTAATTATCGATGTCGCCCATAATAAAGACGGCTTTCGGGCATTGGCCGAGACCTTGAAAAGAAATTACCCCGACAAGAAATTCGATTTTCTGATCGGCATGGTTGAAAAGAAAAAAGGTCACGAATGTCTGGAAATTATCGCGCCTCTGGCGCGCTCGATCAGCATAACCCCCCTGACCACTGAGCGTAGCGACGATCCTTATTGGCTCATTTCGCGCCTTAAAGCCGGGAAAAACCAAATTCGTCTCTTTCCCGATCCGGTCAGCGCCTATAAAGACCTTTTGGAAAACAGCTCTCGTTCCGATATATTGATAATAGCCGGCTCTCATTTCATTGTCGGGGACCTGGCGTCATATATAAAGCGAGAAGGCTTTTGAAGAGGGATAGCAAGGCAAAAGAACGATCACAGCAGGCGGTGGAACTGCTCGGCTCCGCCATCGATGTCAAAATCAGTGAACTGACCGAAAGCAACCGCCAGCTGAAGCGGAAGATTTTCGATCTTTACACGATTTTCGAAATCAGCCGCAATATCAACTCCGTTCTCAATTACCGCACTCTGGTCGATTCCTTCCTTTTGACTTCGCTGGGTCAGGTCGGCGCCTCTTCAGCCGCGCTCTACCTGCCTCAGGACAGCGCCTCCCGAATTCTGACTCTGGCCTCCTCCAAGGGCGTCATTCATGTCGATGAGGCTCGCGGCGAAATCAATCTCGACGGTCGCATGGCGGCCTATTTGCGAGCCATGGCCAAGCCGGTTTTCGTCGTCGATCTGTCGGAAAGGTTCAGCGGATCGCCCGATTTTGCCTTTTTGGCGCTTTTCCCGCACGGTTTGGTCATTCCGCTTATTATCCAGTCGCGCCTTAAGGGCCTGCTGGTGCTGGGCCGCAAGGTTTCCGGGGTGGGCTTTGCCTCGGATGATATCGAGTTTCTTTCCATCCTGGCCAATCAGTTCGTCGTTGCCCTGGAAAACGCCCGTCTTTACGAATCGGAGAAAAACGCTCTGCGAGAGCTGAGAATAGCCCAACGGCAATTGGTTTTAACCGAACGGCAGGCGGCGATCGGCGAACTGTCGGCCAAAATCGCCCACGAGGTCAATAACCCTCTCAGCATCATTTCCAATTACCTGCACCTTTGCAGCCGCAATCTCGAAAACCCGGAGAAAGCCGAGGGGCACCTCGACGTGGCCCGCCAGGAGCTGTCCCGCATCGCCCGCATCGTCCGGCAGTTGCTTGATTTTCATCGTCCCCAGAAAGTAGAAAAATCCGTCATCGACGTCCGCGAATTGATCGACGATATCCTGGGATTGGTGGAATGGCAATTGGTCGAGCGTAAAATCGATATCGAACGGCTGGCCGATGATCCCCTGCCCGATGTCGTCGGTTCTCCCGAACAGCTCAAACAGGTTTTTCTCAATCTCGTCATCAACGCCCGCGATTTCATGCCCAATGGCGGGCGGCTGAAAATTGCGATCACCAACCATGACGCCTCGGTCAAAATCAGGTTTGTCGACAGCGGTCCGGGAATTCCGCCGGAGAATATCTCCCGGATATTCGAGCCGTTTTTTACCACCAAAGAGGACTCGACCGGCACAGGACTGGGATTGTCCGTATGTTTTGGGATCATCAAGGAACACGGCGGCGATATCACCGCCGGCAACGATCCGGCCAGCGGAGCCGCTTTCGAAATTACTCTGCCGTCGGTACCGAACCACGAGGCCGCGAGATGATTGATAAAGACATCCAAACAGCGACGAATCTTGGCACCAGCGTCGATTTCAAGGAACGGATTCTGGTCATCGACGATGAAAAACGGATGTGCGATTCTCTCGAAGCCCTCCTGACCGATTCCGGCTATGATGTCATGACTTTTCAGTCCAGCGACAAGGCCGCCGAAGAAATCAAAACCGGGCGCTTCGACCTGATTATCTCCGATATCAAGATGCCGGGTATGACCGGTTTGGATCTGCTGCGTATCGCACGCAAAGTCGATCCCCAGGCGCTGGTGGTGCTTATGACCGCCTATGGCTCTCTGGAATCGGCTTTGGAGGCGATTAATCAGGGGGCTTACGATTACCTGCTCAAGCCGGTTGAATATCCTCAATTGGAACTGGTCATCAAGCGCGGATTGGAAAGACGCCGTCTGGGCCGAGCCCGGTCTTTTCTTCTGTCCGAATTGCAGGCTAAAAATCAGGAACTCAGCGACCGCCTGGAAGAAATCAACGCCCTTTATGAGGCCAGCAAATCGCTGGTTTCGACCATCGAACTCAATGAACTACTCTCGGCCATCATCAATCTGGCCACCTCCGTTCTACGCGCCAAGATCGGTTCCATCATGCTCATCGACGAGGACGGAAAGCACCTCAGTATCGCCGCCGCCATCGGGCTTGACGAAGAGGTTATCCGAACCACCCGACTGCCGATCGGATCGTCAATTGCCGGATATGTGGCCGAAAGCAAGGAACCGTTGTTCGTCAACAGCGTCGAAAAAGACCCCCGTTTCAAAAGGGAAAATCGTCAGGAACGATATGGCGCCGCCTCCCTGTTGTCGGTGCCATTGATGGTCAAAAAGCATGTGATCGGGGTTATCAATATCGCCCATAAAACGGCCGGCGGCGAATTTGGCGAATACGACCTCAAACTTTTGACGACTTTCGCCTCGCAGGCGGCCGTGGCCATAGACAACGCCGCCACTTTTCATCAGTTGAAACGGCGCGTCCTGGAATTATCCACTTTGCAGGAAATCAGCGACGCGATGTCGCGGGCCGGATCGGTTCAGAATCTCCAGGAAATCATTTTCTGGGGTATCCGCAATCTTATGCTGGCCGAATTCACTCTCTGGTTCCGGTGGAACGCCGCCGACAATACCCTGTCATACGCCGGCGGAGCCGGCCACGGCAAAATTGACCTCGATCTGGTAATTAAGACCGAACCGGAAAAAATCGCCACGACCGATATGGCTCGCGATCTGATTCTCGAATATATGCCCCATCCGGATGATTCCGGTGTGCCGGTCGACAGTTTCAGCGCCTATTTCATTCATGGCGAGGCCGGACTGGCCTATGTCTTTTGCATGGCTTCATCAAGACCCGACAGCTTCTCGGAAGAAAATCAAAAAATCGCCGGACTGATCGCCAGTCAGGCGGCCTCGATGTACGAGCGGGAAAGGGCTATCCTCAACGCCACCCGGTTGCTGACTATGGGCAACATGATTTCGGAAATATCGCATGACATGCGCAAGCCCCTGACCAATATCCGGGGGGGGCTTCAAATCATGCGCTCCCGCTGGCCGGAACTGGCCGAGGAATCGGATTTGTTCAAGATGGCCGAGGAAGAAGTCCATCGGCTCAACGAACTTGTCCGCGAACTGGTCGATTTCTCCAACCCCAATAAATATCAGACCGAACGAATCAACGTCGCCTCCATTTTCGAACGCGCCCTCCATCTCGTCGGCCGCGATCTCGAAAAAAAGAATATTACATGCAAGACCGAATTCGAAGATGATTTGCCGGAAATTTTTGTCAATAAAAACCAGATCATGGAATTGTTCCTCAACCTGATCATCAACGCCATCGAGGCTATGGACGAAAACGGGGTTTTGACCCTGCGCGCCTCGCGCCACGACCAGGATGTCGCTAAAGCGATCAAAATAGAGATCGCCGACACCGGTTGCGGCATCGATGAAAAAGATCAGGCCATTATTTTCGACCGCTATTATACCAAAAAAGAAACCGGTACCGGGCTGGGGCTGGCTGTGGTGGAAAGGATTGTGTCGGCCCATGGCGGTCGCATCGAAGTTAAAAGTGAGAAAAATATCGGCACCACATTCACGATTTATCTGCCTCGATAAGCCCATATTGCAAATATTTGCAAAAAAGTGACACATTTTGCACCGGACAGCTTGATTTTTCCTCCTTTTTACCGATTAATTACGTAAGAACTTGAGGCAAATAAATATATGAAACAAGACCGTATTAAAATCCTTGTTATCGACGACGACCCCAAAATCTCCTGGATTTTGTCGGAAGGGCTTTCGGCTGCCTTTGACTTTGTCTCGGCCCGCAACGGGAGCGAGGGGCTCCAGATGGTGACGACCGAAAAGCCGTCCCTGGTTCTTCTCGATATCAAAATGCCCGATATGTCCGGGATCGAGGTGCTCAAAAAGCTCAACAAGGTCGAAAACCGGCCTGAAGTTATTATGCTTTCGGGTCATGACGATACCCATTACGTGGTCGAGTCGATTCAAAGCGGCGCCGCCGAGTTCATTAAAAAGCCATTCGACGTCAAAGAAGTCGAGATTCATATCAACGGTATTCTGGAGAAAAATCGCCTCAAACGCGAAGTTACCAACCTTAAAACCGAACTCCGGGCCCGTTCCCAATATGACGCCTTCATCGGCGATTCGCCCAAAATCATCCAGGTCAAAAACCTGATCGAGCAGGTGGCCGGATCGGAATTGACGGTTTTGATCCGGGGCGATTCCGGCACCGGTAAGGAAATCGTCGCCCGCATGTTGCACAATATCTCGGGCCGAAGCGACGAGTCGTTCACCAAGGTCAACTGCGCCGCCATCCCGCGCGATTTGCTCGAGGCGGAGCTTTTCGGATACGAAAAAGGCGCCTTTACCGGGGCCCATAAGACCAAACCGGGCCGTTTCGAAGTCGCCAATAAGGGGACTATGTTCCTCGACGAAATCGGCGATATGCCGCTGGAACTGCAGTCCAAGCTTCTGCAGGTGCTGGAGCAACAGGAATTCGTCCGGGTCGGGGGAATAAACACTATCCATGTTGATGTTCGGATCATCTGCGCCACCAACCGCAATCTCGAGGACGCCATCAGCCAGAGCCGTTTCCGGGATGACCTTTTCTATCGCCTAAATGAAATCACCATTTTCCTGCCCCCCCTGCGGGAACGGCGGGAAGATATCACTTTGCTGGTCGATCATTTCATCGATAAATACAATAAGCTGTATCAACGCGAGGTCCCGGCCATGACTCAGAATGCCCTCGATCAGTTGTCGGCGGCCCAATGGCCGGGCAACGTGCGCCAGCTGGAAAACCTCATTAAACAGGTCGTAGTCCGGGGTGAGGAATCGATAATCGCGGACCTGCTGGCCGGGCATTCAGTCCCCGTCGGGATGCAAAACTCTTCGCCGGTCACACAACCGGGTCACAGCGCACCGGTTACGCCCAGTGCGGAAAAAGACTATTCCCTTAAAAAACGCGTCGCCGAAACGGTCAGCCGCGAGGAGAAGACGCTGATTGCCGAAGTGCTTAACCGCACCAACTGGAATCGCCGGCGGGCCGCCGAGATCCTTGAAATCAGCTACCGGTCACTGCTTTACAAAATCAAGGAATACGCCCTCAACGAAATCAAATAAAATCCTGACCGGCAGGCGAATTGTATTACTTGGAATTGATTCTGCAGTCTTACATCGGTCGTATCCGGGCCGAGTGTGGGAATTTCTAACACTTTTGTAATTTTCCAGTCGATTCCCTCTGAAAATTGGTCCCGAATCGGGCCACAAAGCCCCGAATCGCATCCAAATTGGCTCGCATCCAACAATTTTCGATGGCCGACATGCCTGCCCCGGACACCGTTAAACCTAATTAAGTTATTAAATAACAGTCGCATAAGCAAAAATTCGGAAATCAGCATCAAACTTCGGCGCCTTCTTTGGGAACGGTAATTGCTTCCTTTAATATGTCTTATTGTCGATGGTAAAAAAAACAGGATAGATCTCCATGGTTGCCCATAACAGGAGGAATCAGCCAGGCATGGATGCCGATCAAATTAGCCGATTCCGAGACCTCGCGCTGATGGAGTTGAAACGGGCCGAAAGGTACCGCAACTTTTTGTCGCTGTTAGTTTTAAATCTCTCAGAGTTTTTATCGACAGCCGGCCGGCGCAAAATTGCATCTCGGGAAGAAGCTCATCAGTTCATGGAGAAGGTGATTAACCGGGTCAAGGGGGGAGCGCGCGAAACCGATCTGATTTCCGAAGTCAGAAACGAATGTCTGGTCATGTTACTGCCGGAAACCAACGGTGAGGGCGCCCGCGTGGCCGGTGAACGCTTGCAGAAACTGCTTTCGGAATTTCTCTCGGATTTTCTCGACTCCGATTATCGATTCGATGTCCCCCTGGAAATCACTTCCTTTCCGGAAGAATCGGGCAAGAAATACTTCCAGAACCGGCTCAAGAAGTTATTCTTGACCAATTAGTTTCATTGGAGCGATCGAATCTCGCTCAGAAAAACCGTACTGTCCGCGAATCGTCCGGATAAGATTCTTTCTTTTGGGCCGGGTTCGTTTACGGTTCCGTGCGCCAAATTATTCCAATTTAACTAATATTTCTGTCCAGCCGGTGGACAATCAGGGATAGATTACTTATTTGCTGTACAGTCTTTTAACTCATAAACCACATTTGCGGTCTTGTGTGTCCATAAAACGGACATATCCACTTTATGTTATTTTCGACTATCCCATAACTCATTGATGGATAACGACCATTAAACTTTTACTTTCGGCACGAATATTGCGCTAATAGAGATTGTATTTAGATTCTTTGAATCGAGGTGAAAGAGACTATGAAAAAACAACTGGTGATTATATGCGCTCTGACTGCCCTCTTTCTGGCGCCATCCCTGAGTTTTGCCGACAAATTGGCCGACGCCCAGCGCCAGATCCTGGAATCGAGCAACAAAACCGCCTGGCAGATGCTTGAAGACGGTGTCCTGGGTGAAACCGAGACGCCATCGCAACCGACGGACTTGCCGTCGATGGCCTCGCGATCCTTCACGCAACCGGACAATACCGTCCCCTCCGGAGACGATATCCCGATGTCGGTCGTGCCGGCCGCGACTCTGCCGCCACAGATTCCAGAACCGACCACGATTATCCTTCTGGGTCTGGGCCTGATCGGATTGGGCGCCAGACGGAAAATTCGTCAGTAAGCAAGGGTATTCAACATATATCGAAACTGATGGGCCGCCTTTAACGGGCGGCCCGTTGTATTTATA
>CAZGAV010000095.1:0-13410 GCA_964523575.1 uncultured Ignavibacteriales bacterium
CCGTACTCGGCCAGGTTTTCCTTGAGATTGTTGAGCGACTCGATATTTTCATCCATTTTATCCGGCTGGGAGTCGGCGACAAAGACCAGCCCGTCGACGCCCCGGAGGACGAGTTTACGGGTGGCGTTGTAGTAGACCTGGCCCGGCACGGTGTATAACTGAAATTTCGAGGCAAAACCGTTGATGGTACCGATATTGATCGGCAGGAAATCGAAATACAGAGTTCGATCGGCATCGGTCGCCAGCGAAATCAGTTTTCCCTTCGTGTTCGAAGGGACTTTCTGATGAACGTACTGCAGGTTGGTCGTCTTTCCGGACAGACCGGGCCCGTAGTACACGATCTTGCAACTGACTTCTCTTGTCGCATAGTTTATTGAAACCATCACCGCTCTCTTTTAATAAACTGCTTCCTGGTTGTTCAGTTTGCTGATAGCGTTTTTGATCTCCAGCCGAACCAGTCCGATATTGACTTCCGATTCGGCGATGACGACCAGAATACCGATGCGGGCATCGAAGAAAAACAGCTTGGCGTTATCGGCCTCGATGGTCACCTGTTTGAGAGGCGTCGTATCGAGACGTTCCAGCGACTTCTGGATATTGGATGTAATCGACGCCGCCAGCGCGCCAATAGTTTCTTCCTCGATCTGCGTATTGAGATCGGCGGCGATAACGATACCGTCGTTGCCCACCACCATGCTTCCGGTGATACCGCTGGTTTTGTTTAATCCCTCAAGTATTTGATACATAGTGTTCCTCCACCCGCGCGAACAGGGCCGGGCTGTATCGTTCACTCATATATTTGCGAACCATATCCGCCGCCTGAGCGATCCGGATAAGAATCGTTTCATCGACGCTTTTATCGGCCAGAACCATCAGCGTCACATGCTCGATGCGGCGCAGGATGATTCTCATTTTTCCGGTTCCGATATCTATCTTGTCAGGCATGCCGCCGCGATGATAGCGTTCCAGCAAGGCCCGGTTGTTGCCTTCGAGGACGATCGCCAGCGGCGCCCAGAGTTCGGTATCTTCCTGGCACCGGCTGAATCGGGCCAGCGGCAGACCTTCCTCGTCCACCACCAGAGCCATCTTCACCGACCCCGATTCCCCGATATAGGCCACCGCCCGCTCGAACTGATTGTCGTCGTCATGACGCATCGGGGACGGTTTGGGATTTTCCGCCACGGGAGTCTGTATATGTGATACCACCGGGGGTTCCACCGTCGGCGAGGACGAGGCCGGAACCGTATCCTGATCGAAAATGACCGGCTTGGCTTCGGTCTCCCGATAGGGCCGGCGCACCGGTTGGTCGGGCGACAGGCTTTCGGCCAGTTCGAGATAGGCCGAACGCATCACGAACGGCGCCGCCATCACATGCAGGAGGATGGCCGGCAGGTATTTGGCCATGCCCAGCGAAAAGGCGATGGTCGTATTCAATTTATACATGACCGCGATGGTCAGGCCGAAAACGGCTCCCAGCGCCATTCGATAAACCAGCGTCAGCGCCGCTCCTGTGAGAATCGTAATCAGCTTTGTCTGGCGGCGGAAAAGATACAGGATGGCTCCGTAGAATATGAATTCGTAGAGCATATACACCGCCGACCCACTTATCAAGGGCATCCCCAGCCTGTTGGGAAAAATGACCATGGGGATGATCACCAGAATAAGGGAAAACAAGAGTATCAGCCGTTTTGTCTGTTTTTCCATTTTTTCGTTTCCCCGTTATAGTTTCAGCCCGCCAGACGCGGCAATAATGTCGAAAGTTTCATTTTCAGGGACCCGAGATTGACGGTCTCAGAACATATCACTGCCAGTAATTTGCCTTTGGCCCCGGCCATATATAAGAGCGAATCGGAGGTCTCGACCATCATCGACTGCAAATTCCCAAAACCGCTGTCGCGCATCTGGGTTGACGAATGCCGGGCCGATTCCACGGCCAGAGCGCCGACCAGATCGGTATTGCCGGGGATATTCCAGACCGCCTCGATCACCAGGCCGTCCTTGTTCAACAGCAGAACGCCGTCAATGCCCGGGGTGCCGACCAGCGATTTGAACATCTGCTTGTAATCCAGATCGGGCAGATTCTGAGCTTCAACCGGTTCCGGTGGCTTTGGTTTAGGCGCCTTGGGTTTGGCCGCCTTGACGGGCTTGGGCGCTTCCACGGCCGGTACGTTCACGCTTTCAATCGGAACGTCGGGCTTCTGATCCAGAGGTATTTTGCGCGCAATTTCCAGGAGCTTACTGATTTGCTCGTTCCCGGGGTCGCCCTGATGGAGCATCTCCAGCATCCGGCAGGCCTTGTTGAATTCACCCTTATAGATGTAGACCTCCGACAACAGCAGTTCCGTGGCCCGGGTCGTGCCGTCCAGTTCCATGGCCTTTTTGACTTCCATCTCGGCCCAGTCGTACATGCCCTTATCCATATTGATCTTGGCCATGACCAGATGCGCCGACCCGTAATTGGGATGCACTTTGAGCCCGTTCTGGCAGACCCGGAAGGCCTTGTCGAGCTCCCCTTTCTTGCGATACGCTTCAGCCAGAGCCGCGAAGATCTGAGAACTGGGGTTCTCGTCCAGGATCTTGTTGCATTTGGCTATACGTTCTTCTATATCCGACAGATCAATCATTATTTAGACCCATCCAAGCTTTTAAACCGCGGTACTCGGACCGCACCGATCCGATAATAACCGTTGGCCTGAGGGTAGTCAAACAAAAACACTACCCCAACACCTTGCGCGTTTGCAAGAGACCCATGAACCACAAGACCACCGTCGCCACATATAGTATTCCGGAAAGATCGAATCCGACGGCAAAGACGTCCAGTTTCTCGGCCAGGATAAAAATCTGGCCGACGGCCAGAGCGAAAAAGGAGGCGACCCAGAGTTGCCAGCCCTTGGCCAGCGAACCGCCCTTGACCAGCGAGAATAACTTGATAGTGACGGCCAGACAGGCGATGGCGCCGGCCAGAATAATCATGTTGAGGACGACCGGGATCTGCCCGATAACCGCAAAATCGGCGGCTTCGGCGCGCCCGGAGATCATAAACAACATCACTGCCGCAAATAACCAGGGTTTCAGTTTCATGACTCACCTGACAATAATTTTATGGTTCTTTCTGATTTCCTGATGGAATCGTAGAAATTTTCGTCGAGACGATATTTCTTGACCAGTTCCCGCCGCATGGCCAGCGGCTCCGCGATTTCCTTCTTGACGCGGCCTATGGCGTCGCGGAACGGCCCCTCGCCCAGTGTGATATAAACGTATTCCAACTGCTCATTGAGCATGTCTTCCAGCGTGATCAGAACCCGATGGAGGCGGACCGTCTCGGGAACCTTGCGGACCTCTTCGAGAAATTTTTCGAACGACGGCCCGGACTCGGCATTGACGTCGCAACCGGGGAAAAAGACCAGCACACCCCGCCGGAAACTGGAAGTAAACCGGCTGTAACTGGGGTTGCTGACGCCCACCAGACCCTCCATAACAGTACGGATGCGGAGGAAACAGGAGTTGTACAATTTGAAAATCAAGCCCAGGATGACCTCTTCGACGTCCTCGGACGGCCCGATCTTGTCGGCCGCCGCCTTGCCGGCCCCCTCGACCAGCCCGGCGACAATCAGTTTGTACAAAGCCCGGCAGGTCGGGAATTCACCGATGGGCGAAGCTTCGATCAAATCCGGCAAAGTCCGTTCGCCGTTGATAATCGAGAGAATCTTGAACTCGTCCAGCGAAAGGACGACCTCCTCCATCTTGCCCTTGGGCATCAGCCGGATACGCAAAAGGACGTCGTTGGGCGGCAGGACCTTCTGAATTTCCAGCCACTCGTCGATTCGCCGGGTTCCCTCCATGATGATATTCATGGTGGAAAGATTGACCAGCAGTTTGACGTTCTTGGGCGCTTCTCCCTCGGAAAAGGAGAAATCACCCTCGCCCCAGCTGAAAAGATTGTAAACGATTTCTTCGATCTGCATCCGCAGACATTCGGCCACTTCCGTTTTGTCGAACAACTCCATGTCGATCAGCGTCGAACCGAGAGCCCGGCCGCTCTGCTTATGCAGAGTGATGGCCCGCTCGAGATCTTTCTTGCTGATCTTGCCCCGCTTCAGCAGGAGGTTGCCCAGCAGATCTTCATTGGCCCCGACGGAAGAGGCGTAGATGATATTTCCCTCGCGGAAGGCGATTTCTTTTTTTCGCGATCCGTTGGAAAGGCCCAAAATCCCTGTTTTCTTGCCGGTTGACAGCAATTGCAAAACATCGGGAAATGAGACGGTTTTGAGATTTCCTGTTAGACCCATATTGTCATATCTACAAATACGTTAGGGACATCTGTGGACACCTTGCCACAGGGTTCTACCATTTCTTTCCTTTTATCGGGAGATACCCCGGATATCTTAACCAATAACTTATAAGGAAATATGGGAGACAATTAGACTATTTTTTATCTTTTTGAGGCATTTCAAGATATAGTCCCCCGCCGGCCGCTTTCAGGACCTTTACGGGGGAGGTTTTTCCGGCCCCCAACTCAATACTATCAGGGAATTTATGATTGGTTCTTGTAGCCAGAATTACGGCCCGATCGCAATCTTCCCGGGACATGACCCGGATCATTTCACCGTCATCGGCCACGATCAATATATAATAAGCCGCCCGCTCTATAGATTCAAACGGACAGGCGTGAAGGCCATCCATATTTTCGATAAAAAGTATCCTCTCGGATGTGGCCAGATCGACGGCGACGACGCCGGGCGCGGGAAAAGTGAAGGTAATCGAATCCGTCCCCGGATCATCTCCGGTTGCGGCGGTCCATATGGAAGGTGTCGCCTCCGGCGGCGATACCGGCGACGGTCGGAACTTCACGCCGCTCCCGGCGGCGTCGAATTTGTCCAGCCTCTGCTCCACCCGATAACGGGGCTCGGCAAAAATGAAATGCTTCGGCATCGGATGACCGCGACGAGTCAGGTAAGGCATAAGATCATCGACAAAGGCATCATGCCGGGAGAAACCAACCTGCCGGAAAATTACCGCTCCCTCTCCCCGATTGATGATCACCGACTGCGTCGCACCGGTGTTGTAAATTTCGAGATCGCCTGTTTTATCCGTTGACGACAAAACCTGCACGATGATAATAAATGCGCCGGCGACCGGAATATAAAAGACTAACAGACGCCGCAGGAACCGATAGCTGACCGACAGCACGGCCAGAGTCAACCCGATCAGAAAAATGTAAACGTATGACGCCGGCAGGCTGTCGATCCGCGCCGTCACGATTTTCCATCGATCGAACCAGAGCACCAGATAATTAATCATCCCGAGCAGACGATCAAGAAAAACTCCGGGCAAAATAGCGGTTGCGGGCAGGATGAGATTAGCCAGAAGCAAAATAGCGATACCGATAACGGCGGCCGACACCAGAGGTACGATAACCAGATTGGAAAAGACCGTCACCAGAGAAACCTCGCCAAAATAATAGCCGGTTATCGGAGCCGATATCAAAGTCGCGATCAGGGACGAGAAAAGAATCAGGAGCAGATAGCGCGCAGCTTTCGACATCTGCCGATCTTCTATCAAGCGATTGATCTGCGGCAGAAACAGGATCAGGCCCCAGGTCACGGCGAAGGACAGTTGGAAGCCGATATCGAATAGATTTCCCGGATCGACAAAAATCAATATAACGGCGGCGGCGGCAATGATATTATGCAGATCGGCGCGGCGATAAAAGGCCTGTGCGATCAGTATCAGAGCGGCCATAATCGAAGCCCGCACCACCGATGGTTGATTGTAGGACAGATTGGAGAAAATCAGAATCACCATAAGCAAAACGGCCAGACGGATCAGGCGCCGGGCCGGAACAAAACGCATCAGAAAAATGACGACCACCAGCACCAGGGCGACATTGGAACCGGAAACCGCCAGCAGATGCATGGTGCCGGTGCGGCGGAAAGCCTGATAGACCTCGTCGGGAATATCCCGCGTCTCCCCTATTAAAAAGCCGGAAGCCAGAGCCGCCGGGGTTTCGGTCAGATTGTCGCGAAAACAACGGAGCATCCATTGGCGCAAACTCGATATACCCCGGCCCCAGAAATTAGTCTGGCTCTTGAGAATCATGATATACGCCGGATCGGAGATAGAGACAGTCGCCCGGATGCCTTTGTCTCTTAAGTAGCGGGCATAATCGAATTGTCCCGGATAGACGCTCGAAAACGGTTTCTCCAATTGTCCCGAAAAACTGACCCGGTCGCCCAATGTGAAATGAGTCGTCTCACGCCGGATATCGATCATGATATTGCCCGACGCGCTTTCGGCGGCGCCGTCTATCACCACCGAATCGACGCTGCAAACAAGAATGGTCCGATGTTGTTTGAGTAACGGCCACTTGCTCAACTCCCCGAAGAATAACATCCGAATATCGGTCTCGGCATACCGCCCGATGTCGTCAGCCGGAAACGACTGGTAGGTTTTGTCGGCACTAAGAAAGGCCGCCGCGAAGGCCGTCAAGAGCAGAGGGATGACGAAATATCCGGCAGGCAGGCGAAGGAAAGCATAAAGAAGAAAACAGACCGTAAGTATTAGAATTACGGCCATCACCGGCAATCCAAGACTCCAATTCCGGCCCAGGATAGTCCCGGCCGCAACACCGGTCAGGATGATGACGAATGGATAACGAAAACCGAACATCGCCCCGTTTTTCTCAGCCTTTTTTACCCCCGGACAAATGAGGGATATTTTTAAGGGCGAATGAAACCAACAGGTATGCGACACTCCCGGCCGCTATCAGAAGCGATATTTTTTCGATTCGCCCCATCAAATTGTCGCCGATGGCGACATACCAGACACTGGATTTAATAAAGTACAAAACTATGGCCGTGGCAAGAGCCGAGATACCGGAACGGATGAAATAATCGAGGGGCACGCGGATTCGAATCGTGCCGACCAGTCGCGGCAGATTATAAAGCAGAAGGCCGAAATTGACCAGTCCGCCCAATCCTGTGGCCAGGGCCAGCCCGGCAAAATCCATAAAGGGAATAAGAATTAAATTGGCCGCCAGATTGACGACTACGGCCGCAATCGAATATTTCATCGGCCGAACGGCATCTTTCAGGGCATAATAAATGGGCGCCGTCACCCGCACGCCGGCGAAGCCGATCAGGCCGACGCTGTACCAGATCAAGGCCTTATAGGTATTGGCCGTGTCCCCGGCGTGAAATTGGCCATGCTGGAATAGTAGTCCGACCACATCTTCACCGCAAACGATCAGGAAGGCGGCCACCGGCAGGACGAGGAAGAAACAAAGCTGAGTGGCCCGATAAAAAGTTGCCTTAAGGCCTTCCATATTATTATCCGCGGCCAGAGCTGAGGCTTTGGGGAGGGCCACGGTTCCCAGTCCCACGGCGATAATTCCCAAAGGCAGATGCATGATTCGGAACGAATAAGTCAGATAAGAGACGGAGCCGGCCGCCAGCAATGAAGCCAGCAAGGTATTGACGAAGATATTGACCCGGCCGGCGGCCAGGCCGCCGACCATGGGCGCCATCAAACGCCCGATCTGTCTCAGGGCCTTGTTCTTGAATTCGGGGCGCAGGCGGAATCGAAATCCGATCCGATGCAGGCTGGGCAGTTGAATGGCCAGTTGCCCCAGGCCCCCCAGCAGGACGCCGATGGCCATCCCGAAAATCGGTTGCTCCATATAGGGGCAGATCAGGTAGGCGGCGGCGATGGTGCCGATATTGAACAAGGCCGGCGCCAGGGCCGGGATGCCGAAACGGTCGAAGGAATTGAGGATCGACATGACCAGCGCGGCCAGCGAGACCAGCAGAAGGAAGGGAAACATGACCGCCGTCAACTGCGCCGTGAGTTCGATTTTCCCCGCGATTTCATTGAATCCCGGGGCGATAAAATCGGCCAGCCAGGGCGAAAGGAATATCCCGGCGGTGACCACCACACCCAGAATTATGGTCAGCACCGAGAAACAGATCTGGGCCAGCTCAAAGGCGGCGTCGCGGCCGCCGGATTTCAACTCCTGCTTGAAAACCGGGACAAAGGCCGAGGACAAGGCTCCTTCCGCAAAAAGGTCGCGCAATAAATTGGGGATACGAAAAGCGGCAAAGAAGGCGTCGGCGGCCATTGAGGCCCCAAACAGGTGAGCGAACACCTGCTCGCGGACCAGTCCCAGAATTCGGGACAGAAATGTCCCCGAGGCAACGCGGGAAAAAGCCCCGGAAATACCTGTTTTTATTGCCATTTAGCCTCTTGACAGCGTATCAAAAATCGTTATATTATGTAGCTTTGTTGAAGAAAATGAAAGGAGATTTTCTTGCCACACCATAAATCCTGCGTCAAGCGTCTTCGGAAATCCGAGGAAGAGCGGATTCGGAACAACGCGTTGAAGACGGTTCTGCGGAAGACGATTAAAGAAGCCCGCGGCAATATGGAAGAATCAAAACCGATAGATCTGGATAAGGCCTATTCCACCATCGATTCCGTCCATGGCAAGGGTGTGATTCCCAAAAAGAGGGCTTCCCGTCTCAAATCCCGCCTGGCTAAGGCGGCCGCCAAAATCACCGTCGTCAAAGATTAAAAAAGATGCCTGGCCAGCCGCACCAGACGGGGTGCGGCCGTCAGAGCCGACTTTACGATCTCAGCCGGGTCAACCGATCCGGCTTTCTGTTTGGATAGATATTTCTGCAAAAATCGCGCCAGACTTTCCCAATCCTCATCGTTGAACTTCTTGAAAACCAGATGAGCCTTCTTCAGAAAACGTAAATCTCGTCCGATTTCGCTCTCCACGGCTTCGGTATAAGCCGCCACTAATTCCTGCCGCGGTATCTCCCCTTTCGCCGCTTTGATCACCGCCTTGGCCGCCAACTGTCCGGTATGCAAGGCCCGGCTGATCCCGGCCCCGGTCAGGGAATCGATAGCCCGGGCGGCATCGCCGGCCAGCAATAGGCGGTCGCGCCCCAGAATATCGAATCCGAGGAATTTGGGAACCATCCCACAGATTTCGAAATCGACGGTATAATTCGCATACCTGCCCCGAAGGAACTGATCCAGATGGCGGCGTAAATCCCGGTTGTCGTTTCGTCCCGGATCGTGCCCCAATCCGATATTGGCCGAATGCTCCGACTTCGGAAATACCCAGAGATAACTGTCGGTCGAATATTTCTTGCCGACGAAGAATTCGAGCCGGTGCGGGTCGAGAGTGATCCCCGAAACCCGGTATTGCAGGCAGGCGTCGGTTTCAGCCAGTTTGAGCCCGGTCTTGATGCCGGCCATCCGGCCGATCATCGACTCCACGCCATCGGCCGCAATCACATAATCGGCCTCAAGAATTTTCTCCCCTTCGTCGGTCTTAACCGACACCTCGACCGGTCCCTCTTCCCGCCATGAAATGCCTGCGGCATAAACACCGGTTCGAATTTCAGCGCCGCATTCTTTGGCCTTCTCGGCCAGATAGCGGTCGAAAGACGGGCGATCCAGCACAAAGCCGAGGTATTGATCCATTTGATAAACGAAATCGAAACCGGTGGCGACCGTGAATCCGATGGAATTGATCTCGGAGGAAATAAAGGCGGCGTCCGGTTCGATGAATTTCTTCAGCCCGTCGCGCGAAATACCCTCGGCGCACAACAACGGCCGGCCGATTTCCCGGTCCCGTTCAATCAGCAAGGTATCGAGGCCGCCGCGGGCCGCATTCAGGGCCGCACAACCGCCCGCCGGACCGCCCCCGATAATCAGCAATTGGCGTCGCTCGGTCATGCCCCCACCTCGGCTTTATCGCCGGCCAGAGTCAGGGCCAGCACCGGGCAAAACTCGACACACAGGCCGCATGCGGTGCATAGATCATCGTCCACCCCAAGCCCCTCAAGGTCGAAAAAAAGGGCCATTTCGGGGCAAATACCGATACAGCCGGTGCAGTCAAGGCAAATATTGTGGTCGATGGTAAGCATAAAAAAACCCGGTTTATATTAGCAGAACCGGGCCTTTTTGCCAAGCATTTTTTAATTATTGAACATGAAGACGCCGCCGTTATAATAGGCGACGCGATCGGATGACATCCGCATAATCAGGAGTTGTTTCAAAAAAGATTCCTTCTCCCCGGCCGGGACATCTTCGGCCAGAATCGAAAGCAGGTAATCGATACCCAGAACCCGGTTGGGCTGGTCGATGCGGACAATCCCCTGAGGGAGTTTGATATGGCGAACGGCTATATCGGATAATTCGGATAAGGAAAAAGCGGGCGGGAAAATGGCGGCCGAGGCCCCGGCAAAACCGCGCAGGACGTCGGACTCATTATAATTCAGTTTCACCCGGTAACTTTTATGGCGGGTGGTCAGATGATGGAAAAAGCGGGCGCAGATATCGACCCGCACCAGGTAGGATCGGGAAACGAAAGTCAGCCTCTGGCGGGAACCGTCGCGAAACCGGACCTCGATCTGGCTGGGCCGAAGGTCGCCCTCAGCCGCTTTTTCGACACGGATTTGACGCGGGAAATGCAGACAGAATTCCATCATTTCAGCCGGCATCCATTTTTCCACCACCCTTTGCCAGGGATGCACCGACAGGGTCGCGGTTTCCGCCAATTGCACCGGGATATGGATCGCTCCCAGCTGTCTCAAAGCCTCAAGTATCGAAATATCGTCAAGCATCAGGTATTGGCCGTCGAGCGGATACACCAGCAGAGGGTTTCTCAGTTTGCCGTCTCTTTCGATATCCCGGGCCAGTTTGGCGGTCCGTTCGGGGGAATGATGTTCGAATGAAATAATCCGGTCGGAGGCGATGATTTTCAGCTTCTCAATCATTATCAGTCATCCTGTTTTTATAGTCCACTGCCGGGATTTCAGCAAAGTCGATGCCGCTCTTCATTTTTTAGACCATATTAAATAATTCCGGGAATAAAATTTCGGGTGTTGTCCGACAACGCCTTATCGGCCGATTTGAAGATCGGCCGGGATGGCGCGGGCCATATTGGGAAGGGAGTGATTCGGGCCTACAAATGAAGGTCAGAATTATGCAAATGGTTGCCTTATCACTGACTCATTTAATCTTGAATTTCTCCAGAAATTCGCGCGTCTGCATAATTATCGATCCCGATGAACCGGGAAAAACGGCCTTGGGCAAACCGCCGGCCCATAATTTATACGTCGTCCTCTGGCGGGCCACCAACTGCCCCTCACCGGTAAAGAGTAATACATAGCCCTCGACATGGCGCTTATCTTTGACCACCAGAGTGCCGCCGTTGACATCGACGCCGCAGGTGATAAACTGCCCGTCGGCCGATAAATCCAGCGATGTCAATGCCCGCGAACTTTCCATGACCTTGTATTCCCAGAGCAGTTTCTGGGTGGTCAATTCGTAGGCTTCAAGGTGCTTGGGGGCCATCAAAATCAGCCGGTTCTGCTCGACGTTGACCGCCATAGCCTTAATAACCGTCTCGGGCGACCGGATGGTCGCAACTTCTCTTTCATCCTGAAAGAGATGGAATACCCCCTCGAAAAAGGTCGCGATATAGCGGTCATCGCGGTCGAAGATATAGGTATGAGATACCGGCAGGGACCCCAGAGCCTTGCCCAGCGAATCATAAACTTCCAGACCCTGCCGGGCCCGGTCGATGATTATCTTGCCGCCAGAAGGCGAAACTTGAAGACCGTGGTAGTCCTGAAAAGTCAGCATATTGCGAAGATTTCCATATTGATCGAAAAGATGGATGCGCGTCGGCGGTATCCCCTCGACCCCTTCGACGCCGAATATGGCCCCGTTATTGGCGATCAGGAAAGTATTCGGGGTCGGTTTGGACATTTTCCATTGCAGCTTTCCGGCCTGATCGTACATGGCGAACTGGGTGGTATGCAGGTCGGTCGGCGAATGATCGGCGTAGGTGATCAGTCCCAGGTATTTGCCGTTGGGTGAAAGAGTCGGTTTAATATTATTGGTCAACTTTTTGCTGAACACCGACTTGCCGCGGACATTATACATCGTGATCTGAGGGCGGCCGTAGATGAGGAAATTGCCCTTGAGCGAACCGAGGATACGGTCGTTTTCTTTCAGGGGAATCCGGTACTCGCTGATCAGGTTGATGGCCAAAACCGGGATTGCCGCCGCAAATATCAGAACCGACGCCAACAGGTATCCGAAAATCTTTATCCTCATTCCGATCATGTATTTGTGTCCTCCTTGGCAATTTGTCCGCCCCACAATACACAATAGGTATCGGCGGCGCAATTATATATTGTACCGGAAGAAGGCGCAAAGGGTCCGCACCGAATCAGAATTCGGGGCGGTCGGGATTGTTTTCCGAAGATTTGTGGATAGCGAGGTTGGCGAAAGTCTTGATTTTCAGGGATGACCCGATCGGCATGGCCGGGATATCGGTGATCGACCCGGCGGCCCGATTGGCGGCGGCGTCAATAAGCGCCACCTCGAAACGGATTTTCTCGGCGATTTTCCGGGCCTCTTCCCTGACGGCGGCCACGCCCTGACCGCCCTCGGCGTCATTACTCATGATGAAAGCCAGAATCGGGAAATCGGTGTGGATCTGAAGTTCGCGCTTCTGGAAAATTTCGAGGTTGTGCTCGGCGAAACGCAGGAAACTGAACATGGCGATGATCTCCAGGTCGGCGCGGGAACCGCGAGCCAGCCCCCGGAACAAAATTCCGTATTCGGGAACGGCGAAAGAGACGCTCCCTTCTTTATCTTCACCCGGAAGATGGCGGCCGGAAACATAACATTTGAGAACATCACGCATAATAGGGGTCAAAAAGCAAGCCCTGTGCCGCCTCGGGCGGCGCCCCGCGAAGTTGTATTATCGAATTATAAGATATAGACTTAGGGGAAACAAGGCATGGCCGCACAGGGGCCCGGTTATGCATCGTCCTGCCTATTTGTTACTCGACCGATCCCCGAAGTTTTGCAGTAAGGTCGGCGGCGGGGCGGATATACTTGCCGGATGCTTCGGCTACGGTTTCGCCGTTTTGATTGACGGCCTTTCCCTCGGTCAGGTACAACGGTCCTTTGTGGCCGGTTTTCCAGCCTTCGAAATGGAGGCGGTCGCCGGAATAAACCGGCTTTTTGAATTTGACCGTCATTTCGGCGGTGACGACAAAAATATCCTCGGCCAGCAGGGATTTGATCATAATCTCATCGAGAAGGGTCGAGGTGATGCCGCCATGGAAAATATTTTTATACCCGGCGTAGAGTTCATCGGCGGTGATATCGCTCACCGCCCGCCCGCGGTCGGCGTCGAAATAGAAGCGGGCCTTGAGGCCGATTTCGTTGCGGTCGCCGCACACGAAACATCCCGAGTATCTGGCGATTTCTTTCATGGTCTGAATTTATCCCGGTGTCAGCCCATTGTCAATGATCAACTCCTCGTCGGTGGTCAACTCGTTACTGTTGGTCAATCCATTGTCAACCCATTCCCCG
>CAZGAV010000096.1:0-2412 GCA_964523575.1 uncultured Ignavibacteriales bacterium
TGGTGGACAACCTGCTTATATAGAAGTCGCTATCGATTGGTCTACATCTCAATGGTCAATCGACCAGCCCGCTGGGGACAGCGCTCCGCCGTTACCGGGTGTCGATGAATCGCTGTATATAGAACGGCGTATTGTATACCAGGGCGATCCTCTTGATTTCTTTCCGGATACTAATTTTTTCGATTCCCTTTATGAATATAATCCGGAATGGGTATCTGTTGATGTCCGCGGATACAATTTCAGTATATCCGGGAACCTCCAACATGAATGCCGCGGTCCTCTCGATCTGGCCTTCGTTATCACGGGCCAACCGGGCGAAGAACCTGAGGCCTGCTGTCTGCCCGACGGTTCCTGTCAGATGCTGGCGCCGGCCGAATGTACCCAGTTGGGTGGCACCCCGCAGGGCGCCGGTTCGGTGTGTACTCAGAATGAAGCTTGCTGCTTTGCCGACGGGTCCTGCCAGATGCTCGATCCGCTCTGCTGCCTTGATCTCGGCGGAACCCCGCAGGGTGCTTTTTCGGTGTGTACTCAGACAGAAGCTTGCTGCTTCGATGACGGGTCCTGCCAGAACCTCGATCCGCTCTGCTGCGCCAACCAGGGTGGCCTTCCTCAGGGCGAAGGTACGGTATGTACGCAGGTTCAAGCCTGTTGTTTACCGGATGGTTCCTGCCAGATGCTTGACCCCATTTGCTGTATCGATCAGAGTGGCATCCCGCAGGGTCCGGGGACTACCTGCGCCGATGTCACCTGCGATGAAGACTGCGACTGCATCCCGGGAGACGCCAATAACGACGGTTCCGTCAACGTGGGTGACGCCGTGTACATGATCAACTTTGTCTTCAACGGCGGCCCCGCGCCGATACCATATCCGATTTGCAGCGGCGACGCCAACTGCGATTGTCAGGCGAATGTCGGCGATGCCGTGTATATCATCAATTATGTCTTCAAAGCCGGTCCGCCGCCGTGCGACTGTCCGACCTGGTTGTCAAGCTGCGGCGCCCCCTTGAGGAAATGATTGGACTCTGCCGGTTATCTACAATCAAAGCCTGCCCGGAACCGGGCAGGCTTTTTTTATGCGTTTGATGGGCGGACGCGGTCGCGCCGATAATCGGGTTTCGCGGATAAAGAGAATGGCATTGATTTCGTTTCCATAAATAATTATAATATATAACCACAATGAATGAAAACATTCGGCATCGGCTTCGTGGCGATTTAGAAATTTAATAATCATTTCCACTCGCGGATCGACGGCGGTTTTCGCTCTGCCATAAATCCGGCGGATGCCGCCGCCCGCAAAGAAAGGGGCGCATCATGAAAGAGCTTTTGGACAAACTGACGTCTTACAACCTGTTCAATTATTTCATGCCGGGCATTGTCTTCGCCGTTTTAGCCGCCAATATCACTTCCTTCAACCTTATCCAGAGCGATATCGTCATCGGCGTTTTCGTCTATTATTTCTTCGGCGTCGTCATCAGCCGCGTCGGATCTCTGATTATCGAACCGATATTGTCGAACCTGAAAATAATCGAGAAATACAGCTATGCCAATTATGTCGAAGAGTCGAAGGAGGACAAATTTCTGGAGATACTGCTGGAAGTCAATAACATGTATCGGACACTCTGCTCCCTGTTTTTTGTACTGGCGGTTTTGAAAATTTATGATATTCTAATTAATAAGACCCAATCCGGCCCGACTGTCTTGTATATCCTTCTTGGGCTATTTTTTGTGATATTCATTTTTGCCATCAGGAAGCAGACAGATTATATGAAGAAACGGCTGGCGGCCCTAAAAAGTCGGGATATGGTCCCGGAATCGGCGCCTGTATAAGACACATATTCCGCGGGGCACGGCAATAAAATTCAAGCGGAGTAATGGCCATGAAACCGGAAAACGACAAACCGGATTTCTCCCGTGGCCGGCACCGGGCGATGCTTGTCTGGCAGAGGGAAAGGATGTGGAGCGAGGAGGCCGTGGAACGCCTTGCCGCCTGGATGGAACTGCGGCCGGGGATGCAGGCGCTCGATGTCGGATGCGGGCTTGGTTATCTGGGATACACCTTCTGGAAACATTTCGGCCGGGATGGCCGCTACACCGGAGTCGATATCCGGCATGGCCTGATCGAGGAAGCGAAAGCGGCTTCAGGCAAATGGGCCATTGGCGGCGAGGCGGTTTTTGTCGAAGGCGACGTATATGACCTGCCGTTTGATAACGCTTCCTTCGACTGGGTGGCCTGCCAGACGCTTATGATCCATCTGTCACAGCCCGAGGCCGCACTGAGCGAAATGATCCGGGTTTTGAAACCCGGCGGGATGATAGTCTGCATTGAGCCCGATAATCTTCGGCCGACTTTGACCGCCGCCGCCTCTTCCCTGCCGCCATTCGATCTCGAACTGCAACTGCTCCAGCATAAAG
>CAZGAV010000096.1:2512-13234 GCA_964523575.1 uncultured Ignavibacteriales bacterium
GCCGCCTCTTCCCTGCCGCCATTCGATCTCGAACTGCAACTGCTCCAGCATAAAGTTTATGTCATCGCCAATGAAGGCCGGATCAAACAGGGCCGGGGTGACAAGGGAATTGCCCCGATACTGCCGCATCTGCTGGTGCAGGCGGGTGTCAGAGAAATTGATATTCGTACGCGGGAGACGGTCTCCTTTTTCGAGCCGCCGTATGAGACGGAACAACAGCAAGTGGGGCTGGCCAATATGAAAAAGCACTGGATAGACGACGACAATTATCGGGCCCGTACCGAGGAACTGCGGCGTGATTTTCTGGCCGGTGGCGGCGATCCGGATGATTTTGACGAATTGCAGAGGGTCGGAGATAACCTGCGAAAGGTCCAATTGCGGCAGATGGAAGACGGGACCTTTTTCATTTGCGGAGCATATCCAATTTATATCATCAAGGGACGCAAACCGGCCTGAGATCGCGGTGACTCCTTGGCTATGAGATTTAAGTCATTGTTATGCAACAATTAAAAATCTCCATTTTTTATTGAATAATCCTCCACCGCGCCGGTATATTGAGCAGGATGTTGAGGGATGAGGACATAGAACTGATGTCCCAGCTCAAGCGCGGCAAGGTCAAAGCGCTGGCGGGACTGGTCGAGAAATACAAGAAGCAGGCGTATTTCCTGGCTCTGGGCATGGTCGGGAATTCCGATGACGCTTACGATATTTCTCAGGAGGCTTTTTTGCGCGTGTACAGTTCGGCCAGAACCTTCGACGAAAACCAGAACTTCTTCCCCTGGTTTTATTCCATCGTCACCAACCTATGCCGCAATTTCCTCCGCAAACGGCAGGTCAACGCCGCCCGGACGGTCGATATGGCCGACGTCGAATATTGTCTGGCCGACCGCGCCGATCCGGAAAATGATTACATCGTGGACGAAGAGAAAAGGAAACTGTTCGCGGCCATGCGGAAATTGAATTTCGCCGATAAAGAAATCATCAACCTCAACCATTTCCGCATGATGAGCTACGATGAAATCGCCTCGTTGTTGAATATCCCCAAAGGGACCGTCATGTCCCGTTTGTACTATGCCAGGAAACGCCTGGCTAAATTGATGGAAGAGGGTTAGAATGTTATGAGTTGTGAAAAAATCAAAGAGCTTCTGGCCGGCTATCAGGATGGGGAACTGGACGCCGAACAGTTGGAGATGGTGCAACAGCACCTCGATGGGTGCTCCGACTGCCGAGCGGAATTGGCCCGGCTGGAAAAAGTCAAGGAGGTCACGGGAAAAGTGAAATTCAACGATCTCCCGCTGGAAGTCTGGGAGGGATACTGGCAGAACCTCTACCGCCGTTTCGAACGCGGCGCGGGCTGGATTTTCTTCTCACTGGGCGCCATCATCATGATTATCGCCGGCGCCTTTTATCTGGTCAAAGATTTCTTTCTCGATCCGCTCGTCAGCCCGATTATCAAAATCGGCACCGGCGGCCTGATCATCGGCGCGATTATCTTGTTGGTTTCCATCCTCCGGGAACGTATCTTTGCCTATAATCGTGAAAGGTATCGGGAGGTACAGCGATGATTATGGTCACTTCTGACGATATTCCGGGCAAACGGATCGTCAAATGCCTGGGGCTGGTCAAGGGCAACACCATTCGCGCCCGACACGTCGGCCATGATATTGCGGCCGCCTTCCGCAACATGATCGGCGGCGAAATTGTCGATTATACCAAGATGGTCTCCGAATCGCGCGAGCAGGCCATTGACCGCATGATCGAGGAAGCCGAGGCGCTGGGGGCCAACGCCGTGGTCGCTCTTCGCTTCACGACCTCATCGATGATGCAGGGGGCGGCGGAATTATTGTGCTACGGCACGGCGGTGGTGGTTGAGGACGCTTAGTCTTCCGTATCTCTGCCTGATTCAAAATAAATAAGTGATGGCCGATATCCACATCGGCCGTTTCTTATTTTATAGGCCGACTGGGTGGCCTATCATTCATGATGAGGTCCCCCTTATGTCGAGATCGCAAGGTTCCCGGCCTCTTACACCGACCGGCATTCGACGATGCGGTCGAGGCGGAACTGCTTATTGGAATTGGAATTGAGGCATTTGGCCGTAAGGTAGGCCACGCCGTCGCGATTGTATAATAAGGCCGGAAGAATCTGCCGGGGTTTCCCCCGCAACGACCCGCCGGAATAAATTATCTCCAGAACCGTCCCGGTTTCCAGCGCATAATTGATCGTGTCCATCATGGCCTCGTCGGTAGTGACCACCATCGGCCCGCCGAAACTGTAATGATACAGATTATTGAGGATGGCGAACCGTTCGGCCTCGCTTTCGATCGGGGCCAGACAATGAAGAAACAGCTTCATGACCAGAATCGAATCGGACATGGCCCGGTGATCCTGAGTTTCCACAAGATTGAAACGCCGGCAGGTCCGTTCCAGCGAATAGGTCGGCAGATCGGGGTAAATTTTGCGGGTGAGGTCGATCTGGTCGAGGATGGTATTGCGGGGCAGTTTGATATCGTGGGTAATGGCTTCGTGGTTTACAAACCCGATATCAAACAGGGCGTTTTGGGCGATCAGAATATGCTCCTCGCCGGCGAAAAATTCGATAAAGCGAGGCAGGACTTCGGCGATTGAGGGCATAGTCGCGACCATATCATCGGTGATATGATGGACATTGATGGCCGTTTCCGGAATCGGTTCGCCGGGGTTGACCAGTTCAGAAAACTGCCCCAGAATTTCGCCGGCCAGGTTGAATTTGAGGGCCGCAATTTCGACGATTTTCCCCTGGGCGGCCGACAAACCGGTGGTTTCGGTGTCGAAGGCTATGAAAAGGCTGCTTTTATCGATCATTTTCAGAAGATACTCAATTAGGGGAAATTAGTCAAACGAGATGGGCCCGGGAGCGGTTATTGGGACTAAAAAAGTAAAACCCCGGTCCGGGGAGGGGATGAACCAGGGTTTTATAGAGAATTTTTGGTGGAGCCGAGGGGGTTCGAACCCCTGACCTCATGACTGCCAGTCATGCATTCTCCCAACTGAACTACGGCCCCACAGCCTATATGACTCTCAAATATATACGTCAATCGGAATCTGTCAAGAGATAAGTTTATGGTTCGGCCGGGGCCCAATTTTTACGCAGAACGGAAATGATGGCAGCCACCACGGCCAGTAAAGCAAAGGCCGTTACGACCCAGGAAAAGGATCGAATAAAAGCCTCTTCCGACGGCAGAGATTCAGCGAGGAAAGTCTTGCGGTAGGAGAAAATCGCCGTAGATATGGCGACACCACCGGTGATGGCCATATTGCGGCCCAGCCCCAGAAGGCTGGAGGCGACCCCGAGGACTCTTTTGGGGACGCCCGACATCATGGCTGAGGAATTCGGAGCCTGGAACATCCCGGCCCCGATCCCGATAACCGCCAGCCTGATGATAACATCGAGCCGGCTGGAATATTGATCGAGCTGTCCAATCCAGAGCATGCCGCCGACGACGATAACCAGGCCAAAGGTCGTCAGGAAGCGATAGCCGATGGCGTCGGAAATCCGGCCGGAAGTCGGCGCGACCAGAGCCGTGACCACCGGGATGGTCATGAGCAGCAAACCGACTTCGCTCGGCAGAAGCCCCATGATCTCTTCGAGGTAGAAAGGAATCAGCACCAGCCACGAGGAAGTGCAGGTGAAGGAAATAACCATCGCCGCCAGGGCGATCGAGAACTCCCGGTAACGGAAGATGGAGAGCCCCACCAGGGGATGGTCGGCGACGAATTCCCTCCAGATAAAGGCGGCCATGGCGGTTAGACCGACAATCAACAAGCCATAGAGTACCGACTGCGACCATTCGGGACTACTCAGGCGGTTTAGAAATAGGAGCAAGAGGATAAAGCCGGCGCCCTGCAAAAATCCGCCGCTGTAATCGATCTTGCTCTCGGGATGATCCGGTTCGATGATCCGGAGCAGCCGGCTGACATAGAAAAACCCAAAAATACCGATCGGGATATTGATGATAAAGATCCAGTGCCAGCTGGCGGTAGTCACCAGCAGGCCGCCCAGCGGCGGCCCGGTCATAAATCCGACACCGACGACCGTGCCCACCAACCCCATCGCCTTGCCCCGTTCATTTACGGGAAAAGCGCGCGTCACCAGCGCCGGGCCGGCGGCCATCAGAAACGAAGCCCCAACCCCCTGCAGAACCCGGGAACCGATCAGATGCCATATATTTCCGGAAAGAGCGCTGAGAAGCGAACCGAGGGTAAACAGGGCGAAACCGTTCATATAGACAAACCGGTAACCGCGCTTTATCGCCAACCGCCCCACCAGCAATAAGGTCGCCGTTACGGCCAGGGCGTAGGCCAGAACCACCCAGGCGACAATGTCGATGGAGACGGAGAATGTCCTTGAGAGGGTCGGGAGGCTGACATTGACAATGGAAGCGTCGAGGGTGCCGATAAAGGCCGAGAGGGCGCTGATTACCAAAAATTGGTATTTTTTCCTGTAAATTTCGCTATCCGAAGTCATCCTTGTCCCGGCCCAAGCTGTTGAACAAAAATAAATTGACAAAAGGTCGAAACAATCATAACCTACGGGCTGTTGATTGTCAATGGAATTGATTTTTGATTGAACATTATGACGGCCGGTTCGTCAATAATTAGACGAAAGAGAAATCGCCCGGATGACGGATGATATCACCCGTTTGGTGACGCTATTTCAGAAGGGTGACCGCAAGGCCTTTGCGGAGCTGGTCAAGTTTTTCCAGCGGAAGGTTTACGCTCTGGCCTACCGGATCCTGATGAATCATATCGACGCCGATGAGGTCGCACAGGAAACATTTGTCAGGCTTTACGGCCGCATCGGGCAATTGAAGTCGCCGGAGCATTTTGACTCGTTCATCTATCGGATAGCCACCAATTATGCCATCGACCTGCTTCGTAAGCGTAAAGGGCGGGTGGTGGAAATGCCGAGAGAATCAGAACTTCCCGGGCCGGTTCAGCTGGCCTTGTCGTCAAGGGTGACCAATCCGGAGAAAGTTCTGGAAAATAAGCAGTTGCTGGAGGCGATTACGCAAGCAGCGGAGGAGCTCCCGCCCCGGCAGAAAGCGACGCTGATCCTTCATGACATCGAGGGGCTGTCGAAGGAGGAAGTGGCGCGGATCATGGATTGTCCCGAGGCAACCGTTCGATCCAATCTGCATATCGCCCGCGGCAAATTGAAGAAGAAACTGGGGAAGCTCCTTTCCTCATAATCGGGGATGTGGAGGAATAATAAGATGAAGTACCGCCATACCACACATCTTCACGGGGACTATCTCGACGGCGACCTGACGCCGGATCAGAAAGAACTGGTCGAGGGCCATCTGGCCGACTGTCCCGACTGCCGTCATGATCTGGCACAATTACGAAAGCTCACGCAAGCGGCCAAAATGGTTGATATCCCCGATCCCGCCGACGGTTATTTCGATTCTCTGACGGAGACTATCATGGCCCGGACGGACGGAATCGTCGTCGAAGCGCCGGCCGCCGCCGCGCCGGATTTTCGCGGCCGGGGTCGACGAGTGTTGATGACCCTGATTAAGCTCGCCGCCGCTGTGACGCTGTTGTTCACCGCTTTCTATATTTCCGATTTCAGCCAACGGCAACACGCGACGCGCTGGGCCGAACATATTCGCAAAAGTAATCTGGCCACTTCCGGCGCCGAATCCCAGGACCAGATGACGCCGTCGGCCGGAATAAATATGTTCCCGGGTCTGCCCTCCCCCGCCGATCCGGAGGATATAACTGATTCCGCCGGGACAACCGGGCAATAATGAGTCTTATATTAACGCCGGGCAGGAATCGGCCGATATGTAAGACCGGAAGGAGTTTTGGATAATGAAACCATCCCCACCCCTCACCGCCATCGTAATTATCGGCTTGGCCCTTATAGTCTTCTTCGGACTTTCCTGCACCAAGCAGCCGACCACCTACAAGCTGGAAGTCAAGTACGCGCCCGCCGGCAAAATCCTCGAATACAAACTGGAATCGCATCGCGTCGGTTCGGCCTTCAAAAACGGCGAACTGGTCGAGAATTTCGACACCAAAGTCGAAGGCGATATCATCTATACTACCCAGAAAGTTCTGCCGGACGGCAACTGCCTCATCCTTGAAGAAAACGTCTGGAGCTGGGACGAGCCGGTCGATGATTCGGGACAGGTCAAGCGGATCACCCGCGACTACGCTTACAAATACGAAATCGCCCCCACGGGCAAAATGACCGACCTCAAAATGCTGGGGGAACCGTCCCAGCCCTGGGAAGATTATGTCAAGAGTTTCGTGGAGCAGGGGATGCCGATTTTTCCCGAAGAGCCGGTTTCAGCCGGTTATCAATGGGTGCAGAAGGCCTCGGTGACTCTGCCCGATAGCCAGATTTATGAGGCCATCACGACCTATACGATCAAGGGAACGGCGAACAAGGACGGCTACGATTGCGTTATCATCGACTACAAGGGCAATCTGGCCATCCCGCTCTTCAAAGACCCCAATGATTCGCTGAGCGCCTCCGGAGTTGACTGGATAGAAGTCAATGGCTTGCTGTATTTTGCCATCGACGGCGGCATGGCGGTCAATTCCGAAGAACGCCGCCGGGTTGTCTCGGAACGGTCATATATCGACCGCAAAACCGGCGAAGCTGTAGCGCGGCGGCATGAATTTGACGCCGTCATCAGTTCCAACCTGGCCAGCCTTGAAGCCGGTTAATTTGCTTTACTTGAGAGCCGAAACCGATTAATTTAACCCGTATGAGGAATCTCAGGCGGGTTTTTTTTATTGTCCTCGACGCCTGCGGGGTCGGGGAATTACCCGACGCCGATAAGTACGGTGACCGGGGTTCAGCCACCCTGCCCCATACAGCGGCAGCGGTCGGCGGGTTGAATCTGCCGCATCTGGAGAAACTCGGTCTGGGAAAAATCGCGAAGATCGCCGGCGTTTCGGCGACGATTGAATCCGAGGCGGCATATGGCAAAATGAACGAGGCCGCCGCCGGAAAGGACTCGACTTCGGGTCATTGGGAGCATTTCGGCGTGGTCCTCGACGCCCCCTTCCCGGTTTATCCCCACGGTTTCCCCGATGAGATAATTGACGAATTCCGGCGACTTTCGGGGTATGATATCCTCGGCAATGAGCCGGCGTCTGGTACCGAAATCATAGCCCGGCTGGGCGCGGAACATGTCGAAACCGGGAAGTTGATCGTTTACACTTCAGCCGACTCGGTTTTCCAGATCGCGGCCCATGAGGCCATTGTACCGCCGGATGAACTGTATCGGGTTTGTGGAATCGCCCGACGGATTCTGACCGGAAAACACGGCGTCGGCCGGGTCATCGCCCGGCCTTTCAAAGGCACCCTGGGTAATTTCGTCCGCACCACCCGGCGCAAGGATTTTTCCATCGATCCTCCCGGCGTATTTGTCAGCGAAAAAATGGTCGAAGCCGGAATCGAAGTCACAGCCATCGGCAAGATATACGATATCATGGCCCATCGAGGAGTCAGCCGGACAGTTGCAGCGGCCGGTAATATGCCGGCCATGGATGAAACTATCGTGGCCGCGAAGAGTTTCGAAAAGGGGTTGGTTATGGTCAACCTCGTCGATTTCGACATGCTCTGGGGTCATCGCAACGACTATCAGTCCTTCGCCCGGGGCTTGGAGGAATTCGACGCCCGCCTTGAAGAATTTTTACCCCTCCTGACTGAAAACGATCTGTTGATAATAACCGCTGATCATGGTTGCGACCCGACCACCCCCTCGACTGACCATAGCCGTGAATATGTGCCTCTGCTGGCCTATTATC
Organism: uncultured Ignavibacteriales bacterium; assembly: GCA_964523575.1. GTDB lineage: Bacteria > Zixibacteria > MSB-5A5 > GN15 > JAAZOE01 > DAOUTW01. The sequence continues at coordinate 10,322 of CAZGAV010000096.1, forward strand.
CGGGCATGCCCCGAAATATCAACCTCGGGACGCGCTCGACCTTTGCCGACACCGGCCGGACTATCGCCGAGATATTCTCTATCGGACATCCCTTTCCGGGTACGTCTTTTTTGAGTGAGATAAGCCATGAATCTTAACCGCTATCTGGACCATACCCTCCTGCGCCCTGACGCCGCGCCCGAGGATATTGAGCGGTTATGCCGTGAAGCCTATGACCACAATTTCCACAGCGCCGTGGTCACTCCCATCTATGTTTCCCTGGTTTCGAAACTGCTCCGGGGAAGCGATGTCAAGACTTGTTCGGTGGTGTCGTTCCCTCTGGGCGCCAGCCAGACCGAAATCAAGATCGCCGAGGCAATCCGGGCCGAGGCCGACGGCGCTCAGGAAATCGATATCGTCGCCAATCTTGGCTGGCTTCAGTCGGGGCGGTTTGGCGAAGCGACCAAGGAATTATTCGATATCCGCCGCCGGTTGTCGCCCGATACGGTTCTGAAAGTGATTATCGAAACGCCGCTTTTAAAGCCGCTGCTCTGGAAAGAATCGGCCGAAGCGGTAATTCGTTCCGGGGCCCAGTATGTCAAGACGGCGACCGGTTTCTTTGGAGCCACCACCCGCCGCCATGTGGAACAGCTCCGGGAATATTGCGGCGACCGGATCAAGATCAAGGCCGCCGGCGGCATCCGCACCGCCGCCGAAGCCATAGCAATGATTATGGCCGGAGCCGGGCGCATCGGCAGTTCCTCCTCGGTGGCGATCATGGACAGCCTGACGAATATGAAAAATAAGTGATGGGTTAAACGCCGCCGGCCGTTTATTATATGTAGCGTCCGATAAGGCGCAAAAAACTTGGTCTTGACCGGCTGATGCCATATATTGTCTTGTTGAGTTGAAGTATGGATGAAGAAAAAAGGACACCGCGACCATCGGTCGGTATATATTTCCGATGTTGCCGGGTTTATTCCCGGATTTACCTGAATAAAGCCGGAACCGCCTTTGTCGGCTGGTGTCCCAAATGCGCCGGGAAAATCGAAATGAAGGTTTCGCCGACCGGATCGAAAAACAAGTTCTTTTTCGCGGATTGAGGTTAACGGCCACATGAGAGCAAAAATTGTCATCGTGCCATTGGGCGAAGCCGATCTGGTGACCATCAATCGTCTGGCCGGGTCGCTGGGAGCCGTCTTCAATCGCGGCGTCGATATCCTCAAGGGGATGCGAATGCCGGTCGAGGCCTTCAACGAAACCCGCAACCAGTATTATGCCCGGATCATTATTTCCAAGCTGGAACGGGTCAAAGCCAACGACCGGGAAATGGTCGTCGGCGTCTGCGAAGAGGACATCTACAATCCCAACGCCCATTTCGTGCTCGGCTATGCCGACGATCTTATGGGCACGGCGGTGGTCTCGATGTTTCATTTTCGGCAGGAGTTTTACGGCCTGCCGGAGGACGACACTAAAGTCTATCCCCGCTTGTACAAGGAGGTCATTCATCAGATGGCCCACCTTTATTCCATCCCGCCCTGCGCCAATCCCGTCTGCGTCCATTACGATTCGCGGGAGATGATCGATATCGACAACAAATCGTTGCGGCTGTGCGATATCTGCCAGCGTTCCCAGCAGAAGGTGCATATTCCATGAACCTCATACAGGTTTTGGAATCGCTCAAAACCGATCCGGAAACCCGCGACGCCATCGTCCACTGGGAGACTATCCCGGCCCGCCCGCCGATAACCCGCCCCTTCCCCGCCAGCATCGACCAGCGCATAGTCCGGGTTCTTGCCCAACGCGGTATCCGCTCTTTGTATTCGCATCAGCATGACGCCATCGAGGCCATCGCCGCCGGAAAAAACGTCGTTGTCGTGACGCCTACCGCCTCAGGCAAAACCCTGTGCTACAATATCCCGGTTCTCAACCGCATTCTGGCCGAACCGGAGGCGCGTGCCCTCTATCTTTTCCCGACCAAGGCCCTCTCGGCCGATCAGGTCGATGAATTGCACGGCCTCGTGACCGATATGGGCGTCGATATCGGCACCTATACTTTCGACGGCGACACCCCCCAGGACGCCCGGCGAGCGATCCGGTCGGCGGGACATATTGTCGTCACCAATCCCGACATGCTCCATGCCGGGATCCTGCCGCATCACACCAAATGGATCAAGCTTTTCGAAAATTTGAAATATATCGTCATCGACGAGGTGCACCAGTATCGAGGCATTTTCGGGTCCCATCTGGCCAACCTTATCCGACGGCTGAGGCGCATTTGCCGTTTCTACGACAGCGACCCGCAATTCATCTGCTGTTCGGCGACCATCGCCAACCCCGACGAACTGGCTTCGAAACTGATCGAGGCCCCGGTGGTCAAAATCGACAACAACGGCGCTCCATCCGGCGAAAAACATTTCCTTCTCTATAACCCGCCGGTCATCAACCGCGAACTCGGTATCCGAAAATCATCGATCAACGAAGCCGAGCGGCTGGCTTCGCGCTTTATCAGCCAAAAGATCCAGACCATCGTTTTCGGCCGCTACCGGATGCAGGTGGAAATCATCCTGACCTATCTCAAGGAACGGTTTCGCGACAAGGCCAGCCGAGGGATTAAAATCGCCGGCTACCGGGGCGGCTATCTGCCCAATGAACGGCGGGCCATCGAACACGGTATCCGCACCGGCGAAATCACCGGCGTGGTTTCAACCAATGCCCTTGAACTGGGGATCGACATCGGATCGCTCGATGTCAGCATCATGTGCGGCTTCCCGGGATCAGTCGCCTCTGTCTGGCAACAGGCCGGGCGTGCCGGGCGCAAATCGGGGGTATCGGCGGCCATCATGGTCGCAACCTCCTCGCCTCTCCCCCAATTCCTGATGGCCCATCCGGAGTATTTCTTCAAGCGCTCGCCCGAAGAAGGCATCATCGATC
>CAZGAV010000097.1:0-12656 GCA_964523575.1 uncultured Ignavibacteriales bacterium
ACAACATTTTTTCCCCGGCTGTCAACTATACCGTGGGAAGCAGTCCCCGTTCGGTTTTCATAGGCGACATAGACGGGGATCTGGATAATGATGTGATTACCGCCAACCTGGGTACAGATAATGTTTCCATCCTGGCCAACAACGGTAACGGTACTTTCGCCGCCCACGTTACTTATGGCGTGGGCGATCATCCCCGATCCGTCTTCGCCGCCGATCTCGACGGTGATCTCGACCTGGATCTGGTTACGGCCAATGAGTACGATAACAATGTCTCGGTCCTGCAGAATTACGGCAATGGCACCATGTCGTCGGCCTATCCGTATGCCGCTGGAAATTCACCTATGTCGGTTTTTGCCGTCGATCTCGACGGCGACCTCGACCGCGACCTGGCCGTCGCCAACAACAGTACCTCTGGAACCAATATTACCATCCTGAAAAATAACGGCAGCATGACCTTTGGTGCGCCTGCCGGCTACGGTTCGGGCACTGGTTCATGGACCGTCTTCGGCGCCAACCTCGACGGCGATGAGGATGTCGATCTGGCTGTGGCGAACTGGAATCTCGACAATATCCTCGTCTTCAAAAACAACGGCAACGCCACCTTTACCGGGCCGGTCGGATACACCCCCGGCGATAATCCGATGGGAGTCTTCGCCGCCGATTTCGACGGTGACGGCGATTACGATTTGGCCGCAGCCAATTACAATTCCAACAGCGTTTCCATATTGCGCAACAACGGCACCGGTGCCTTTACCAACATCGGAAATTATGCCACCGGTGACGGTTCCCAGGCCGTCTTCGCCGCCGACCTCGATGGCGACCACGATTATGATGTGGCCGTAGCAAACATTTTCGGCAACAACGTTTCCGTTTTGGCCAACAACGGCAACGGCACCTTTGCGGCCGCGGTCAACTACGACGTGCAAAGTATGCCGCAATCGGTTTATGGCGCCGATCTTGACGGTGACGGCGATTGCGACCTGGTCGTTGCCAACGCCGAATCCAACAGCGTTTCGGTGCTGATAAACCTGACCGGCCCATATTACGTTTGCGGCGACGCCAACGGCGACGGCGATGTCAATATCGGCGATGCCGTTTATCTGATAAACTACGTCTTCAACGGCGGCAATGCTCCCGATCCTCTTTGCTCCGGGAACGTCAACGGCGACGGCGCCACCAACGTCGGCGACGCTGTCTATTTGATCAACTATGTATTCAAAAGCGGTCCCGCCCCGGTCGAACCCTGTTGCCCATGAGCGGGCGAGGGAATTAATGAAAGATCGGATATGGCTGTATAAAATTATGCCTTGATCCTCAGACGCCGTCTTCTAGTGCCGGCGGATCAATTGCTCCGCCAGCGTCAGGACATCCCCGGGCCAGAAACATTCGGGACGGGGGCGGTGCACGTGCGCCTTCCCAGCTTCGGGGCGGCAATTAAGCAAAGCCTCGATCCATTGACCCGGAATGGCGTCGCGCCCATAGACGGCTCCCAGAAGAGCGCCGCAAATGGCGGCATTGGTATCGGTGTCTCCGCCCCGCATAATGGTATCGACGACGCCCTCTTCCAGGTTGCTCGCATGAAGAAGCTGCCACAGAGCGTTTCCAAAGGCTATCAGCACCCAGCCCTGCTGGTGGATATAATCATCGGGCGGCGCATCGAAGGCCCGGCCAATAGTATCCAGAAGCGCCTCTTCGGCCCTATCTTTTTCGGCCTGTCTTAGAATCTGCTGATAAAGCTCCCGCGGCTCGATTTTCTCCCGAATGGCGCCGGCGATCGCCGTTGCATACAGGGCGTTGGCCTCGATGCAAATGGGATGCGGATGGGTGATCGCTCCATCCTGGCGCGCCCATTCCGCCACCATCTCCGGGGGATAATTCGATCCGAATATGCCTATCGGGCTGACCCGCATCAAGGCGCCGTTGGCCTGACTCGTCGGGTCGGGCCGCCCCTGTAAACCTCGGGAAACGGTCGCACCGCAATCGAATGGTTCCGATTCCGACCAGAATATATAGGCCTTCCGGGCCCCCTCGGCATCATATCGTCCTGCATCAACAAGCGAACGCGCCAATGCCAGTGCCATTTCGGAATCATCTGTCGGTTGACCGGCGATGGTGTCCCAGGTGCCACCGTCGGCGAGTTCGCGTACTCCATCGGGATAATCCCGCCGGATAACCTCCGGCGTGCGAAATTCCACCAGGCTTCCCAATGCGTCCCCGGCCAGTTGGCCGATCAGACAGCCCTGGGCCCGACGCAGAATTCCGGCATCCTTCGATTCATCATTAGTCTTAGACATAGCGCCAATATCGGGATTAGAACGAATTGTTCAAGTATTCAGGTCATATTATTTTCCAAAAAATGATCACGGCGAAACGAATTTCACGGTCGTTATCAATCCATATAGCCGAAAAATCGCCTGACAATGATTGCGTCTGTTCTTATCATAAGTGTTGCGACTTGATCGTTCAGTCGCTTTTTACTGCAAAATCGAAAACATCGGGCCGGGAATAATGACCGGCCACATCATAAAGCCATTTCTGGGCCGGGATTTCATTCAGGTCGATATCCGCAAAAAGTATCGATTGTTCGGCCTCCAGTGGCCCGGCCAGGATCTTCCCCCCCGGATGAACAATACAGCTATTGCCTTTGTTGATCCATTCACGCCCCTCCGGGTAAAATCTCTTGAATTCATAGTGATCGGGAATATCACCTGCCTTCATGCATGGCGCACAGCTTATGACGAACATGCCTCCCTCCCGGGCGATATGGCGCATGGCTATCTGCCAGGCCTCCGATGAATCCCATGTGGGCGCGACATAAATCTGGACGCCTTTCACATACATGGCGTTCCGCGCCAGCGGCATGAAATTTTCCCAGCAGATTAATCCGCCCAGTCTTCCGATGTCGGTGTCGAAAGACAACAGTGTATCGCCGCCACCCGGCGACCACATCAACCGCTCCCCTCCGGTCGGTATCAGTTTCCGGTGTTTGCCGATAGTTTTTCCATCGGGACCGATATACAGCAGGGTGTTGAATAAGCTGGAATTGCTGGCCTCGCTGTTTCTTTCATTGACGCCGATGGCAACATAAACCCCGGCTTCACCGGCCGCCTGACAAAGACGCTCGGTAGAACCATCGGGGATGGCCACGGCATTTTCCAACAGTTCCCGGTATAGACCGCTTATGAGATTCTTCTGAGCCGGCGGCAAAATCCATACCCAGTCGGGATAGCCGGATATAAAGGCCTCCGGGAAAACGACCAGCGATGCCCCTTTCCCGGCCGCCTCGTTTATCAATCCACAGGCTTTATCGATTGTGGCTTCTCTGTCCATGAAAACCGGAGTGGTCTGGACTGCCGCCACTTTGAAGGTGGTTTTTTTGCCCTTCATCGCCTTTTCCTTATTAAATAAGTTCATGAATATTAAACGCCTGTAATCAGCCATAGGATGGGGTTAGTTTCGGCTCGACAATGCCAGCGATGACGATGACACCTCTGTCGGCTAAATTTTGTATTTGACCGAGGAAATCAGAGTAATAGAAAAGCCATTGACATCAACCAGACTGCGATTTAGTTTGATGGCTTAGAACAATCCCGTTCTTCGCCCGAATAAACCGGGTAAAACGGATGGTGATGATCGGCGCCACCGCACCTTTCGCCAGACAGAGAATGATGCCGGTTTAGCTGATTAATTTTGGGCTTTGAGAATACATGAATATTCGTCGCGCAATACCGAATGACGCCGATGCTATTGCGAGAGTGCATGTCGATTCCTGGCGTTCGGCGTACCGGGGATTGGTACCGGATACCTATCTCGATAAACTCGACTATGAACGGCGAGCTGAATATTTACGGAAATCACTGGCCGCCAATTCCGAAGAAGCCTATCTCTGGGAGCAGGATGGAGAGGTCCTTGGCTTTCTTACGCTTGGCCAGTGCGGAGATACGGATGTCGATCAAGAAGCGACCGGAGAGATCTACGGCATCTATTTGGCGCCCGGGCAATGGCGCAGAGGCATCGGCCGAAGGCTCTGTCTATATGGCGAAGAGCTTCTAAGATCGCGCGGCAACCTTTCGATTGCGCTCTGGGTCTTCGCCGGTAACGATCAGGCCAGGCGGTTTTACGAAGCGATAGGATACAAGGCGGATGGCGCTTCCAGGACGCTTAATCCCGGGACTCCCCTGGAAGTAATCCGTTATCGAAAAGAATTGGAAAACACCGAACCCCTGGCCTCGGCGGACGGCGGATGATTGCTGTCCGTAATAACCTGAAATGGCCAAAGGAAGCGCCCAACCCGGCGCATTTTTTTGTATTATAACACGTTGGGGGCAGGCACAAAAACAATTCCTCGATTGCTTTCAGGCCGTCAGGACCCTTCGAAAATTTATCGGAGGGCGGAGCCATGATCCTCAATTAATTATGTGGCACAATGACTTACGCCGTCCATTGGCCGTCCTGCAGGCATCTACTGATGCCTTTATTTGATTCATTTATTCAATATCCGGCCATTTGGGATTAAACTCTTCAATTTTCCGGACGATAACTAACAATGGGCATGAAATATGAAAAGGCGCAGAATATTTTCGACATCAAACCATTAGAAACCTGAAAAATGGAGTCTCCAATGAAAAGAACCCTTTTGATTTGCGCGGTATTGTGTCTTGTTATCGCGGCCTCGGCCAACGCGCAACAGATGCAGATGCGGGATTTCAAAGGACAAACCTGGCTGACCGGCCATTTGGGTTATGCCTTTGGAATGGGCGATGCTTTCATGAATTACACCGAACCTTATACCAATACCAAGTTTTCCAGCGACGCCGGAGTCGGTTTTGGCGGACAATTCTACTATGGCCTGAAATACAACCTGCTCATCGGCGGCGAACTGTTCTTTCAAAGATACACCTTCAAGATGTCGGTGCCGACCAATCTGGCTCTGGGGCTCACGGGCAGCGATGTTTCCGAAAGTCAAACCGAGACCAACCTGATTGTCAACACCCTCTATGCCGTAAACCAGACTCGCACTTCGGCCCTGTTCCTCATGGGCGGTACCGGCCTGTATGATTTCGGCGGTATGAAGCCGGGCTTCAATACCGGTCTTGTCTGGCGCAAACAGCTTTCCCCGAACTGGTATCTCCTCGGCATGCCGAGACTGCATGTGGTCATGACCGACAATACCCCGATGATGATTCAATTGACGATGGGAGCCCAGTTCTCTTTGGGCAGTTGATCGAATCAGGTAATTGGATTATTCATGATTTCGCAAGGGCAGGTTTCTCATACCTGCCCTTTTTATTTATTTTGGACGAATTCGCAATTTTCCGGCCTCTGAACAATATCCTTGTTAAAAATTGACGCCCATTCATACGATTGCGCCATACTAAATTGAAATGATCTCACGATTTCTGCTGCAAACGAATCAGGCGCTTTCGGGCGTCGTCTATTTGTGGCAGACCGGTATCAGCATCCTTCCACAGGTTTAAGAATATCGAGTATTGTTCGATCGCCTTGTCGTTCCATCCTGATTCTTCGTAGCAAATACCGAGATTATAATGCGCCTCGGTCGACAAATCAGCCCATTCGGCGCGCATGTAATCATAACGACCGAGCATAGTCTCATAGGCCTTGACGGCATCAGCCAGACGGCCAATTTTATAATACGCCCGGGCCAGGTCATAATGCTCGGCAAATCGAGGCATCAACTCATAGGCGATTTCAAGACAATAAACAGCCGTATCCAATTGGCCCCGGTCTAATGCAATGCGCCCCTTGAAAAATGCATATCTATCATCCTGAGGGATTTCCGCCTGTTCGCTCAGTCGCCGGACGATATCCAGAACCGAATCGGCGCGAACCGTATCGCCGATATTATTGAAATTGATCGCGATAGCCCCCTTCATATTCTGCAAATCATGGATATTGAGGCTGATATTTTTCATCAATGAGTCCGCGATCAAGGCTTCCTGCAGGGCGGCTTCCCGGTCATTGAAGTGGATATCATAGATGGCACACCTGAAAAAATGTGCCCATCCCGCGCCAAAATTGTAACGAGGACTGCCCTCTAACAAGTCGATATATTCCTGAAGAAGTTGCAGAGCCCTCTTAAACTGCCCCCGATGACGAGCGACTCTCGATTGCAGGTATTTCATAATCGCCTTCGTACCCGTTCCCGGGATGGCTGCTGATTGCTCGTAGATGCTGTCGGCGGCCTCGAAATTGCCCGTAAACATGTACATGTCGCCCAGTTTCTCATAAGCCAAATAGCCGTTGGGTCGGATCTCGATCGCTTTCTTCAAAGAAGCGATGGCCTTATCCAGTTGTCCGGAGTGGGCGTATAATATTCCCCGCGACGCATATGGCATCGGTTCATCGGGAGCCAAATCAATATATTTATTGATCGCCCACAGGGCGTCATCATAATTATTGTCATCACGATACAGATAAACCAGGCTGTTATAGGCCCGCTTGTACAGCGGGTCGATTTCCAGAACTTTACGGAAAGAAGCAATGGCTGCTTTGCGATCCCGACTCGCATTATAAATCTGGCCGAGAAACATATAGATTTCTTTCTCGTCCGGATACCTTTGAGCAATATCCTCAAATATTGCGATCGCGGCGGTATATCGCTCATGATGCCATTCATTGGCGGCTCGAATAAATCGTTGCTGGAGATCGTTGGCATTGTCGATGTATTTCATTGCCAAAGAAATACTCGTATCCGGTTTGAAGCCGACCAAGTATAACCGGAAATAGGCCAGGGCAAAGGCGGAATCTATCGCAACTGCCTGATTGAAAGCTTCGGCGGCCTCGGCATTGAAATATTTATAATAGTAGTCCATGCCGTCAAGATAATGCCGATAAGCCTCGGCCGATGCCGTCGTTATGGTTCTGACTTGCGGATCGTATTCCTGCAAGGCTTCGGCTGGGAGCGATAAATCCCTTTTGATTTCAACCGTCAGGCGATCGACCATGGAAAAGACATCATCGCCCGCGGCCCCGGTCACCTTTTGCGTCGCCAGGACATTACCCGATTGCACATCGACCAGCTGGGCCGTGAGAATCATAGCCGGCTCCGCTTGCAGAATATTCCCGGTAAGCATCCACCGGGCATGAGCCTGATCGGCAACCTGCGAAGCCATATCTTTTGGAATCTTCTTCATCCCCTCATGACCGGTATTTTTCAGAATATCATAAAGCCGCTGGCTGGATACGACAGTGACAAAATCTGATTCGGCCAGATCGTTGATCAGTAAATCCGATACGATCTCGCCCTGACGGCCGGCCCCATCAGTCATGTCATCGAAATACATAATAGCCAGCAGGTTTCCATATGCCATCGCCTCTTTGGTGGTCCGGAATTGTATATCCCATGGTTTGAGAAGCAGAAAAATCATGACTGCCGCCGCGGCGATCATCAGTCGCGTGATTTTCGGCCATCTTCTGCTATCGACATTTTGGTCCGGACTACCGGTCTCAGCATAATCTTCAGCCAATTGCTCGACGGTTTTCCTGATATCATGATCGCCGCGAAGCAAATGAGCCGTTTTAAGGAATTTTTCGGCCCGCCGAAAACAATATTCGCACTCGCAAAGATGAGCCATCACCTCTTGCCGGTCATCATCGGATAACTGCCCCAGCTCGAAGGCGTGGAGTTTTTCTCCAATGTGTTTATCCGTGCATTGGCTCATCTGACCTCCCCTTTCTCAAGGCAGGTTTCCAACATGGTCCGCGCCCGCGATAACAGCGAGTAATAATTGCCTTTACCGATTTTGAGTTTCTGGCATATCTCATCCGGCACAAATCCCAGATGACAAAAATTCAATACCCGGGCATAACGACGATTTACGCCGCTGACCGCCCTCAGGCATTTCAACAACATCCGTTTCAGCCCTACTGCCATCTCCGAGTCAGGTGACGGCGTCCATCCCGCATATGCCTCCATCAATCTCTCGCGGCGACCCTTGGTTCTGAAGTAATGCAAAATATTCAAATCCAGTATCCGCATCGCCCAGGCCGAAAAACTGATCTCGATTTCGGTATCCTTTATCTTTTCAAATACATCGATCAGCGATTCCTGGACCAATTCCTCGGCCTCGTCATGATCTCCGATGCGTAGCTGCGCAACATAGCGAAATCTTGCAATCAGGAACGAATAAAGCTCCCTTTCGGGTACTGTCCCTTCAAGAAAGCCTTGATGTAGTTCGTTGATATTCATTTTGAGACTTCCGGACCCTGCGGTAAAACAGTATAAATAATGGACTTCTGCACCGCAATCTCAAAAATGTTAAAAAATCTATGGCTTTTCTGCAAGAAATTTACATAGCCGGCAGCTTAGCGGTGGAACAAATCTTGAAAACAGAATATACCTGGCGAGGAGGTCAGCATGCAACGGGCAATAATGACTTCTATAGTAATCGCTTTTTCCCTGGCTGCCGGAAGTATGGCCCAAACCTGGGAAAAAATGAACGGCCCCTATGGGGGATCTATTACAGCCTTGGCAACCGGCCCGGGCGATACCGTATATGCCGGAACCAGCTCCGGCTTATATCGCACCACCAATGGCGGCGAAAGCTGGATGTTGATCAAGCCTGATATTTATGTAAAGGGAATTATTATCGGTGAACCCGGTGAACTATATGTCGGCGAAGGGCATGGCATTATAAAATCGACCGATAGCGGCGAAAACTGGCTGGAACTGTTCTCGGTCTCCGGATTGCAGGTTCTTATTCAAGCCCCTACGGGTATTTTGTATGCAGGCACGCTGTTCCATGGCATGTATCGGTCTGCTGATAATGGGCAGAGCTGGCAGCAGGTCAATAACGGCCTGCCGGCAGATGATTATTCTATTATAGCCGACATATACAGCCTTGCGTCTGGAACCACCGGCGATCTTTACGCGGGAACGCGAGACGGAGTCTTTCGCTCCCCGGACAATGGCAATAATTGGTTTCCCGCCAATGATAATTTGCAGGAGACTCAGATCAGGTCCCTAGTCGTGACTGCCGATGGCGCCGTGTTCGCAGGTACTCGCACCCGGGGCATATATCGTTCCACGGATAATGGCCAGACCTGGCAGGAAGTGCTGTATAATGTGTCGCATCCGAGGATTTTGGCTCTGGCGACAAACTCAGATGGCGATATTTTTGCCGGGACTGACGGAGGCGGCATTTATCGATCCTCAGATAGTGGCGACTCCTGGCAATCGATCAACACTGGAATTAACAACAACCGGATTAATTCCATATCGACTCGTGACAATGGCCGAATTTACGCCGGGAGTCTGGGTAACGGTGTCTTCTATTCCGCCGACGATGGCAACGGCTGGACACGCGCCACAACCGGTATACCCGTTGGCACCGGCATGAGGGAAATCTGTATCGGACCGGAAGGTACTGTTTATGCTGGAGGCGCGGCGGGAGTGTTTAGATCGGATGACAGCGGACACAACTGGGTTGACATCAACCACTATGGTCCATTCTCGCAAACGATTTCTGACGTCATAACCGATGAAAACGGGAATGTCTACTTGGCCGGTGATCGGATTTACTACTCTACCGACCATGGCGATTCATGGAGCGATGTCTCGTCGAGTCTTCCAGAAGGGACGGTAAGTTCACTGGCTTTCCATAAGGATGGATATTTGTTTGCCAGGATTTGGGAATATGGCATCTACCGTTCGTCTGATAATGGGCAGAATTGGCTAAACGTCTGCAGCTATGGCGGGTCAAAAATAGAAATCCATCCCGATGGGACGGTCTTTGCCAATGCCTATTGTGATGTGATTTATTCTTACAATTTTGGTAATTCATGGGAAGGGTATAGTGGAGTCAGTGTGACCTGTGGCTCGGTTATGGATATTGCCATAGGCAATGCGGGCACTGTGTATGTCAATCGGGGTGACGGTTACTTTAGTTGCGCCAGCCTGTGGCGTTCCGTTGACTATGGGCAGACCTGGGATATGATTTTACCCGAATCGTATCCTATAGGCGATATATGTCCGGGTGCGGCAAATGATCTTTACGTGGTGGCCGAAGGACGTCTGTATTGCTCTCGAAATCTCGGGGATTCCTGGGAAGACATCAACGACAGCCTTCCCCTGCTATATGGGTCGACAATTGCTGCTTTTGCCAACAGGGTTGTTTTGGCGAGCACCCCTGACGGACTTTATCGCTGTGATCTGAAGGTCTATGATGACGCCTATCAGAACGACATGGATAGTGATGGGTGGAAGGATGTCTGCGATAATTGTCCGGAAACCGCCAATGAGGACCAGGGTGACAGCGACGCCGACGGTATCGGCGATCTGTGTGATTTGTGCCCGGGATTTGATGACAAGATCGACGACGATGACGACAATATTCCCGATCATTGTGATAATTGCCCGGGGACCTATAATCCCACTCAGGCCGATTATGACGGTGATGGCGTCGGGAATGCCTGCAGTTATTCATGCGGTGATGTGACGGCTGAAGGTACCGTGGACGTCGGCGATGCTGTTTTTCTTATAAATTATATTTTCAAGAGCGGTCTTGGCCCCGACCCGGTTTGCTCCGGTGACGTCAACGGAGATGGCCGCTGCAATGTCGGCGATCCCGTTTATTTGATTGCCTATATGTTTAACGGCGGTCTGGCCCCGGTAGCACCATGCTGCCCATAAAGATCCATATATAGGATATAGCAAGGAGGGAAATTATGAAATCTGCAATCACATTGTTGATGCTTGGTGCTCTGGTAATCGTTTTTCAAGCACCACTGAGTTCTAACGAGGCTCCGGCGGTGGATCACATGAGTTTCGAGGATATTCCGTTTTCCAACCCGTTGGAATCAACTTCACGCCTTTCACCTGTAAACGACCCGAAAAGCCTTGATTCGACCATCCGGGCCATCATGGCCGCCGAACATATTCCCGGTGTAGCCGCTCTGGTGTTTCAGGGTGATCAAGTGGTATGGACGGGTAATTACGGATACGCTAATATTGAACGCGGCCTTGAAGTCGCCGATACGACTATCTTCCAATTGGCCTCAATATCAAAAACAATCACCGCCACGGCCGTCATGCAGTTGTGGGAAAACGGCTTGATCGATATCGATGCCGATATTAACGACTATCTGCCGTTTGAGGTTAAAAATCCGTATTATCCTGATTCCATCATCACCACAAAAATGCTTTTATGCCACACGTCCAGTATCGACCGCAGAGACGCGACCTGGATTGATGACATAATGTGGGGCTCGGATTATCCGTTTCCTTTAGGGGAATATCTGGAGGACTATCTCGATCCATCCGGCGCCTATTATTCAATCTTGAATTACCTCAACTGCCGACCAGGGTACTGTGGGATGTACAGTAACTACGCCTATGCCCTCGTCGGGTATCTGGTCGAGATCGTTTCCGGTATCCCCTTTGAACAATATTGCCAGGACTCAATTTTCATACCGTTGGGAATGGAGGAGACTTCATGGTTCCTTGCCAATCTCGACACCAATAACATTGCCATGCCCTACGATTACTCGGGCGTTTATATTCCCTACGGTCATGGTGGCTGGCCGGTCTATCCCTGCGGATCACTCAGGACCAGTGCCGCCCATCTCGCCCGGCATGTAATGATGTTCATGAACTTTGGAGAACTGGATGGTGTTCGCATCCTCGACAGCGCTACCGTGGAATTCATGAGAATCGAACATTTCCCCGATGCCCCCCATGCTGTCGATCAGAATCAGTGTATCGGCTGGCATGAAATGGTCTGGGAGCATGGCCTGTTTGGCCACACCGGAGGCGGTTTGGGAACGAGCACCTGGGCCTATTTCGATGCCGATGAGAATATCGGCTTCATTCAGTTAACCAATTCCGATTGGGACGGTTCCGGCGGGCAGTATGATATTACCGTCGCCCTGCACAATTTCGCCCATGATCTGGAACTGGATGGAATCGTGGCCGGCCTGGACAACTGCCCCGATGCATATAATCCGGGACAGGATGACACCGATGAAGATGGCTTTGGCGATGCCTGCGACAATTGTCCCGAAATCGCGAATATCGATCAAGCCGATACCGACGCCGACGGCGTCGGTGATCCCTGCGATATCTGCCCGGGTTTCGACGATCTTGCCGACTACGATAGCGACGGCGTGCCGGACAGTTGTGACAACTGCCCGCTGGCTTATAATCCTGACCAAATCGACGAGAATCAGAATAATATCGGCGATGCCTGCGATTATGTTTGCGGTGACGGCAATGGCGACGGCCAGGTCAATGTCGGCGATGCCGTCTTTCTGATAAACTATGTCTTCAAAGGTGGCGCCGCACCCGATCCGGTATGCTCGGGTAATTCCAACGGAGATGTGGATACCAATATTGGCGACGCCGTGTACCTGATCGCTTATGTTTTCAACGGCGGCCCGGAGCCGATTATACCCTGTTGCCCATAAAATATGAGCGCCCGAGAATCTCGGATAGTATCGGAGCCCTTGACAAAACATAGACAGGATGCGCCACATGAGGCGTATCCTGTCTCCGGAAGTGAGCAGCGGTAACCGGTTGTGATTTTTGAGATTGACAGTTTTTGGTGACATACTATATTGTTAATAACCATTCAGCCGAACCCATCTTTGCCAATACTTCTACTCCTCAAGTGTTCGGCCTCTTCTCGGGGAGAAAACTA
>CAZGAV010000098.1:0-1706 GCA_964523575.1 uncultured Ignavibacteriales bacterium
AGCGAGATGGCCATCTGACCGTGAATGTACTCGGCGTTGTAAACAACCGCTAAACCGTCGGTGCCGGCGGCGTTTTCGACACCGATCGTCGCGCCTGTCAGTCCGTCGGGATCGGTCCCCGGTTCCATCGTCGCGTACTGCAGGACGATCTGACCGTTGGGATAAAGTATCGCCTGGAATGACAGCGAACCGGTGCCGCCGCCGGTGATGTAGTTCTGGATATTGAAGAAGGTGACCACGAAACGGTTGTTGACGGCGTCCTGATAATAATAGACATGGCCGCCTTCGGCCGGATCGAGATCATCCCACCACATGGCCACGATATTGTTCGGCACCAGGGTGTCGGGCATGGCGACATTAAGACGGGTGCTGCTTCCCGCGCCGAATGTCAGGATGCCGTTGGAGCCGATATAGAGGCTGTTGTAGTTGTTTTCATAGAAAGGGAAGTCGAATCCGAGCGCCAGCGGGCCGGTGAAAGCATCATCCTCCAACGTAACGGGAGTCCCGGTCGTTGAGATATCGACCCATGAATAAGCCGGGCCGCCCGGTTGATCCGAATCGATCCAGACATAACCGAAAGCATCGGGACCGCCGGTGCCGCGGGTGACCGCCGGGAAAAACGTCTCGGTCGCATCGGACTTGTCGGCGTCGGCATCGCGCGTGCCCAGAGGTTCCTCCGTCGTCAGGGTTTTCGTCAGCAGGGTGGGCAGACTCTCGCGGAACATCCGGCAACTCATCTCGAAGGTTAATCGCCCGGGGCCGGTATTATTGATAGTCAACTCCCGGCTCGATTGATCCCCGGAAGAAAGTGATTCCTCGATCGGGAGGATGGCCACATCAAGCTGAGGCGCATATAGGTGGAGAAGCACCTGCAGGGTGTCATATTGATTGGAATAGTCGTTGCTGACGCAGGTGACGTTAGCGGTATAATCACCCGGATCCATCCCCGCCGAGTTGATCGTGAAGATAAACTCCTGATCGGTTCCGGGATCGATATATTGATTCTCATTATCGCAGGTGATCCAGGTCACATCGGGGCTGAAACGAACCCGGAGAACAGCGTCGAGGCTCATGTTGGAAATCATGATCGTGTCTTCGACGACGTCGCCCGGGATGAGGCTGTCGACCAGCTCATGAGTATCCATTGCCATCTGGGCCGACACGCGCTCGCCGTAACCTTTCAATTCCAGATCGTCGATATTCCAGCCGCAGTAATTCCACGAACCGTCGGTGGTGCCGATACCGAAGCGAAGCTGGAAGTCCGGATTGCTGTCGGCTACCGCCGATATGTCATAGACCTGTTCATTCCATTCCGATTCGTCATAAGCGACCGAGTTATCGAAAATCGTCACCCAGCTGCTTCCATCATAGGCTTGCAGGTAAGCGTGGTCATAGGAGTTGCTTTCGATTCCCAGCCAGCGATAGAAATCCAGCATCACGCCGTTGAAATCGGAGCAGTCAATCACCGGCGAGGTTGCCCAATAGGTCGTTGACAGGCTGGCATTATAATCGCCGCCGGTGCCGGCCGTCAGGTCAGTGCCGAGAACGCCGTTATCGGAGGTCAGGCTGTGATCGACCGAGGGATCGGGGCCGCCATACGAGTCGCCGCCGGCGCCGCCGGTGGCCGGACCGATGGTCCATTCGCCGGAACCGCCCAGGCCGGTCCATCCCTGATTAAATGAGAAATCATCGGAGAAGAAAACGAC
>CAZGAV010000098.1:1806-12440 GCA_964523575.1 uncultured Ignavibacteriales bacterium
ACGCCGTTATAGTTGCCGGAGGCGTCGTCGATTTCGACCGCCCCATATTCCATAACCGGCGCATGCGTCATAAGCGAAACATTGCTGGTCCAGACGCTGTCTCCGGCCGTCTCGGTCATGCTCAACACGAAACCGATAATATGACCGTCGGGAGCGTCGGCGGCGACATCGAAACCGAAGGCGTCGGCGACATAAGCCGTCGAAAAATCTCCCGCGATATCGCCGAAAGGCTCGGTGTCATCGGTAATAGTGATATAGGGATCGGTTGTCGAAAGCGTCGCCACCAGATCATAAGCCATCTCCGGGCCGACATTCTTGAGTTCCATCCCGAGGGCGATACTTTCGCCGTAATCGATCATGCCGTTGCCGTTTCCGCCAGTGACGTCGTTGATGGTATTGTCCTCATACACCAGATAAGGGCCGTTCGGGGAGATGGATGGAATGGCGACGATATAGGGAGCCTGATTAAAGGCTGTCACCGTCAGGGTGATATTCTCGCCCACCGGCAGAGTCCCGACGATCGGGATACTGGCGTTGCCGGTCGCGTCGGTATAGGCGCTACCGAACATTGTTCCATTGGCATAAAGCGCGCACAGGGCGCCCTCGACGCCGACCGCTTCCACGGGGAATTCGGTCAGCGTGAAAAGGATGGCATCGTCATGATTGACCGTCATCGGCGCCGGAGTATCGGTCCAGACCTGAACCGAAGGATCGCCGAATATGGTCCAGGCGTTATATTCTTCGACTCCGGTGGAACCGTTGAGGTCCATCATCTTGCAGGCGCCGTTGAAACATAATCCGCCATAGGTCACTTTGGCCGTGGCGCACAGGAGGTCGGTGACCTCATCCTGACAGTCCATCGGCGGCGACCATGACTGACTGATCAAGGAGCCGTAAAAACCGATAGCCCCGGTCGGTTCGCCGGTGCCGTTGTCGGTGGCTCTCAGCCAGGCTTCGCCGAAACAGGTATAAACGTCAAACTGCCCGTTGTTGCAGGCGACGCTGATGATAAAGGGTAATTTATTGTCATTGACCAGAGCATTCACATGGGTATTGCTGAAACCGCTGGTGCTCCAGCTCGTGGGCGCTCCGTGGCCGGTATAGTTTCCAAAACTGCGGCCATCGTTGATGGAGGCGGCTACGGCTGAGGCCGTCACGCCCAGGTTTTCATAGAGCTGATCTACCTGGGTGTAGGTGAAGTTCAAAAGGTCGGCCCGGATCAAATCCTCATGTTCCCAGTCATGCTCTCCGCCCTGACCGGTTCCGGGATCATTGGACCCGATACCAAAACCCTTATGGTACCAGTCCCCGGCCGGGGGATTGGATTCGTAGGTGATCGTGCGCGCCACCTGCGTCTGCACATCGCCGACCGATTCAGCCGAAAAACGGCCGATGAAAATATCCGGATAATTATCCGATCCCGCCACCTTGGCATAGACCGGGTCCGAATTGCCGCTCCCGATCGGTTTATTGACCTGGGCGTTGTCGCCAACCAGAAGGACGAACGCCAGGTCGGTCGAATCGGCGTTATAAAAACTGCTAATGAAGTTGGCGATGGAAGTGCCGTTGTTGCCTATGGTCGAGACATCGACGATCCAGGTCCGAATGCCTTTCTGCCGCTTCCAGGCGGCGAATGGCTCCATGTATTGATGATAGCTGTCATAGGTGATGATCAGCATATCGCCATGTTCTTCGACCGGTGTATATTTTCCCTGATAGAAATCGTAATTCAAAAACCGGCGTTTATAGATCAACTCGAAATCGGGGATAGTCGATTCGGCCCGCTTGCTGTTATGCAACACATTGATTTCCCCGGGGCCGTCATTGACCACCTCCACCGTCACCGAGGTATAAACCCGCAGGGTTTGCGTGGCCGGGTTATACTGAAAAGCATTGAGTTCGATTACTGTTCCGCGGTAATCACGCAGGATATAAGGCTCCCGCAACTCGGCCAGTGTCCCCGGATACCAGTCAGCGGAGTTGTAAACGGGGCCGAAGGTATAAGGCACGTCTTCGGGATTGATAGTACGCGGCAGATTGCCCTTGGAAGGCGCCACCGGCGTATTAGGAAAGTCGATATACTCCGAGGCGATGACGTTGATCTTCATTCTGGCATCGTCGGGTATAATGATACTGCGGCAGATGCGCGGCAGGGCCGGCTCAGCCTTGTTCAACAGGATATTCTCGTGGTCGAAACCGAGGAGATAATATTCCTGGTTGTCGATCATGACCGGTTCTTTGGTGAAACCCCCAAGACGGTAGTTGACGACCGTTCTAAGGTCATTCGATTGTTCAATCGTGACCACGACGCCATCCGTACCAGAACCCAAATCAACCCTTTCGGCGCCGGCAATTGTCCATAAGGATAAAAGCAGGACCGAGAGAAGCATTAGCCGCATTCGCATAAGGATCCTCCTATGACCCGCGAAGGGATCTTGAAACGCATAAGGTATAGATGTATCTTCCGAGGACGCATGTATCTCTATTAATCCCAATATAATGCGTTGTTGAATTTGAGCAAGGGAAATGTTGGACACGATTTGCCTCATGAACCGAGACAACTTAACCGCTATCGTACATCTGCCCGCCGAGACTCCGAATCCGTGAATCCCGGATATTGATATACATCGGCTTCAATTCTGTTTTCCGATAGACGCGCCGTATATTCGGGAACGGGGAAACTTCTCGACCGGCGCATCAAATAACAAGAACGGCAAAGAGTTATCATGGATATCGTCGACCGCATAAATCCACTTGGACTGGTTTGGGTCCTATTCCACCCGCTCACTATACCAGATGTCGGCATCAAAAATGCCCTCAGCATCGGTCAGGACGTGCACAAAATAAAGGTAATGGCCGTCGGCCGTGAACGAGGGTTCACCGAAAATTTAAACCGGAATAAATGCTCAAACCGGCCCCAGAAGACTCAGCCAGCGATGCTCCGGGTAGCAGGTTTCAACCGCCGCCCGTAGCCATAATTGGCGAGATGGGTCAAGCCGGGGATATAACCGATGAAAATCGGCTTCATCTTTAAACGACGGGTTTTTCGCCTTATAAAGGAGGATGATCTCTGGCGATAAAAAGGGGAGACCATTCGCCGTTTTCATAATTGAATTCGCCAGAGGGAGGCTGATCGTCGGCTTTCGGCGGAAAATCCATTTATTGTCCGAAACCTCGTTGAACAATATTTCCAGTTCGCCCGGATCATAATCGCCGGAATAGGCATGGATTTCATGAATCGGCATCTTCAAATATTCGCCTTCGCCCCACGCTGCCGGCTTTTTCCCCTCGCCGGGAATGACTTTCATCAGATTCCATCCCGATAGATAAGCTTGGAGTCGCAATTGATCCGGCCGGAATATGGCGATCTCGATATCTCCGTGAGTCCGGGTGATTTCCTGCAGGAATAAATCTGCCGCCCAGCCGCCGGCCACCATCCAGGGGCGGTCGAACCCGGCCATCAGAGCCGCCACCTTTTGAGGAATGCTGAATTCGGAAGCAGGGTTCGGCATATTTTCATCCCCGGTATGAAACCTCGAATAATAAAATGAATCGCCAGTAAAAAAGTCAGAAACCCGGGAGGTTTCTGACTCGACTTCTATTAGATGGCACTGGTACTTCCGCTCAAGCGCCTATCGCCGCCTTGAAAAATTCCCGGCGCATACGTGCGATATTGGCGATTGAAATCTGCTTCGGGCATACCGCCTCACATTCGCCGTGGTTGGAGCAATTCCCGAAACCCTCCTTGTCCATCTGGGCGATCATCATCATGGCCCGTCGCTTGGCCTCGGGCCGACCCTGAGGCAGGAGGGCGTACTGCGAAATTTTGGCGCCCACGAAAAGCGACGCCGAGGCGTTGGGGCAGGCCGCCACGCAGGCTCCGCATCCGATACAGGCGGCCGCATCCATCGCCAGATCGGCTTTTTCCTTGGGAATCTGAACCGCATTGGCGTCCTGGGCCGATCCGGCGTTGATCGAAATATAGCCGCCTTTGGCGATAATCCGGTCGAAGGCGCTCCGGTCGATCACCAGGTCTTTGACCGGCTGAAAGGGCCGGGCCCGGAACGGCTCGACGGTGATGGTCTCGCCGTCCTTGAACCGCCGCATATGCAACTGGCAGGTGGCAATCGCCTTCTGACGGCTGTGCGCCACGCCGTTGATGACCATGCCGCAGGTGCCGCAAATTCCTTCCCGGCAATCGCTGTCGAATTCAAGCGGTTCCTCGCCCTTCTTGATCAGGCTCTCGTTGAGCAGATCGAGCATTTCAAGGAAAGAACTATCGGGCGAGATATCGCCGATGCTGTGTTTTTCGAACCGACCCGATTTTTCGCCGCGCTTCTGCCGCCATATATTGATATGAACCGATATTGTCTTTTTCTCTGTCATAGCCGCCTCACTTGTAGCTTCTCTGGCTGGGGGTGACCCGTTCAAATTCCAAATTCTCTTTATGCATCTCCGGGGGCTTGTCGTCGCCCTTGTATTCCCAGGCCGAAACGAAGGTGAAGTGCTTATCGTCGCGCAAAGCCTCGCCCTCCTCGGTCTGGTATTCCTCCCGGAAATGGCCGCCGCACGATTCCTCTCGCTGTAGCGCATCACGTGCCATCAATTCGCCCAATTCCAGAAAGTCGGACAACCGCCCGGCCATTTCCAGATTCTTGTTCAAATCGTCGCCGCTTCCCGGAACGTTGACATTTTGCCAGAATTCCTCACGCAGTTTGGGGATTTTTTCCAGCGTTTCTTTAAGGCCGACGGCGTCGCGCGACATTCCGACTTTATCCATCATAATCCGGCCCAGTTCGATATGAATTTCGCGAACCGTTCTGGAACCTTTGATCGAGAGCAGTTTTTTGACTTTCTCATTGACGTAATCGATAGATGATTTGAAGGCCTCGTGGTCCTCAGAAACCGCCGGAAGCGTCGTGCCGGCCAGATAGGCCCCGATCGTATAGGGAATGACGAAATAACCGTCGGCCAAACCCTGCATCAGGGCACTGGCGCCGAGACGGTTGGCCCCGTGATCCGAGAAATTGGCCTCACCGAGAACATGAAGACCGGGGATGGTGCTCATCAGGTTATAGTCAACCCAGAGGCCGCCCATAGTATAATGAGGCGCCGGATATATCATCATCGGCACTTCGTAGGGATTTTCGCCGGTCAGATTCTCGTACATATCAAAGAGATTGCCGTAACGGTCGGCGATGACCTGCTTCCCGAGGCGCTTGATGGCGTCGCGGAAATCAAGATATACCGCTCGTCCGTTCGGATTGACCCCGTGGCCCGAATCGCAAACTTCCTTGGCGTTGCGCGACGCGATATCGCGCGGCACAAGGTTGCCGAAACTGGGATACTTACGTTCCAGATAATAGTCGCGCTCCTCTTCCGGTATCTGGTTCGGGCGGCGTTTATCGCCGGCTTTCTTGGGGACCCAGACCCGGCCGTCGTTGCGAAGGGATTCGCTCATCAGGGTCAGCTTGGATTGAAAATCGCCTTCCTGGGGGATGCAGGTCGGATGAATCTGGGTGTAGCAGGGGTTGGCGAACAAAGCGCCCTTCTTATAACAGCGCCAGGCCGCCGTGGCATTGGAGTTGACGGCGTTGGTTGAAAGATAATATACCGGCGAATAGCCGCCGGTGCAGAGAAGCACCGCATCGCCGGCGTAAGTTTCCACCTCGCCCGTGATGACGTTGCGGCAGACAATGCCGCGAGCTTTGCCGTCGATCACGACCAGATCCAGCATTTCCCTACGGGGGTACATTTGCACCGTCCCGGCGTCAACCTGCCGCATCAGCGAACCATACGCGCCCAGCAATAATTGCTGGCCGGTCTGGCCGCGAGCGTAAAAAGTACGCGAAACTTGAGCGCCGCCGAACGACCGATTGGCCAGCAATCCACCGTATTCACGCGCGAAGGGCACGCCCTGGGCGACGCATTGGTCGATGATATTGACGCTCAGCTCAGCCAGACGATAAGTGTTGGCCTCACGGCCGCGGAAATCGCCGCCTTTGATGGTATCGTAGAACAGGCGCCAGACGCTGTCGCCGTCGTTCTGATAATTCTTGGCGGCATTGATACCCCCCTGAGCGGCGATACTGTGCGCCCGGCGGGGAGAGTCCTGAATACAGAATATTTTCACCTGGTAGCCCAGCTCGCCCAGCGACGCGGCGGCCGACGCACCGGCCAATCCGGTGCCGACTACCAGCAGGGTATGCTTGCGTTTATTGGATGGGTTGACCAGCTTGAGATGGCTTTTGCAGGAATCCCATTTTTGTTCGAGGGAACCCGAAGGAGTTTTGGCGTCCAGGTTCATGCGGCACCCCCTTGAAAATAGATGACGACCGGCAGGATTATAAACCCGATAGCCATGACCAGGGCAAACAGCATAGCCAGGCCATAGAGCACCGGGGTCCACCGGGGATGATTGATACCCATCGACTGGAAGGCGCTCCAGAAACCGTGGCGCAAATGGAACCCCAGAAAGGTCAGGGAGACCACATACCAGATGACATATCCGGGCCGATGAAAAATTTCGATCGTCAGCCGATAAAGATCGCGCATGACGACGCCGTCGATCTCCATGGCGTAACCTTCTTTTATCCCCGGACCGTACTTGAAGGTAATCAGGTGGAGGATGGTGAAAACCAGGATGGTCACTCCGGTATAGATCATGGTCCGGGAGGATATGGTCTTCTTGCTGGGATATCCGGCCTTGGCCGAATATTTATACGCCTGCGGCCGGGCCATTTGCTGGTCCCACCAGACGGTGACGGCCGTAAACATATGGAACAGGAAGAAGATCACCAGACCAGCCTCGGTCAGGTAGATCAGAGTTCCCAGACTCAATAAAAAATGCGAATACTTGTTGAAGGCCTCGGCGTTGCCGGTCAGAAGGGTCAGGTTGCCCAGAAGATGAATGACAATGAAGATACACAACCCCAGACCGGTGACGGCATTGATTACTTTCCTGGCGACCGAGGACCAGACGATTGTCCCTACCGATGACATCAATAACGCTCCATCGCAAAATTGATTTATATCCCAAACCGGATAATCTTGACCGGCTATACAGGATAATGATTGCCTGCAATATTGTAAATTGATGACCAGACTGCAACCAAAAAATCCTTTAACCAACTGACCCGATCCGGCCGACAGGCGGCGAAGATCCGTTCGCATGGCGGATCTGGGGCCGGAAATTTTCATCATCCAAAAATAATCGGCAAAATTTTGTGAAAAAAGTATCAAAGTATTTGATTTTGTCCCATGTCCTCTTTATATTAAGGCCCTGGTGTTCTGGTCTATATTGTGAAAAGTTTCACGACATGACCTTTCGGCGAAAGTGATTCTTTTGCAATCGGACCTTTCAGGCCGGTCAATCCGGCGGCCAGGTTTAGGCAAAGTTCAACTTCGTTTCGTGTGAGGTTTTGATGCCGATAAAAATTTCCCTGAAAACCACCGACACCGGGCTTCAGCGCAAGGTGCGTGATATCAGCGGGCAGAATTTCAGCAAGTGTTTTCAATGCGGCACCTGCTCCGGTTCCTGCCCCATGATCGAACATATCACCGCCTCGCCGCGCAAGCTCATGGCCTTACTCCAACTGGGACATAAAGGGGCCCTGGAAGTTGCCAATACCCCCTGGGTCTGTGCTTCCTGCCATACCTGCATGGTCCGATGCCCCCGCGGGCTGGATATCCCCCGCATCATGGAGGCTCTCCGGCAGGTGGTCCTGAGACAAAACATTAACCAGATCGAGCCATCGAATTTACAGCCGGAGGAGGTTATCGACCTGCCTCAGATCGCGATGGTCTCCGGATTCCGCAAACTGACCGGGTGAGGAAAAACTTATGAAAATCAGCTATTATCCCGGATGCACCCTTAAGACTCGGGCCAAAAATCTGGAAACGGCGGCCCTGGCTTCCATGAAGGCGCTCGGCGTCGAAGTCGAGGAACTGCCCCGCTGGAATTGTTGCGGAGCCGTCTATTCTCTGGCCGACGACGACCTCATTCATGTCGTCGCGCCCGTCCGCGATCTTATCCGGGTTCAGGAGCAGGGCTATGACACCGTGGTGACGCTCTGCTCCATGTGTTACAACACGCTGGCCCGGGCCAACGACCTGATGAAAACCGACGAGGTCAAACGCAAAACCATCAATGATTTCATGGACGAAGAGCCTGATTATCAGGGCGGCGTCCGGGTTTTCCATCTGCTGGATTTCCTGCGCGATGAAATCGGATGGGACAAAGTCGGGGAGATGGTCAAAAACCCCCTGACCGGCCTCAAGGTCGCCCCGTACTACGGATGCACTCTCCTGCGTCCCCGTGATGTCGCCATCGATCATCCCGACAATCCCCGGGTACTGCATAAATTTCTCGAAACCCTCGGAGCCGAAGTGGTCGATTTCCCCGGAGCCATCGAGTGTTGCGGCGCTTATCAGGTGCTGGGCAATCCCGAGGCGGCTCTCTCCGTTTCGCATAATATCCTGAAGGGCGCCGTCGATCATGGCGCCGAAGCGCTGGCGCTGGCCTGCCCCCTGTGCGATTACAATCTCGGCCGCAAACAGGACGCCATGCTGGTCAAATTCGAGGGGATGAAAGAAGTCCCGGTGTATTATTTCACCCAGCTTCTGGCCGTCGCTCTCGGCGTTCCCGGTGAAGAACTCCATCTGGAACTCAACCGCACCAGCTCCGGCGAGCTTTTAAAGAATAAAAACCTGCTCCCGACGGCAGGCTGAAAACGAAAAGACAAACCTTTGATATACTGATGATGAGGTAAGCATGAGTACCACCACCGAAGAAGCCACTAAAGTGGCCGCCAAGTTGATTCCCATCTATATCATGGGGAAACAATACGAAGTGCCCGAAACGCTGACCATCATGAAGGCGATGGAATACGCCGGGTACAAATATATTCGCGGATGCGGATGCCGGGGCGGCGTCTGCGGCGCTTGCAGTACCGTCTATCGCAAGCCGGGCGATTACAAAATCTACACCGGCCTGGCCTGCCAGACGGTCGTCGAACCGGAAATGTATCTGACCCAACTGCCATTTTATCCGGCCATGCGGGCCACTTACAACTTCGAAACCCTCCAGGGCAATCCCGAAGAAGTCTATGTGCTCTACCCGGAATTGTTCCGCTGTGTCGCTTGCAACGCCTGCACCAAAGTCTGCCCTATGGACGTCGAGGTTATGGACTACATCGCGGCCGTCAAACAGGGCGACCTGTTGCGCGCCGCCGAAATCTCCTTCGACTGCATCCAGTGCGGACTGTGCGCCAGCCGCTGTATGGGCGAACTGCCCCAATATCATATCGGCCAGCTGGCGCGGCGTCTAGCCGGCGCTTTCCTGACGCCCCGGGCCGAGCATCTCAAGACCATGGTTGCCAATATCGAGACCGGGCGCTATACCGAGGGGCTCCAGCAGTTGAAGGCGATGAATCTGGAAACTCTCAAGAAAACTTATCAGGCCCGCGAGATGGAGCCGGCTGTGGCCGGCGAGGACTGGACCCCGCAGGATAAGCAGTACCTGTAAACCAAACTTGAAAACGGAAGTAAGAGGATAGATATGCCATATCCCGAAGAATTGAAAAGACTGATCAAAGTCGTCGAATCGACTCGCGCCGAGCGCGTCGAGCGGAAAAATCGCAACGAAGAGGTTCCGTTTTTGAGTCTTGACGAACGGACCGAAATGCTTCAGCACCACCCCGACGTCAAAGAAGAAGGACGCCGGGAACTCAAAGTCGGACCCAGCAAGGGATACCGCATCGCCCACGAAATGGCCAACGTTCTCGAGGCCAAAAGCCGGGTCGATCCCAAAGCGGTCGATCTCTCGCGCCTCGACTACGAAACCGACGTGCTCGTCATCGGCGGCGGCGGTTCCGGAACGGCAGCGGCTCTGCTGGCTCAGCAGAACGGTTGCAAGGTTCTCATGGCCACCAAGCTTCGCCACGGCGACGCCAATACCATGATGGCTGAGGGCGGCATTCAGGCGGCCACCAAGGGCCACAAGGACAGCCCCTATTATCATTATCTCGATGTCATGGGCGGCGGCCATTTCAAGAACGTCCCCGAACTGGTCGAGACGCTGGCCACGCAGGCTCCCGATGTCATCAAATGGCTGGAAAGCCTCGGCTGTAATTTTTCCAAATTCCCCGACGGCACCCTCAAGACTATCCACGGCGGCGGCACCTCGCGCAAGCGGATGCATTTCGCGGCCGACATCACCGGGGCCGAGATGATGCGCACTATTCGCGACGAAGCCCGCAACCGGGCGGCCGATATCAAAGTCGTCGAATTTTCACCGGCCGTCGAATTGATCCTCAATGAGCACGGCCAGTGCGCCGGAGCCGTTTTGTACAACCTGGAGACCGAAGAATACCTGGTCGTGAAAGCCAAGTCGGTCGTCATGGCCACCGGCGGATGCGGCCGCCTGCATATTCAGGGTTTCATGACTACCAACCATTACGGCGCCACCGCCGACGGTATCGTCATGGGTTACCGGGCCGGGGTGCCGGTCTGCTTCCTGCATACCGTCCAGTATCATCCGACCGGAATCGTTTTCCCGGAGCAGGCCGAGGGTATTCTCATCACCGAGAAATTCCGCGGTTCGGGCGCCAATCTGGTCAATATCGACGGCCAGC
>CAZGAV010000099.1:0-11625 GCA_964523575.1 uncultured Ignavibacteriales bacterium
GACAAGGGTCTGTTGATTGACGTCTGGATCGGTCAAGAATACCGCTATATCGTCTCCCCTCTTATCATTGGAATTTTCGAATTCACCATGATGCGCACCCGCGGCGAATTGAATTACAAAACCTGGGCCCGGCTTTTTCATGAGTATATGAGCGGCGACAGGACCTTCTTCCAGTCCAATTTCGGCAAAGGGCAGAAAATATCACCTCTCAGAGTCCTCCCCTACGAAGAGAGTATCAACGAGACCGATTATGTCGAAATCATGGATTACGAAAAAGCCAGCGCAGTCATTGCCGAAGCTAAGAAAGCGGCTGTCGGGCTGTGCTCGTGCCGTCATGAAAAAATGCATATCGGCGAGAAAAAGTGCGATATCCCTCTGGAAACCTGCACCAGTTTCGACGCCGCCGCCGACACCATGATCCGGCATGGATTTGCCCGGGAAATTAGCCGTGAGGAACTGCTCGAAAATCTGGCTCGCTCGCGCGAATCGAAACTGGTTCTCTGCACCGATAATACGCAGGAAAACGTATCTTTTATCTGCCACTGTTGCAGTTGTTGTTGTAATGTCCTGCAGGGTATCAGTCGCCTGGGATATCCGAATATCGTCGTCACCTCCAATTATATTGCCGACGCGAACGCCGAAACCTGCGAATTGTGCGAATCATGCATTGCCGATTGCCCCGTGCAGGCTCTTTCCCTCGACGAGACCGCCGGTCGCGTGGTCGTCAACCGGTCGCTTTGCCTCGGATGCGGCGTCTGTGCCCTCGATTGCCCGACCGATTCCATGAAACTAATTAAACGCGATCAACGCGTCTTCCACCCCGAAGATACATTCGAACGGATCATTCTCCAGTGCCTTGAACAAGGCACCCTGCAAAACCTGATCTTTGCCGACCCCCAAAGCGTCACCCATGCATTCATGCGCGGTCTGGTCGGCGGTTTTTTGAAATTGCCGCCGGTCAAGCGTTCACTGATGAGCGATACCCTGCGATCCCGCTTCCTTTCAGCCATGCGCCGTGGCGGCTGAGAGATCGGATTGAAAAGCGCGGATGAACGGGATTAAAAAAACGCGGGGAATCTAAAAGAGGGTTGAATCTATTCCAGCGATTTGATGATGCGGATGACATCGAACGGTTCTTCGGCTTCCATCAGCTGCCTGGAAAACCCGGAGAAGCTGACCAGCTCCGAAATCGCCTTAAAAACTTTCAGGTACAAGGCGTCGTCATAGGGCGGCGCCGCCATGACAAAAAAGAAATGGACCGGCCCACCGTCCATAGCGTCGAAATCGTAACCCTCGCGACTCCGGCCGAAACCGATCATGAAATCCTTGGCCTGCATGGAACGGATATGCGGGATGGCGAATCCGCGGCCGATAGCGGTCGAGGCTTTTTTCTCCCGGTTCATGAAATCGAGCAGGAGTTTTTTGCGATTGCCGATTTTACCGGCCGGATCAAGAATGGTGACCAGCTCTTCGAGCAACAGCTCCTTGGCGTCGATCAGCCATTTCTTGTGACTGCCGTTCTCGGGCTCCTCCGGCAAAACCGTTCGCATCTCGAGCCGGATCAGCTCCGTATCCATATGTCTCGAAATGTTATATCCCATTTCTTTTTCTTATCGGTTGCACTCATTCAAAAATCAAGAGACTATAGCCATAAACCGAATTCAGGTCAAGTCCCATAGACCAAATTATATTGTACAAATGATATCCAAAATGGCCGCGCCGCCCTTGACTTTGGTTTATATATTAAATAGCTTTGCCTCAAAATTACGTATAATGTTGATGTGGAATCGGTAAACCTTTATCAATGATCTACCGAATCAAGAATAATGGGCCCGCCGTTATCGGGCCCTAACGATAATGGAGATAAACAGTTGGCACCATTTTCGGAACTTAAACGCACTGTCACCTGCGGCGCCCTGAAGGCCGAGCATATCGGACAACGGGTCACCTTGAACGGCTGGGTCCAGGAATATCGCAACCTGGGCGGCCTTCTTTTCATCGACCTGCGCGACCGCTACGGCATCACGCAGATTGTCTTTCATCCGGAAAACGTGTCCGAGGAGGTTCTGAAAAAAGCCGGCGCCTGCCGTCATGAATATGTTATCGCCGTCAAAGGGGTCGTCAAACCCCGTCCCGAGGGCACCGTCAATCCGAAAATGAAAACGGGAGCGATCGAAGTCGAATGCGACCGGATCGAAATCCTCTCAGAATCGGAGACGCCGCCTTTTGAAATCGCCGATATTACCAATGCCCGCGAGGAGCTTCGCCTGGAATATCGTTACCTTGATCTCCGCCGAAATCCTTTGCAGGAAAAAATCCGTATCCGCCACGAGGCGACCATCGCCATCCGCGAATATCTTGCGAGTCAGGATTTCTACGAAATCGAAACGCCGATGCTGATCCGATCCACCCCCGAGGGCGCCCGCGATTATGTCGTTCCCAGCCGGGTCCAGCCGGGCCGTTTCTATGCCCTGCCGCAATCGCCTCAGCTGTTGAAACAAATTCTCATGATCTCCGGTTTCGACCGCTATTTCCAGCTGGCCCGTTGCCTGCGCGACGAGGATTTGCGCGCCGACCGCCAGCCGGAACACACCCAGATCGACATGGAAATGTCGTTTGTCACTCCCGACGACGTTTTCAATGTCGCCGAAGGCATGATGGCGCATCTGTGGAAAAAAGTCCTCGGCGTCGAACTGGCCACGCCGTTCCCCCGCTTTACCTATGCCGAAGTTATGAGCCGTTGGGGGATCGATAAGCCCGACACCCGCTTCGGAATGGAAATTTTCGATCTGGCCGATATTGTCGCCGGCTGTGGCTTCAAGGTTTTTACGTCAACGCTGGAAAAAGGCGGCCGGGTCAAAGGCATCGTATATAAAGGCGGCGGCGCCCTTTCCCGCAAGCAGATTGGCGACCTCGAAAATCTGGCCCGCGAAAACGGAGCCGGTGGTTTGGCGTATATCCTGCGGAGCGATTCGGGCGATAAGAGCCCGATCATGAAATTCATCGGCGAGGACCTGGCCCAAAAAATTTACGCCGGCGGCGGAGTCGGACCCGGCGATGCAGTCTTGATAATTGCCGACCAGCCGATCAAAACCGAATCGATTCTGGGGCAGTTGCGCCTCCATATCGGTAAAACGACCGGGCTGATCGACCGCACTAAATGGAATCTTCTGTGGGTGACACATTTCCCGCTTTTCGAATATAATGAAGAAGCCGGTCGTTTCGATGCCATGCATAATATAGTCTCCAGCCCCACCGAAGAGGATCTGGCGCTTCTGGACGAGGGCTTTGATTCCAAAATGGAGCCTACGGATGTAAATCACCCCTGGCGCCGTATCCGCGCCGATCAATACGACCTGGTGCTTAACGGGAGCGAAATCGCCTCCGGGGGCATTCGTATCCACCGCAGTGAAATGCAGAAAAAGATCCTCAACATCCTGGGCCTCTCCAATGAACGGGCCGAAAAAATGTTCGGTTTCCTTCTGAGGGCTCTGAAATACGGCGCTCCGCCCCACGGCGGCCTGGCTCCGGGACTCGACCGGATCGTGGCCCTGATGACCGGTTCCGATTCCATCCGTGATGTCATCGCTTTTCCCAAAACGACCAATGCCGCATCGCTGATGGACGGCGCCCCCTCGGCCATCGATCCCGAACAGCTGGAGGAGTTGAGTTTGTCGATCGTGAGAAAGCCGGAGGCTTGATGTCGACAGCCAATCATCAGATTACCCGTTCGATCGACGCCTCGCATATCGATCAGAGAATCCTTTTCGGGCACAGCGGTATCTATATCCGTCTGATTGAATCGCAATTCGACGTCAAAATCGTCGCCCGGGGCGATAATATCATGATCGAAGGCGACGCCGATAAAGTCGAAAACGTCGTGCGCCTGTTTGATGACATGATCATGCGGATCAGCATGAGTCAGGAGCTTTCGGAAAGGTACCTCCTGTACGCCATTGATATGGTCAAAGAAGAAGGTCACGGCCCGGCGGAAATACTGGGTGAAAAGACCAATGGACCGGCCGCGGCCCTGATCAAACCGAAAACGGTGGGCCAGAAAAATTATCTCGAAGCCATCGAAAACAACGATATTGTATTTTCCATCGGCCCGGCGGGTACCGGCAAGACTTATTTAGCAGTGGCTCAAGCGGTTGCGGAGTTGAAGGCAAAACGCAAAACCCGCATAATCCTGGTTCGTCCGGCCGTCGAAGCCGGCGAATCCCTGGGTTTTCTGCCCGGCGATATCAAGGCCAAGGTGGACCCCTATTTGAGGCCGGTTTATGATGCCCTGCATGAACTTATGCCGGCTGAGAAAATCGCGAAGATGATCGAACTGGGCATCATCGAAATCTGCCCGCTGGCCTTTATGCGCGGCCGGACTCTCAACAATTCCTTCGTCATTCTCGATGAGGCCCAGAATACGACTCTCGCCCAGATGAAAATGTTTTTGACCCGGCTGGGCGAAGGCTCCAAGGCGGTTATCACCGGCGATGTAACTCAGATCGACCTGGCCAAAAACGTCGCCTCGGGGCTGGTTAAGATTCAGCAAATCCTTGCGGGTCTTAAAGGAATTGTGTTTATTTATCTGTCCACCAGGGATGTGGTCAGGCACCGTCTGGTTCAGGATATTATTGACGCCTACGCCCGTTATGAAAATCGGGGCAAAGGCAAACGGGACAAAACTTAATGGCGGTGTCACAGGACAGGGATGCGAAGATCATTTCTTAAATTTAAACGGCTGATCAAGCGGATATTTAAGGTCAAGGAAGATATCGACCTTAACGCCGCTCGAAAGCGCAGTCGGCGGTTGGTTAAATACGCCATGGCCCTGACGGCCGTGGTTTTGACCACCCTGCTATATCCTCCGGGAAACCTGCGGGGTCCGCTCGACGTACCTCGCGAGGGCGAAATCGCTCCCCAGAATATCATTGCCGATTTCTCCTTCAGTATCCTGAAGCATAAATCCGACCTCGATGAAGAACGCAATATGGCCGTCCTGAGCACCCCCCTGTATATCGATTACAATGACCAGATCGCCCAAAACAGCCGCGAAAATCTCGCCAAGCTGTTCGAACGGTTCAGTAAGGTACCCAAAGCCGATTCCTCCCGCGCAGTCGATGAATTCGTCAGGAAGACGGCCGAAGATTTTCCGGCAATCCCGGAGAATTATCTGGAACGTCTGGCCCATTCCGACAAGCGTCGAAAAATGGCCGCCGTCCTCGACACTATCCTGACGGACGATGTTTACTACTTTGGCGTGCTCAACAATTTGGGTACCCTGCCGCCGCAGGAATACAATTCGGTGGTCATGAGGAAGAAAAAGCGCGATCTCCTGATGATCCGCAATCAACTGATCGGGCTTCAGGGGGCCTACAATCGGCTTCTCGAATCACTCAACAAGGTCCCCGGATTATCCGACGCCGATATTGAGCTTTACTACGAAATCGGACGCCGGTTTATCCTGCCCAATGCCCGGTATAATGACGCCAGCACCGAGGCCGCCCGCGACAGCGCCGTCGCGACTATTTCCAATGTCGAAAAGCAGGTCACCAAGGGCGACCTTCTGATCCGCCAGGGCGCCCGGGTCGATGCCGCCAAAGCCCGCCTCCTGGCCGCTTACGCCCAAGAGGTCCAAAAGCAGGCCGCGGCCCAGGGATGGTTCCAGGGTATTCTCCCGGTTTTCAGCCGGCTGGTTCTGGTGGGCGCCATCTTCATTTTGATGCTTCTGTTCTTCTACCATTTCCGGCCCGACGTGTACTGGTCCAATAATAAATTATTCGCGATTCTTCTCATCATAGGGCTGGAGTTGTTCCTGGTCAATTTTATCGGTGTCCGGCTGGCTCAGTCGGTTTACCTTTATCCCATCGCTATTTTGTCGATCTTGATTACGGTTCTTTTCGACGCCCGCCTCGGCGTTGTCGTCACTTTGCTGGTGGCCATTCTCCTGGGCGTTCTCAATCGTTTCAATTTTACGATCACTTTGATTACCACTATCGCCGGCTCGGTGGCCTGCTTTTCGGCGGGCGAGGTGCGCCGGCGCAGTGAATTTTATCGGATTATCATCTTTGTATCGGCCACTTATGTAATCATCGCCTTTGTCGTGGAATCGCTCAAATTATCAGTCACCGGCGATATCGTGACCTATTGCGGCTACGGGCTGGTCAACGGCTTCATCGCACCTATGCTGACTATCGGCCTGCTCCCGATGTTCGAATCGCTTTTCGGCTTTTCGACCAATATCACTCTTCTGGAATTGGCCGACCTTAATCAGCCCCTGCTGAAACGACTGGCCATGGAGGCCCCCGGCACCTATCACCATTCCATTATCGTCGGCAACCTGGCCGAATCGGCGGCCAAAGCCATCGACGCCAACCCCCTGCTGGCCCGGGTCGGCGCCTATTATCACGATATCGGGAAAATGGAAATCCCCGAATATTTCGTGGAAAACCAACTGGGAATTAAATCGAAGCACGAATCGCTCAACCCCACCATGTCGGCCCTGGTTCTTGCCTCCCATGTCAAAAAGGGACGCATTATCGGCGAGGAAGCGGGCCTGCCCGACGCCGTTCTCAATTTTATCGAGGAACACCACGGAACGACGATGATGTCCTATTTCTATAATAAGGCCAAAGAAATGGACCTGCCGATCGAATCCGAGGACGAATTCCGTTATCCCGGCCCCAAACCGCAGTCGAAAGAGACCGCTATCGTCATGCTGGCCGATTCCACCGAGGCCGCCAGCCGCACCCTCGACAACCCAACTTCGGCCCGGATTCGCAACCTGATCCAGAGACTGATCAACGAGAAATTCACTTCCGGAGAATTGACCAACTGCGGCCTGACCCTCAAGGACCTAAACGACATCCGGGAGGCTTTCGTAACCATCCTCATCGGTGTCTTCCATCACCGGGTTCCCTACCCGAAAAAGGAAGGTGAGGAAGTGACGTGATGGATGACTGTCACCTATTTTCCGACCGCCGCGGACGCCTGCCCCGGCGGGAGGCTGTCGCTCTGGCCGGCCTCATCCTCAAAGGCGAAAAAAAGAAACTCCCGGTCAATATAATTTTTTCCGGCGACGACGCCCTGGAAGAGTTGAATCTTCAGTATCGCCGCCTCGGCCGCCCGACCGACGTCCTCTCCTTCCCGGCCGATCCTGAGTTGGGCATTCTGGGAGAAATATATATTTCAATCGACACCGCCCGGCGGCAGGCCCGGGAGTATCGGGGAACTCTGCGCGAAGAAATCCTGCGGCTGGTTTGCCACGGTACTCTTCATCTATGCGATTACGATCACCACCGAAAGGCGGAGGCCGCCCTGATGAAAAAGAAAGAAGACCATTATCTGGACAGGTTCCTGAAAAATGCTTGACCTGCTGATATACCTGGCCGCTACGGCCCTCCTGCTTTTTACCGGTTATCTGGTGTCGGTGTTTTCCAACGCCGTTTACGTCGATCCCGATGAAATCAGGACTTTCTTTCCCGATCTATCCGAATGGCGCCGTCGCCAGACAGAAAAATTCATCTCCAACCCCCGGTCTTTCATGCAGGTCGCTTTTCTGGTTCGCATCTCGTCCGCGGTCGCGCTGGGGGTGCTGGCGCTTTTAATCGCCCAATGGATTACGAAATATCACCTGATCCCCGGCCTGCCGATCTATGTCGTGGTCCTGGCGATTTTCTGGATGGCGGCTCTGGTCAGTTTCATTTATCTCCCTCGACGGATTTCACCGGGTCGCGCTAAAACCCGCATGATCCGCTTCCTGCCTCTGGTCAACCTGATTTATATCATCAGCTCCCCGGCCATCACTCAGCTCGGAAAAATATCCACCGGGCGGGCTCCCCGGGAAATAACCGAAGACGAAAAAGACGATATCGTGGAACGGGCCATCGAATCCCTGGCTGAATCGGCCGGAATTCCCTCGCCGATTATCGAGGAAGATGAAAAGGAAATGATTCACCAGATTTTCCAATTGGACGTGACCGAGGCGGAAGAGATCATGATTCCTCGAATCAATGTCACGGGAATCGAAAGCGGCGCCAGTCTCGACGATATTCGGGCCATTACTGAAAAATTCGGTTTTTCCCGATACCCGGTTTACAAGGGGTCGATCGACAACATCATCGGCATCATCAATGTCAAGGACCTGCTGATACTGACCGAAGACGAGCGCGATGATTTTAAGCTCACCGACCACATGCGGGAACCGTTGCGGATCGGCGAACATAAGAAAATCGACCAGCTGTTGGCCGATTTCCGCAAAAATAAGACTCATCTGGCCATCGTCATGGACGAGTTCGGGGGCACCGCCGGAGTGGTCACTCTGGAGGATATTCTGGAGGAAATCGTCGGCGAAATCGAGGACGAACACGACCCGGAACAGGATCAGGATATTATCCGGCTCCAGAACGGCTCTCTGGAAGTGACCGGGGCCTGCCCGCTCGAGGATCTGGCTGAGGAATTGGACCTCGAAATCGATCAGGATGAATTCGAAACCGTCGGCGGCATGATCTACGACATGGTCGGTTCGGTTCCCGCCGAAGGTTCGACCCTGTCATGGCAAAACTGCAAAATGAAGATTTTGGAAATCGAGGGTCAAAGGATCAGGAAAATCCTGGTTATGCCGCCCGCCGCCCCGGCCCCCTGATTTTTCCTTTCTTGTTGAAAAATCACAACTTAAATTGCCTTAAAAACGTAATATTATTGTCTGAAGGAGGGGAACCCGGAACTATGAGGGGAGTACAAAAGGTGGTTCGGTCTATAACGCCGGCGAAGATGGAAAAATTTATTTTGAACTTGACAGATCGAAATAATGTCTTATTATAAGAAGCTGTCCCATATTTTGGAGGGTAAAAATTGAGAGCGGGAATTTTTGGCGCCAACCGGCGCTTTGTTTCTTCCCTCCTGTTTGCGATTCTGTTCACGCTTGTGGGCATTATCATAGCGTCGATGCTGGACCTGCCGGCGACCCCGGTGGCGAAGGACCGCCCCGATATTCTGGAACCGTCGCGGCCGGCCGATCGACCCGAGGATTTTTCCACCCCGTTTATAAATGTGGTTGCGTCGGCGCGTGACGCCGTCGTCAATATCACGGCCGAATCGGAAAGCAATTACCGCGGCATGGGCCTGGACGACTATTTTCGCTTTTTCGGGCTTAACCACCCCCGCACTCAGCGTTCCTACGGCACCGGCTTCATTTTCCGCGAGGACGGTTATATCCTCACCAATAATCATGTTGTGGCCAACGCCAGCAAAATTCAGGTGACCATCTCCGGCGATGAAATCCATGACGCCGTCTTGGTCGGCGCTGATCCGGCCACCGATCTGGCGGTCCTCAAAATCGAACCCGAGGGTAACCTGCCGGTTATTCCCTTTGGCCATTCCGAAGACCTGCAAATCGGCGAATGGGTGGTGGCTATCGGCAACCCCTTCCCCCAGCAGGGCCTCGATCGCACCGTTACGGCCGGGGTGGTTTCGGCCAAGGGACGCAAAAACCTCCGCTTCAGCGACGGTAATGTCCTTTATCAAAATTATATCCAGACCGACGCCTCGATCAATCCCGGCAATTCCGGCGGACCGCTTCTTAACCTCAAGGGCGAAGCCATAGGCGTCAACGCCGCCATTTCCTCCCCGACCGGTTCATCGGTCGGTATCGGTTTTGCCATTCCCATCGATTTCGCCCGGGCCGTGGTTCCGGACCTGATCGCGCATGGCAAAGTCAACCGCGGCTGGCTGGGTGTCGTCGCCGGCGAAATCCCCAAAGAAATGGCCGAAGACCTGAAACTGAAATCTTCGGGCGTTATTTTCGAAACCATCGTACGCGGTTCACCGGCCGCCCAGGCCGGCGTCAAACCGGGCGATATTCTGGTCAAATTCGACGGCAAAGGGGTCAAAGACGCCGACGATTTCCGCTTTCAGGTCGCCTCGACCCCGGTCAGGAAGAGCATTCAGCTGGATTTGATCCGGGACGGCCATCCGCTCAATATTCCGGTCACGATAGGCGACCGGGCCCAGGCCATGCAGGCCATGCAATCGTCGCAACAAATTCCATATTCCGAGAACAATTGGCTGGGGTTGTCGGTTACAGAATGTACGCCCGAGATCGCCGATCGGCTCGGCGTCGAATGCCCGCCGGATGGCGGGGTTATCGTGGTTGATGTCACCAAGGGCTCACCAGCTTACAACGAAAACATCGTACCCGGCGTAATTATTTTGGAGATAGACAATTACGAGATAAAAAGCATTAACGACTACCGCGATGCCGTAGTCAAACTGAAGGATCGAAAGAAATCCATTTCTTTCATAATTACCGATACCGAGGGAAATACCCGGTGGTTCGGCCTCAGGCCGGGTCGCTGAGTTTCCCCCGTAGCGATAGAAGGAGGAGCAGAAAGGTCAGTGGCTAAACAGTCTAGACGATATAGGGACGAGGACCGTTCCCTTGATCTGTATCTCCGTGAAATCGGGTCGACGCCCCTCATCAACGCCAGCGAAGAGGTTAAGTTGGCTCGGCGCATCAGACAGGGCGATAAGTTGGCTTTGGAAAAATTGACCAAAGCCAACCTCCGCTTCGTCGTCAGCGTCGCCAAAAACTACCAGAATCAGGGACTCTCTCTGGCGGATCTGATTAATGAGGGAAATATCGGCCTGATTAAGGCGGCCAAACGTTTCGATGAAACGCGCGGCTTCAAGTTTATTTCCTATGCGGTCTGGTGGATCAGACAGGCGATCTTGCAGGCTCTGGCGGAACAGAGCCGGATAGTGCGTCTGCCGCTCAACCGCGTCGGCACCCTCCACAAAATCGGAAAGGTCTCATCCAGCCTGGAACAGACCTACGGACGCAACCCGTCCCCCGATGAAATCGCCAAGGAACTGGAGCTTTCCGAAAGCGAGGTGGCCGACACGCTTAAAATCTCGAATTCGCACCTGTCGCTGGATCAGCCCTTCTCGGTCTCCGAAGACAATTCGCTGATCGATATCCTCGAGGATGAATTCCAGCCGGGACCGGACGAGGCGCTTCTGGACATGTCGCTTCGAGTGGAAATCGACAAAGCCCTTGACACCTTGACGGCCCGCGAGGCCGAGGTCATCAATCTGTATTTCGGACTTAATTCCGAAAAGGCGCTCACGCTGGAGGAAATCGGCGCCCGCTTTAATCTGACCCGCGAACGGGTACGCCAGATAAAGGAAAAAGCCATCCGCCGCCTCCGGCACGCTTCGCGAAGCCGATCGCTCCGTGCCTATTTGAGTTAGGCCCGCCATATCAGCTATCAGACATTTCAAGCCCCGCCGTCATGGCGGGGTTTTTTATTGGTTACATACCCTCTGAAATAATTCTTGTTGCGACAATTGTGGGAAATTAGCTTGACAACGACATTGCAATAGGACATTATTTCAATGGCATCTCGCGGATTCTCCCAAAGAGCGGGCATAACAATGGCTTTTTTGAAAACATTAATTATGGATTTCTCCATATTCTTATGGAAGAAAGAACCTTCTGAAGTGTAAGAAAAGTATGGCATTCTAACAGGGAGATTCTATCCCGGAAAGGAGGGAAAAGGTTTGCTGACAGCTTAGTGCCATTCAAAACATGCCTTATGCCGGGCAAAAGAAATTGCTGGAAATGCGGCA
>CAZGAV010000100.1:0-11026 GCA_964523575.1 uncultured Ignavibacteriales bacterium
CGGCTATAATTCCAAATTAAATCAAGGGGGAAAGAAAACTTGGGGACCCCTAAAAAATGACAAAACGAACCCAAATTCGCCGCAATGGCCTGCCCGGCAATATATTATGACTGAAAAACGCCTCTTAAAAATCGTCTGCCCCACCATATATCGTATCCCCTATTGTATCACAACACAATATATACCATCGGCCAACGGCCGTATTTGGCTTTGCCTTGGGATTTTGACCGGCTTTTTGGCTTTTTTTGACCGAAATTCCGTGGGCGGTGAAATGCTGACTAAAAACCTCCAGACGGGCGGAAGGTAAAGAAAAAGGGGAGCCGAAGGTTCGGCTCCCCGTGGGATGAGCAATAAAGCGAGTAGCTAAAATTTGAACTTGGCGTCGATCTGGAGACGATTGAAATCTTTTTCGTTGGTGAAACCGATTTTGTTGATGAAGTAGGTCGCCGCCAGCGAAGTCTTTTCGGCGACCTGGAGCCCGACGTTGAACTCGTGGCCTTTGCCGTTGGTGCCGCCGCCGATGAAATCGGAATCAGTATAGATGCCGACGACAGCGTCCTTTTTAAGCTCGCGGTAAACGTAGCGGACGTCCCATGATCCCGGCTTCTTGGTCTTGCCGATCTTGACGCTCACCAGCCAGCCGTCTTTGAGGCTGTCGGCGGCGGTGTTGGTGACATAGTCGCCGGAAAGCATTATCGGCATTTCACCGGCCTCAAAAGTGACCTCGCCGAGAATTTCGGCCAGCCGGTATTCGTTGGCATAAACGTAGATGCTGTCGGGTTCGACGAATGTCACTGTGTTGCCTTTGGCCTCGTCGAAATACGGCTCGAAGCCCTTGCTGTTGACATAGTCGAAATAGCTTCCGCCCAGAGCGAATTCGGCTTTGGAGTCGGGAATCTCATACTGGAAGACGGCCTGGCCACCGAAGAGAGACGAATTCTTATTGGACTTGCGCTCTTCGACCCAGAATCCGGCCCCGGTCAGGTTAATCGACATCTGGTCGGTGCCGCGCGTGTAATGAGCCGCCATGCCTTCGGGACGGATATCGGAGTCCCAGATCAGTTCCGATTCACCGGGAGCGAAGAACGGATTATAGACCTTGCCGCCCAAAAGAGTCAGGCCCGGGGCTTTCATCCATTTGTATTCGATGAAGGCCACGTCGAGGACGACGTCCTTGCTGGAAAATCCGCCGGTCAGCGTCTGGTTATTGGAAACCGGGTCGGACGATCCGGAGGAGATACCGAAAACCACCTGGGCCTGGTCGTTGACCCGGCCTTCGATGTTGACACGGGCCCGAACACGGTGACGGGTTTCGGTTTTGGTATCCTGCTTATCGATCATTTCGTGGCGGTAGCGAAAATCGCCTTTGATCTTGAATGTGGGTTTATCTTCGGCCGAAGCACCGGCCGTGGAAATCAGCGCCATAGCGGCCAAAAGGATTGTCAGTTTTCTCAATGGTCACCTTCCTTAAATTGATCGTTAGATCAGTTTATGTCTCCCATCGGTTTTTCTTTAGTTCTTCTCTTTGCCGGGATAAAACCGCTTTTATGTTAGCAAACGATGAGCAATAGATTTGCCGCCGATTAATTCTTTGAATTTATCGAAATTCCTGTCAATATCAGGCAAATGGTAGTCCCCGGCCGCCCTTACGGGCGCCGGCCGGGGAAAAAATCAGTCAACCGGGCGGCGAATTACATCCAGTAGGGTACCGTCGCGCCATTCGATGGCATGCACAACTTCGTCAGTCGTTTCCGTATCTGGCGGTACGGAGCCGAATTCGCGGGCTTTGGCCATCGACTTCTCATGCAAATCCTCGATTGGAATCAGCTTGAGACCAAACTCATCGGCCTGATCGATGATGGCATCTTTGTACCGGCTTTGGCTGAAAGGATTGATCGAGGCGTATTCCTCGGTGACGACGACGTCGATCACTTCGCCGGGGGTGGTCCTGGTATAGACCTTCTCGACCACTTTGGGGAATCCCTTGCCGTCTTTGCCGGTGGCCAGCGGCAGAAAGATAACCGTCAGGTCGGCGCCGGCGGCCACATCCTGGCCGCCTCCAATGCCGCCGATGATGCGCCCGTTGGCGCAGACGGTATTGATATTGAAATTGAGATCGATTTCGAGGGCCGACAACACGGCCAGATCGAGCATGTTGACGGCTGATTCTTTATTTGCAACCGAGGCGTAATAGGCCGTGGTGATTTCATGGTGATAGGGATGATGAAGCATCGAATCGAACATGCGGGGACTTGGTTCGAAAAGCTGGCCATGCATAAGGTGGCGCACGGTGCCTTCCTCGAGCATATCGACATGCAGGGAGGTGATGTTGCCGATGGTGAAATTGGCCATGATTTTCATTTCTTTGAGCATGGCCCGGATATTTTCCAGAACGATAAGACCGGCGCCGCTCCCCACCTGAAAAGCGAAATTATCCCTGACGACGCCGGCTGCCTTCATGACGCGGGTGACGTTTTCGGCAACGCTGGCATTGAAGGGGTTGGTGCGGGCTTTATTCATATCCAGCGTACCGGAACCGATCCCGGAATTCAATCCCGGAGCCTCAACGTGGACAACAAAATCGACCTGTTCCATCGACAGCGGCGTAGGCATGATGACAATATCGCTGACAGTTCCGGCCAGAAGACAGGTGTAATCGGCGTATTCGGCGTCGGCATGGAACAATCCCACCGGGCCGCATAACTGATCGGCCTGCCCCATCAGCCCGTTGGCATTACCGTACACGTCGGCTATCGGCACCGGACCGAAAGCGACTTTTACTCGCACCTCGCCGGTCTGCAATTTTCGCACCCGGTTGCCATGTGAAAAACCTACCGTCACCCAGGGCAGAAAATCGCCCTGCACGACATGCTGGCCGAGTTTGCGATAGGGATTGCCGTAGAAACCGCCGATAACGCCGTCGGCGATGGCTTCATACAGCCAGGGATCGGTATGATCGAAGAAAGCGTTGCCGTAGATGATAATATCTTTCTTGCCGGTTTTGCGTAATCTATCGACCACCATTTTCAGCCCCCGGTCGCCCATGCGATAATAATGGGGATAGGAAATGGTATCGCCGTTCTGGATATGATCCATCACGGCGTCGAGAGTGGTCACTTTATTTTTTTTATGAGGTATCCGCTCGACCACTTTCCGGCCTGTAAAACGACCCGTTTGCGGTTCAGGATTAAAGGCGGCTACGAAGGATTGGTACTCTTTGTCGTTTATTTTCATATCTCTTTCCCAGTCTCGGTTGCGGCGTCCGCTTGACGCGGCCGAATTCAATACGTCGCCGGAGGGGCAAATTAAACAATTATGCCGAGTTTGGCAAGGGCACGGGAATAATTTCGCCGCCTCTCAAACAGCGACCGCCTTTGTCTTGCATCGGGTTAAAACAGGCGTTATATTTCGGTGCGAGTGTTGGCCTGACGCAATGAGGTGACATGAAACGACGCGACTTCATCAAACAGACGGGTAAAGCTCTCGGGCTGGCCGCGGTCACCGGCGGCGCCGGATTGTTTTTTCATAACCGGGAATCGACCGCCTATCAGAAACTGGTAACCCGGAAGGTCGATTTCGGCGTCGCCAACAGCACCGATTGGCCGGGGTTGGCGCTGGCGAGAAATGAGGATAACATTGCTGCCCTCAACGCCGCGCTCGATGCCGTTGGCGGCATCAAACGCTTTATCCTTCCCGGCGAAAAAGTTACCATCAAACCCAATATCGGGTGGGACCGAACGCCGGAACAGGGCGCCAATACCGATCCGGTTCTGGTAAGCGAGATGGTCAGGCTGTGTCTGGCGGCCGGAGCGGCCGAAGTAATCGTCACCGATGTCAGCTGTAATTCCGCACCGCGTTGTTTCCTTCGTTCGGGGATCAAGGATGCGGCCGAAAAAGCGGGCGC
This sequence comes from uncultured Ignavibacteriales bacterium, assembly GCA_964523575.1. Classification (GTDB taxonomy): domain Bacteria; phylum Zixibacteria; class MSB-5A5; order GN15; family JAAZOE01; genus DAOUTW01. The sequence continues at coordinate 3,905 of CAZGAV010000100.1, forward strand.
GAAGGTCTTCCTGCCGCGCGATGAAGATTACGTCAAGATCGATCTGAAAGGCGAAATTCTCTCGATCTGGCCGGTATTGAAATATTTCGTCGAAACCGACCGGCTGATCAACATGCCAATCGTCAAAAATCACTCTCTGTCGCGGTGTACCATCGGTATGAAAAATCTGTACGGCATCCTCGGCGGCCGGCGCAACCAATTGCATCAACAAATCGATCAGTCAATTGTCGATCTGGCCGCTTATTGCGTGCCGACCCTGACCGTGGTCGATGCCACGAGGGTGATGGTGCGCGGCGGCCCCACCGGCGGTTCGCTGGACGATGTCATCGTCGAAAATTCTGTCATCTGCGCTACCGATCAGGTGGCGGCGGACAGTCGCGGAGCAGAATTCCTGGGACTCGAGGGAGCCCGCGTCCGGCATATCGCGCTGGCCCATCAAAGAGGACTGGGGCAGATCGACTACCGGGCGGCCGGATATAAAGAGATTGTGGCATGACGGCGCGGACGGCACGAAATATCAGGCGCGTTTCCCAGGTAATCTTTTTCCTGCTTTTTTTCTGGCTGATTCTCAAGACCAATTTCGACGTTCATTTTGACCATTCCGGCGGCGGGCAGGTGGGCCTGCCCTATCCGGTATCCACTTTCCTGCAGTTAGATCCTCTAACCGCCCTGACAACATTGTTATCGTCGTGGACAATATATAAGGGCCTGCTATGGTCGCTGGTTATTTTGATTCCCACGATTTTCATCGGCCGTTTTTTCTGCGGGTGGATATGCCCGCTGGGTACTCTCAATCACTGGTTTTCGGAAATTAAATCGGAGCGACTCAGCCGCAAAGGCCGGGGCAAAATAGAATCCAACCGGTATAAAAAATATCAGCGCATCAAATATTATGTTTTCCTGTTTTTTATCGGCGCGGCCCTGTTGGGGTCGCTTCAGGTGGGACTGCTTGATCCCCTCCCGTTTCTGGCGAGGTCGATCGGGACTGTCGTCCTGCCGACGGTGCATACCGCCGCGCTGGGCGTACTTGGATGGATCAAAGGGATCGGCTATCCGCCGTTGGGCAATGCCGCCCAATCAGTTTATGATCTTATCGCACCCCTGTTTTTGAATTTCCGGCAGGTGCATTTCCATGCCATGCTGACTATCGGCCTGTTGTTCGTAATCGTCCTGATACTCAACCGGATTTTCACCCGCTTCTGGTGCCGGGCGGTATGTCCGCTGGGGGCCATGCTGGGTTTCTTTTCCCGCTATGCCATTTTCGGCCTGAAAAAGGACGAAGCATCATGCACCCGGTGTCAGGAATGCCTTTTACATTGTCAGGGGGCGGATAATCCCGACGTCGGCTCCAAATGGCATCAAGCCGAATGTCATCTCTGCCTTAATTGTACCGCCACCTGCCCCGAGGGCTCATTGAAATTCTGTTTCTTCCCCGATCAGGAGAACACCGCCGCCAACCCGGCCGGTACTACGAGGGCGAACATCACGCGCCGAAAAGTGCTGGCGTCGCTAGTGGCCGGGGTCGTGTTCGTTCCGATGGTTCGTTCCGGCGATGCCTTCAAGGCCAATCCTCAACCGGGTTTGATCCGGCCGCCCGGGGCCACGGCTGAGAGCGATTTTCTGGCGAAATGTATTCGGTGCGGTCAATGTATGCGCGTCTGCCCCAATAACGCTCTCCATCCGACCCTGCTGGAATCTGGCCTTGAGGGAATCTGGACGCCGATCTTGATTCCCCGCATCGGGTATTGTGAACCGACCTGCACTTTATGCGGACAGGTCTGCCCCACCGGCGCGATTCAGGAATTGACCCTGCTTCAGAAGGTAGGCGATAAGGAAAATCCGCCAGACAGGATCGGCACCGCCTTTTTTGACAGGGGACGATGTTTACCATGGGCGATGAACAAAACCTGTATTGTCTGTGAAGAATGGTGCCCGACTTCGCCCAAGGCGATTTATCTGAAGGAAGAAACGATTTCCGATCGACAGGGGCGGGAGTTGACCCTGAAACGGCCCTATCTCGATCCCGACCTCTGCACCGGTTGCGGGGCCTGCGAATACGCCTGCCCGGTGATCGACAAACCGGCCGTGTATGTCACGGCCATCGGCGAATCCCGTTCGCCGGACAATCAGATTTTATTGCAAAGAAATAAGAAGCAGTCCGCCTAAAGCTCGATACTGATTTCGTAATAATCGAAATCACCGAATCGGACATAATTGAGTATTTCGGGCATCGATTTTCGAGCGAATGAAAACCTGACTGCCAGGTCTTCACGCAGAAACTTCATCACCGGACCATAAGATGCGGCCGGTCGCGGCGCGGCGAGATCGCTGATAAACCGGATTATTCCCCGGCTGTTAAGTCCGATTCCCCAGGTATCGGCCGTGTATTCAGAAGCCCCCAAAATCGACTCCAGTTTTCCCAGCCTTCCTGCGACGGCTTCCATCAATTCCAGTTCGACCCCGTAGCGGTATTGATCATCCCGGTCGTTCAGGACCTTTATTTCAAAAGACGGCGTAATCATGATCGGAGAATATGACAATCCCCGGGAAAACCTTCGCAACCCCACGGGAGCCCCGATGCCGACCCTTTTAAACTCATCAATGGGATATTCGATGGTATTGATGGTGATCCGGGAATCGATATTGCACCAGCTGAACCCAACCGCGGGCGAAAAGAAAGGGACGATGTTTCCGTCAGTCGCCGGCGGTGCGAAGATGCGATCAGAGGGCAGACGAACGATCACGCCGAGGTCAAAAGTATGACCCTCGGATAACACGTCAGCGACTTCTTTATTGACATGGCTATAGCTGAAACCGGCTCCGAAATCAAGAAATTTGGACATGGACAGGGCCAGTATAAAATCGTGGGCATTTTCCAAGACAGTAAAATATTCTCCGGTACCAGCCGGATTTCCATAGGTCGTGATCGGGATCGGGTCGCTACTGGCCCGGGTCCTGAAATATCCCACGGCAACGGCAAAAGGAATACCCTCCGTGATATTGGCGTCGAAGACACGGGCCGAAAAGGAGTAATAGCGGTAGTGTAAAATACTCTGCTCATCGGTCGATACGGGGTGGAAAGTCATTTGCGCTCTATGATCCAAATGATACAACCCCATGGACGCCGGATTGTACCAGGCGGAATTGCCATCAATCAGCGCTACTCCGGCATCCCCCATGGCGTTGGCTCGCGCCGAAGACGAAAATTCGAGAAAAAAATCATCGCCGGAGCCGACTTTGGTCTGGCCTATGGATGTTGAGGCGGAAACCAGTAACAGAACGGCGGTGAAAAAAGTGATTTGAAAGTCCATACATGCCTCCCCCGAAATTATGCAATATTATAAATGCCCGGATGAAGTCTGTCAAGGCAGACGCAGGGATTTGTGCGTCATGGTCGATCCGGCCAGAGCCAGCGTAATTAGCGCCGCTAATGATATCAAAAGCCAGGTCAGGCCGATGGCAGGAAGCAAAATCGTCAGCACCAACAAAGCCCCCAGCGCTGACCCAGCCAATTCCCAGGCATAGCCGACGCCGCGGTTGAGCCGTGAATCGCGGCCATAGCAAATATTGGTGGCCGCGACAAACAGCGTTCCGGTGGCGATAGCCACGACAAATAAGAAAAACATATGAAACGGCAACAGGGCGTCCGAACCGATTTTGCTCCAGGTTACCATGAAAACCAGCACTGCCATCAGCATGATAATAAGGGCCGGATATTCCAGTGGAGCTTCACCGACCCGATGCGCATAATATGTCCCCACCGCCAGACCGAGCATGAAGGAACCGATCAAGAGGGCCATCTCGGAATACAGCGATCCGGCCATGGTCTGATACAGATAGAATGACATCAATTCCAGCGACAGTGACGCCGCTCCGGCAGTGAAATAAAGGAAAATGCCATATTGTCCCGAGCGTCCTCGGCGGCCCTGAACCGATAAGAATAGGATCAGCACCAGCGCCGGGACGATAATAATCCATGATGATGTGCCCAGTACAAAACTGATGACGCGCCGATCGAGACTATCAGCCATGGAACGGTACAACGCCTGATAATGACTCAGGATCGGCTTTGTCAGGGTTTGCGACGGCGCCTCACCGGACAGGGCCGTCATTAGCCGTTCGATTTTCAGGGGACTGAGACGGTCGTAAAGGTATTCAGGGGCTATATATTGCGCTTCCACCGGCAGGGAGTCGATGCGCGTCATAATCGTTTCCAATGGCAGGTCAAGATCGATCTTATCCGACGCCAGGAAAATTGTGGTCGTGCCCGGCCAGACGGCGATATGCGAAAATGATTCTTTCAGCGAATTGTAAATTATGGCCAGAACCTGCTGTTTCTCGGGCGACAAGTAACGATCGGTATCATATGGAAGCGGAAGGCATACGATGCCTTCCGAAGACAGGCTACGTTTGACCCCGGCTAGAAATTCGGGCATAAACAGGCGGCTGTTTTTGTAACTATCCGGTTCGCCGGGATTGATGACGATGATATCAAAATTGTCTAAGGCGGCCCTTTTTTTGAAAAAGGCGACCGGATCATTGTTGTAGATATGATATGCGGTCACAGGCGACATAAAATCGCCGATGACGGAGGTTAATTTTGTCCGGGGATCGACGGCGGAAATGGATCGCATCCGGAGAGCATCGGCCAGTTGCGCCGCGCCGAATTCGGCCCGCCCCACGAATAGGATTTTGGATGCCGTCGGATTATAAATCAGGGGCGCAATGATTTGGTTTTCGGCGGCCTCAGGGTCGGGAAAGACCGCCTCAATGGTGTTATCGGTCATTAGTACCAGAGTACTGTCGCGCGAAAGAATAGCCTCATGGCCGTAGGGAGTATCAAATGAGTCCCGAACAGTGTATGAATCGTATTTGACGCCTTCCAGATAATTATCGAGATGCGGAATAAGAGAGAGGGCGATGACAACTGAAATAATATACCCCAAACCGGCCGGGATAGAACGCCGTTTGTCCGTGGAGATAAATAAAGAGATAACGACAAAAAGGCTCAATAGAACACCCATCGAAAGGGTTGACATAATCGAACCGGCGGCCAGAGTCATAAAGACACCGCCGGCGAAAGCGCCGATGCCCTCAAATAAATATACGGTCACAATAGCATCGGTCGCCGGATAGGCTACATGACGAGTGATGAGCGGAAACAACCAGCCGGAGATCAGGGCCGGTGGAAACATGACCAATATGGATATGATGGTGGCTCGGCCGAAGGGAATGATTTCACCGGTGATTGAAGTTGCCGATAGCGGGGACAATCGGGCGGCGATAATCATGATCGGAAGCAGAATCGCACCTGCGATAAAAAGCATAACCGGGTTACGGGGACGGGCGCTTCTCCCCCCGAACCAGGCTCCGACCGCGACAGCGATCAGCCAGCCGAAAAGAGCTGTGCCAATGAATAACTCATCACCGTTGAGGGACGAGACCAGTTCCCGAAGTAAAAGGACCTGTCCCCCGATGGAGAAAAGACCGAGTAAAAACCCCTGCTTTTTCATTCAGTTAAATCGCCCGGGAATTTCGCGGCCGCAGGCGGCGCATTTATTACCCTCCAATTCACGGATAATGACGCGATAACCATGCCGCTCGATCAACACCGCGCCGCATTGCGGGCAATACGTCGATTCGGCCGGATGGCCGGGCAAATTCCCCAGATAAACATATTCCAACCCTTCGGCCTTACAGATATCATGAGCTCTTTGGAGTGTCTCCTCCGGTGTCATAGGCAGGTTCTTCAAAAGATATTGCGGATGGAAGCGGGAGAAATGAATCGGGACGTCGGTTCCCAGGTTGGTTTTGATCCATTGCGCCAGCTCTTTGAACTCAGCGTCGGTATCGTTGAGGGTCGGGATAACCAGATAGACCAGTTCCAGCCACATACCTGCCTGCCGGATATGGACCAGATTATCGAGAACCGGTTTCAATTCGCCGTCGACATAATCGCGATAATATTCGGGTCGAATCGCCTTCAAATCGACTTTGATGGCGTCAAGTTGAGTGAGAATCTCCGACAGGGGGTCCTTTTCGATATACCCGCCGGTTATCATGACCGACTTCAGGCCATGTTTGCGCCCAAGTTCGGCCGTATCATACATATATTCGAAAAAAATCACCGGTTCGGAATAGGTGTAGGCGATATGAGGAACGTTTCTTTCCCGGCAAGTCGCGACCACGTCTTTGGGCGGCAGTTTGATATTGGTAGTCTGTTCGGGCCGGGACTGCGAAATTTCCCAGTTCTGACAGCATTTGCAATTGACGTTACATCCGGCCGTCGCCAGTGAAAAGGCGTTTGTCCCGGGGTAATAATGGAACAGCGGCTTCTTCTCGATAGGGTCAATATTGACCGCGCATGGCAGGCCATAAACAAGGGTGTAGTAAACATCCTTGCGGTTTTCCCGGCCGCCGCAATAGCCGCGTTCCAGATCGGTGATGCGGCAATGGCGCGGGCAGGTGCCGCATTCGATGCCCCCTCCATCCAGTTTCTTATAATGACGGGCTTCGACCTCGGCCAGCTCGGTAGTATAGCCGAAGGCGTAGGCATTCTGCAAGCCACCCAAGGCCTGCGGAAGTAGATCGGTTTGAGATGCGGCGGCCGCCGCTGCTGCGCATCCCACGCATTTTATGAAACGGCGCCTGTTCATTGGAGTAGATCTCCCTTTGCAACCGAACCATCGGGAGTAATTACGGCGACTTGCAGATCGATATCTTCGATTTTGCCTGTCCCCAGACCGATATCCTGTGCCGGAAGCAGATACCGGACATCCTGTTGCCGCTCGGCCAGAGTCGGTGCGCCATTACGCCGCCGCAGAAATTTCAAAATTTCCAGCGAGACGACATCGGCCGCCACCGGATCTTCCGATAATATCAGACCGTTATAATAATCCATCGACGCCGAATCGAATCCGGGGCCGCGATCGTACTGCACGCGGACGGCATCGACGATAGTCAAGCGGTGTTTTTTGCGGATCGGATCGAGATTGTTGACGTCGGCGGCATAGGGACTGCAATTGTTGGCGTGATATTTATTGGGATTGCTGACGGCACCGTACATATTTTTCATCCCGGCCGACATGCCGGCGATGGAATGATGTTTGAGCACCCCCAGAT
>CAZGAV010000101.1:0-10633 GCA_964523575.1 uncultured Ignavibacteriales bacterium
CAATCACCAGCGTTTTTATGTCGATTTTGCTCAGAAGCGGCTAAGCCTCGATAGAGTATCTGCAGGATCCATTGAAAAACTCGAGAGCGGACTTCGAAAAGCGTCTATTGGGGGGGCAAAAAAATACAGGCGGCTTCCGGATTCGAACCGGAGTATAAGGGTTTTGCAGACCCTCGCCTTACCACTTGGCTAAGCCGCCCAAAAAAAAAGCGGGAAACGAGGCTCGAACTCGCGACAGCCACCTTGGCAAGGTGGTGCTCTACCAACTGAGCTATTCCCGCTTATTCATAATGGCCTCATATTATACATTTCCATACCCGGACTGTCAACCATTTTTTGTGTCGTAACCGCCTGTTTATCGAGGATAATCCGACCGGATTTCAGGGGAGAACATCATTCTGGAAATTGTATATCGGGGCCGGCTTCAGGGGCGGGGCGCTATTGATTCAGGCCCATAACCAGCGAATCGAGGCGGGGCATATACCAGGGGACCAACTCGGCGGTGCGGGCGCGATAAGCCACCGCCGCGGCGTGATTGCCCAGCCGATATTCGTACAGATACAGATCCTTGTAAACCTCATAGCACAGAGTATCGGCGGCCGCGGCCTGTTTCAGGCAATTGTAACTGGCTTGCAGGTTGCCCAGTTTACGGTTGGCCTCCGACATATAGTAATAGACATAGGGAAAGACCGGCTGGGGGCTGTATTGCAGGGCGATATCGAGCAAAGACAGGGCCTCGATATTCTTCTGCCGATCTTCACCGACAAGATTGACGGCGTCGTTGAAATTCTGGACGAAGGCGACGTTGACGTCGCGAGTGGGCGTATCATCGATAGAACCGAATCTTCGAAAGACGCTATGCATTTTGGTCCCGAGGAAAAAGCCCAGGGAGCGGTAATGATCGAGAAAATCGCTGTACAGGAAAAGGGCTCGCTCGGCCGGGGCCGAGGGTTTGATGCCGGTCGAGAAGAGAATATAGTCGGGCTGGCGGGTGAGGAGATAGGCGCTGTTGTAATTGTTCTCTTTCCACGTGGATTCCAGGCCCTCGATGGGCGGTTCGGGATGGCGGGCGATGGTCGAGTCGGTCAGACCCAGCATGTCGATAACCTCATGCCCCTGCAATTTGTAGCCGACCATGCCGATGGTGCTGGCCGCGATCGAAAAATTGGAGCGGTCGTTGACCAGCATATTGTTGATGAGAAGGATCATCTTGAGGGCGAGGCCCTTTTCGCGGCGATGGAAGGTGTTGACTTGTTCGCGGGGAACGGCCAATTGCCAGGCGATCAGGGCGGCGACGCCGCCAACAAAGAATACTTTATTTCTAAATAGCTCGTACATACCGATGACGGCGATCAGAGCGAAGAACGGAAAGAGGGGCAGGAAGAAGCGATGGACTTTGAGAACATCGCCCCCGATGAAGGTGATGTAAAGAGTATAAATCAGAGTAAAAAGGGCGATCAGGCGCAGGGGCGGCGACCATTTGCGAAAGGATATCAGCGCCGGAATAAGAAACAACCCGGCGGCCAGATAATGCCAGAAAAACTGGCCGGTGTATTCGAGGCCGTTGACGATCTGGCGGGCGTTGAAGCTGGTTTTGGCGTAAAACGGGTTGGGGAACAGGGAGCCGTAATAGGTCAGTTTGAAAACCGCCAGCGGCAGGAGGAAGATGATATAGATTGACAACATCATCAGGGCGTAACGGGTCAGCGATTTGCGGGAGATGATCTCATAGAGGAGGATAAAAACAAAAACGAGGCCGCCTTCAGGGCGGAGGAGAGTCGCCAGCACCAGCGCCGGAATCGACAGAGGCGAGCGGCGCAAATAGAAATATATCGCGGATATGACCGTGAAGCTGAAAGCGGCCGTTTCCAGACCGGCGATAGTCCAATAGGCGAAGGAATAGACCAGGCCGAGGACAAAGCAGGCCAGGCCGGCCAATATGGTTTTTCGCGCCCGCGACATATTCGACAGGGCCAGCCGGGCGGTGAAGAAAAGCATGAGGATGGTCCCGAGGCCGCAGACGGTCCCGAGGATTTTGGAGAAAATCATGAAATCGAGGCCGAGCCGTCCGCCGAGAATCATCAGGATGGTCCAGAGGAAATTGGTGAATCCCTCGACCCGTTCGCCGATGTTGTACACCAGTCCATGGCCATTGAGGAAATTGGCCGCGTAGCGGAAGGTGATAAAGGCGTCGTCCTGAGTGAAATTATAATGAATGACCAGCAGGATATGGGCCGTCAGAGCGAGCGCTAAAAAGAAGTAGCCGATCCATTCCGGCAATGACGACTTGGGGGCGGATGGTTTTGAAGCCTGTCTTTTTTTCTTCTTTGACACGGTATGGTTTTATTTTTTATCCAGGGCGCGACGGTAAAGATCAAGGTATTTGGCGGCTGAGGCCTTCCACGAGAAATCCTGCTTCATGCCTTCCTTCATGATACCGCGCCAGAGACGTTTTTGACCGAAAGCGGCGACGGCGCGTTTGACGGCGGCCAGCAATTCATCGGCATCATATTTTTCGAAGACAAAGCCGGTGCCGGTTTTGGTTTCGGGATTGAAATCGGAGATGGTATCGGCCAGACCGCCGGTGGCGCGCACCACGGGCGGAGTGCCGTACTTGAGGCTGTACAGTTGATTCAGGCCGCACGGCTCATAGCGCGACGGCATGAGGAAGATGTCGGCGCCGGCCTCGATCAAGTGGGCCATCTGATTATCATAGGTGAGCAGGGCCTTGAGTTTGTCGGGATATTTCGATTCCAGTTTCATCAGGAGGTCGTGATATTTCTTGTCGCCGGTGCCGAGCACGACCATCTGGATTTCCAGATCGAAAAGTTCCTCGGCGGCGAGGGCGATGATATCAAGACCTTTTTGATCGGCCAGACGGCTGATGATTCCGATCAGGGGGGGCTTTTCACGCAGAGGCAGTCCCAGGCGCCCGATCAGTTCGACCTTGTTTTTCTGTTTCCCGGAAAGATTGGAGGGGGTGTATTTGTAGGCGATGAGTTTGTCTTTGGACGGCGACCATTCGTCGTAATCGACGCCGTTGACGATACCGAAAAGGTCGGCATTGCGCGCCCGCAGGACTCCCTCCAGGCCGTAACCGTATTCTTCCGAAGATTGAATTTCCACGGCGTATCGTTCGGAGACGGTGTTGATAACAGTGGAGAAATTTATAGCCGATTTCATGAAATTGACTTTGCCGTAAAATTCAAACGGGGCGGTGGGATAAAAGAGGGCCTTGTCAACACCGATATGTTCAAACGTATCGGCCGGGAAATTACCCTGATAGGCGAGGTTGTGGATGGTGTAAACGGTTTTCGTGGCGCTGAAAAACGGGTCATCTTTGTAGAGCGTGGCCAACAGGGTCGGCAGAAGGGCCGTTTGCCAGTCGTTGGCATGGATTATATCGGGGGCCCAGTCGAGCTTTTTCAGGGTTTCGAGAATGCCCTTGCAGAAAAAGATAAAGCGGAGGTCGTTGTCGGGATAATCGAGGCCGGTTTTGGGATCGACATAGAGGGCCCGGCGGTCAAAGAAATGTTCGTTACGAATGAAAAGGTACTCCAGCGAGGCTTCCTTGCCCGGCAGGCGGCCCAGACTCAGGGGATAGTCCTGTTCATCGACCTCGATTTTGAGCGACAGGTCGGAGGTCATTTTTTTCAATTTGCTGTCATCGATGGTGCTGTAATGGGGCAGGGCGACTTTGAGGTCATGGCCGCCGGCCGCGAGTACTCGGGGCAACATGCCGGCCACGTCGGCCAGCCCGCCGGTTTTGACGAAAGGGACAACCTCGGGGGAAGCGAACAGAATTTTCAAAGGTTTCATCCGTTAGGTACTCCTTTACCTAAACAGAGACGGTTTTTTCAGGAATCTTCAACTCCCTGAGAAATCTGGCGGCATCTTCGGGGCGGGTCGGATTGATATAGAACCCGGTGCCCCATTCGAACCCGGCCACCTTGGTCAGTTTGGGAATAATTTCTATATGCCAATGAAAGAATTCCCGGTATTCATTGCCGACCGGCGCGGTGTGGAGGATATAGTTATAGGAGGGGTTGGCCAGGCCCGATTTGAGACGGGTCAGGACTTCTTTGAGGATGCTGGCCAGTTCAGTGTGCATATCGAAATCGATATCGATATAATTGCAAATATGGGCTTTGGGCATCAGCCAGGTTTCAAAAGGAAAACGGCTGGCATAGGGCGCGAAAGCAATGAAGGAATCGTTCTCGCAGACAATGCGTTCCTGATCGGTGATTTCCTGCCGGATAATATCGCAGAAAATACAGCGTTCCTTATAGTCGAAATATTTTTTGGCGCCGAGCAGTTCCTCGGCGACCCGTTTGGGAATAATCGGGGTGGCGATCAACTGGCTGTGACTGTGTTCGACCGAGGCCCCGGCGGCCTCGCCGTGATTTTTGAAGATCAGGATATATTTGAAGCGCGGGTCGCGCTGAAGGTCAAGGTAACGCTCGCGATAAGCCCAGAGGACGTCCTTGATATTCTGCATGGGAAGATCGACCAGGTCTTGTTCATGGCGCGAGGTTTCGATGATGACTTCGTGGGCGCCGATGCCGTTCATTCGGTCGTAGATACCTTTCGGTTCCCGATCCAGTTCGCCCTCGATAATCAGGGCCGGATATTTGTTGGAGACCACGCGGAGCGACCAGCCCGGCTTATTGGGTTCCGAGCCGTCCGGACGATAGGAAATTATCTCACGCGGCGTGGCGGATTCGTTGCCGGGGCAGAAGGGGCAAGCCTTGGGAGAAATTTTCTTATCAGTTTCGCCGAAATGCGACGGCCTCTTGCCGCGTTCGGTCGAGATTATAACCCAGCGGCCGATAATCGGGTCTTTTCGAAGTTCGGGCATCTAATCTCCTAAAAAGCAACAAATTTGCGTTAAAATAGGGTTTGTCCTGACAACTGTCAAGAAATTAACCCCTTAGGAAGATATCGGTATATCGGGGACAAAGGTTTACAGAGAGCCGCAAATCCGTCGTTTTTCATCGCTCGGCCGTCGTTTGTTCGAATATTATTTCAAAAAGTCGTTCTTCGTTGGCCGTCAATTGATGGTTCCGCCGCGCCGTCGAAGCCCGGGCTACCTCGATGGCCTTATCCAGACGATAAATGTCATAACCCCGTTCATCGCCCCAGCTGAAAGACAATACCTCGCGGGAGGTGACCAGCGTACCGCCGTAGATATTGCAGGAAAAACCGATGGAAACGCCGGTGTTGATCAAGGTGCCGATGCCGGTTTTGCTGTGGTCGCCGATAAAAGAGCCAACCTTCATCAGGCCGGTGTCAATATCGCGCCCATTGACCCGGACAGTGATATTGCTGTAATTGTTTTTCAAGTCGGAATTGGTGGTCATGGCTCCCAGGTTGACCCAACTTCCGAGATAGGCGTGACCCATGAACCCATCGTGATATTTATTGGTATAGCCCTGAAAAATCGATTCCTCGACTTCGCCGCCGACCCGGCAATGGGGGCCGAAAGAACAGCCGCCGCGGATATTCCCCCGGAAAATTCGCGTGTCGGGTCCGATATAGCAGGGACCCTCGATATAGGACAGCGGCCCGACTATGGCCTGGCGGTCGATGATAACCGGACCGGACCGGTTGTCGATCACCACGCCGGCCCCGATCTCGGCTCCGGGGGCGATATGGAAATCATCCTCAGAAAGAATCCGGGCCGCGGAATCGATTCGAGCTTCATCCAGCATGCGGCTGAAATCGATCCGGGCAAACGAATTTTGGTAGTCGATCTTGATTTCATCCTCGTTGAGGTTTATCAAATCCCAGAGAAAATTGTAGAATTCGAATTCGCCGGCGATAATATCGGCCTTGACGCCCAGGGCCTCGGCGGCGCCTTCGCCGGTAAACCTGATCTCGTCAGCGGGCGTATGTTGGAGAGGTTCGGTGATAACCACCGCGGCGGTGATATGGTCCTGATGATAAATCCGGTTTTCGGTGGCGGTCTTAAGGGCTTCGGTCAGTTTATCGCCCAGACGCAGGCGGCCGTTGATGAAAATCAAGCGGTCGCCGGTTTCATAGTCAATTCGGTTGACCTCGCCGCCGGTATCATTTTTCAGAATAGCGGCCAGTTCCGGCCGACAGGAGAAAGCGATTTTATAGCCGTCGAAACCGCGGGCGATCTTTTCCCAAAGTTGATACATGCCGCATCGAAGAGCGAAAACCGGGCGGCTCAAAGTCAGGGGAAAGAAATCGGCGAATTTGGCGTCTTCGAAAATAATCAATCGGTTGGTCATTATCTCACCTGCCCGGAAATTAAAATCCCTCGGTCACAATTCGGCCGCATTCTGATCACCGGCGATGCCGGGCTCCAAAAGCACTATGATCAAAGATAGATTAAAGCGGCCGGACAGTCAAATAAAACCTACTTATTTCTCAAGAGAAACTTCAACAATGGATACCCAAGTCCGTAACATGCAATCAATTCACCGGCACCGATGGTCAGGACGAATAAGCCGTACGGTTCGCCGAACATGAGATGAAGATACGCGGCCACGCCGAAGGCGTTGAGGATGACCGGCGGCAGGGGGGCCAAAATGGGGCGGCCGGTTTTGCGGAGGTAATAGGTCAGGAGGGCGGCGTTAAGTGTCAGGAAGGAACCGAAGATGACGTCCTGCAGGCCAAAGGGGCCGAAAAGGTTGGCCAGCAGGCATCCGACAAACAATCCGGCGATGGCTCCGGGATAAATAAAGGGAAGGACAGTCAGGGCCTCGGCGATCCGGATTTGAAATTGGCCGTAGCTGATGGTCGAAATCCCGGGAGTGATCGTGATCACAAAATAGAGGGCGGCGACCACCCCTCCGATCGAAATCTGCTTGGCGTTGAATCCCATGCCGATAGATACGCTTTTAGACAGCGGGCCGTCAATAACAATTTCATGGTCCAATATGGGGGCGGAATCGAGCTGGCCGGTCTTGCCGGAAAACATCTAATTCTACAAAAATTATTTAAAAAAGCGCCGCCCGGCCCTTGACAACCACCTCGAATTACCTCATAATACTTATTAGGGTTGCATTGATAATATCAAAATTAGCCATGAGAAGTTATCTATACTTATGTTTCGGCCTGGCCCTGAGCGCCGTTTCATGGGCCTCGCCGCCCGTTTCCGGCGGCTTTATGACCGGAGCCGATTCGGCCGTCATTGTCTTCTGGTTTCATCCCGAGGTGCATGCCTATGAGCAGGGCATCGACGGTGAATTCGAGGAATCGATTCTATCGGCCGGCGACGTTCCCGGACAATATTCGATGGCTCAAAAGGCCGCCTTTCCCTTCATGTCCTTCATCGAGACGTATCTTATCAAGATATACGGCGGCGATATAGTGCCGTCGCTTCCGGGTGACCAGTTCAGTCCCTTCGGGTATTCGATATACCGTAACGGCGACAACGGCCTGCCGGAGGCGGCGCCGATCAGGAGCGGCGTCAGCCGTCTCTGCGTCGGCGAACCGTGCGACCTGGAATGGGCGGAAATCGAAATCGACCGCTTCAACCCGGGTGGGGAAGATTGGTGGTTTGGTTTCGATTGGGCCGACAGCACGCCGTCGGCGCCCCAGATAAAGTGCGTTACGATGCCGCAGGCGGAATCGTACAACAAGTTCGGCGTCGGGGCGGGCGAATATTACAACTGGAGCGATATCCAGTATGGCGCCGTTTTTCGATATCGTTTCATGACTCCTTTTCCGGCCGACAGCTTCGTGAATTATGGATGGCGTCGGGAAATAATCGGAGATAACGCACCCGATAGTTTCCATATCCTCTGCTATGTTTCCGGATCGGATGTCCCCAACGAATATTATGCGGCGGCGGACAGCCTTTTCGGGCGGATTCCCGCCAAAAATATCGACTCGGTCGCCATCGCGTCTTGTTACGATGATGCCCCTGAAAATGAATTCTTGATTCTCCGGTATGTGGAAGATAAGGCCGCTCCGGTCGTGGGGGAGATATTACCCGATAAGAATGACCCGACCGAATCCAATTTCGAGTTGTATCTCGACAATATCGGAGCGGATTCGGCGGCCTTGATTCTCGGGTATGACAGCCGCTATATCGAAGGCGAGGTTCGGGAAATAGTATTGAGCGGATTCGGGTCGGCGGTGGTTCCTTTCCAGGTGACGTCGGAAGTATCGGACAGCATGGAATTGATGATAGTCATCCAGGATCGGGAGGACCGCTATTATCCGCATCTGGTGCGCGCCTTTTATCCCCTGCAGAATCCGACCGATGCGGCAGAGGGGGACGCTGTCGTTCCCGATCAATTTGATTTGAAGATCTATCCCAATCCCGGACGGGATAATTTCAAAATTTCAGGAACGGG
The DNA here is from genome assembly GCA_964523575.1 of uncultured Ignavibacteriales bacterium. Lineage (GTDB taxonomy): Bacteria > Zixibacteria > MSB-5A5 > GN15 > JAAZOE01 > DAOUTW01. Next base: position 8,334 of record CAZGAV010000101.1, read on the forward strand.
TTTGCGCCGCGCCACCAAGGCGGAAGTGTGCAATATCCTGGGGCAGAGGGTGGCGGAGATCAGCCTTTATCCGGACCGCGATGCGGTCTGGGACGGACGGAATGCCGGCGGAGAATCGATGCCCTCAGGTATCTATTTTATCCGCATTTTCGAGGCGCGGAGCGGGTGGCTCACACGCCGGCTGGTCCTGATGCGATGAATCGGATAGAATACCGATTTAGGTGCCTTTGCGGGCCGGGGAGAGGCCGCTCTTCCCTCTGAAACGTCTCTTATTTTGCACAAAAATGAGAGTGGTCTTGTTCTATTTTTGTTCACTTATTATATTCTTGACAGAAAAGGCCGCCCGGTCTATATTGATTACAGATAAGACATTCCGATAATACCCAATAAGAGACTCGAATTTGGAGCAGGGTCTCAAACCGCCTCATCTTTGAATTTGATCTGCACTCCTTGATGCACCCGGGCTTTAGGTTTAAGGGAATTTTCGAAAACCTTAATCTTTAAGGGTAGGAGGGAAGAATGCCCCAAAAGTATTCTATAATGATTCTGGCGATTCTTCTGGTGGCGGCCATAATGCTCATGGCCGAACCAGGGGATCGCCACGAGGCTACTCCGATTACCGACGGAGTCACCGTGCAGGCGCCAACTGCTCGGGCCGCTTGCACCATGACCAAAACCAACGGCAATCCAGCAAGTTATTTTTCGAGCTATGATATAGGTGACGGAGTTTTCGCCTATTTCGATCCCGCGGTCGAATGCGGAGCGATACCGCCGACTTACCCTTTCGAAATCACCGCCTTCACCTTTGTCCTCTATGATTATGCAGGGGCAGGTCAGGCCATCGTGGATATTGTCGTTTACGACGTCTCACCGACCGGGAATCCTTGTGATGGTCCTGGCGCAGAACTCTGCCGCACTCCAATTGCGGTAACGACTTTTTATCCCAATCCCGTTACCTATGGCTTCCCCACGCCTTGTTGCGTCAACGGGCCGTTCTTTATCGGTTTAGAGAACACTTCGGGAACGCCGGGGTCCATTCCATCGGTTCTCTTTGACGACGGCGGGGTTCCCGATACTTGCGTCAACTGGTCGTATTATGGCGGGGTATACTATGAGTGGTATGATTTCTGGGCCCCGCCGCCTGCCGGTGATCCGCTTTACTGGGTTGACGGTGAAACCAATTCGGCCAACTGCGGCGGCGGCCAGGAGTGTTTCTGGCAGCCGGGCGACCCTCACAAAATGCATTTCCCGCAGCTTCCCAACGAGGCCGGCTGGGATGTCAACGCTACTCAGCCGATGGTTCTGGCCGATGATTTCATGTGCATGAAATCCGGGCCGATCACCGATTTCCATTTCTGGGGCGGCTGGAAGGGCGATATCGAAGGCCAGATAATCGAGTTCGTGCTGAGTATTCATACCGATATTCCGGCTGATCAAAATCCGGACGGCTACAGTAAGCCCGGTACCACTCTCTGGGAGAGGGAAGTCACGGAATTCACGGCCACCCAATTTGATCCTCAGTCGATGGAGGGTTGGTACGATCCGTCCACCGGGGAAACAATCTGGGATTATCAGGCGCATTACTGGCAATACGATATCTGTTTCGATCCGGCCGATCCGGATAATTTCATTCAGGATTCGGGAACGATATACTGGTTTAATATCTCAGCCATCGTCGCTGATCCTTCAGCCACGACCTGGGGCTGGAAATCCACCGATGATCACTGGAACGACGATGCTGTTTATGCCTTCTGGGGCAATCTCAGCTGGGTCGATATCTGGGAGCCGGCTCAGCCGCTGGTCAACAACTGGTTTATCAGGGTCGATCCTCTGGGGAATCTCATTGACGGCGGTGGGGATGACCCCTTCGGCCAGGGATGGTATTTCTACCCCGAAGAGGATTGGTGGAATATCTGGTTTTACGATCACCCCTTCGACAGCACCAGAAAAAAGTACGGCATCATAGAGTTCGATGCTTTCCCGCTCGATCAGGCGCAACCGTCCTTCCTGGAGGTCGCCGTCAACTGGTCAACCGATTTATGGTCGATCGAATATCCGGAACAGGGCCCGCCGCTTCCGGGGGTTCCGGAATCGCCGTATATCGGGCGGACGACTCTATTCTATAATGACTATTTCGAGGGACATTATGGACCTTTCACCTATGAAATACCGGATTATAATCCGGAATGGATATCGGTGGATGTGCGCGGGTTTAACTTCAATATTCCGGGCGGCGTGGTTCAACATATCTGTCAGGGCTCGCTGGATCTGGCCTTCGTTATTACCGGCGAAACGATCGT
>CAZGAV010000102.1:0-10367 GCA_964523575.1 uncultured Ignavibacteriales bacterium
GCCGTCGGCGCCGGGATGGATTGGATGATGGGGCAGAGCGGGATGCTGATTTTCGATCTCCGGTTCACTATCAGCCTGACCGATATTCTCGATAACAGAGCTGTCGTCGCCGAAGATATCGCGATCGGCCCCGGAAGCATGCGGAACTGGAATCTGACTTTCATGGTCGGTTATGGTTTTGCACTCGGCAAAGAAGCGGGCATGTAGTAGAGACTGACCGATTTTGAAGGGCGTCGTCGCCGGGAAACCGCGACGATTGAATTTATTTCGCATTACCCGTAAAAAACCCATCCGTCCTTTTGGGGGACGGGTGGGCTTATGAAATCAATTATAATCGAGGCCGTTTTGCGACGGCCGCTCGTATTCTGCGATACCGATCAAAACCCGCGTGTCAATCACGGATAAAACCGCACTCCAATGGTAAACGGAAACCCGATGGCATTCTGCGTCAGGCCGTCGGCGTACTCGATCGCGCCGTCGGCATAAATGAACTCGATTCTGGCTGCCAGAGCCAGGTTGGGTTTGACGAAATGGCAGTACTCTATTCCGGATACCATCGAAAATTTATCGTACAGGAAGGTGTAGTCATAGGCGAAGAACAGAAAGCTCTCGTTGCCGCTGGGGAAAAAGCCGCCGACGCCGAAATCCATTTTCAGAATATCTCTGGCCCGATAGAGAAGGTAGGGGCGGAAAGTCAGGCTGAAATGATACATCTGGGCCGAGGCGGTGATATTATCGCCCAGAGAGCGCGAGTAATCGACCCATTCCCCGGTGCCCAGATCACCGCCGCCAAAAGTGGCGGCGACACCGCCCCAACGGGCGAAACCGTATTCGACCATTACTTCGGCGGCAAATCCCCGCGAAAACTGTTTGACCCCCGGTGCATAACGGTGGTTGGTCCAGTCGCCTGCCCCCTGGAAAATCCCGAGACCGCCGCCGAACGAAAATTTCCCGCGTGTAAATTCGGTCTGCGCGACGGCGGTATTAATCAGCAGGACGGAAAATAGTCCGCCCAATAACAGAAGATATATTACAAATCGCTTGTTCATCTTTCCTCCCGTTGATTATAGTTCGCCAACCGCCATAGTATCGGCGGTCACTTCCCAGGTCACGCTCCCGTAATCGGCTGGAGTAGTCGATTTGGAACATTCGCACCCCAGATTGGAGTTGTTATCCGAGTCGTCCTTGCACCCGGATGAGTGGGTCGATGGAGCGGTATAGGGCGCGTCGAACAAACGGTCGACATAGCCGGAAACTCCCTGTCCCGGCGCGTAAAATGCCGTAACATCGAAAGTAATCGTGGCCGACTGCAAAGTGGCCCGGCGCATCGGGGCCAAATACAGATACGGTTCACCGTTAATGTAAACATGGAGGAAATACCCGGTTTTGTTCAAAACCGAGAAGGTCGCCTGACTGTCGCCGAAACTGATACTGAGCGGGGACATGAAGAATATAAAGGCCAAGAGCAGGTAATACTTTAGCGGTTTGGTCACCTGCGCCTGACCTGTCGCCGCCGTTTTGCCCCCGCAGTTTTTCTGGATCATTGCAAAACCCTCCTCGCTGACTTCTTCGCACACCATGAAGCATATCCGGACGAGCCTCGCGGCGGATTTATCTTACTTGGGCCGTTCATGATACGTCCGCCTCCCGAAAATCAGGATCAGGCGGAATCACCGCCCCGAATGGGTTCGACCAAAATCAATCTGTACACGAATAATCGGAGAGACATAAATCGAACGGCCTGCGAAGATGCCGTCTCGTCGTTGCCGGGCGACGCCCGTATTACGCTCTCTTTTAAAATAATAATATCATCTTGCTACATTGTCAAATGTTTTCTCGTTGCCGCCGGGCCGCGCAAAATGACTATATCATCAAATTAAGCTTAATAAAAAAATCGTCCCGGCATAATTACAGACTAATCTTGACAGAGAGATATCATAAACATTGGATTAATTAAAGCATGACATCAAATTCAAGCAATGGAACGGAGACAGGAAACAAGCATCGGCGATTGTCCCGCCAGTAGAGGCCGGGTGTTACGGGCTTCTGCCGGCGGTCCAAGGAGGGATGGCGGCGGTATCTTCTATTGCAACCCGGATTTCAATACCGAGTACTGCTCCGGCGACCGGTATTATCCGATTCCGTGCTCGCATATAATATAATTACCGGCAGCCGATAATCATCTCCGGTCTCATATCGGAAAAGGCGGCAGCTTTGGGGCGATCTTGATTATTCTTCCCGGAATCGCCGCAAATCGCGCCAGTCGAATATCCATTCCGGCGTGTTAAGGCGATCATCGGCCCCGATGATGTACCAGGGGCTCAAATGCGGATCGGACGGGTTCTTCAAAATGTGAACATCTTGTGCCGGCATATACCCCTGGGCCAGCAGGAAGGCCGTAGCCCCGGTTTCAATATTGTCGGCGACATCAACCACGATTACGGCATGCCCGGGGAAACCGCCGTGAATGAAAACATCGCCGGCTTGAAGGCGGCCGATATCTGCGACCGGGATCATTTCCTTCGAAAACGAAGAACTTCCGGCGTAGGTAAAAACGGTGTTGAGATATTGCCTGAAGGATCCATAGCCGGAATCGGGATCGGCTTTTTTGGACCACCTGACTTCATTGCCTCTGACCGTCGGCCGGTACCCGGCCGCCCAGCGTTCAAAAGAGCAGGTGTCACCGCTGGTAAAATTGAAATGGATCAGCGGTAAATCCTTCCGGCTGTATAGGAATTCAGTTCTCAGCCGGATAACGGCGTCGGCGCATTGCTGGAGGTCGTTCTGTCCGATATCAATATCCACGATGCGATAATGAGCGTTTTGATTGCGTTTGGGGCTTCCGTCGTAAAGGTAAACGAGGGTTTTGTCGGGTTTGAGGGGAAGTCGGCGCAACCATGAGCCGAAAGACCCCTCGGGCGCGGGGCGGCGGCTAAAACCGGCCGGAGGACTAATATCGGAGATAACTTCGCGGGCTGTCGAATCTGACTCTGACAGCCAGGGGAAAGCCTGATCCGACAAACATGGTCGGTAGAGTTCGACAAGGGCCAAAATCGTTAATATCAATGTGAAGGCGATTTTTTTCATAAAGACCAATCCCTAAAAGCAAGGACGCCCCAAAAAAGTGAAAAGTCCATAAAAACCTTCATTTTAGGCCCTTGCGGGCCCATTTAGGGCCAAATATGTATTGACGGAAGTCCCACAATCGGACATTTTGATCGTATTATATATCAGTCTTATAACTCTACTTGCCGAAAACTAATTTGGAGGAAAACCAAATGACTATTCGATCTGCGGGCGCAATTATTTGCGTCTTAATTTTGGCCCTCGCGGCCGGGTGCAGTCGCGAATCTAACCCCGTCGAGCCGGGGAATCAGTTGCTGTCTCTGCGGTCGAATGCTCTGACGGCGCCGGCCGTCGGCGATCGGGTCTGGTATGACACCAATATGGATGGCGTTCAGGGTGATTTGGCCGAGGAACCGGGGATCGCCGACGTAAATGTCGAACTGTTCACCTGCGATACCATCCCTGAAATGGTCGGCGCTACGGTCACCGATTCCATGGGATATTATGCTTTCGAAAGCCTTGCCCCCGGCGATTACTTCGTCCAGTTCGAGGCTCCGGACGGGTTTGTATTCACCGTGAATGATCAGGGCGGCGATGATATGCTTGATAGCGATGCCGATCCGATGACCGGCCGCACCGGATGTTTCAGCATCGATTCCATGACTGTCAATCTCAATGTCGATGCCGGTATGTACATGGTTGATACGATCGACGGCGCCATTGTGGGCGACCGGGTCTGGATGGACGCCAATATGAACGGCGTGCAGGATGACACCCTTGAGGAACCGGGGATGGAAGGTATCGGCGTGGCTCTTTACTCTTGTCAGGACAGCCTGATTATGATGACGACGACCGATTCCGAAGGGATGTATCATTTCATGGGCGTGCCTGCCGGAGAATATTACCTCGGATTCGATCTGCCGATGGGATATGAGTTCACGGCCGCCGACCAGGGGGAAAGCGACTGGTTTGACAGCGACGTCAATCCCATGACGGGCATGACCGCCTGCTTCACCGTGGCCGAAAATGTCGTTTACCCGTTCTATGATGCGGGCATGTATGTGATCTCCGACAGCGGATGCACGCGCTCCAAAGGCTACTGGAAAAATCACGCCGGTTTCGGGCCTCAGGCCGACGTGGTCAGCGATCTATTGCCGATCTGGCTGGGCGACGCCGATGGAGACAAGAGTATGGCCGTCACCGACGCCCGGATTGCGGTCGATGTCCTGTCGATGCATACCTACGGTGAACCGTCAAACGGTATAACCAAACTCTACGCTCAATTGCTGGCGGCCAAATTGAATATCGCCAATGGGGCTGTCGATTACGATGTGGCCGATTTGATGGCCAACGCCGACGCCTTTTTGGCTCAGCACGACTGGATGGATTGGGATTCGCTGGGCAAGGCCGACCGGAAGATGGTCCTCAACTGGATGGGAACGCTCGATGATTACAATAACGGCCTGATCGGTCCGGGCTATTGCGGCGACGAAGATCATGAAGGTGATGATGATTTCGATCATGAGGATGATGATTAATAAATCGCCCTTGGTCGGGATTAATGATTATTGACGACAATGCCGGGAGCGGATAACTCCCGGCGTTTTTATTTGCTTTCGCAGGAGAGAATTCTCGAAATTTAGCCCCGCTATCGACCCTGATCCTTTTTGGCCAATTCCTCGCGGTTACGCCGGGCGAATTCCCGTATCATATCCAGAACTTCGGGCTTTTCCGAGGTGATCAGCATGATATGACCGACCTTGCTCTGGATATTTTCGAAATGAGCCCCGACCGCCATCAAATGACCGAAATAATCGCAATGGCCGCAGGTTTTGATGTCGGTTTTACCCGAGGCCATCTGCATCGCCAGCGCCTCCATCGCCTTTTGAGCCTTGAGATACGATTCCTTGAACTCGGGGGCAACGGCAGTGACAATCATCAGCCCGTTATCGATATCATGGTATTCCCAAGACATATTTTCGAGCAAGTGCGGATCCTCGGTCAGGCATTTGCAAAAGGCGCAGTTTTCCATATCGATCCAGGGTTTCTCCTGGGCCGCGGTTGAAAGCACCAGAAGTAAAACGGCCACAAGGCTGAGCCGAATTAAACGAAAAGTCTTCATAGATACTCCTCTTTTGAATTCCGAGCCATGATTTGCCTGATGCTTTACCCCGGTGCGTCGCAAACAACATAATTCATGCCCCCCCTTCGAGCAAACACATTTACTTCCTATATGGAAATATGCGATGCTCGATTGAACAAAGCGGCGGGTCGATCGTGGATTTCGGCTGATCGGCGCCGCCGCCCCTAATTATATACTTGACTTTTTATATTAAAGGCTATATCGATATACAAACACCCGGCATTAAACTTGGCATCTTCGATTATGGCATTTATCCTTTACCGGGCGACAATAACTGATTTTCCGCGGAAGGGGAGAGGCGGCGAAAATTCGCCAGAGCACGGGAATTTCCTGATATTCAAAATACCGAATAATAGGCGTGGTCGGCGGGCGCCATCAGGCGAGGCCTTCCTCCCACATACGGGCCCGACGGCCGCCATCTCATTTTATACCCTGTAAGGAGGTGAATTCATGGTTTATCTGATCGAGCCGATCGCGATTCTGGATCAGAAATGCAAGACCGTCTGCAATACCAATATTTGCGGGCGCCTGAGCATCCAGCCGATTTGTCCGCCCAACACGCTTTGCCCGATTTATTAATCGGCGGCGTCCCGAAAACTCGTCAGCAGGGATTGTGACGGAGTTTTGTGACAACATCATCCGGCGGGCCATTTGGCCATTGTCGTCCAGGGCCCGCCGGCGGATAATTTCTTCTCCTTCTCGACCCCATAAAAAATTCTCAGCAATTTCTATCGGACTTGGACTTTCGGAATAGTCTACGCTTAAAGAAAAATGAGGGGCCGAATAATAGGAGATATCGATAGAGCGGGGAGCCGAATTCCGGACGAATTAAATCCCTCCCGCCCGGAAGACTCCGGCTGACTTAGAAGTTTTCGATTTGATCGGTGGGAATACCCAGATCGGCCAGCATAACCGGAATATCGCCATCGATGCGGTAAATCGTCTTGCCGTCGGTGGTGATCAGGGCCTCCTGAAGCGGTTCCTTGACGGGACTGCCGTCGGCGTTTTTGATGACGCCTTTGCGCACCAGTTCGTTGAGACGGGCCAGTTTGTCGCCCGGAAGCATGGCTACCGGCTTTTTGGTCATCGGACAGCAGAGAATTTCCAGAAGTTCTTTCTTTATCGGCATGGACAAATACCTCGCTTTTTGTTTTTATCTGAGGCAAAATCGAGAAAATTTGAGTCAAAGTCAACCTAAAATGCGGTCGGTCGAGGGGATTTCCGCCGGAATTTTTCCAGACTTTATTATCCCTTCTCCCGGCCCAAAGCGATAATCCTTTCAAAATGCTTTCGCTCCACCGGTTGGATCGATAAACGCATTCCGTGTCGGGCGACCATCATCTGCGAGAGTTCGGGGTCGGCCTTGATTTGATCCAGGGTCACCGGTGAGGGAAATTTTTCGACGAATTCGACATCGACCATAAACCAGACCGGCTTTTCAGCCGTCGACCGTTTATCGAAATAGGGACTGTTTTTGTCCCAGGCGGTGAAATCGGGATAAGCCGAACGCACGATTAGGGCCCGGCCGGCGACCACCGGCGGTTTCAGGCCCGAATGATATATCAGGACTTCATCGCCGGTATGCATTTGGTCCCGGATGAAATTGCGGGCCTGATAGTTGCGTACTCCCTCCCAATGACTGCGTTTTTCCCGCGCCAAATCGTCAATTGAGAATGTCCCCGGTTCGGTTTTGAACAACCAGAAATTCTTCATATTATTAATATAATGGCCGGAGCCGATCCCATGTTCCCCGGATTGGCTACAAACGTTTCTGCTGTTGACAAACAGGAAGGGGCATTCTATTTTCCATCAAGACTAAAATGAACTGCAGTTGACGAGGTGGTCATGAAAGAGATGATAGTCCGGCTCCTGCCGGAAGTGGAAGAAATAAAAGACGCGACCCTGAAAGAAAAGGTTATCGCCTGCTGGGAAGACGCTGTCGCCTTCCGGGGCTGGACGGAGGAACTCCTGCGATCCATGCCGTTTACGCTTTTGGCCGAGAATGTCAAGATCACTTTTATCGATCATGTCCGCGCCGTCTGCCGGATGTGCATGGCCTGCGATGACGTCCTGAACCAGATTCATGGCGGCAACCGGACGCCGGTCAATCGCGATTACCTGATAGCCGGCGCTCTTCTGGCCGATGTCGGCAAATTGTGCGAGTTCGAAATCGTCGATGGCAAACCGGTAAAATCCGATTACGGCAAACACATCCGGCACCCGTTCAGCGGGGTCGGGCTGGCCTTCAAGCATGATGTCCCCTCCGAAGTAATGCATATTATCGCAACTCACAGCAAGGAAGGCGCCGGTGAAAAACGACTACCGGAAAGTATCATCTTTCACCATGCCGACTTTATCGATTTTGAACTGGTGAAATAAGACTGCCGCGGGCGATCCGCCCGGTTTATGCAAGGTTTTGTCAGGAGTGGAATATGTCTCAAAATTTGATAGAAAAAATCGCCCAGCGCTTTGCCGTCGGCCTGGAACCGGGCCGTGAAATCCACAGCGGCGAATATATTTTTATCCAGCCGGCCCATGTAATGACCCATGACAACACCGGGGCCGTGATACCAAAATTTCAGAGCATCGGCGCCAAAAAGATCGCCCGGCCCCGTCAACCGGTTTTCACCCTCGACCATAACGTGCAGGATAAATCGGAAAAAAACCTCAAGAAATACGCCGATATCGCTGAATTCGCCAAAACGATGGGCGTCGATTTTTATCCGGCCGGACGCGGTATCGGACACCAGATCATGTGCGAGGAAGGCTACGCCTGGCCGGGCACGATGGCCGTCGCCTCCGACAGCCATTCCAACATGTACGGCGGTCTCGGCTGTCTGGGAACGCCGGTCGTCCGCACCGACGCGGCGGCTATCTGGGCCACCGGACGGACCTGGTGGCTGGTTCCGCCGGTTGCCCGGGTGGAACTGACCGGACGCCTTAATCCGGGTGTTACCGGCAAGGATGTCATCATCACCCTTTGCGGGCATTTCAACAATGACGAAGTCCTCAATCATGCCGTCGAATTCGTCGGCGATGGTATTGCCTCGCTGGATATCGATTCTCGGTTGACAATTGCCAATATGACCACCGAATGGGGCGCTCTGGCCGGCGTTTTCCCGATAGACAATATTACCCTGAACTGGCTTCGCAACCGGGCCGAATATATCACCCGGCGAGGTTTGGCGGGAGTGCCTTCTGATTCCGATGGCGGCGGCATTCATCCCCGGCTCAATGAAAAAAATATCGAGCGATTGCGAAGCGATATTATAATTGCCGATCATGGAGCCTATTACGCTGTTGAGTTAAAGTTGGACTTGAGATCAGTGAGGCCCTATGTGGCTGGCCCTAATCAGGTCAAAACCATGACTTCCGTCAGCGAGATGAGCCGGAAGAAGGTCAAAATAAACAAGGCCTATCTGGTCTCTTGTGTCAACAGCCGGGTCGAGGATATCGCGGCGGCGGCCAACGTGGCCGAAGGCGGCAAGGTTGCCGATGGGGTGGAATTTTATATCGCCGCGGCCTCCAGCGAGGTTCAATCGGAGAGCGAAAAGCGCGGTGACTGGCAAAAACTGGTTGAGGCCGGAGCCCGGGTTCTGCCCCCCGGATGCGGCCCTTGTATCGGTCTGGGAGCCGGTTTATTGCAGGATGGCGAGGTCGGGATTTCGGCTACGAACCGCAATTTCAAAGGCCGGATGGGATCGAAACTGGCCGAGGTTTATCTGGCTTCGCCCGAGGTAGTCACGGCCTCGGCCATTGCCGGTTATATCAAAGGCCCGGATAGCATGGGAGCGACCGAAATAAAGGCCTCGATTCAGACCGGCAAAAAACCGGCAGGGGCCGATGGCCCGACGCCGATTCTGGATGGATTTCCCGAATCCATCGAAGGCGAATTGATATTCTGCCACCAGGACAATCTCAATACCGACGGCATTTATCCGGGGAAGTACACTTATATCGACGATATTACACCCGAACAGCAGGCTCAGGTGGTCATGGAAAATTATGACCCGGAATTCGGCAAGCTGGTCAAAGAAGGCGACCTGCTGGTCGGCGGTTTTAATTTCGGCACCGGCAGTTCCCGGGAGCAAGCGGCGACGTCTCTAAAATATCGCGGCATTCGTCTGGTCATGGCCGGGTCATTCTCCGAAACCTACAAACGAAACGCCATGAACAATGGTTTTCTGGTCATTGAATCTCCCGAACTGGTGCGCGATCTGAAGAAACGATTCGGTCAGGATAAATTATCGATACGGACTGGAATTGTGGGCCGGCTGGATTTCCGGAATTCGACATTATCGGCCGACGGCCGTGAATATGATATTGATCCGGTAGGCACGACGGCGCAGGAATTGGTCCTGACTGATGGACTTGAAAACTGGGTCAGGAAAAACCTCGAAGATTAATAGTTCGGGCGATATTACGCAGGGGAAATGGCAACAACGGTGGAAGAGCCTCGGCGACTTCTAAATAAAAATTTCTTCCTGCTCTGGCAGGGGCAGTTTGTCAGCCAGTTGGGCAATCAGGCGCACGCCGTGGCCATGATGTTCTGGCTCAAACAAGCCACCGAATCGGCCGGCATCATGGGCCTGATCATGATGCTGTCGATGCTTCCTGGGGTTATATTGGGTCCATTCGGCGGGACTTTCGCCGACCGCTATTCCCGAAAAAAAATAATTGTCGTCTGCGATTTCCTCAGCGGTCTGGCTGTCGTTTCGCTGGCCGTAATGATGTTTTTATCTCCGGAAGCGGTTGAACTTACCGTTTTCTGGCTGGCGGCCGTGTCCATATTGCTGGGCATCCTGTCGGCTGTTTTCCGCCCGGCTATCGGCGCTTCCATTCCCGATCTGGTTCCCACCGAAAGACTGTCGGCGGCCAATTCTTTCAACCAATCATCGGGGCAGATTGCCAGTCTGGCCGGACAGGGCACCGGCGGTATCCTGTACCGAATACTGGGAGCGCCGACCCTATTTCTTGCGGATGGGATTACCTATCTGGTATCGGCCTTCACGGAAGCGTTTATCACCATCCCGCAGAAATTTCCGGAGCGCACCCGGAGCACGCGCGAATTAATCCGAGCTTTCGCGCGCGACACCGCCGAGGGGTTTCGCTACATCTGGAAGCATAAGGGGATGCGCAACCTGTTTTTCACGGCCAC
>CAZGAV010000103.1:0-9939 GCA_964523575.1 uncultured Ignavibacteriales bacterium
TGGCAGTTGGTGCAAACCGGCGAATCGGTCTCGCCGCGCGCCACCAGCTTGCCGTGGATGCCTTCCCAGAAATCATTTTCAACGTTGCGGTGACATTTGCCACAGGTTTTGGGGATGTTGAAATGGTTGATGGACGATTCGGGATTGCCGGGGCCGAGTATCTTGTGAGCCGTGCCGTTCGATGAATGGCAGTCGTTGCAGGTGGCCGCCAGATAAACGCCGCCTAGCGACGCCTTGCCATGCACACTGCTCTGGTACAACTGCACCGCCTTGCCATACAGCATCTCGTATTTGGTCGTCAAATCCAGATCTTCATGGCATTTGCCGCAAGTTTCGGGAAGGTGAAGCGGGTTTACCCGCGACTGTTTATCGGTCGACGGCAAAATATCATGCTTGCCGTGACAATCCGAACAACAGGGGATATCCTGGCATTCTTCGATTTTGTAGCGGCCATGCCATTGATAAACCTCCGCCTCCTCGGCATGACAATCGCCGCATTGCGGCTTCGGCAGGGAATCGGCATGAGGCAGTTCTTCGATAGATGAATGGCAGTCAACACAGGCCATGTCGGCATGGATGGAAAATTCCAGGGCGGCGTCGTATTTACCCCCGACTTCCCCGACCGCTATATCATGACATTCGAGACAATCGCTGTTAGCGGGTTGAGCCCCCGCCGGCGCCGACAAGCTGACGAATAGAAACAAAACCGCGACAAGAATAACGTCCTTCATATTACCCCACCTCAGTGAGAAACGCCACCATCGACCCGGCTCGGTCCCGAAGTCGATTGTCGTTTCTTATAAAATCAGGAATTGACCGGCCCGCTCTGGCCCGAAATCGGGTCGGCCCAAGGCTGGCTTCAGCAAATCTCTTTCCCGATGTCAAAATCGAAGCAATCATTTTTCCCGGTGCTAAAAATACTATATTAGTCCTGATTCGGCAAGTGAAAAATATCACAAAATAAGACAAAAAGAGAACGCCCCGGAAACGACTCGACCGTGGCGACAAGTCGTTATCATTAAGCATCTTACAACAATAACGACGACTTCGGAAAAACTCCCGGCAGTTCTTGACGAGTCTTTGACTATCGCCAAAGCCGGGAATTTCAGATCCCGGCCCCGCGATAGATTTGCGATTTGCCGCTTCTCTCATTTAAAAATCCACCTACACTCCGGTTCGCACCATAAAATACGATCCCGATTCAACGCCATAAACATATCCGGTCTTGTCGCTGAGATCGGCATACTCGCCGTCGGCGGTCAGCGTGACGCGCGGCGCCGCCTGGAATTCGAGACCGAAATCCAGTTGCAAGTAGCCGTAGTTGAGGTGAGAATACTCATTAACCTCGGAAAAATCAAGGTCATGATGCGGTAAAAGTATGGCAACTTCCTCGGACACGGCCGGCATCACCCAATAAATTCGGGAACCCTGATATTTCTCTATGATGCTCACCGAATCGAAAGTCCCTCTATGAAAATGGGCACGTTATTGGCGATAATTTCTTCGGGTTCGTACACCTGTCCCTGAAAACCCCTCCATAAAGACGAACTCAGGGCGCAATCGAAAACCATCCCCACGAAACAACGGGCCGTGATTTCATTGTTTTTCTTCCTGATTTTTCCCTCGGCATGAAGCCGGTCCAATTGCTGAGTCAAAAAATCGACATAGGGTCCGCGAACCTCGCGGAATATTTTGCGGGCTTTGCTGTGCTCCCGCAAGGTAGAATATAGAAGCAACCGGTATGTCTCCCGATGCCGATTGAAAAAATCGAGGATGTGGGAAGCCAATGCCATAAGCACCGCCCCCGGTTCCGATTCCGTTTTCAAGTGCTCGAAAAGTGGCATATAATCCAGGGTCGATTTCAGAGATTCGAGAACCGCTCCATAGATCGCTTCCTTCGAGGGAAAATGCCGATAAAGCGCCGGTTCGCTGATGCCGCAGGCGTCGGCTAATTGCTTGATGGTCACGACATCATATCCGTAATGCGCGAAAAGCCTCATGGCCTCGTAGATAATCTGTTTTTTTCGATCCTCAGATATCATAGTCATCTTTCTTGTAGTGAACACTCACTAACTAATTGATTGTAAGCCATTATGCAAGTGAAAAATATCACGAGCGCACATTTCAAAGATTAATACATATTATACATCGACATTTTGCATTTACGTGGAGGGGCGTACTATGAAGATTGAGAGTCTTCGGGGCTACGCCGGCAATGCATAGGAAAGAGATTTGTGTCCGAGGCAAGTGAGATCCGGTGTCGATCCAAAAGGGCAATTACTCCGTTCACCGGTCCGCAACGGCGGCTACTAAATCCAAATTATCATTTCTTCTGATGCTTTTCCAGTCGCCTGATTTTCATCCAGATCAGGATCGCCAGAAGGGTAATGAAAATCGACGCCACGACCAGTCCTTTGCGGCGGAAATAGTAGTCGCCGATAATTTGCAATCCGCGCCCTTCGGTCGCTACCGCCAATTTTATTCCTTTATCCAATTCCGGCTGGATTTTCGTCAGATCAAAGGTATGAACCAGCGTCCGTGACGTTATCAAAGAGGAATGAACGTCCTTGAGGGCAAATCGTTCGTCTTCAACCAGCATACCTTTGGATTCCGCCTCGTTTATGACCTCCGTCGCGGTATCCTCGAGATGCACAAGGGAATCGAGCAGAATCGAAACCGTGGCCGCGGTAACATACCCTTTGGTGCCGTCGTCTTTCGAGTGGCATTCGATACACAAAGATTGCGGGCCGGTCCCGATCATGACATCACGCGGTTTGACAATGGCATGATTGGAGTGACAGGTTTCGCATTGCGGAAAATCGTTCATTTCAAAGGCCGCTTTATGCGGTGATTTATCGAACAGGCCGGCGACCTTGGCGTGGCAAAGACCGCAGACGGAGGAAATATCCTCCACTCCGGGTGGAATGGCGCCGTGATTGCCGTGGCAATCATTGCAGGCCGGCGCTCCGGCATCTTCATGCTCCAGCAGAGCGACGCCGTGCACCGATGAGGCGTATTTTTCGTACTGATCGGTCGGAATCCCGTATCCGGCCATATGGACCGGATCGGAATGGCACGATGCGCACAATTTCGGAATATTCATGTGATAGGTGCTCGACCGGGGACTCCCGGCTTTGCCGATATCGTGCACCGAATGGCAGGAAATGCAGGTGGCGACCATGGTATCGCCCTTTTCAAGAAGTTGCCCGTGTCGCGACGTTTTGTACTTGACGACCTGGTCGACCGGAAGAGACGGATTGAATTTTTTCATATAGGCCGCATCGGAATGGCAACGGCCGCAAAATCCCGGGATCTGCGCTGTTTTCGGCACTCCCCGGTATCCCCGGGACGAACGCACCGCATCCATGTCCTCCAGCCCCGGGTCGCCACCATGACAATCGACGCAGGTGAGATCGGCCTGGTTATGCACGTCATAAGGCCATCGCTTCGTGGGCGCACTTTCACCGTCTTCCCATTCGCTATGGCATCCGAGGCAATTATTCTTGGCGGCCGCCGATAACGGAATCCCGACTAGGAATATCGTTCCCAATATAATGATTATTCGGGCCAATCGTTTCAACAGTCCCTCCTACTTCACCAAATATCCCAGAATTGTCATAAACAGGATAAAAATGACGGCTATCAGACCGATTACCGTGAACATTCGAGCCTTTCTGCCTCGAGTCGATTCGGGATCGAAAAACGGCACCAGCATCCAGAACAGACCGGCGAGGCCAAAGCCGAAAATTCCGACCAGTTCTCCCTCGATCCCCAAAATTCTCGCTGGAAGCATTTTCAAGGTTTGAAAGACAAACATGAAATACCATTCCGGCCGGATCACCGCCGGAGGCGGCACGAAGGGATCGGCCTTGATGCCCAGGTCCCAATGAAAGGGAGATATGCCAAAAGGGAAAAACACCGCCAGAATCGCCAGAACATTCAGCGCAATCAGCCAGAGGAGAAGATCACGCATCAGGAAATTGGGGAAAAACGGCATCTGCTTCCGGTTAGCCGTCTTCGTCTTCCACTCCACCGGTTCCGACATCCCCTGGCGCTGCACCAACAGCAGATGAATCGTCAGTACAACCGTAAACAGGGCCGGCAGGACGGCGACATGAAGTCCGAAAAATCTGGTGATCGTGGCGCCCGTCACCTCATCCGAACCTCGCATCACTTTTAAGAAGAAATCCCCCACCACAGGCAAGGCTCCGACCATCCCGGTACCGACTTTGGTGGCGAAAAATGCCAGTTGGTTCCAGGGCAGAAGATATCCCGAAAACCCGAAAAACAAGGCCAGTCCCAAAAGGCCGATGCCGCTCACCCAGGTCAGTTCCCGCGGCAGCCGGTAAGCTTTGGTGAAATAAACCGAGAACATATGGATAAATGCCGACAAGACCATCAGGTTGGCAGACCAGGAATGAATCGCTCTTATAAGCCAGCCGAACTGGACTTGAGTGATAATGAACTTGACCGATTCGTAGGCCGTATCGGCGCCCGGCCGGTAATACAAAAGGAGCAGAATACCGGTGCTGACCTGGACGATAAAGAAGAAGAGCGAGATCCCCCCAAAATAATACCAGATCGCATGGTGGTGCTTGGGCACCGATTTCTGAGCCATGTAATCGACCAGGGCCTGAACCTTGACCCGCCGGTCGATCCATTCGTACACTCGGCTGCCTATCCCGCCGCTGTTCATACTCAGGCCGTTCCCCCCTTGGAAACAAAAATATTATCGGAACCTTCATCATAGTGAACCGCCCATTGTTGCAAAGGCCGAGGCGGCGGGCCCGCGATATTTCGTCCGGTCATGTCATACTGGCCGTTATGACAGGCGCACCAGAGTATATTCAAATCCGGACGGTATTGAACTGTGCAATCCAGATGCGTGCACGTTGCCGAAAAGGCTCTGATTTCTCCATCCGCCAGCAACACCACGATACCCAGCTGGCGGCCGAATCGAAAGGTCTTATATCTATTCTCCGCGGCCTTCAGTTCGGTCAGGGTGCAGGCGGTTACCTGCGACTGATTGGCCTCCGGGATATCGGGAGGTTTCATATACCTGTAAATCGGATAAAAAATCGTAGCCAGCACCGCCGCGACGCCCCCGCCGAGGATATAATTCAGAAATGATCGTCTTTTCATTTTTCCGCCCGGCACTGTTTTCTCCCGCACCATTGAAACATTCGCCTCCCGCGTTCACGGTTCCGATCCGAGTCAATCATATTAAATATCACTCTGGAGTCCTTGACTTAAATCAATCGGACAAACGACCTTCCCTGACCCGGCCCCCTTGCCATCAAGGGGAAAACCGGTTTATTCGCCGGCGCCGGACGAGATCGATACGGCATCATGCCCCTCGCCCCAGGGAGGCAATATCCTGGTGATGACATAAAGTATCACGAAAGGCAAAATCAGTAGAAATCCGGTCATCAGGACGCCTTCGAGTCCCAGAAGCTCCATCTTGTAAACTGTCAATCCCCGCAGGCTCTTGGAAAAAAGCTGGCCGCCGATAACGACATTCCAGCGCGTGCTGAAAATGCCGACCTGCACCAGAATCGCCGCCAGAAAATATAATATCCGCCGCAATTCGTCGGGCACTCGCCCGAAGCGGGCCATGATTATCGACACCATGGGAATTATCGATCCGAGAATGATCTGCGTGACAATCAGGCTGATGAAGAGCCGGCTGGATACCATTTGCGACAGAATGGCGATCGATTCTTCCGATTCATATAGACGCTGTATAAAATCCAGCAATTCCAGGGAAAAATCGACCATCATGGCGTACAGAAGGAATTCCGCCAGCTTGTTGACGCATACCATGCTGATCTGCTTCCATCGTATCAGCGAAATTATCAGGTATAACAGCAAAACCAGCGCAATACCCGAAACGATGGCCGAGAACAGGAAAACGATCGGCATCAGAACGCTGCTCCACCAGGGATTGGCCTTGACCGATCCGAAAATGAAACCGACATAGCCATGTAACAGAAACGCCGAGGGAATGCCGATGATGGTTATCAACCGGCCGGCCTTGTTGTCGAACCTCAATGCCCGTTCCGACAGATCGGTGGCCCCGAGGGTCAGGATCTTGTAAAAATACCTCGTCCAGCCCTTTTTCTCCCGGGACATGATTACAATGTCCCGGCGGTAGTCAAACCAGACTTCCAGCAATAAAACGACCATCAAATACCAGGCATAAACGAAACCGAACATGGCCATGGCCGACTGGGTATGCGGCGTGAGGAACATCTCGAAGGCTCTCTCGGGATGCCCCAGATGAGCCAGCAGCGGCAATGGCGCCACCAGCAGGAAGGCCAGCGCCGTCAGCAGGGAAAGACGATAGACCGGCATGATCGACTTGACATTGAAGACCCGCTCCAGCGACGCCAGGATAAAGGCGCCCGCCACCAGGCCGGTCAGGTACGGATACAAAACAATCAGCAGACCCCATTGCAGTTCGAATTCGTTGGGATAAATATAGCCGGATATTCCATGCGCTTGAGCGGCCAGGACTCCGAACGTTGCCAGAATAATATTCATCGCCTACCGCACCTCTCCGTCCCGGCCGGCATAATAGACTTTCGGCTTGGTATTCAACCAGGATTTCAGGACGTTGACATCGTTGAACCGCAAGAACCGGTACAAGGGACTGCTCCGTTTACCGGCTTCGCCGAAAACGCGGGCCTGAGTCGGGCAGACCTCGACGCAGGCCGGCAGCATCCCTTTGCGGATGCGATGGTAGCAGAAGGTGCATTTATCGGCCACTTTTTTCTCGGGATGAAGATACCGGGCGCCATAGGGGCAGGCCTGGATGCAATATCGGCACCCCACGCAATAGTCCTGATCCACCAGTACCACACCATCGGGACTGGTGTAGGTGGCGCCGACCGGGCATACCTGGACGCAGGGCGCATTGGCGCAATGATTGCAAAGTTTGGGAACAAAAAACGACCGCAAAACATCGGCGTTTTCTTTCTCCTCGGGAAAACCGTCGATGCCGCCGTTGGGGCTGTCCACGATGGCGTCGCCCTCGGCCGGGATAACATACCGTTCGACCCAGGTTCTGAAAAAGACCGGCTCGCGGGGAACATTGTTTTCCTTTTTGCAGGCGTCGGCGCATCGGCCGCACCCGATACATTTATGAATATCGACCCCCATGGCATAATTATGCTCGAACGGATCGTAAGCTTCGCCCTCTTCCTGAGCGCGAAGCAAACCCTCGACACCCGGCACCGCCAGAAATATCAGACCGCCCGGCACCGCCCGGGATATGACCTTGAGAAAATCTCTTCGCGGGAATCTACTTTTATCCTTATCCATTAATAGGCCTCCGGAGAATGCGGGTAATGGCAATCCCAGCACAGGTAACGCCCGCCGTGCGTTTCCATGGCGACTCGGGGAATCGTCTTCGGGCTGTCGGCGTCTTCGGCGTGACAGGTTCCGCAAAGGGCCCTGTCGGTCGGCTTTTGAGCTATTATCGTCAGGGGGTTGACCCAGTGATCCTGCGGCACCTTATGACAGGTGGTACAGTTCAGAGAGGCATGATGCGAAACCGCTTTCTGGTTAGATATGTTGCGATGACAGGCGGAACATTCGCCGGGAGCATGCGGCAGGGTTGGGTCGTGGGGATTATGACAGGTGATACAGGCCTGACCGGTATTATGCATGGCCGGGATAATTTGAGGAAATCCCGTGGGGCGGGCCGGATCGTAGCCGTGGCAGAGAGGGCATAAACCCCGCTGGCGCGGCGCCTCGAGAGGAAACGCGGACGGGTCCTCGACATGTTTCCCCCCCGGGCCGTGACAAACCTCGCAGGCCACACCCCTGTGATTCGAATGCGATTTGAGGGCCAGAATATCGTCGTGGCAATCGCCGCAAACCGTATACCCGGCATAGACAGTCGGCCGGGCCATATTATCCTCAATCGAGGCGGCGCGGTAATGGCCGTATTCGCCGAAAGTCGGCGGCACCAGAAAATGGCGCACCACGACCAGGGCCGCAATGCCGATAACGAAGAGGATACTCAGGGGGATGAGCTGTTGAGGAAATTTAAAATCTCTAGTCGAACGATTTTTTGATTGCATTTTTCTCTAAATATCTTATTATTTAAATAAATGTATACAAAAAATGTCTCCGAAGTCAATATATTTATGCTGTCTCGATAAAGTTTTTTTAAGGCTGTAAGAATTACGCAACACCCGACGGTTTTTGATACTTTTTTATAAATACGAAGCCTTAATATTTTTTACAGGTGGGTGGTCATGATCTCCGAATTTTACGTTTTTCTGGCCGTTATTGCCGTCGCGGTCGTACTCATGGCCGTGGCCGTTGTCGCCATTTTCGTGGAAATACGAAAAAGCCGCCAGGGCGCCGGCGAACCGACCGAATAGAAATATTCGAACGGTTCAATTTAAGAAACAACGTCGCGCCGGTCACCTTGGATATTTCCCGTCCCGCTTCGCCGGCCGTCTTTAGCGGAATACCTGCCGGGGTCCCTCCGACAACCCGCAGGTCACGACGCTCATAATCAACGCCCTTTAATCAACTCGACCGCCGCATTCACCGGCCGCTTTTTGGTTGGCGGGGCCGGACTTTTTGGTGTATAATCCCCGTGATGAAAAAAATTGTGAATCCAAAAGTCAAAAACGGTATCGAAACTGACGAAAAGGAATTGGTCCGGCTGGCCCAGTCCGGAGATTTTCGGGCTTTCAATCGGCTGATCGAAAGTTACCGGCCCAAAATTTTCGGCCTGGCCCTGAAACTGGCCAAAAACCGCGAAGATGCGGAAGATATTTTTCAGGAGACGTTCTTGAAAGCCATCGACAATATAAAGAAGTTCCGCGCCGAGTCGGCCTTCGGCACCTGGCTCTATTCCATCTGCATCAACGCCGTACGGGCTAAATACGGCCGCGAGAACAAAGGCGAACTGCTCAATATCGAGGAATACCTTCCCTCCGGACACGACCAGTCCGAAACCGCCGCGCCGCAACTATACGACTGGAACGACCCCTTATCGCAGATGACCGACGCCGAGATTAAAAAGAAACTGGATATCGCCATAAATGAACTGCCGTTGAAATATCGCATTCCGTTTCTGCTGAGGTACACGCAGGATATGTCGGTGCAGGAAGTGGCCGATGCCCTGCATATCAAGCTGGCCAATGCCAAATCCCGTATCCTGCGGGCCCGGCTGGCCCTGCGGCAGAGTCTGGGAGAATATTTTTCCGAGGATGGTCAAAATGGGACGATGTGACGAATTGATTACCAATCTATCCGATTATATCGACGGTGAGTTGGAACCGGAACTGTGCGACCAACTGGAACAGCATCTGGCCGGCTGTAATAATTGCCGTCTGATGGTGGACAACATGAAAATGACCGTCAAGCTGTGCCGGGACGGTATCTGTGAGGACCTCCCTCCGGCCCTTCAGGAAAAGCTTGATAACCAGCTGGCCGAACGCTGGAAAAAGCGGTTCGGCCATTTGTGATCGATTGTCATTAATTTTCGGGGCTTACTGGCAACACTCCCCCACCGGCGACGGCCGCCTTTATCTAAATATATATTCTATCAGATCAATAGCATCGCCCGACATAATTTCTATTTTAGTAAGCAGCAGATGTGAATGCTGAGCCTGCAAAGCACCCCGTCTGCCTTCATTCCTTCTTCCGTCATTCCCGCGAAAGCGGGAATCCAGATTCGTGGCTGACGCACGGGCATGCTGATTTTGTGGCGTTTTATCCCACAGTAGAGCTGTGGGGCGCCCGGCACAAAAAAATACAGAAAATCGCATATTACTATTGCCACGAGTATATTAATCAGTTATAAATTAGTAACAATAGGCATTACTACGGGGGTATTTCATGCGAAGAGTATTTTTCAAGGCCGCGGTTGCGGTATGTTTGCTGGTTTTGGGACTGGGTATCTATCTGGCCGGG
>CAZGAV010000104.1:0-1390 GCA_964523575.1 uncultured Ignavibacteriales bacterium
ATATATTGTATAGCAATTAATTAGCTAAAGAACGCCTGTCCAGACGAACAACATTCAAAATCGACGTAGGTTTGGGGGTGATTACTAAAACAGGCCGGTAATAAAAGGATGGAGGATTAATCGATGACACTTAATCGAAGTAAAGTTGAATCTATTGCCGGTGCCAGTCGGCCGCGGCGGGGAGCCATAGCCGAAATTTTGAGGGATGGCCAGCAGAGGATGAGGAGTATTGCTTTTCAGTCAGGAGATTGGCGCGACAGCCGTTTTCGAGTGCGGCTTTACCGTTTTATGGCGGAATCAATACCTTTGGTGAATTCCGTGATCTGGACCTGGAGCCGGTTGGCGGCGGCGCCGGGCGATTTTCGATTCCTTGAAAATGAAAACATGGTTGAGAATCGCGAAGCCCAGGCCGTCCTGGAGAACCTGTTTTTGAGGATCAATCGAATCAATCTGGGACATGGCGGCGCGCCGGATGAACTTTTACATCCCTTGTTCCAATCACTGTTTATCGACGGAGCGATCGTGGGATTGATGGAACTAGAGAAGGATTTATCCGGCGTCGGCGCCTTCAGATTTTTCGACGCGGCACGAACCGAAGTCCGGATTTCACCCGCGGGTGAAATCCGGGTCGTCGAAGCCACCGAAAACGGGGAACGGGTTTATCGCGGCCCGGACCTTTTCTTCTATGCCCTCAATGGCGATCTGTCGAATCCCTATGGCCGATCAATTTTAAAATCGGTGCCGTTTGTATCCTACGTGGAGCAACAGTTGGTGGATGATATGCGGCGAAGTATGCATAATGCCGGCTATCATCGATTGCATGTCAAAATCGCGCCTCCGGAAAGGCGTGAAGGGGAGACTGACGACGCCTATGTCACTCGGGCCAACGCCTACTTTGACAATACCGTGTCCATGATCAGAGATATCGAGCCGGAGGACAACCCGGTGACCTGGCAGGATGTGGCGATCGAATATATCGGGCCGGTCAACCAGGGCGGCACCCGTTCGAACAACTGGTACCTTTCACATCGGGCTATGGTGGAGGAGATTTGCAGCGGCACCAACCTGGCGCCGTTCCTTCTGGGGTATTCGTATAATACGACCACGAGCTGGGCCCGGTTTAAATATGACCTGGTTATGCGGCAGGTCGCCTCGGTACAGAAAGCCGCCGTCAATTTTCTTAACTGGCTGGCCAATATCGAACTTTCTCTCAAAGGGTTCAAGCTTTCGGCCGAATGGCGGTTCGACAACAAGGTCTCGGCGCTGGCGCAGGAACAGACCGAAATAAAGAAAACCGAAGCCGGTTATATTATTGATCTGTACAGCGCCGGCCTGATCGACCGGGAAACCGCCGCCGATCGGGCCTCGAGGTTGGTCTAATCGCCGCCGG
>CAZGAV010000104.1:1490-5246 GCA_964523575.1 uncultured Ignavibacteriales bacterium
TCGGTAACGGCGCTATAATCACCGCCCGGACGACGCAGAATCGGGGCCATTATTTACTGGGCAATGATTATGACCTGTTTTCCTTTGATGAAGCGGCGTTCGAAACCGATCCGGAATACCTGATCAACGATGTTATCATGATGCGCCTGGCCGACCGCGACGGCCGCCTCGATCTCATTTCCACTCCCAACGGCAAGAATTGGTTTTATCGACGGATGCTGGAATTGCAGAAAGACCCGATTCAGGGTTATGTCCAATTCGGTGACAGCCGCGATAATCCCTATATCTCGCCTCAGGCTCTGTCCCGGCGCCTGAGGGATTTGCCGGCCGACCGGGTGGCGCAAAATATCGAGGGCCGGTTCATCGACAATAATCGCACCATCTTCAGCAATGACGATATCGATTATGCTTTGGGGGAGAACCTCCTGCAAAACCGTATCGCCGACCATATTTATATTTCCGGATGGGACCTGGCCCGCAAGCAGACTTATACGGTGGGGATGACTTTCGATGTCACCGCAAAGCCGTATCGGCTGGTGGCCTTCACTCGCTTCAATAACCGCGACTGGTCCGACGTTTTTGTCGCTATTCGCCGTATGCGTGAGGAATATCAGAGCATGGTGGTGGTCGATGCCAGCGGACTGGGTGACGTGGTCCTGTCGGAATTGGCCGACCTCAATCCAATCGGCGTTGTTTTCACGCCCCGTTCCAAGAGCCAGCTCCTGAGTAATCTGCTGATTTTGCATAATCGCAGGGAGATTCAGTATCCAGACATTATCCAGAACGAACAGGACAATCGGGTCTGGAGTCTTCAGCAGGAGATGCGGGAGATTACCTGGGAAGACAACAACCGCTTCGATGCCGTGATGGCCATGGGGCTGGCCCTCTGGCCGCGCCGCAACCGTTCACTTTTTCCCAAGAGCGGCCCGGTGCCGGTTCGGGTTTCCAGCCTTTAAAACAAAACCGCCGTTTCCGGCGGTTTTGTCCATAAAGCTGCTTCAATTGCTGGCGGGAAGGAAGGCTTCAGGAGTTTGCTTTTCTTTTGGCCGCGAGAAGGAATCCGCACCCGAGGAGGAGCAGGGTCATGGAAGTCGGTTCAGGGACGGAGGGAATTGCGGTCGCGGTCGGTATGGAAGGATCATAAAAGTCTTCGGAACTGAAAGCGGGAACCTGCCAATCATTCAAGCTAATTTCAGAGGTGCTCAGGAGGCCGCTACCGGTGTTGTTGCCGGGAGTGGTTTGATCGAATTGAGTCAATCCATAGACGTCGGAAAAAGTGATAATCATCGCCAGCGCGAATACCAGTATTCCGATGATCCAGGCGTAAGAGGCTCGGCGTTGTTTGTAGGTAACCATAGCGTATCCTTTCTTCAATCGAGTCTATGGGCTGGCCTTTTAAAGAAGCAATGATCGTGCCTTAATCCTGCTCAAATAATGCACACTCCAACACATTATCATGCAATAGCTTATGCTAAGCGCCGAAAGTGCGGGTCACGGCAATGCGAAGACGACTGCAACTTACTGTCAAAATTGCGCGGTTTCGATGTAGATCCGGGGGTGATTAATAAATAGAGCCGGTAGAAAAAGACTGGAGGCCTTATGAAGAATCTGTCCGGATGTCTGACGGCAAAACTGGCCGAGACGGACGAAAGATATGAACTGCAACTGATCGATGAAATCAACCGCCGCATCAAGCCGCCCCGGCCGGTTGGCCCCGGCGACGTCCATATCCGAGCCATGTATATCGTTTCGGATCAGGTTAACAGTCAGGGGGGATGTTTTGCCGAGGAGGAATTGGAACGACTGGCCCTGCTCCTGATCGATTCGCCGGTAATGGTCGGCCATCAGCGCGACAGTCTGCCGCTGGCCCGAAATTTTATGGCACAAAAGGTGGAGATCGACGGGCGCATCTGGGTCAAATCATATTTTTACTGGATTAAGGACAGCGAGGGGGCCGAGGATTTAAAGAACAATATTGACGGCGGAATCTACAAGGAATGTTCCATCAGTTTCCTGTTTACCCTGCCGGAATGTTCCATTTGCGGGCATGATATCCGGGAATGTCATCATGTGCCGTTCCGGGAATATGAGATTGAGCCGGGCCGTCGCGCCATCGCACATTTCAAATACCGGAATATAGAAAAGGTGCTGGAAACGTCGCTGGTTTTTCGAGGCGCTGTCCCGGAAACCCGGATCACCGACGACCTTGCGCCGGAACCGGTCGATAATGTCGGGCCGGGTCGGGCTATGACGGCCACTCACTTTTTCAAAGTCGCCGAGACAATAGACGGTGATCCCAAACGTCATGGTTACAGCCGGGCTTCTCTAACCTTCGGTTCCGCTTCCGAATTCAAGCTCGCTCCCTCCATAGCATTCATCTACCTTGCCCCCTATCAGCCGGGTATCTGCTTGAGAATTACCAAACAAAACCATGAGATCGAAATCGAAGCGACCCCGGCCCTGCCTGATTCCGGGCGGCAGGTTCTGCTCCGGCGGCTTTCGGAAATCAAAGCTGATTCCTTCACAGTTGATGCCCTGCTATATGCGGTCAAGGGCAGGCAACGTCTCGATGGCATGGGCTTGATGCCAGTTCTGGCCTCGGAGGGTTATCGTCATCGCCTGCGCCTCAAATTTTGTGATGTCCTTGAAATCGACGGCGACGAAAATGTCGGGAGGACATACGGAGAGCGTCTGGATCGCCTGCAGTCTCTTTTCGGCGACATTGATCAGACCAACTTCGAGATTCGAGGCGTCAGCAGGTACGCCAGAGATGAATGGAATCCGGCCGCGGCTGTGGACGGCGGCGTGCAATACAATTTCGGAGTGGAGATTATCACCGAAAACATCAACGGGGAATTGACCCGGCATATCCTGACGGAACGAAAATTAACGCCGGCGATAATCAGCAATGTAAAGAAACATCTGCGCGGTCAAATCGAATATGAACTGCGATTGCTGGACGTTCATGGTAAGACCCCATCGGTCGTCCATGCGTCGGCTTTGAAGCTGGCGAAGGGCGCCCTCGTATTGCTGTCGCCGCGGCCCCGGGCCGGGCGCAAACGCCGCATGGAATGGGTCCTGGTCGATGCCTTGCTCGGTACCGAGGCGCATCAGATATCGATGCCGCCGGCCGGGAACGAAGTCGATCCGGGCGAGTTGCGTGTTTTGCGAAACGGCAATCAATTGGGGCTGTATTTCCAAGAGGGGGAAGAGTGGCAAAGCGCCACTGTCCACCATTTCTCCGAACGATTATTCAGGCGGCGCCGGCGGTTCATTACCGATATCGTCGCCGTCAAGGAATCGATCGAGACCGGGTCGGCCGATGAAATAATTTCCCTGAAATCGATAGCCCGGTCGGGCGGTATGATCCTGCTTCGCCCGGCCAAATCTTCGGCGGCATTCGGATCGGCCATGGGTTTGTGGCTGAGACCGATATTGATCGACGGCGAAGAGCGTTTCCTGTTCCATGCCGACGATGAGGGCCAAGCCATGACGGGGATGAATAGCGTCGATGCGGGATAAAACCAAAGATAAGACATGAGATATTCAGGAAGGAGTCAGATCTGTGAATACATGGCGAGCGATGCAGGAGAAATTGAAATCGGTGCACATCATCATCACAATTTTGATAACTCTCGGCTATCTCCTGGGGACGCATCTTTCGACCATCAACAGCCTCAAAATGGCGCTGGTGACCAAAGCCGATCGGTCCGAAATGGAACTGCTGGACAAGAAGCTGACCCGGATCGAGGTCAA
>CAZGAV010000104.1:5346-9598 GCA_964523575.1 uncultured Ignavibacteriales bacterium
CTTCGGCGCGGACGCCGAGCGGTATTGTATGAGAGGGGCGGGGAGGCCGAAGCGATTGCCTCCGACCGGGCGACTCTGCCGCAATTGATGCGCGGTTTCGAAGAGGAAGCGGCTCGACTGCGCCAAACGGCATCGAATTTCAATTCCGGAAAAATCGGATCGACAAGTAAAGGGGCCGATGATTACCGGCCCTTCAAATCATAAGCCGGAAGAGGGAAGAGAAATCCCGGCCGGCGTTTTTGATAACAGGCCGCTCCGGATCAACAGAAAGGAGTTAACGTGACTATAAGAGCTCAAAATCTCGAAACCATCCACCCGGTCTATGCCACTTTCGGCCTTCATCAAAGCGATAGCGTCGATGACCTCAAGGATGCCGATATCGGAAAAGCAGTCAGCCTGACCGGGGATTATGAAGTCGGGCCGACCTCGGCCGGTTCGATACTGCTTGGCAAACTGGTGGCCCTCACGCTGACTGACGCCGACGATGGTGAAAGATTGGCGACGATTCAAATCGGCGGGATTTGCACCCTTCCGGTTTCAGCCACCAATCCGGCGACCGGCAACCGGGTAGTCGGCGGCACGGCCGGGACCATCAAACAGGCGCCGGCTCTGACCGGCGACGATCCCGCGGGCGGCAATGTTGCGCGCGGGACGGTTATCGCCGTTAACGGCACCAGCGAATGCACTCTTATTCTCAACTAAGAAAGGAGAAATGATGAATTGGGATAAATTGCTAACCAGTCCTCTCGGAGCCGGCTTGTTGAAAATGGCCGATTCGGAAACGCTTCATACGGGAACGGTTGACCTGGCGCGCGCCACCGAAATCGAGATCGACCGGGATACCTATCTGGAAGCGCAATCGCGCGGCCTGACGCTCAGTGAACTGCTGGAAACGGATGAGTATGACCCCAGTCCGGTCGGCTGTCCGCTGGATGCCTTTGAACGGCAATTATTACTCAACGACATTCGCGTCGGCGGCCGGCACAGCAGTCCGGTCGATCTGTTCTACAAAAACGCTCCCGCACTTCTGCCGGAGTTTATTCTGCGCGAGGTGCGCAAGGGGCAGAAGATGCGGCCGGAACTCGACCGCCTTCTGTCGGGGAGCACCACCGTTCAGAGCAATCGCTACACCCCCTTCTATATCGATACCGCCGACGCCGAAGTTTTTTCGCTGAGGCCGGTGGGCGAGGGGGCCGAAATCCCCAGCCTGACGGTCACCGAGCAGAAGCACTCGATGAATGTCCGCGATTATGGTCTGGCGCTGAAGACTTCATACAAAGCCCTGCGCCATCGATCCACAGCCCAGTTCAAGGTCCTGTTGTGGTACATCGGCTTTCGTCTTCAGACCGACAAGATCGCCCTGGCGGTCGATACTATCGTCAATGGCGACGGCAATGACAACGCCGCGACGGTCATCAATGCCGCCGCCAGCGGATCCCTGACCTACAGCGATCTTATCAAACTCTGGGCCGAGTTCACGCCGTTCGAGATGAATCACATCATCTGCCATATCGATACTCTCAAGACCATCCTGACCATGACCGAATTCAAGGACCCGCTGGCCGGGTATCGTTTCGGACGCACCGGAGAACTGTTTACGCCGCTGGGATCGACCATGGTGCGGTGCGACGATGTCGCATCCGACCGGGTGATCGGCCTCGATTCGCGCTTCGCCATCGAGGAGGTTATCAGCCAGCCTTTGATGGTGGAGTTCGACAAGATCATCGATCAGAAATTCGAGGAAGCGGTGATCTCGGAATCGGTGACCTATGCCAAAGTGGTCAGGGAAGCTTCGGCTGTCCTTGATTACAACTTCTAAGCGTTTAATCCGGCCCGGTCCCAAAGGACCGGGCCGCCGATTGAGGGAGCCATGAACAAATTTATAGTCAACAGCACCGCCGCTTTGCCGCTCGGCCTGCCCACGGGAAGAAAATGCCTGATGGTTAAAAGCGGCCAACAGGCCGGGCGACTGGCCATCCTTTACGCCGCCTCGGCCTCCAATATCGCTCTGGTCTGGGCCGATCCGCCCTATGACATTTTCTCGACCCCGGTCAACGTCGTGACCGACGCGGCTGATTCCCCATTCGATGCCTGCATCGATGACGACGGCGATATTTGTATCGCATATACGGTAGCCACCAGTCTCAACCTGGGATTCATGAAGCTGACCTTCGCCGACGGGGTCTGGACGATCGGCACACCCATAATCGTCTATGATGCAGAACCGAGTTATTTCCCCAGCATCATCCGCCTGACGATTAATTATCTTTGGATTGTCTATACCCGCGTCTCCGGGGGCGTCCATTATATCAGCGCCAAGTCTTCCACTACCGAGGGTGAAAGTTGGGGAACGGTGTCGAATCCGGGCGATACCCTGACCCTGGGATCGACTTCGGCCTATGCCGTCATGGTGCAGACGGGCGATTATCAGTACGCATTCTACAGCGAGGGCGGTTCCAAAATCGCCTATCGGAGAAAACTGTATACCGGAGTTGTCTGGAATAGCGAAGTTATTCTTGCCACCGGCGACGGTTTCGGCGAAAATCTGGCCGCGGCGGTGGACACCGACAGCCGGATAGGTCTGGCCTATGCTTCATCATCCGGCCTCAAATTCCGCGAATATTCGGGATCGGGCTGGTCGGTCGAGTCAATTCTGGACAGTCACGTGGTGAGCGGACCGGCGGTTTCCTATCAGGGGGGAATCCCCTACGTCCTTTTCAATCATGCCTACGGCGTCAACATGAATCTGGTTATGTACACGAGGCGGATCGAGACCAGCTTCCAGAGTCCGATACCGCTGGATGCGCGGAAATCGTATCTAAAAAAATTGCTGGTGTATGATGCCTCGGCCGGAACTTATCAGGATAAAACCGTCGCGGCGTCATCGACCGATACCGCCGATGTTTTTCATTCCAATTCCGGCGCCCTACTTGCCGCCACCGGCGACGCGGTTTTCGTGGGCATGGAAGAACCGTTGCATTTTCTGAATATTATCCTATCAACTACCGGTTCGGGGGGCGAAGTGATCTGGAAATACTGGGATGGTCAGGCCTGGAAGTCATTCACGCCGGCCTCGGGGTCGTGGCATTTCACCACCACCGGGCATGCCCTTCTGCTCTGGAACGATTACCAGTCGATTCCGGTTGACTGGCAGAAGAAAACCGTCTCCGATAACAACTTGTATTGGATATCGGTCACGGCGGCTTCGCCATTCTCGTCGGCGCCTATCGGTACGCAAATAAGCTCCATATCCAACCTCAAAGCTTTATCAGTGCAGGTGTAAAATGAATTTGACAGGCATAAGTCAAATAAGGAATCATCTTTACCGCTTCAACGTCGGTGAGGGTGAAATACGAAATTACGCCATCCGGCTGACCACCGACGAATATATCAATCTGCCTCACGCGCATATCGTGACCGGTTCGGAAACGGTCAAGGCCATCAAAAATGCTATTCCCTCATTCGAGACGATAGTAATGGTCTCAGGTCCGGTGGCTCTGAAGTATCAAGACCTGGCGCTGGATACCGTGGTTTGCGCCGGCGACAGTTCACTGTCGAAATTATATCAGGAGAATCTCGATTACGTCATCGATTACTCCGCCGGAACCGTCATGCGGCTGGATGGCGGCGCGATACCCATCGAGAGTTCGATGATAGTTTGGTATTTGTTCTATCATATCTATCAGCGCGGCGTCGATTATTATCTGGACTATGAGCGGGGGCGACTGCGGCGGCTATCATCGGGCGGCATCCAGTCCGGTCAGGAGTTGCTGATCGATTACCGCTTGGGCAGTTCAGAATTCTCCGATGCTGAAATCGAGCAATGCATCGGTGAGGCCGAGGCCGAGATCGCGCACATCATTGACCCCGCTTATCTGGAATCGACCGATCCGGCGTTGCAAACGGCGGCCACCTGTCTGGCGCTGGCGTCTCTCTGCCGCAATTCAGCCGGGATAACGGTCACCGGGGCGGACGGAACCGATCGGAACTCATCACTCTGGCTCGATCTGGCTCAATCGTATCGCGAAACGGCGGAGCGTCTGCTGACCTGGTTCCGCCGCCAGCCGCCAACTCTTAAACCGCCGTATCGGGCCTGAATCAGGAGGTAGAAATGAATTCGACATTGGCGTATTTGCGAGGCCGCCGGGCCTGGCTGGTCGAGAACCTGGCCGTCTGGGGATCGGACAGTGAAGCCGAATTTTTTATGGCCGCTGCCGAAACAGTCGCATCGGACACCCGGATCGGCTTCTGG
>CAZGAV010000105.1:0-9452 GCA_964523575.1 uncultured Ignavibacteriales bacterium
TTGTCGTGCCGATAGTCGTGATAATTCCCTCGCCGGCCTTGTCGTACCGAAGATCAACTCTCTCCGGAGGGGCCGCCGGGGCGGTATATTCGGTGCCGTCGAAACCGGGGAAGCTGTAAACCGGGGCAAAACGGGCGGGGATAGACGCCGCTTGCCTCAAGCTTTTCACCGGTTTGTCGGCGCCGAAAGACACCGTTGTCGCCACGAAGGCGACGATTAATAAGGAGAGGAGAAACATCGCTGCAAGTTTCTTTGTCATGTCATTCTCCTTTCAAGAGTGCATGGTTAAGTGGGTTACTCCTCGTTTGAAAATTCTTTTCGACGATTGTCGAACACCGCCAAATATGAACAGGAGACCCGAATCCGACGCCTCCGGGTTTCCGAAATTCATCAATCATAAATTCAAACCAAGCTGTCGCCAAAAGTCCGCTAATCAAAGTACTTCACATTTTTTAGTGAGGATATACGTGGGGTAAATAAAAAATCGCTCCTATGGGTCTTATCTCTCTCGTCCAATCCAAGTTGCAGTACCGACCCATCTTGAACATGTCGATAGGGAGGTATTCCAAACCGCAACGCTTAATTTATTCTCTACCACCCGACGGCACGCCTCTGCCGCCTGTATGGGTATGATCAAGATAAGGCACGTCTTCCCTTTTGTCAAGTTTTTTCCGGCTTCCGTTCCATAGGCTATACGAAGCCAATGAAGGCGGCGGCAGTAAAAAAAACCGCACTCCCCGGAAATTGGGGAGTGCGGTCGGAATGTCTGATCAAACCCAAAAATCAGTTCTGCGGAGGCGGCCCCGATCGGAAGATGTAGTTGACCAGATAGATGGCATCGGAAATATCGACCCCGTTATCGAAATTGGCGTCAGCCGCCTCGATTGAAACCGGCTCCGGTCCGGATCGGAATACATAATTGATCAGGTATGAAACGTCGCCCACGTCTACCGATGCGTCGCCGTTGGAATCGCCGCGCATGAAGGCAACCACCCTGACCCAGTTCAGAAGCGTGTCGGCCACGGCCTGCGGATCGGTGGCGACATAGCGGAAGAGGAAAATACCCCAGACCTGAGAGTTATCCGGGATAAACTTCATACTACCGGCCCCATTGCCAGAGTCGACAAAGACAGCATTGAGCGGCGGGCTGATCAGGGACAGAGTCAACTGCTCCATGTCAGGGTCAACCGCCGCAATGCGGTTGTAAACCGAGTCGCCATAGGTGATGATCTGCGTGTCGGGGGTCGTCGCCTCGAAATACGGAGCCTGATTACCGGCTTCGGTCACGGTGATCGTCACGTATTCGGAATCAGCCAGGATCCCATCAGAGACATAGAACAGTACCGTATAAACCCCCGCCTGAGTATAGGTGGGCGTGAAGATAAATCCCTTGGGAACCCCGACTCCGATCAGAGAGGCGCCGGCCGGCATATTCTCCGCGGAGGCCTCGATAGGCAGGCCGCCCGGATGGTAACCGTTGATCGAAAAGGCCAATGTCTGCCCTTCCATAATCATCTTGGGACCGATGGAATCCAGGACAGGAGCCACAGGAACATTGTTTATGGTGAAGCCGTATTCGAGCGTAGTCGAGGAATCGTTGGGATAGTTCAGAGTATCCCCGTCCATAGCGATGAAGATGAGATTGTACGGGGTAGTACGGCCCATAGTATAATCAGCCGTAATCGTCAGAGTCCCGTGGCCATT
The DNA here is from genome assembly GCA_964523575.1 of uncultured Ignavibacteriales bacterium. Classification (GTDB taxonomy): domain Bacteria; phylum Zixibacteria; class MSB-5A5; order GN15; family JAAZOE01; genus DAOUTW01. Next base: position 1,705 of record CAZGAV010000105.1, read on the forward strand.
ATGGTCATCCACGAAACTGAAATTGGGGTAGGTGCGGTTCGTCTTCAGAACCGGGGCGATCCCGTCCAGGTCGGCTCCGACCACCGTAAATGTCAGAATATCACCTTCATTGACAACTCGGCTTTGGCCGGGAGGCACCTCATTGATGGAAGGCAGGCGGTTGACGTTGCTGATGGTAATAGTGATGGTCACGCTGTCAACCAGATCCGCGCTGTCGGCGTCAGTGGCGTAGAAGGTGACAATGTGTGCACCGGAGTCCGCATAGCCGGTCTGCCAGTAGAAATCGCCCGTGAAATCATGCTGGTCGGTGAAGGTCGCCGCCCCCGGCAATGGTGAAGTCGTCAGAATCGGAGGCACCTCGTCTACGTCCGAACTCGTTATGGTAAAGCCGATTATCTGACCTTCGCTGGCCGCGGCATCGGCTATGGGATTAAGCGCCGGCGGCTGGTTGGGACCCTCCAGGACCTGAATCAGGACCTCTTCGGAATCGGCCAATTCACCGTCGTCGGCAATGAAATTGATGTAGTAGTCGCCGGCCTGAACATACCCCGGTGTCCAATTGAACTGACCGGTACCGTCACCGTTATCGGTAAAAGTCGCGCCTTCCGGAAGCGGATCGGCAAACAGGGCCGGAAGGGTGCTGTCGGGGTCGGTCCCCTGCACATCAAATGATAGAGGCACCAACTCGGTAGTCTGCTGAGTCGCGATAAACCAAATCTCGGGAATTTGATTGCCGGCATCGGCAACCTGAACGAGAACGTTCTTCTTGACAACATCGATACCGTCGTACGCCTGAACGACAACGCCGTAAAGACCGCTCTGGACAAAATTGGGCGAGAAAGTGAAAGATCCTGTCCCGTCGCCATTATCCACGAAGGAGGAATTGGTCGGCAAATGCGATGCCGACAAACTTGGAATTGTACCGTCCGGGTCGGTGGCACTGGCCGTAAACGTCACCACGTCTCCCTCCAAACCCATTGCGTAACTGGGCGCCGTCAGGACCGGCGGGTTGTTGGTGCCGACGACCGTAATCTGGACGTCAATATAATCCGACATCGGCGGCGCGCCATTATCGATAGCGATAAAGCGTACCGTATGAACGCCGATCTGGCTCACGACAGGAGTAAAAGCGAAGTCTCCGGTACCGTTGCCATTATCGGTAAAAGTCGCATTAGTCGGCAGACCGCTGACCGTCATATAGATGACGCCACCTGGGGCAGCCGTGGAATCGGTCGCCGTCACGGTAAAGGCCAAAGTTTTGCCCACCCGGACTCCAAACGGCCCCAAGGAATCTATCTGCGGGGGTTGGTTGACATCCATGACAGTTACTTCCACGGCTTCCACGCCCGAAAGCGGCGGAGTGCCGTTATCGGTCGCGAAGATCCGGATCGTCACCAGACCATTGACATCAAAGGAAGGGATGAAAGTCAGGGTGCCGGTACCGTCGAGATTATCGACCAGCGTGATTCCGCTCACCTGCGGCGTGGCCGTGTAATTGAAAGTAATCGACTGGCCTTCGGGGTCAGTCGCCGAAAGATCAAGAATCAGAGTATCACCTTCGTACACCGTCTGGGGGCCGATGGAATCGATAATCGGCGCCTGGTTGCCAAGTTCCTGCACCGTGATCAAGACCTGCTCGGAATCGGCCAGCACTCCGTCGGTGGCGATAAAGGTCATGCCGTATATGCCGGCCTGGGTGAAGTCGGGAGTGAAATCGAAAGTTCCGGTGCCGTCGAGGTTATCGATAAAGGTCGCATTCAAAGGAAGATTGATGGCCGTCAGAATCGGGATGTTTCCGTCGGGATCGGTCGCGGTGACAGTGACATTGAGATTAACGCCTTCGCTGATTATCCGGGGCCCGATGGAATCGAGAATCGGAGCCTGATTACCGGCGTCTCCGACCGTTATGGTCACCAGTTCGGAATCGGTGGCAGCGCCATCGCCGGCATAGAAAGTTATCGGATAGGTGCCATTCTGAGTGAAATCAGGCTTGAAAATAAAGGTCCCGGTGCCGTTGGCGTTATCGACGAAAGTGGCGTTGGTCGGAAGCGTCGTCGTGGTCAGAGCCGGCATAGTGCCGTCGGGATCGGTGGCAGAAATAGCCAGATTCAGGCTATCCCCTTCCGTCATACTCTGGTCGCCGATAGCAGCCAGAACCGGGGGCGCATTGGTATTCAAAACCGAGACGGTGACCACTTCCGAATCGACCAGAACTCCGTCGAAAGCCTTGAAAGTGATCAGATAATCGCCGGCCTGATCGGTAGCGGGAGTAAAGTCAAATACGCCGGTACCGTCCAGGTTATCGATAAAGGTGGCGTTAGCCGGCAGATTCAGAGCCGACAGGCTGGGGATATCACCGTCCGGATCGGACGCCGTAACCGTTAAATTCAAGTTGGCCGTCTCATAGACTGTCTGTGGTCCGATAGAATCAAGAACCGGCGCCTGATTGCCGGCGTCATTAACGGTTATGGCCACGATTTCGGAATCGATATCAGTGCCGTCATTGGCATAGAAGGTGACGTCGAAGACCTGACCGCCCTGAGTGAAATCGGGATTGAAATCGAAAGTCCCGGTGCCATCGCCATTATTGAGGAAAGTGGCATTGGCCGGAAGCGTCGAGGTCGTCAAAACCGGGATCGTGCCGTCGAGATCGTTGGCGCTGACAACCAAATTAAGGCTGGCGCCCTCATCGACCACCTGTGCTCCGATCGGGTCCAGAACCGGAGGCCGATTGACGTCATTGACTGTCAGAACCACCACTTCCGAATCAGACAGAACGCCGTCGGAGGCTATGAAAGTTATATTGTAAACCCCGGCTTGATCGAAACCGGGTGTGAAATCGAAAACCGCACTACCATCGGCGTTGTCGATAAACGTCGCGCCGAGCGGAAGATCGACTGCCGCCAGAGTCGGGATAACCACATCAGGATCACTGGCTGTCACCGTGAAATTGAGATTGACATTTTCATCGACCGCCTGCGGGCCGATGGGATCCAGAACCGGAGCCTGGTTACCGGCGTCATTGACGCTGATTGCCACGATTTCTGAATCGATAGCCGAACCGTCGGTAGCGTAGAAGGTAACATTATAAACCGTTCCACCCTGGGTGAAATCGGGATTGAAATCGAAAACACCGGTGCCGTCGCCGTTGTCGACAAAGGTAGCGTTAGCCGGGAGCGTCGAAGTCGAAAGCCCCGGAATTGTACCGTCTCCGTCTGAAGCCGACACGTTCAGATTAAGATTGGCGCCTTCATCAACCAGTTGAGCGCCGATAGCCGCCAGCACCGGAGCCTGATTGGTATGGGTGACGGTGATGACAATCGCCTCGGAATCGGTGGCGATACCATCGGAGGCATAGAAAGTTACTGGATAAGTGCCTTCCTGATTGAAATCGGGATTGAAATCGAACACCCCGGAACCGTCGCCGTTATCGACGAAGGTCGCATTGGCCGGTAAAGTCGAAGTCGTTAGGGCCGGAGTAGTACCGTCGGGATCGGACGAGGTCACCGTCACATTAAGATTTGCACCCTCAGCCACAGTCTGATCGCCGATGGGATTGAGCACCGGATCGAGGTTGGTGCCCTGTACGGTGATTGTCACCAGCTCCGAATCGGTGTCGGTACCGTCGGTGGCATAGAACGTCACCGGGTAGGTCCCTGCCTGAGTGAAATCGGGATTAAAATCAAAGGTGGCCGTTCCGTCGCCGTTATCAAGGAAGGTGGCGTTAGTCGGCAAAATCGAACTGGTAAAAGTCGGAACCGTGCCATCGGCGTCGGTAGCCGAGATAATTACGTTGAGATTACCGCCCTCGGCGACCGCCTGATTGCCGATTGCGGCCAGGACTGGAGCCTGATTGGTATTGGTAACGGTGATCGTTATCAGTTCGGAATCTATGGCCGTACCGTCGGAAGCATAGAAAGTAACCGGGTACGGGCCGGCCTGAGTGTAATCGGGATTGAAATTGAAGGTCCCGGTGCCGTCGCCGTTATCAAGGAAGGTGGCGTTGGCCGGTAATGTTGAAGCCGTCAGCGCCGGAGTTGTACCATCCGGGTCTGAGGCGGAAATCGCAAAATTCAAATTGGCCGCTTCGGCCACGCTTCGGTTGCCAATTGAAGCCAGAATCGGGGCCTGGTTGGTATTGGTCACCGTAATCGAAACGACTTCGGAATCGGTCGCGATGGCATCGGAAGCATAAAATGTCACTGAATAAACGTTGGCCTGAGTGAAATCGGGATTGAAGTCAAAAGTGCCCGAGCCGTCGCCATTATCCACAAAGGTGGCGTTGGCCGGAAGAGTCGAAGTTGAGAGAGTCGGGATCGTCGCATCGGGATCGGTCGCCGTGATCGATATATTTAAATTACCACCCTCGGCCACCGTCTGTGGACCGATAGCCGCCAGCACCGGCGGATTATTGGCCTGATAAGTAAAGCCGCCCACCAAAGGTGCGGCCGATAAACCGGAGGCGATATTGGTCACCGCTACATCAGCCGGTCCGGCCGTTCCGGCCGGAGTCAAACCGGTAATTTCATAAGGAGAAACAACCGTAATCGAAGTCAACGGAGCGCCGCCGATGGTGGCCGTCACGCCGGCCATATCAAAGCCGGTTCCGGAAATCGTGACCAGCTGGCCGCCGACCGTAAAGCCGGTATTGGGCGCGATGGAGGCGATAGCCGGGGCCTGGATTGCGGCCGCGCTGACAGTCATAATCGCAGAATGGGCGCTGAGGTTAGTGGAGGCGTTTTCGGCGACAACCAGATATTGGTAATCGCTGGCACCATCGACACCGTTATCGACAAAGTAACCCTGGGCGACGCCATGATTCCCCAGTGAGCCGGTGGGATCATCGACTCGGAAGAAAGATCCACCTGATGTCGCCAGCCGCCGGTAAACATGATAGGTCAATCCTGAGACATAATCCCAGCTGACCACCAGACTCGCCGATGAAATCGGACGACCTGTCAGGCCGGTCGGAGCGTTGGGCCAACCTACCGCCGCCAGGACAATATTCTCCTGCTGGAAGGAGTTGCTCGGTATCAGCTTGGAGAGAACGAAACCCTGTCCGCGTGATGCATTGTAGAAATGGTAATCATAGGGATTACCAGGCGCTTCGGTCAGGTAATTCTGGAAATCGTCATACCAGTTGCCGGCGTCATAACCGGCGCCAACCGAAGTCTCAATGCGAATTTCCTCATCGGTATTGTCCAGATAACCGAAGAAGGATATTTCGCCGTTGGCGGGGACACTCGCGTCGGAATTGGTCACCGATCCGAATATCGAACCCTGCGCCCATACGGCCGAAGTCGAAAGAAGAGACACCAGTACGATCAGAATCGGTAACAATCCCCTCTTTGGTCGTTTTGAATTGCCAAACACTTTGGCACCTCCATGTATGACTAAGCAAACATTTTTCATTCTCATGGCGCTCCTAAATTAGGGCCCGGGGAAAACATCGGCCGCGGCGGCGTTGGCCTGATACGGCCGACCGGCACGAACCGGGAAATTGACCCCAAACCCGGCTGCGAAGCGTGATTCGTAGCTTTGCGAACCGGCTATATAACGATTGAGTGTATTGAAACTGCCGGGAAGATTGTTCAATACTTCCTGGGCAGTAGTGAAATCCACTTCTCTCTCGAAAGGTATCGATAAGAAACTGAAATCGGTTGCGGCCGTTGTCACCAGCGGATAAGTAATCGCTCCCGGCGCCGGAACGTTGCCGGCCACCGAGAAAACCGTCGCCGCGGCGGCATTGACCTGATAAACTCCACCGGGGACAACTGTGAAGTTGACGCCGAATCCGGCCGCAAAGCGCGATTCGAAACTTTGCGAGGCCGGAATGTAATTGTTGACGGTAAACACATTGCTCCGTCCAATACTGTCGATTAGGCTGTTGGCGTTGGAAATACCGCTGTTCTCGAATGGCACGCAAATCAGGTTGAAATCGGTCGTACTGGTCGAGACGATTTGATAATCGAATTCGCCCACCCGGTTGGAGACCGCCGCCCGGCTACCGTAAATATCGAAAGGCACAACCACATAGAAGTAGTTGTTGAGCGTATCGCCGACTACATTGGCGCCGAGGATATCGCTGTCGACGAAATCGAAGGTCAGGTCGTCGGTGATGCCGATGGAATCGATCGGACCCGGCGTAAAGTAGGCGCTTGTCCCGCGGTAAACGATGTAGCCGCCGATAGTCGTCGGCAAACCGGTTTCATCAAGAGTAATCTCGGACCATGACAGCTCGATATTCTCGCCATTGATACCGATGGCCAGATTGGATATCGCCTGAGGCGCGGCCACGTTTATAACACCCACCTGAACCGTATCGGGCGCCGAATATAGATCGGCGTCGTTGACTGTCAGTTCGAATATATAGGTGCCCGGAAGAGCCGGCGTAAAGGTCGGAGCCGGGGCCGCGGCATCGGAAAGGGTAATGGCCGGACCGCCGATCTGGATCCAGTTATAATACAGGAAATCGAGATCGGGATCGCTCGAACCGCCGCCGTCGATAGTCACCGGCGTTCCAACGTATATGGCGCTCTGGTCGAAACCGGCGTCGGCAATCGGCGCCCGGTTGGTATTGGTGACCGTGATGGCCACCACTTCGGAATCGGTGGCGATACCGTCGGAAGCATAGAAAGTGACCGTATAAGGACCAGCCTGATCAAAATCGGGATTGAAAATAAACGTCCCGGAACCGTTGCTGTTATCGACGAAACTGGCGTTGAAAGGCAGAGTCGAGGTCGTCAGGGCCGGAGTCGTGCCGTCAGGATCGGAAGCGGTTACGGTCAGATTGAGGCTGGCATTTTCGGCCACTGTCTGCGGGCCGATCGGATCAAGAACCGGATCAAGGTTGGTGCTGACCACTGTCACCGTCACCACTTCGGAATCGGTGGCCTGGCCGTCTCCGGCATAAAACGTGATCGGGTAAATCCCTTCCTGAGTAAAGTCAGGATTGAAATCGAACGTCCCGGTACCGTCAAAATTATCGGTGAAAGAAGCGTTGGCCGGCAGAGTCGAAGTCGTAAGAACCGGGAAATTACCGTCCGGATCGGACGAGGTTATAATCACGTTGAGATTGCCGCCCTCGGCAACCGTCTGAGGACCGATCGGATCAAGCACCGGATCACGGTTGGTATTGGTCACAGTGATACTCACTACTTCAGAATCTATCGCTTCACCATCAGAAGCGTAAAACGTCACCGGATAAACGCCCTCCTGCTCAAAATCGGGATTGAAATCGAACGTCCCGGTGCCGTCGAGATTATCAGTGAAGGAAGCATTAGCCGGCAACGTCGAAGTTGTCAGCAACGGAATGTTGCCGTCCAGATCACTGGAACTCACATTGAAATTAAGATTAGCATTCTCGGCCACCGTCTTGGGACCAATCGGATCCAAAACCGGAGGCTGATTCGTCCGCGTGACCGTGATCGCCACCGTTTCAAATGTCGTCGCCGTGCCGTCGTAGGCAAAGAATGTTACCGAGTACGACCCCTGTTGATTATAGTCGGGATTGAAATTGAACGTCCCCGTGCCGTCGCCATGATCGACGAAGGTCGCATGGGTCGGCAAAGTTGACGTGCCCAGCGTCGGAATCGTACCATCAGGATCGGAAGCCACGATATTCAAATTCAGGTTTCCACCCTCGGCCACTGTCTGCGGACCGATCGGATCCAGTATCGGCGCCCGGTTGGTATTGGTCACCGTAATCGATATCAACTCCGAATCGATAGCCGTGCCATCCGAAGCAT
>CAZGAV010000106.1:0-9408 GCA_964523575.1 uncultured Ignavibacteriales bacterium
GCGGCCTTCGATTTAGTGGGAATGATCAGATTTTTCCAAAATAATAAATGCCGGAGGTCGGACTCGAACCGACATGGTGTTGCCACCGGGGGATTTTGAGTCCCCTGCGTCTACCACTTTCACCACTCCGGCATCTAATGTAAATTCGACGCCAATAATATGGCCCCAAGCGCCCCTTTGTCAAGTGGTTTAATGATTTTCCCAACCCCTCAAATAATTTCACCCCCATATAAAAGACCGCGGCCGCCCCATATAGGCCGCCGCAGTCTAATTCCTGTTGCCTTCGCCGAAAACCGATCTAAAACCGAATCGACTCGGCGGTATCGACCGGGATGGCCGGATCCGCCACCGGTGTATAGTTGCCTTCACTGGTATGAATATCGCAACTGTCTTTGGGTACAGTATTTTCCGTAAAAACTTCCCGGACCACCTCGGGACAATATTTGGTCGCCAGCTTGCCGCTTTGAACGCAAACGTCGGCCGTAATGATTCCCGCCGGAGCCTCGAAATCCTCGACCGGCAAATCCTGATGAGCCGCCAGCATTATTCTGGTCCAGATCGGCAGAGCATTGGCCGAACCGGTCATATTATAGCCGATCGACGTATTGTCGTCATAGCCGACCCAGACACCGGTGGTCCGCTGGGGGGTGAAGCCCATGAACCAGTTATCCCGGAAATTATCCGACGTCCCGGTTTTGCCGCCGGAGGGACGGGTAAATCCGCGCCATCGGGCCCCATAACCGGTGCCGCCCGGCTCCATGACCGACTGGAGCATATTGACCATGATATAGGCCGTCTCCGCGCCCAAAACTTCTTCCTTCTTGACGGCACTGTTGTCCTCCAGAATATTGTCGTAGCGATCGACGATTTTCAGGATATGCCGGGGCGGTATCCGAATCCCACCGTTGGGGAAGACGGTATAAGCCGAGGCCAGCTCTTCCAGATAAACCTCACTGGTGCCGATGGCCAGCGACGGCACCGCCCGCAGAGGGCTGGTAATCCCCATTTGCTGGGCATAGAAAACCGCCAGTTCGGGCCGGATTTTCAGAATCAGCTTGATGGCGATCATATTCCGGGATTTTTTCAAACCGGTGCGAAGCGTCATCCGCCCCAGGTATTTGTCGTCGAAATTATGCGGCCGCCAATCCTCGCTTCCGGGAATATCGAGGACGATGGAATTGTCATACAGGACCGAATCGGGCGTCCAGCCATTATCAATGGCGGCCGTGTACACGAAAGGCTTAAAAGACGATCCCGGCTGACGCGGGGCTTGCACGGCCCGGTTGAATTTCGTTTTGTCAAAATCGCGGCCACCAACCATAGCCAGTACATTGCCGTTACTGTTGTCGATGACCACCGCCGCTCCCTGGATCTGTTTATAAACCCGAATACTGTCGCCGTTTTCATCCACGGTATCAGGCAGAATGCGCGTGTATTGCGGATCGTCGAGCCGACGGCGAGCCTCGATCCGGGCCTGCAGGGAATCGAGCTGGTCATGCACGGCCGCCTCGGCCGTCTGCTGTAAATCCCAATCCAAGGTGGTGTAAACTTTCAATCCGCCGTTGTAGAGTTTATCCACCCCATAGGTCTGTTCGATATACTGGCGGATAAATTCGGTAAAATAGGGCGCCCGGCCGACCCGTTCATCGGGCGGGTTGATCTCGAGCGGCGTCTCTTTCAGGGAATCGTATTCTTCCTTGGGAATACCGCCATATTTATAGTAGGCATAAAGCACCCGATTGCGGGCCTTCAATGATTTGTCGGGATTGTTGAACGGCGAATTGACAATCGGCCCCCGGAGCATCCCCAGCAAAACGGCGCAATCGCTGACATTGAGTTCCGAGACTTTCTTGTTGAAAAAGGCGTGAGCGGCGGCGGAAATGCCGTAGGCGCGGTGAAAATAATAAAGATTGAGATACATTTCCAGAATCTCGTCCTTGGAATATGTCCGCTCTAGCTTGATCGCCGTCAGGGCTTCTTTCAATTTGCGGGTATAGGTCTGTTTTCGGTTGAGAAACAGCATCCGGGCCAGCTGTTGAGTGATCGTCGAGGCGCCCGCCTCAATCTGCATTTTCAGCAGATTATTGGCCGCCACGATGAATATCCGGCGGGGGTTGATGCCCCAATGACTGTAAAATTCCTGATCTTCGACGGCGATCAACATTTTGACGATATCGGGGGGCATTTCGACGAAGGGGGTCAGCGCCCGGTTCTGATTATAGAATTCCTGGAGCAAGGTGCCGTCGATGGCGTAAATCTTGGTCTTGAGCGGCGGCTCGATGTTGTACACCTCTTCGATCGACGGCAATTCGTAGTTATATATATAATAAATCCGCTTGCCGCCCCAGAACAGGAGGACGACCGCCACGACTATAATCCATGTCCACGGCCGTTTGTACCAGGTTTTGCCTTTGTGTCCGCCTTTGAACGCATTATCCATTGTCATATCGTGTAGAACCTACATCTATGAAAACCTTTAGGCAAGGAAAATCGTTGCCATTTCATTATACATTGTGTATAGTTTCAGGTTTAGAGCTTTGGTGAAAATAATAAGCGAAAGACCGATTAAATAATTATGGAAAATCAGGAACTTCAAAGACAACTGGAAATAATCAAAAAGGGCGTGGTCGAACTTCTCCCGGAAGACGAATTTGTCGAAAAGCTGAAAAAATCGATCCAAACCAAGAAACCTCTCCGGGTTAAGCAGGGTTTCGATCCCACCGCCCCCGATATCCATCTCGGGCATACTGTCGGCCTGCGCAAACTGCGCCAGTTTCAGGATATCGGCCATCAGGTCGTCCTGATAATCGGCGATTATACCGGTCTTGTCGGCGATCCCTCGGAACGCTCGGCCACCCGGCCCCAGCTTGAATACGACCAGCTCATGAAAAACGCCGAAACCTATCAGGAGCAGTTTTTCAAAATTGTCGATAAATCCAAAACCGAGGTTCATTTTAACGGCGAATGGTTCGAAAAAATGAGCCTGCGGGACATCATGGCTCTGGCCTCCAAATTCACCGTCGCCCGGATGCTGGAGCGCGATGATTTCGAAAAACGATACAAAGACGGTCTACCCATCGCCGTCCATGAATTTTTCTACCCGCTCATGCAGGCCTACGATTCGGTTATGATAAAAGCCGACATTGAGATCGGCGCCACCGAACAAAAGTTCAACCTCGTCGCCGGGCGCCATATTCAGGAAGCCTATGGGCAGGTACCGCAATGTATCCTGACTTTGCCGGTGCTGGTCGGCCTCGACGGCGTCAACCGGATGAGTAAATCGCTGGGCAATTATATCGGCGTCGATGAGCCGGCTAAGGAGATTTTCGGCAAGGTCATGTCGATCCCCGACAACCTGATTTATGCCTATTACGAACTGGTTACCGATGTCGGCCCGGAGGAACTCAGGGAAATAAAAAACAAACTGGCCTCGACCGAATTCAATCCCCGCGACCTGAAAATGGAATTGGGCGTCATGCTGGCGTCTATGTATCATGACCGTGAGCAGGCCGAAGAAGCAAAAGCCGAGTTTGAACGGGTCTTTTCCGGCGGCGGCGTTCCCGATGATATCCCGGAATTTTCCATCGCCAGCCTCGGTTCGCCGATCTGGGTCGTAAAACTCCTAACCGGAACGGACATGGTTAAATCCGGGGGAGAGGCCCGGAGATTGATAAAAGGCGGCGGTTTGTACCTCGACAATGAACGTCTGACCGATGATGCCATGGAAATCAAATTGGCCGAAGGGATGCTTTTCAAGGTCGGCAAACGCCGATTTTTCAAAATAGTCAAATAAATTGTGAAACCGGACCGCCATATAACGTTATATAGTATATGAAAACAGTCAATCGCCGAAACCTGCCCCTGATGTCATTAATGCTGGGTCTGCTCCTGCTGGTCATAACCGGCTGTGGCGGCAAAGGCCATATGACGGTCCAGACCGACGAATCGCGGCTACCGGAGCAGGAGATTTCTCCCGAAGGTTACAACCATTTCGTCAACGCCAATCTCCTGGAAATCTTCGGAGCCTATCCCGAGGCTTTGAACGAATATGAGAAGGCTCTTGTTTTCTTTCCGGAATCGGCCACTATCCGCACCGATTACGCCCGCCTTCTCTTCCGGATGTCGCAGACCTCCACGGCTCTCGATCAGGCTCTCAAAATCGAACCGAAAACATCCGAAGTTTACCTGTTGATCGGTGATTGCTATCGTCTCCTCGATAAGCTGGAACCGGCCATGACTTACTATCGCCGGGCGGTGCAACTCGATCCCGAAAATGTCAACGCCCTCTGGTATATGGCCGGGTATTTTCGCCAGACCAATCAGGCCGATTCGGTCATCGCGACCTATTACAAACTGGCGCCGCTGGTGGAAACCGACCGTATCTGGCTGGAACTGGCCTCCTGGCTGGCCACCGCCGAGCGCTACGATGAGGCCGAATCCGCCTACCGCAAAGCTATCGATCTCAATCCCGATAAAACCGGCAACGCCCGCCCCTGGTTCGAATTGGGCGTCATGCTGGGCAAAGCCGAGAAATTCGATAAGGCGCTGGACGCTTTTCAGGAGTCCATCAAAGCCGATTCGAGCAAGGATAATATCGGCGCCTACCTCGGTCTGGCCACCACCTATGACGCTCTCGATTCCCTCGACCGTTGCGAGGCCGTCTATCAGCAGATTATCGAAATGATTCCCAATGACGTCCGCATCTATCGCCAGATGCTGGCGATGTATCTCAATCGGCAGGATGTCAAAAAGGCCATCGACGTTTCCTTCGAACTGGTCACGCTGGTTCCGTCGGATTGGGTCGCTCAACGGCGGCTGGGGATTCTGCTTTATACCGACAATCAGCTCGACCGCGCCGATTCTCTTTTCAGCAATCGCATCGAATTCGGCGATGATAATGTCGTCAACTATTTTTATCGCGGTCGGATCGCCGTCGAGCAAAACCGCATCGCCGACGCCAAACCGTTTTTCGCAGATGCTACGAACAAGGATTCCTCCTTCGTCGATGCCTGGCTGAATCTCGGTTTTGTTTATTCCCAGGAGGATAGCCTTAACCGTTCCATCGACCTCTATCGCCAGGGGATGGCTTATGTCACTGAGCATGAAGACAGCATCCGCCTGATATTCGCCCTCGGCGCCGCGCTGGAAAGAAACGGCCAGTTCCATGAGGCCGTCAACACTTTCAAGGATTTGATCAGCCGCGAAAAGGATCATGCCCCGGCCCTGAATTATCTCGGCTATATGCTGGCCGATCGCGGGGAAGATCTGAATTATGCCTTGCAGTTGATCGAGCGGGCCATGGAATTATCACCTGATAATGGCGCTTATATCGACAGCTATGCCTGGGTACAATATAAACTGGGCAATTATGACGTCGCTCTGACCGAATTGAAAAAGGCCGTCAATCTGCTCGACGCCGACGCCGTGGTCTACGAACATCTCGGGGACGTGTACAAGGCGATGGGGAATATGGATGAGGCCGAGCGGAGTTACCGGCGGGCCCTCGAACTCAATCCCGACAGCATCAATCTCGAGGAGAAAATGCAGAAGTGAAAAGCAGGGCAGGGATGCGACTCTTTCACTTATTCTTTTATCTTGTCGGTATCGTCTTTCTGGTCGCCGGGTGCGCCAAACAGGGCAGTCCCCCGGGCGGTCCCGAGGATATAATCCCCCCAAAACTTCTCGACAGTGAACCGGTCTCCGGATCGGTAAATGTCCCGCAGGATTCACGCATCGTTATCAAATTCGATGAGGCCATCGACCGCACCACGGTTGAAAGAGCGCTGTTTATTTCACCGTTGCCGGATCCCGAACCCAAGATTAACCTGAAAAGCGATGGTTTGGTGGTTATCCCGCGCCAAAACCTCCTGCCCAACAAAACCTACGTCGTCACCATCGGCACCGACCTCAGGGATGCTCATCGGGTCGATCTGGATCAATCGATAAGTATCGCCTTTTCGACCGGCGCGACTATCGATTCGGGGTCGATTCAGGGAAAGGTGTATAAAAGCGGTCGCGGAACGCCCGGTATAAGTCTGGCTTTGTTTGAGGAATTGCCCGAAAAGGCCGACCGGCCGATCGATTCCATTGCCCCCGAATATCTTACTCAAAGCGGCGAAGGAGGCCTGTTCACCTTCGGATACCTGCCCTCGGATACTTTCTATCTGGCCGCCTTTGAAGATAAAAACAAAGACCGCCGCATCAATCCCGGCCGGGAAATGATCGGCATACCTTATAGGGCAACGATCCTCGACGCCCGGCATTATCAATTAAAGGATATCGATATTCAGCTTCACACCTCGGACACCTCAACGCTCGGCCTGCGCTCGGTGACTATCAATCCCGACCGCCTCTTGAAGGTCAGGTTCAGCCATAATATCGAAAAATCCCGCGCCGACAGCCTTTTCGCCAACGTCGTCCTGACCGAGGAAGCCGACACTAATACCGTCGTCCCCATCATCGGCTATACCAATCTGACCGCCTATCCGGCTTCCGATTATGTCCTTGCCACGGGGTTGATGGATGTCGAAAAATCGTATAGAATCGTCTTCGACCTGAGTCAACTCTATCCCCAATTGCCCGATTCCCTGAAGGCTCTGAACTATACTCTCACCATCCCCGACGGCCGCGATCAGACGCCGCCGGTTTTGCTGGAATCCATCCCGGCCGACAGCGCCGCCAATATCAATCCCGATTCTCTGCTCCAGCTTCGTTTTTCCGAAATAATCGACAGCGCCTCTTTGGATAGTGCTGTCATGCTGATAAAGGCCGCCGAAGAGTCAAGTTTGGTGGTCATGACCGAGCGGGACGATTTCACCTATGTTGGCAGTCCCATGCCCGGTCTTGAATACGGCCAATCATATCAACTCCTGGTTGATGCTCCCAAAATTCGCGACCTGTCGGGCAACCGGATGTCCGATTCGATGGTATCGATCGTCTTTTCGACCATCGGTCTGGATACGCTGGGCCAGATCAGCGGGGAGGTCAAATTCGACAATTCTTCCGACGCCGCCTATCCGGTCGTCGTCTCTTTCCAACCGGCCCCGCAGGGAGTCGCCGGTCAATTGACTATCCCTCCCGGGCAGGAGCAGTTTATCACCAACCTCTTGCCGGGCTATTACACCGTTTCCGCTTATCTGGATCGGAACGGCAACGGCCGTTTTGATTATGGCTCCATCATTCCCTATCGATTGGCCGAACCGTTTACCGCCCCCGCCGACACCTTTAGAGTCCGCACCCGTTTCGAATCGGCCGGTGTCATAATCGAATTATAAAATCCGTCCAGTGTGGCCGCCCAAGCAGGCAAAAAAAAAGACCGCCCGAATTGAGCGGCCTTTATTATTTTCAATGAAATAAAATACTTATTGCGGCGGACCCCAGATCTTGATGACAACTTTACGGTCCTTGGCATAAGCCGGCTTGCCGTCGCCCATCTCGACCGCCTTGTTCTTGCCATAACTGACGCTGAAAATACGGTACAGGTTGACGCCGAAATTATCGACCAGATAATATTTGGCCGCGGCCGAACGCTTGTTGCCGAGATCCATGTTATAAGCCGCCGACCCGGTCGGGTCGCAATAACCGGCGATTTCCATGACCGCCTTGCGGTCGGTGGTCATCTTGTCCCCGGCCTGATCGAGAATTGACTGCGCATCCATCGTGATTTTGCTGGAATTGAAGTCGAAATAAATCTCGTAGGTCGCCATAACCTGATAATCTTCAAAACCCTTGGCCTGATTGATAGCCATGTCCGTCTTCTTCTCCAACTGCGCCGTCAGCGACTGCAATTTGCCCAGTTCGGCGGTGTTGGCGGCCACGTCTTTGGCCATCTGACTGACCGACGCCTCACTGCGAGCCCGTTCCTCCGACACCGTCTGATCGACGTATGTCTTTGAAGCGCCGCATCCAGCCGCCAGCATGATAAAGATCAGACCGACCACCGGTAGAATAACTCTTATTTTCCGCTTCTCCATAACCCTTACCTCCATGGTTTATCGATTTATGACCCCTAAAATATTTAGAAGTTATACGATGTCAACTTGTTTTTTGCCAAAAAAGATTACTGCTTGAAAGCTCCGGCCGTGATTCCGGCGATTATTTGACGCTGAAACACGAGAAATACGGCCAGAATCGGGATCACGGCCACCACCGAACCGGCCATAAGCTGCGACCAGTCGATTGATTGATAACCCAGCAATAAAGCCAGCGCTACCGGCAAAGTGCGATACTGCTCCGATGAGGTCAGAATAAAGGGAAAAAGAAAACTGTTCCAGTTGGTCATGAAAACCTGGATAGCCAGAATCGCCAGCGCCGGCCGGCACAGCGGCATGACGATTTTGAACAATATCCGCATTTCCCCGGCCCCGTCAATACGCGCCGCCTCCTCCAGCGATGACGGCAGAGTCGATACATATTGCCGCACCAGAAAAATCCCGATCGGGTTGACCAGCCAGGGGAGAATCAAGGCCCCATAGCTGTCGTACAGCCCCAGTTTGTTCATGAGAATATAGACCGGGATAATAACGATATGGACCGGTACCATAAGCACGATCAGGACCGTGTAAAACCAGAAGCGATCGCCAATAACGCGCCGTCGGGCGAGCGCATAGCCGCACATGAAGCAGAAAAGGATATTGCCGCCGGTGACGACCAGGGCGACAAGGAAAGAGTTGAATAAATACCGTCCGAAACGGTTGGCCGAAAAGATGTAGCTGAAATTATCCAATGTCAAACCGCCGACCGCGGAACGGATGCTCAGGGCGAACATCCAGAAAAGAGGGAAGATCATGACGACCAGAATGACCGACAGCAGGCCGTATTTGAATATTATCCGGCTTCGGTTCATGCCGACCAGCCCGTTTTGAGAAGTTTGAACTGTATCAATGAGGCCAAGGCGATAATGGCGAATAAAATATAAGCCGCCGCCGAAGCATACCCGAAATCGAATTGCCGGAGACCGGTTTCATAAACGAAATAAACACCGGTATAGGTCGAGTTCAGGGGGCCGCCCTTGGTCATGACAAAAATCTCGACAAACACCTGAAACGACTTGATACTGTTGATGACGATGATGAAAAGAGTGACCGGCTTGAGCATCGGCAGGGTGATATGCCAGAACTGCTGACGGCGCGAGGCTCCGGCGATACGCGCCGCTTCGTATAATTCGGTCGGAATCGTCTGAAGGCCCCCGAGGAATAACAGCATGTAATACCCCGAGGCCATCCAGATATCCATGGCCATGATCGAAAACAGGGCGGTTTTTTGCGATAGCAGAAAACCATTGGCGGGCGGGTTCAAACCGATCATTTGCGCCAACAGATGCACATACCCGCCCCGGGCGTACAGATTGGAAAAAATCAGGGCGATGACCACCATCGAGGTGATCGACGGCATAAAATAAGCCGCCCG
>CAZGAV010000107.1:0-9251 GCA_964523575.1 uncultured Ignavibacteriales bacterium
CCGATGGTGATAAGCGCCGCGGCCAGTACAAAATAGCGGGGATTTGGATTGTACCGATGCCGCCATAGCGCAAGGGCCCAGATAAGAACGAAAATCAGGGTTTTGTTATCGGTCAGGTCCCAACCGAACGGCGCTCCGGTCCAGAGAGCGCCGAAGGCATACTTCTGGACGATGGGACCGAATATCAATCCTCCGACAAAGAGAATGACGGTTGTCCAGAGAGTCAGGTTTTTGGTGCGGCCTTTTGAGGACAAGGCCTCCAATCCGGTGCGGTTGGACCAGAGCATGCCGAAAAACATGAGAAAAATATGGGTTATCAAGAATACGCGGGGGACTTCGCCGGTGAAGCGAATGACAATCGTCTGCGGGCCCGGCACAAATATCGATTCATTCCCGGTGGTGTCGATCAACTGGACATAATATTCAAGTTTGCCGGCCGGGGGCTGGTGGGGCAGAAGACCGGTCAGGCTGTCGCCGGACAGGGTCATATCCAGAAGAGTGAAGGGTTCGTCAACTTTGAATTTCTTGTAATGCAGAACGCCCCGCATCGGTAACTGGCCGATTTCGACCGTGACCGATTCGCCGCCGGCGCCGTTATGACTGCGCGGCAGGGCATAGCCGATAGTCTGACCATCGATTTCGACCCTGCCTTTGGCCGGATAACTCGGCCCGGTTTCTTTCTGGTAAATGGCGGCCGCAAGAGTGATGACGACGGCCAGAACCCAGAATACGATTTTCCTCAGCATGTTTTTCTTCTCCAAACGATCACCGCCCCAATTGAGGCTTTAGGGGCAATCCTGCAATGGGTACTGATAACTATCTTTCAATTCCATTTTGCCGCGCAGATGATTGAGAATATACTGGCCGCAATTACTGCCGATAACGTTTTCATCAAGCTCGCCGATACTGAGGATCACCTCAAATCCGGAGGTGCGTAGCTTTTCGATCAGACCGAAACTTTTCTCAACGGCGACTGGAATAGTTTCTGAATCCAGACCATTTTGAGCGGCATGATAGGTCGGGTTCAATGGCGTCAGTTTGATCAGGAAGATATCGGGATCGAAATACTGACGCATTATTTCGGGATCGACCGGGACGTCCTTGATCAAGGCGCAGTTGAGGGTAATTTTTCTGCCGCCGGGGTTATAAAATCGCCGGCCGTAATCGGCAATTCGATCGAATTTCCATTTGAGCATGGGAATAAGGCGGTCGCGGATTTCAGGATCGGTCGTATGTATGGAAAACTGCAACTGGAAGTTGTTCGGATAAAGGGATTTTTTAATGTCGATCAGTCCGGCGAAAAAATCATCGGAACCGACCGGAGCGATGGTCGAAAGGCAGGGCAGAAGGCCCGGAGCGTCATAGCGCGTCGGCAATTGCCGGAGGACCTCCAGGACGTTACTGTTGAACGACGGCTCACCCATGCGGGCAAACTGAATTTTGAATTTCTCGACCGGAATCCGGTTGTCGGGATATCTTTTATGCACCAGATAATCTGTCTGGAAAAACAGGTCCCGGACCGACAGACGGCCCAGATAATGGCCGCCGGCATCGCACATGGGGCAATGGACGGGACAACCATACAGGGTCGAAAGCATGATAACCCATTTTTTTTCGCGCGGCAGAGGCGGCTGGAGGGCTTCCGAGAATTCGACCATTCGGCCGCCGGGATATTCGGCGATATAAACGACGGCCATATCATCACGCCCGGCGCAGGCAGTCACTTTCATATAGTTCTTTCCTTTGCAATCCGGGCTATTTTCATGGCCGCTAAAAGAGCGTCGCCGACGGCAATCGCCGTCTGGCGATACCGCCCGTTTTTGACGTCGCCGATAAAGTACAAGCGTCCGTCGGCCTCGAGGCGGTTTTGTACGGTTCTTATGCCGTCGGATAGAAAATCAACCTTCGGATCGCGGCCCAAAGCGAATACCAGTTGATCGACTTCAATAGTCTCGGTTGTCCTTAGTGTCATGCATTCCATACGCAGGCGGCCTTTCGAGTTTTGGGAAATTCCTGACAGCTTGATATTGGTTCGGTAGGTGATATTATCGCACCGAGCGGCTCGTTCTTTGAGGAGTTTCAAGCACCTGGTTTTGTCGCCCCGGTTCATTATAATAACCTGATTGCGTTTCTGGAGGCTAAGAGCGTAATCAAAGGCGGCATCGCCGGCGCCGACGATAGCAATGTCGTTGTCCTGCAGGCTGAGGATGGGATAGACTTCATAATGGATTTGCGGTTTGACTCCGTCGAGCAAGGTAACATCGGTGAAGGGTCGGGGGACGGTGCCGGTGGCGATCAGGACAGTTTGGGCCCGATGAACGTCTCCAGAGGTCGCGATGGTGAAAGTGTCATCTTCGAAATCGAGTTCGATGATCTCTTCTTTGATCATATTCGCCGGGTGGTCAGCCAGTTGTTTTTTAAAAAGGGCGACCAAATCCAATCCGGAGATGCCGCCGGGGAAGCCGGGGTAGTTCTCCACCAGATTGGCGTTGCGAAGCAATCCGCCCGGTTTATCTTTCTCAAAAACAATTGGGCGAAATCCCTGACGGCAGAGCTGGATGGCGGCGGTGATGCCGGCCGGTCCGGCCCCGATGATGGCGACGTCTTCTATTTTCATTCGGCGGCCTCGATAAAAGATATCAGATCATCGACCATAACCGGAACGGCGAAGCCATGAGACAGGTTGAGGAGAGTCGAAAAATGACAGTCTTCGTCATGAGAGGCCGTGCCGTCAATCGTGAAAAAAACGTCGAATCCTCGGATAAAAGCGGCGCGGGCGGTGGTTTCGCAACATAAATGGGTGATGACGCCGGTGATAACAATTTGCCGGACTTTTCCCCGGTTCAGGATATCTTCCAGATCAGTCTGATAAAAGGCGTCGTATTGGCTTTTCTTCAGGACGATTCCGGCGGAAGGGTCGAAGGCGCCGATGATATGGCTGACGGGGTCTTTTTCTTTGATATAATCGGCCCACCAGGTGCCGAGACTTTTGACGTTTTGGGGGGTATTCAAATGCCGGGTGAAAATGATCGGGCGGCGTCTTTTCGAGAAGTTCTCAATCAGGCGGTTTATTCCGGGAACGATGGCCGGGGCGCTGGGGATGAAGGCATGCGAGGCCGGGTCGAGGAAATATTTCTGCATGTCGATGACAAGCAGAGCCGACTGGTCGGGATCAAAAGTTTTCTGAAAATCGCGAGCGTATCGCCCCAGTTGCATTTGGAACGATGATGCCTTTTGCTGTATGGTATCCCGTGTAAAATAGTCGCTTTTCATGGTGGTTGGAATTTACGAAAGTACTGCAAAAGAGCAAGCAGGATTTTGGCTTTCAGCTGACGTTGACATCGAACAGCCGGCACTGGCCGTCCAGTCAGCGGAATCACTTCGATCCCGCCGCGCAGCATTTTTCCTGGATTATTGTCTGATCCCCGACGGTTTATATGGAGATATCCGTACCCGAACGCAAAGCGAGCCTTATCGGATCAGTCTTTCATGCTATCGAGGAATTTCTTGTTGCTCTTGGTCTTTTTAATGCGGTCGATCAAAAATTCCATCGCCTCGATCGGGTTCATCTCGGCCAGGAATTTTCTCATAATCCAGACCTTGTTCAGAATTTCCGGCGGCTGCAGAAGTTCTTCCTTACGCGTCGAGGAACGGTTGATATCCATGGCCGGGAAAATCCGCCGGTCGGATATCCGCCGATCTAAAACCAGTTCCATATTGCCGGTGCCCTTAAACTCCTCGAAAATGACCTCATCCATACGACTGCCGGTTTCGATCAGAGCCGTGGCGATGATGGTCAGCGAACCGCCTTCCTCGATATTGCGCGCCGCACCGAAAAACCGTTTCGGTTTGTGGAGGGCGTTGGAATCGACGCCGCCCGACAGGATTTTGCCGGAATGAGGCACGACGGCGTTGTGCGCCCGTGCCAACCGGGTGATGGAGTCGAGCAGGATAACGACATGCTGTTGATGTTCGACGAGGCGTTTGGCCTTTTCCAGCACCATATTGGCCACTTGCACGTGACGGTCGGCCGGTTCATCGAAAGTCGACGACACCACCTCACCATCCACCGAACGTTTCATGTCGGTCACCTCTTCGGGACGTTCGTCGATGAGCAAAACGATCAGTTTGACTTCAGGATGATTGGTGGTGATGGAATTGGCGATTTTCTGGAGGATGATGGTCTTGCCGGCCTTCGGTGGCGAGGTAACCAGGGCGCGCTGGCCTTTGCCGATGGGGCACATCAGGTCGATAATACGCGTCGTCAATTCCTCCGGGTTGACCTCGAGGTGAAACGGTTCTTCCGGATAAAGCGGGGTGAGGTTGTCGAAGAGAGTTTTGTGCTTGGAAACCTCGGGCGGCTCGGTATTGATGGCCTCGATTTTCAGAAGGGCGAAATACCTTTCCGATTCCTTCGGTGGCCGCACCTGTCCGGAAATAGTGTCTCCGGTGCGAAGGTCGAATCGTTTGATCTGGGATGGCGAAACATAGATGTCATCCGGTCCAGGCTGATAGTTGTAATCGGACGAGCGCAGAAAGCCGTATCCCTCGTCGAGAATTTCGAGAACGCCCTCGGCGAAAATCAATCCGTTCTGGGCTGTCTGAGATTCCAGGACCTTGAAAATCAATTCCGATTTCCGCAGTCCGGAAACTCCGGGGATATCGAGTTCTTCCGCGATTTTCAGAAGCTCCGCAATCGTTTTGGTTTTGAGTTCGGTGATGTCCATAATCCTATCCTGTTATATTGTGCATATTAATTGCCGTTTCTTTGGAATGCCGCCTGAGGCGGTTGGTCGTCTGGATTACTCCATGATTTCGACGGGCGCGTCCCCCCAAAGTCTTTCCAGAGCGTAAAACTGACGTGCCTCCTCGTTGAAAATGTGGACCACCACGTCAAAATAGTCCAGCAAAACCCAAGTCGCCCCTTCCATGCCCTCCCGGTGCGACGTGTATATTCCTTTTTCACGCAAGCCTTCATCGATGGCATCGGCAATAGCCTTAACATGAACGGCGACCGTTCCGGAACAGATGACAAAATAATCGCAGACGGAAGAAATTTTCCTGACCTTCAGTATCTTGACATCATAACCTTTTTTGGAAAGCGCCAGATTGCCGGCGGCCCGGGCCAGGGCAAGAGGTGATATTTTCAAAGAGTCTCTGCTGCTCCTCCGCTTAAATGTTGGCTAACGGGCGCTTCGGTCGCCCGTATCGGGAAAGATCAGGTTGTAATCTTTTCCGAGGACGAGGGTGGCGCCGATGTCGCGGTAGTTATCCTCGATTTCGCGATAAGTTACCGCTTCTTCCAGTCCCAGTTGATTGGCCAGAAGATTGGCTGCCGTCAAATCGCCGGTGCGGGAAATGACAAAGGTTTTTTCCACGCCGAAATTGTCAAAGTTGTCGGTGTCGACGACGCGGACGGCCAGCGGTCTTTCTACCGCCATTTCGATTCGATTGGCCAGTTTGTTGGCTATTCCCTTTTCGCCGCATCCGTTAAGTACCTGGAGATTGATAAAGAACTCGGCCGGATCTTTCTGACTCGAGTATCCTTTGGTGATCTGAACGGTAAAAGAGGCGACATACCCGACGACAACCACGAACAGGAATAAAATACCAAATTCCAGAAAGCGCAATGGTTTTTTATTCCTGGCGCGTTTGATTCGATAGGCTGATGAGCCCTTCGGTCTTTTAGATTTTTTGCTGGTCATGAGAATATGAACGAGGAGAGGAGACAAGGGAACCGGAATCCGGGGTTCCGTTATCTATCATGCCAATAGAGCGCCCTCCCCGGATAATAATAATTTCCCCCGCGGTAATATGCCGGGACGGTTTCGAAACCGATCGACATCATGAAATTTTCCGACGGCCGCCAGTCGAGCCATCCCGAAGGCAGGATCGTCGCGTTTTGACTGAATTTACTGGATCCAAAAAGTGCACTCGGATCGTGGAGGATTCCAACATTCAGGGTCAGCGTCAGCGGATTGGCCAACTGATAACGGATGGTGCCGTTGTACAAACCCTGAGAGCCGGAGATTCCGCCCCCCGAAAAATAGGACAAAGAATAGGAATGGGAGATACTGATACGGGACATATCGAAAAACGGTATCGACGGCGGTTTGGTCAGACCCAGGTCGTATTTCGAGGTGACGGCCTTGATTTCGGCTTCATCCGCCATCTGCGCGGCCGCCGTCAGCGGCAGGGCAATAGCCAGCAGTATCAAAACAAAGTTTTTCATCAGCTTCATCACAGGCCTCCCAGTCACCGGGTATTAATAAAAATAAATTGCGCCTCAAGTTTGTTGTCAACTAATTTTGATATTTTAAACCCAACAAATTGCTCTACTTACAATGTTTATACGTTTCAATGGCTTAATTTGTCATATCGGAGTCGAAATTTTTGGCGAATTTTTCCTCCAGAACCGCCTTTTGCTCGACGGAATTGACGCCTAGGGTCTCATACGGGTTATCGGCCAAACAAACGGCCGTCTTGAGACCTCGCCGCCGCAAAACCGCCATGATCTCGGTCAGGTAATATTCCTTCTGGGCATTATCATCACGTATTTCCCGGAGGGAATCGAACAGGTAGCGGTGGTCGAAACAGAAGGTTCCGGTGTTGATTTCGCCGATTTTCTTTTCCTCTTCGGAGGCGTCTTTATCCTCGACTATATAATCGACCAGGTCGGTGCCCGGCTGGCGGACTATACGGCCGTAATTGCCGGGGTCGGGGGGCAGGGATGAAAGCACCGTGGCTGCGGCGGCTTCGCGCCGATGGGCCTCGATCAAATTCGAAATAGCCTTCGCCGAAAGGAAAGGAACATCTCCGGCCAGGACGATGATATCCCCCTCGAATCCGGCCAACGCCGTTTCGGCCATCTGGACGGCGTGGCCGGTTCCAAGTTGTTTGGCCTGCAGTACAAACTCGATTTTGTCGGAATAGGCCTTCAGGGTTTCTTCGACCTGTTGCGCCTGAAAACCGACGACAACATATATTTTATTGATATTCAATGAGATAAGAGTGTCCAATACGTATTCTATCATGGGCCGGCCGAACATTTCATGGAGGACCTTGGGCCGGTCGGATTCCATCCTTTTGCCCTTACCGGCGGCCAGGACTACAGCGGCTATCTCTTTCATAGTATTTAACTTACGGCCTTATTGTGAGCATCCACGCGGACGATAGCAGGCTTATGCAGGCGGGCTTCCTCGGGGGTATAGTGTCCATAGGCGATAATAATGATCTTATCCCCCTTGGCCCCCAGTCTGGCCGCGGCCCCGTTGAGACAAATAATACCCGATCCGGCCTCGCCCTCGATAACGTAAGTTTCCAGCCGCGAGCCGGTATTGATATTGACCACCTGGACTTTTTCGTAGGGATACAGTTTGGCGGCGTCCATCAAATCTTTATCTATGGTAATTGAGCCTTCATATTCGAGGTTAGCCTCGGTAATCACGGCCCGATGAATCTTGCCTTTACACAATGTCACCATCATGATTTTCGACCTTCTTACTTGCTCGTAAACGGGAGTTTCTATCTCCCGGCTGTCCAATATAATATAAACATCAAAAATGGCAATATGTTTCTGATTATTGGACAATTCCGGGGCACCTGGGATACTTGCAGGTAAAGCCCGAACTGACCTATGTCACCTGGCGGCACTATCTGCTCGGTATGGGAGTCGATGGCCCGCAGGCCGGTTTTCTTGATTTGCGACGAGCCGACCTGATCCGACTGCAATTCAAACCGCGGATAAAATGGTCGCGCCTTCGGTTCGCAGCTGATATATCGCAATGGATTCCGATTCATGTCAAGAAAGCATCGAGCGGCAGTTCCGCGGGAGATTCAGACGGAACCGGAGATAGCGGCAGTACTTCCAGCGAACCCAGCTCCTGGGGCGGGCTGTCCATATCTCTGATCATGACCTCCGCTTTCTGATTCGGCCATAATTCCAGGATGGATTCTTGCTTGGATCTGTTAAATCGATTTTGCAGCCGGAGCGATAGTCGCTATCTGCATGGTCCACAGTCAACCACTTAGCTGTCTAATCGAATAGCGGGGCAAAATATCTTGCAGTATCGAATTGCATTGTCTAACTTGGGCGGGTTATGGATGATCGGTTCGACAACAACTTCTGGATGCGAATGGCGCTTCAGGAAGCCCGGAAAGGGTACCGCCTGGGTGAGGTGCCGGTGGGAGCCGTCATTGTGCTCGATGGTCAACTTCTGGGGCGGGGTTTCAATCAGACCGAAAAATTAAAGGACCCGACCGCTCATGCCGAAATTCTGGCCATTACCTCGGCTTGTGAGGCTATCGGCGACTGGCGGCTGGAGGGGGCGACACTTTATTGCACGCTGGAACCGTGTTCGATGTGCGCCGGAGCGGCTGTACTGGCTCGAATCAAAAAGATAATTTTCGGTGCCTCCGATCCCAAATTCGGCGCCTGCGGGTCGATCTTCAATATCCCGATTGAACCCCGGCTGAATCATCGAATTGAAATCGAGGGGGGTGTCATGGCCGACGATGTGGGCGAAATGATGAGGAATTTTTTCCGCGAAATCCGCGATTTGAAGGGAGGGGCCAATTGAAACCGGTCGATATTGAATTCGGGAAAGTGCTGACCAAGGTGACCTTCCTGGGATTGGTGATGAATGTCATGATCCCCATCGGCATCTTCGGTGCGGCCGTGTTTTTCACCGGTTATGACATGCATAGCGGAAGGGGATTGAAAATCCCCGAGGAAGACATCCTGCGCCTGCTGTTTTTCGCTCTGCTGATCGTATCCGCCATCGATTTTGGGGTGACTTATTTCATCCGCAAAAAATTGACTGAAAAACTATTCCGATCCGATAAGGGGAAACCCGGCCGGACCTTCGAACAGGCCGTTTTCACTCTTTCGATTATTATTTTTTCCCTGAACTTGTCTTATTCGATTTATGGTTTGGTGCTGATTTTGATGGGTGGCGACCTGGAAGTGATGATGCTCTTTACGGCTCTCAGCCTGGTTGCCTACCAGTTGTTTCGACCGCGGCAAAAATATTTGGAGCGGCTTCGCGATCTTATGACGGGGGCATCGCCTGAGTAGAAATTTAGCTTTACTTTTTTGCCATTTTGAATAATATGTGGAGTGCGAAATCGGTTTCTGAAATCGATTTGATCTATCGACGACGGAGAGGTGCCGGAGCGGTCGAACGGGGCGGTCTCGAAAACCGTTGACCCCTCGCGGGGTCCCTGGGTTCGAATCCCAGCCTCTCCGCCAG
>CAZGAV010000108.1:0-9222 GCA_964523575.1 uncultured Ignavibacteriales bacterium
CCGAGCCGGTCGCCTGCTTCATGAAGTCTCCGGCAAGCATGATTTCCACGCCCTCCAGAAAGTCTTCCTTGCTTAGATCGAATAAGTCAGCACTTGTCTTGCAGGCCAGGAGTCTGACTCCCTCAAACTGCGCCATCTGGAGCATGTCCTCGATGAAGGGAATATCCTTGCGTTCCATCTTGTCGCGGAGTTCTGTCGTGTAGCGGTCCACCTCGGGCCCCGACGGATCGACACCAGTCGGATAGTAGCGCAGTTGTTCGAGGTGACCCGGACGAATCATGTGCAGGCCCTCGAAAGTGAAGTAGATAATAGTTTCAAAACCCAACCGCGCGGAATTGAGCGCAATGATCAACAAGCCGAACGCGCTTTGCATTGTGAAGTTCGTGCAGACTAACGCGACTCGTTTGTGCGATGCTATTATTGAGTCGTTATTCATATAGAACCTCCTCGTGCTTTAGCCGGGCCCGTGGCTAACCCACGTATTATAAACTCCCCGGACAGGCCCCAACTGAGCCATCCCAGCGTACAATGCGATTTGCACCCACTTCTCCAGCCATCGTAAAATAACGACCTGCAAAAAGCTCAGCATCGCGGCCTCGCGATATAAACAGACTGATTATATTGCATGTTTCAAAGACACATTCGTCTTGGTTTTTTGCGTGTGGTATTCAATCTTGTCCTCACGCGCCAGCCACCCCAGCGCTTGGTACGTGATTACGTCAGTTTCCTTCAAAGATCTGGGAAGCTGTGAAATACTCACTTTGTCCTTTTCTTTCAGCAGTTTCCAAATTCTTCCTGCCACTTCTCCTATTTTTTCCTGCATGGCTTTCTCCTATCTCCATTTTGACCGACCCTAAGTCATAGTATTGCTTTTTAATCAGTTCAACAACTGCCAAACACGAATTCGTTAGTGTCTAACAGGGGGGCCACTTTTGGGCGGAAGGTCACAACCGGTCCCAAAATGAGGAGGCAACTCCTATGAGAACTTGGCGACTGCTTATTTGCGGCCAAACAAGCGGTTACAATTTGGTCCCTTTTTACGTTCCTGAATCTCGACAGATTTCTAACCGTTTTCTAACCGCGAACTACACGCAACTTGAAGTAACATAACCAAATTGATTCAGCGAATTACGCGTAATTCACAAGACTACAAAAAGTTACACTGAATGGCGTATTTCGAATCCTACATCCTCCGCTGCCAGAAGGCAGTTTTCGGCTGTCGCGCAGATGACCTCACATTAACTCAAGGGTAACCAAAGTTCGATACTTGTCCCAGCTTCTCGGCCAGAAAAATAAAAATAATTCATAACTTATTGGTGGCACGGCTCTTAGTAGTGACCCGCGGGCAATTTCTATCATTCAAGAGCGGCCCGCCCTCGGTCGAACCCTGCTGCCCGTGACGATTGAAAAAGTGTGGGTCATAAAAAAGGACTCGCCCCGACAGGCACATCCTTCTCCATATCGATAACATACAATTAAAAGCCCCCCGGCTGGACGAATTTCGCAACTTTGTGGTTACCGAGTATTGTGAATCGTTAGATATTGATCATGAATGACTGGCTCCGATTTACCGAATTAACGAACAATCTACTCATTGTTCTCCAGCTTTTCCAGTCGTTGACGGGCATCCTCGACCATCCACAGGCCGGGGTCGGCGTCTTTCCATAGGTCGAGGAATTTTTCGTACTGCTTGATGGCCATCTCTCTCTGCCCCTCGGCTTCATAGGCCTTGCCCAACTCATACTCGGTTGAGACCACAGTTTCAGGCCACCAAGCCGCCAACTGTTCGTAACTTCCCCGAGCTTCCTTGAACGCTATAATGGATGAATCGTACTTTCCGGCGCCATAGTAGGCCCGTCCCAACTCGAAGAAAAGCGTCATCACCGGGTATTTGTGAACGCATGATCTATAGCAAATGATCGCTGAATCGTAATTTCCCTTTTCATATTCAATCGTACCGATGTAAAATTCGAGAAACGGGTCGGGCTCCAAATACGAACTGTCATAGTAAGCCTTTATCTCATCAATGAGCGAATCGGCCTTGTCGAATTGACCGTCGCAGGCATATAACGCCGCGAGGCTACCCAAACCCTGGTTATCAAACCACGATTCATGGACCTGCTGACTTTCGTCCATGCTACAGAGCGACAATTCGATGGCCTTGTCATTGTCATGCAAAAAATAGGAGTAAGTATAACTTAGCGTTCCATACTTCATTCCCGCAGCAAGGCTCGGCCCGAATTCCTTATAATCGGTTTCAATACCTGCTTCCAGCATCTCAATCGCTTTTTTGAATTTGCCCTGCGCCCGTGGCGTTTGCGTCAATCGCAGTCGGGCATAGGCGCGCGCCTCCGGATCCCTGTGATTGGCCAAAATAGTGTACACGCTGTCAGCCCGCTCGAAATCACGCATGAAATGATAAATATTCCCGATATTTATCAGGGCGCTGATATGATCCGGCGAAATTTCCAACGCTTTGCGATACTCGGCGATTGCCTCATCAAACTCACCCTTCAATCGGTATCGACTACCGCGTACTAAATATGGCCCCGGATCGCCGGGAGACAGCTCAACATATTTGTCAAATGCCCACCGGGCCCGATCCCGGTCACCGATACTCAAATATCGAGAGTGCAATTGACGATATGCCCGCTTAAACGCGGGATCGATTTCCACCGCTTTCAACAATAAATCGATCGCTTCCTGGTCTTTGTCGTCATAATAAGTTGCGCTTGGGTAATCTTTGGCCCCAAGAAAATAATAGGCCCACTTTTCATCGGGATATTTCTCGATAATTTCCTTGTAGCCATTTATGGCCGTTTCATAATCTTCGTATATCTCGGCATGCCGAGCCCTGATATACCTTTGCTGGATATCATTGGCCCGGTCTATATATTTCATGGCGGCGTCAATCGCGGCCTCACGTTCAATATTATTTTCGATCCAGCACCTCGTCCACATGTAGTAGGCCATGGCAAAGGTTGAA
This sequence comes from uncultured Ignavibacteriales bacterium, assembly GCA_964523575.1. Lineage (GTDB taxonomy): Bacteria > Zixibacteria > MSB-5A5 > GN15 > JAAZOE01 > DAOUTW01. The sequence goes on from CAZGAV010000108.1 coordinate 2,987, forward strand.
TCCACTTCGTAAGCTTTTTCAAACTGAAGTCTGGCGTCAATGGTAATATGCCGGTAATAATATTCAAGGCCCTTAATGTAATGCCGGTAGGCCTCGAGTGAATTGGTCGTAATATCGGCGATGGCGCGGTCGTGTGCCTGTACATCTTCATGAGGGATAGACAGCACCGTGCGGACGTCCGCGGTCAAGCGATCAACGACGTCAAAGATATTTTCGCCTGTTTCGCCGGTTATCCGCCGGGCCCCGATCACGTTGCCGCTGGTGACATCGACAATCTGCGCTGAAAGCACGATGTTCGGCTCCTGTTGCAGAATACTTCCGGTCATCATCCACCGCGCGCGACCCTTTCGAGCCACCTCGGTGGCAATACTCCGGTCGAATGTCTTCTCGCCTTCGTGGCCCAGCGATTTCAAAATATCATACAGCCGTTGACTCGACATGACATGCATGTAATTCGATGAGGCCAGATCGGTGATAACCATATCGCCGACAATTTCACCCATCCTGGAATCGTCCTCAGGCTCGGCCAGATTGTCGAAATACATCACCGCCAGGATATCCTGGTAGGCCACCGCTTCCTTGGTCGGATGAAATTCGAGATCCCACGGTTTAAGCAGCAAAACCACTAATACGGCGGCCGCTACCAGAGATAAGCGTACTATTTTCGGCCATCGTTTCGACTTGGTTGGCAAAACCTCTTCCAATTCCTCCAAGTCTCCCTGGGCCAGATGCTCAATCTCCTCACGCACTTCGTCGTCGGCTCGGATCATCCGGGCCGAATCCTGGAATTTCAGCGACCGCTGGTAGCAATAGTCGCATTCGAATAAATGTACTTCGACCTCACGGCTCTCATTATCGGGCAGATGCCCCAGTTCATAGGCGTAGAGCTTCTTGCCGATCCGTTCGTCGTTACATCTATCCATTATCTTACCTTGCCTTTTTCAAGGCACGTTTCCATCATGCTGCGAGCCCGCGACAGGACCGAGTAATAATTATTGACCGTCAATTCCAGTTTCTCGCAGACTTCCTCGACGCCGTACCCCTGGTAAATAAACACCAGGATACGGGCATGACGTCGGTTGACCCGGCTCAGCTTCTTCAGGCAGTTCAAAAGCTTCAGCTTCAGCGAAGGGTTGGGATGGTCGGCCATCGAAGTCGTATCCTCTTCCGGCAACGGTTCGAACCGTTTTGACAGTTGTCCTTTCTTTCGGATATATTCCAGTATATTCAAATCCAGTATTCGCTGGGCCCAGGCGGCAAAACTTGATTCGATATTGACCTCCCGGTATTTTCGGACCACTATCGCCAGAGAATCCTGGACAACTTCTTCGGCATCTTCACGGTGCCATATTCTATGCCGGGCGACCAGGCGAAATCTTGCAGATAAATTTTGAAACAGGTGGTGCTCGGCGTCTGTGCCGCCGGCGCAGGCTTTCTGATATAAGTCGTTAATATTCATGATAATTGGGTTGATATTCTTGACTGCTTCAATATATCGCCCGGCCTCGAAAATGCAAACACAAAATAATCCTGCAAGAAATTCGACCTTTCGTCCGCAAAGTCGATGAACGGGCAAATTCACAGGAGGTTACAGAATGAAAAAGTCTGGTCGGATTTCTCTGGTAATAGGGGCAATCCTCGCCCTCACCGGTTTGACTTCAGCCGCAGTCATTCATGTCCCCGGAGACTCAGCAACTATCCAGGCCGGAATCAATGGTGCTGTGGAGGGTGATACGGTTCTGGTGGTGGCGGGGACATATAGCGGCGAAGGTAACCGGGATCTGGATTTTGGCGGAAAGAATATTGTCGTCAAGTCCGAAAACGGCCCGGAAGTAACAATAATAGATGCTGAAGGAGAATGGGCTGATCCTCATAGAGGTTTCATCTTCCGAAACGGGGAAAGCCAGGATGCCACCCTTCAGGGATTTACCATTACCGGTGGGAATGTTGAATACGGCGGGGCCATATACTGCACTGAAGCTTCTCCCACGATTAGAGGCAATATTCTTACTTTCGATAGTTGCTCTATTTTGCCGGGTCAGGGAGGAGGAATATTCTGTTATGGGGGTGCCCCAATTATTGAAAATAACATATTTAATGGTAACTTCGCCCGTTGGGGGGGAGCTGTCTTTTGTCGGAATTCCTCCCCCCAAATTATTGGCAATATCATTGAATACAACCGCGCAGTCTTTGTCCCGCGAATATGGTACGGCGGCTTTGGTGGGGGAATCTATTGTGAGGGCGGCAGCCCTGTAATCGAATATAACTCGATTAGCTATAACGAAGGCTTCAGCTTCTCACAAGACGCCTATGGCGAGAGCGGCGGTGTTTTCTGCGATTCGGTGTCGAATGGATTGATTCTCTTTAATGTTATTAGTTTTAACGCTGGTTCAGCATTATGGTTTTCCAATAATTCTTCGGTGACGGCGACCAACAACACGCTTTCACACAATTATTCATGTGCAATAAATGTTTCTAATTCCAATATCACATTAGATAATAACATTATTTCTTTCAATGTGAAGTCTTTTGAGTATTGGGGCTCTTCAATTTTTATGTCGAACAATAATTTCTTCGAAAATCAATGGGATGGCTATCATATTGAAATTGATACGGCCTACGCCGAATTAATGAGCCAAATCGGCATCAACGGCAACTGCTCCGTTAATCCTCTGTTTTGCGATACCGCCAATGGCGATTTTCACCTCAGTAGCGCCTCGTACTGCGCCCCCGAAAATAACGGCGGTATCCTCATCGGCGCTCTGGGAATCGGCTGCGACGGTGGATATTTATGCGGTGACGCCACCGGAGATTACATCGTCAATGTCGGCGATCCAGTCTATTTAATCTGCCACATTTTCAAGGACGGCCCGCCGCCATCTGCGGTCGGCGCTGGCGATGCCAATTGCGATGGCGTGATCGACATCGGCGACGCCATTTACCTGATCAACCACATCTTCAAAAACGGCCCGGAACCATGTTGTCCATAAGAAAATTCGAAGAATGAAAACCATAGGAGGTTACCATGAAAGCAAACATATGTACAATCGTTGGAGCGGCACTCCTTAGCCTTTTAGCAGGAGTGATGTGCCTTGCCGAAGACACCTGTCCGCTTCTATACTCCTGGACGGGTGAAAACTCGGCCGATGGCTTCGGGGGAGAAATTAGCACCGGGATCGGCGATTTTAACGGTGACGGTTATCCCGATGTGGCCGTCTCGGCGCCGGGCTTTAATAATTCCTCCGGCCGCATATACATCTATTCGGGACAGGATGCTTCTTTGCTGGTTACCATAGACGCGCTGTACGAAAATGACTGGATCGGACCGCTTTGCGGAATCGGGGATCGTAATGATGACGGTTACGAAGATTTTGTCATGGGAGCCTCGGGCTGGGCAAGCGGCCGGCCGGGAAAGGTCTTTATCATTCATGGCTCATCCGGCCCCTTCCCGGACTCCCTGACATCCGACGATGCCGCCGATTCCATTGTCGGCGCCGTCGCGGGGGATAATCTGGGTTTTCCCGGCGCCCGGATCCCCGATCTTGACAATGACGGCTATGACGATTTTGCCGTCAGCGCCCTGCATCTTGACTGGCCCGGTGTGCCGTACGTTCTGGTCATGTCGGGTAAGACGCTTGATACTATTTTCGTTCTCATGAGCCCGGGCTCCGACGATGCCTTTGGGGGACAATTGATCGCATCGGCGGGCGATGTGAATGGCGACGGTATCGACGATATTATCGTTGGGGCCCCGTTTTATATGTCGATGTCCGGGTCAGCCTATCTCTTTTCCGGAGCCGACGGTTCCCTGCTGACCACCTATCTCAATACTCATTGGAATGACTATTTTGGGCTGGCAGTCGATGGCGCCGGAGATGTTAATGGCGATGGTTTCGCTGATGTCCTGATCGGCAACCCGGCCAACGATGAGTATGGTAACGCGTCGGGCCAGGGGTGTATTTTTGCCGGAAAAGCGGGACCGTATCCCGATACGGTTTATGCCGACGATGCCGACTGGAGTTTCCACGGTCAGGCCGACGACCGGCTGGGCCGCGCCGTTTGCGGCGTGGGCGATATAAATGGCGACGGCAAGGATGATATCGCCCTGGGAGCTTTCCAATACTATACCGGAAAAGTGGGCGAGGTTCGGATCTATTCGGTCGAAGACGGCGTACTTCTTCATAATTTCTACGGTCGAACACTGCATGGAATCTTTGGCGTTAACGTCAATACGGTCGGCGACATAAATGGAGATGGCATAACCGAGTTACTGGTCGGCGCACCATATCGATGGGACGGTGGTGGGGAAATACCCCCCGGACCGGGCGAGGCTTTCCTGTTTACACTGGGAACCATCGATGCCGATGGTGATGGAATCTATGACCAATGCGATGTTTGCCCCGGCTATGACGACAATGTCGATGATGACTCCGATGGCCTGGCCAACGGCTGTGACAACTGTCCGCAAGTCCACAATCCCGATCAGGCCGATATGGATGAAAACGGAATCGGCGACGCCTGCCAGTATATCTGCGGCGATGCCAACAGCGATAGTCAGGTTAATGTCGCCGATGCCGTCTTCCTGATCAACTATGTCTTTAAAGGCGGCCCGGGACCCGATCCGGTCTGCGAAGGCAATGCCAACGGTGATCTTGACACGAATGTAGGCGATGCTGTTTACCTGATAGCATATGTTTTTAACGGAGGCTCCGAGCCGATCGAACCCTGCTGTTTCTAAAAGCGCGGTGTGGGCTGTTAAGGTTTTTGAAATTGACATATAAAAAAGAGGTGTTATCTTAACATTGACCTATCTAACCAAGCGGTTCTTCGCCGATCATATCGACTACAACCTGTTTAGCGCCGCTGACAGAGGTGCTCTATGATCTCAAAGAGAATTTTTATCGCCGCTATGCTGGTGGGCCTGTGCATCATTCTTGCCAATCCGACCCGCTCAGAACGCCGAACTGAAGTAAATGGGGCGACTATTGCGACCGATTGCGGGGCCGGACTGGCGGAAAGACCGTCACCGGCAGCATCCAGTTCGGGTACCGCAAAAATCAATCTCCGCTCACCATCCACAAATTCACCCGGGAATATCATTGGCACTACTTATAGCGAGTATCAATGCGACGGCTCGATGGGGCGAAGAATCGCTCATGGATATCCGCAGAATGAATATACGCACATGATCTGGGTCTATCAGGCAAATCCTTTATTCTGGGACCCGCAGGCCGGCATCTATTATCAGGTATATAGCAATGGTTCATACGAACTCGATGCCGGAGGAATTGACATAGCATCACATATTTACGAAATAAATGCGTCTCTGGCGATTTTAGAGGATAATCGGGCGGTGGTGGGATATTGTTATATTGAACTCACGCCGGAGTTTTATTTGGGATCAAATGTAAATATTGAAATACAGCCCAATCTGTCGATGTTTTATCCTTATGAACTGAATCCCGATCCCACCGCCGACTGGTACGAGACGGGATTTTATACGGCGATACCCTCCATGGAGGTTCATTACGGTACAGATACCGTTATCTACGCGTTTACTCAATTATTGAACAACGAATATACCGGTTATGGACAGGTGCTTTATCGAAAAGTCGGGGAGGGTGATTTTGACAACGGGCAATTCCTGGATGCTAATTATGGTTTCTTTCAAACCGTCGTGGCTCGCCAGAATACCGATTCGGTAGCGGTCGTGTACATTGATAAAAACTGGGATGGGGGTGGCGCAAATTCGGTACGTTTGAATACTGTTTACCGTTTATCCACCGATCAGGGGATGACCTGGGGGCCTGTTGTGAATGCCTCCAACTATTCGCTGGACTCCTTGTGGTATACCGATACGGAAGTATCGGCCCTGTGGGATGACTATGGAGATTTGCACATTATCTGGCATGCGAACGAAAGAATCGATAATCAACATTACTGGGTCTACAGGTGCCGGCTGCTTCACTGGTCTACCGCGGATCAGCAAACCAGCATAGTTGCCGAAGCCCGGTATAGCGCTGAATGTTATTCCAATGAACATGACATGAATGCAGGAAGAACCTCTGTCTCGCAATGCGAAGGCAAACTATATGTTTCCTGGGCGCAATTTAACGATTATGATGTGTCGAACGACTGCTCGGAAGCCGGATTTGCCAATGGCGAAATCTATATGGCAGCATCCGACGATAATGGCCTCACCTGGGATACGGTTGTCAATCTGACCAATACCCGCA
>CAZGAV010000109.1:0-8559 GCA_964523575.1 uncultured Ignavibacteriales bacterium
CCGCCGAACGGCATCGAATCCAGACGATAATCGGTCGAATCGTTAATCATCACCCCGCCGCAATCGAGATCATATGAAGCCTTGAAAGCCACATCGACATTGCTGGTGAAAATCCCCGCCAGCAAACCATACGGCATCGAATTGGCTTCCGCGATGGCTTTATCGAGATCGTCGATCTTATACAAATTGACGGTCGGCCCGAAAACCTCTTCGCAATGTATGGTGGCGTCGGCAGGGAGATTTTCCAGCACCGTCGGTTCGTACAAAGCCCCCGTGCGCTTACCGCCGCATAGAATTTTGGCGCCTTTCTTCGCGGCCTCATTGACCCATTTCTCGACCCGGATAGCCTCACCTTCGGTGATCATCGGGCCCATATCGGTCTCATCTTTCATCTTGTCGCCGATTTTGTACTTCTTGGTGCGCTCGACAAACCGGGTTTTGAATTCGTCATAGATATCCTTGTGCACCAGCAGACGCTGGACGCCGATACAATTCTGTCCGGCGGCCCAGAAAGCGCCAGACACGCATGAATCCACGGCCAGATCGAGATCGGCATCCTTCCAGACGATGACCGGCGAATTGGAGCCCAATTCCATGCCGATTTTCTTGATGCCGGCTTTGGCCGCGATTTGTTTGCCGGCTTCGACGCCGCCGGTGAAGGAAATCATCCGCACCCGTTCATCCGAAACCAGCACGTCGCCGATTTCCGAGCCGTATCCGGTGATGACCTGAATCGCCATCGGCGGCATCCCCGCCTCGACCATCGCCTTGACCAGCTTGATTGCCGAAAGAGGCGTGACCGTAGCCGGTTTAAGGATAACGGCGTTGCCGGCGGCGAAGGCCGGGCCGATTTTATGGGCAACCAGATTGAGCGGATCGTTGAACGGCGTAATCGCCAGCACGATTCCGATCGGGAAACGATAATAATAACCCCGCCGTTTTTCGCCACCGGGGAAAGAATCGAAAGGAATCGTTTCACCCAGAATCCGTTTGGCTTCCTCGGCCGAGGCGGTCATGGTATTGACGCATCGCCCGGCTTCTTTGCGCGCCTCCTTGATCGTCTTCGATCCCTCGCGCGCGATAATGACGGCGAATTCCTCCAGCCGCTCGGATATAATGGCGGCGGTTTTGAAAAGAATCTGCGCCCGGTCATAAACGGTCATTTTTTTGGTAATCTCGAATCCCTTGACCGCTGCCTTGAGCGCCGTTTCGGCGTCCTTAGACGTTCCTTTGGGAACGGTGTCGATTACGGAATTATCGTAGGGATCGATGACATCTATTTTTTTATCGCGGTCAACCCATTGACCGTCAAGAAGCATTTTCATCGTTTGCCTCCCGCTTTGATAATGTCGATCAGAGCGCTGTACCCGGTTTCGATCCGCCCGGCTCCGGGACCGACGATAGTCACGTCGCCAAGGGTATCGGTCGAAATCGTCACGGCGTTGGTAGCACCCATGATGCCGGCCAGCGGATGCGTCATGTCAATTTGTTCGGGGGCGACGCTGCCTTTAACGCTCCGACCCTCGCGCCAGACCTTGCCGATCAATTTGAACCTTTTGCCGCGAGCTTTGGCTTCCTTGATAGCTTCGGCGGTGATTTCCGTGATACCTTTGCAGGGGAAATCTTTGGGTTTGCAACTGCCTCCGAAAACAGTATTGGCCAGAATCGTGACTTTGGCCAGAGCGTCCCAACCGAGAACGTCGGCGTCGGGGACAGCTTCGGCATATCCCAGCTCCTGGGCCTTTTTCAGAGCCTCATCATAACCCAGCCCCTCTTCCATTTTGGACAGGATATAATTGGTCGTGCCGTTGAGAATCCCTTTGATTTCGGTGATATTGCTTCCGGCCAGAGTCTCCCGGGCCAGGTTCAGAAGCGGCGTGCCGCTGATAACTGTCCCCTCGTAGAGAAATTTGACCTTCTTTTTGTCGGCCAACTTTTTGAGTTCGCGAAAATGCAAGGCCAGCGGTCCCTTGTTGGTGGTCGTGACATGCATCCCTTTTTCGAGAGCGGCGCGGATATGCGACGTCGCCGGCTGGGCCGTCTTGATATCGGTGTATGTCATCTCGATCATCATGTCGGCTTTGGCCTTCTTTATAAGGCTCAAAGCGTCGCCATCAAAGCCGCCCGGCAGACTCGACAGGCTTTTGCCGGCCTTGGCCAGTTTCAGGGCCTTTTTGAGGTCAACGCCCTTGGCGCTGTAAACACTGCCTTTGAGCATATCGCCGATACCGACGACGGTGATTTTCAGGCCGTCTTCTTTGAGAAGCCGCGGCCCCTTTTCTATGAGGAGCTCTGCCAGCCCCTGTCCCACGGTTCCAAAACCGATTAATAACAATCTCATGGTATTATCCTCCAGTCATTCCTTGTTCAAGGGTCGGGTCGTTTCCGGAAATCGTCCCGAATACTCTATTTCGTGCCGTATCTGTCCGGAGCGTCGAAAAAGTCGATAACGTTCACGCGCGATTTGAACCCCGCCGAATGTTCCACTCCGGCCGGGATATAATACTGATCGCCTTTGCGATAGACTTTCAATTCGCCGCCGATGGTCAATTCCATTTCGCCGGCCAGGACGATACCCCATTGGGCGCAATGCGAATGCGGTGGAACCACGCCCACCGGCTGAATATCGAAAAACACCGCCTGCTGGCGGCCGCCCTGCAACAGCCATCCGCGGATGCCCTCCAGCGGGATATCTATTTCCGGCATATCACGGATCATATCGGGATAAGCCGTGCCGTCCCATTCCTGTTTCATGTCGCTCATATTTTCGATCCTTATCAATGATAGGCGATTTTGGCGAAACGGGCTTCATGACCCCGGCGCATAATCTCACGGGCGTCTTTGTCGCATCGGATACATTTATGGTAGATGACGTCACCGATCAATTTGGCCTTTTCGTCCCGTTCCGCGTCGGACAGGAAATAGGCCTCCATAGTGTCATAGGGCCGCGACGTCCCGTCGCTTTCATACTTGATGGTGATATCGACGCCGGCGTCGAGCACCTTGTGGGCGTTTTCGGTCCAGTCGAAATTCTCCATGCCCAGGTCGGGATTGATACGCAGGTGGGCCGTCAGGGCGACCGGGGGCAGGTCCATGGCTTTGTGCTCGTTGAAGCACTGGATAAAGGTCTCGGGGCTGGCGGCGTTGCCGATATTGATTTCGTAAACCGGACAGGTGCCGTCGTCGCGCAGGAATTCCTTAAAGATATTCATCAGCATTCGGAACTGGATGGCATTCTGGGTCGAAAGAAGCATAGATATCTTGAAGCTGATCGAGGGCAACTGACGTCCGAAATAGCAGGCCGCAACGATGGTGGACCAGCTGGGATTGAGAAAGAAATTGTTGCCCGTTTCCAGGGCGACGCGGAGGACGCCGTCGAGATAAACCAGATGGTTGTTATCGCCGATTTCGACGCCGCCGAGATTGCCGAAAGCCGTGCCCATATTTTTCAGGATGATCTGGCTCATGCCTCCGCCCAGATCGCGGCGGTCGAACTTCTCGCCGGTGGCCTTTTCGATGCGGGCGAAAGTCGTTTCCGGCATCGGGATACCGATGAGGTTGGTCGAACAGAATTTGCTGGCGCCCAGGATATTTTCCGCCATGGCCAGCGTGGCCAGCAGGTCGCCAGAATACACGTAATGATCGGTCAGCGCCACGACCGAGATCATCTCGGTCGGAAAAAGAACATCCTGATTGGCGGCGATACGGCGCATGCAGTCGAACGTCACATAAGCGCCCTGGAATCCCGAAACCTGAGTCGTGCAAACGCCTTTCTTGTCGGTTTCAATCCGTTCCGATTCCAGGAAATCATCGACTTTGGGAAATTCCTTGGCATATTTCTCAGCCTTATCAAGCATTTCGCCGAAGCCCTTTTCGGTCGCGATTTTCTTCCGGGTTTTATAGTCGCGCATGGCTTCTATCTTTTGATTGATGGCGGCGGCTCCGCCATGGGATTCAATCAATCCGTCAATGGCTTCCATGTCCCTGTCGCTTAACAGCTTATAATGCATCCTCGGTTCTCCTATAATATGTCAGATATCTGTTTTCATGCTCCTGATGACGGCCAAACGGCCCGGCGGTCTTCTGCGATAATCGCCGGTTGTCAGAGGGCAAGGTATAATAAATGAGCCTGATTTTCAAGCCAATTCTATATGGCACCAAGAGTGAGTTCGGGAATAAATAAAGATGAGGAAGGCATGCGTTGGGCCGGTGAATCCGACGCCACGTCATTCTCCTTATCAGGCGGAAAGCGGACATAAGCCAGCCATAGCCCGGAGGAGATATTACATTTTGCGCAGGCAAACCAAGGTCAGATCGTCATCGAACTGGTTTGTCGAACCGGCGAAAGTCAGCAACTCCGCCACCAGATTTTCCGTGATGTTTTCGACCGACTCGTTTCGATGATCCGCTACGAACGACATCAATTGTTCTTCACCGAACATCTCGCCCCGCCGGTCGGTTAATTCTGTGACGCCGTCGGTGTAGAGCAGAAGCAGATCGCCGGTCGCGAGGTAGGTCTTCCCTTCGAAATAATCGAAACCCTCATGCACTCCGAGGACTCCACCGGTCGCTTCCAGCTGCTCGATAGTACCATTGGCACGAACCAGCAGCGGCTGAGGGTGTCCGCCATTGGCAAAAGTAAGCGTCGTTTTTTCGCGATCGACGTCTTCGAGGCAGAGGCAGACCATGGAGATAAATTTCGTAATCGGGACGTTGCGGCAAAGCCAATGATTCAGCCGTTGCAGGAGTTCTCCCGGCGAATGGATGTCGGCCGAAAGCACCCGCAAGGCCCCGTGCAGGCTTGAAATGACCAGGCTCCCGGATATCCCTTTACCCATGGCATCGGCGATGATCACGCGCGAAAGCACGTCGCCGCCGCAGGGAAGAAAATCATAATAATCGCCTCCCACCTGGCTGGCCGGATACCATCGGGCGGCGACGGAAAAGTCTGGAATCTGAGGCAAGGACTGGGGCATAAAGGCCCGCTGAATCTTCCCCGCCGTTTTCAAATCTCCCTCAAGGGCTTCCTTTTCCGCATGGCTGAGACAATCGATGCAAATTTCGGTTTCGGGATGGCATTCCAGCGTTCCTTTCTCGATTTCCCCATGACAGATCTTGCAAACGCCGAAAGCGTCGTTTTCAATTCTCTCTAAAGCCCGTCGGATCTGTTGCAGGAGTTCACGTACTTTATTTGCGTTTCCGCCCCGACCGGCGGCGCCTGAATTCAACCAGTCGTTTAAATTCTGCCCCCTCAACAGAAGCATATCTCTGAATTGTTCGATCTCTGAATTTTGCATATTGGGCACTCCATTCTTCACATTTTATAATACGAAAATGGATTTGCTTTGTTTAGCTTTAGCAAGAAAATTCAATAATAGTCCGTCTGAACTACCAACAAATACGATTTCCGGCTCCGGAATTATGGATGATTAATTTGGCCCTTCCGCTCCCCGCCATAAGACCCGCGCCTGCCCACCTTATTCCTTATCTTTTCCCTCCTCGCGCTGTTTGATTATCTCAGCCAGCCGGTCGCGGCTGACCTCGAGGCGCTTGATTCGAGCCTCGATCTCTGCCTTTTCAGCCTCGCTGGCGGCTTCTTTTCGAGCCCCTTTGGCGGACTCCAAATCCCGGCCGATAGACTCGTGCCGCGCCCGAATCTTTTCGAGCGATTCGGCCTCATCGGCCTTGTCAAAAACCAGCGCCTCGGCCACCGGCCTGGCCCGTTCGGTTTTCTTTGCCGCCGCTTCGTGCGTCAGCCTCGGGATAAAATCAACGCCTTTTTCCAGGGCCCGGGTATTCATAAAGGTCGGCGATACGATCTCGATATTGTTTTGATGCAGAGAATCCAGCATCATTTCATGCAGTTGCGAACGGGCCGTCAGCAGTTGTTTGACATCGACCAGCAGTCCCGACACGCGATAAGTGACCGAAAAATCACCCAGCTTAAGGATGTGGACGAAGGGATCCTGGAGCTGGGCGGCGCGAGAGGCCTTCAGAAGCAGTTCGCTGACGGTGGTGCGGGGGATATCGTACCCCAAAGATACCTCGGCCGATATTATCGTTCCCGACGAACGGACCACCTTGACCGGATTGGTTACGAGAAACAGGTTGGGCAGAGTCGTCAGGGCGCGATCTTCGGTCTGGATTTCGACATGAAACAACCCCCTCTCGGAAACCCGCCCGAACCATTCCCCGACCCGGATAAAATCACCGGGGCGAAAATTGCGTAATGACCGCATCATGACTCCGGCCATCATATTGCCCACAAAGGTTGTCGCCGACAAAGCGATGGCGGCGCTGAGGAGGATGCCGATCAGGCTGAGAAGCTGTCCCTGCCGCGAATCCCCGATTGGCAGAGTCAGGACCACGGCCAGTAATCCGGCGAAGGACAGGAACATGATGACCATCTGGGCCCGGAAACGGCGTCCCGGAATCTCCTCATATTTCCGGGCGAAAATCAGCCGCACGGCATAGATGACGACAATCACCAGCACCAAGACCTCGGCCGTTGGCAGGAGCAAAATCAGGCTATGATAAATCTCTTCGAGGAGTTTCATTAGGATTCATCTCCCATTTATGAGGGTATTGATCTTAACAAGGTATCCGGTTGACGGCCTGCTATCAATTAAAAAGAAGCCGGACAAAGAAACAATCAGATGGGCTTGTCGGTCGCATCGCCTTCATCGACCGGAAAAACGACGCTGATCAAAGTCTGTCCGGGCTGGGGATTCGGACGGGCATCGGCCGTGATCACTTGAAGGCCGCCCGATTCGGTGATGATGAAAAGCGGCAGCGTCTCGTTGCCATACATTTTTATGAAGGCGTCGAAATCGAAGGTCTCGCTCAGTGAAGTTTTCTTCACGACCGCGCCTGAATTGAATCGCTCAGTGAGGTTCTGGTAGGTGGCCGAGGGGTCGAACAGGTATCGGCCATGCAGGTGCTGGGGCATGGCGCCGCGCCGTTCCACCGAACTTTTTTTGATGGAGGGCAGTTGATAAACTTCGGAGCGGCCGAAGATATCGACGAAATGGACGGCGCTGAGAGAATTGACTTCATCGTTGGGGGTCATCGCCAGGATCCGGCCGATGCCGTCGAGCTGAAGATCATGCATCAGGTTCTCCGAAAGGATATTGGCATAATAAGCGTTGTGGCCGTCATTGCGGGCGGCCGTGATATTGCCCCAGTTGGAATCGACCAGCGTCACTTCGAAGCCCTCCCCCTTCAGGATATTGGCCATTTCACGCACCCAGAATTGGGCTCCGGCAAACAGCACGCCCTGCGGATTGGGCGTGGCCAGTTTCAATCGCCGGGCCAGAAAAGGAGCCGTGAGGCCGTAGAGCGCTACCGTTCCGATAATGACCTGAAAAGTCAGCGGGACAATACAGCCGCATTGAGGAAAACCGTTTTCGACCAGACGGATGGCAAAGACCGAGGCCACCGCCGCGGCTACGATGCCACGCGGCGCCATCCACGAAAGAAAAATTCTTTCCCGCCAACTGCGCTCGGAACCGATGGTCGAAGCGAGGACCGCGACCGGACGGACGACGACAATCAGTATCCCCACAAAAAGCCAATTGATGGCGTCGAACAATGACAACTGCTCGATGGTCAGTCGGGCGGCCAATATGATAAACAGGCTGGAAATTATCAGCACCCGGAGGTTTTCCTTGAATTCAATTATATGCCGGATGGAAACGAATCGCTGGTTGACCAGCGCAATCCCCATAACCGTCACGGCCAGCAGGCCCGATTCATCCTGAATAAAATTGGAGGCCAGGTACATCATCACGACCACCATCAGCGAGACGGCACTTTGTAAAAAATCGGGGATCAGGTAATGCTTGAGGAGCAGGACAATAATCACCGCCCCGACCACTCCCAGAAGGGTGCCGAAAAAGGCCGCTTGAAAGACGCTGAAGATGACCTGAAGGGTGCCCTCCTGCATACTTCGGGAGACAATGACTTCATAGACGAGCACCGCCAGTATGGCTCCGATGGGATCGTTGACGATCCCCTCCCATTTGATTATCGATCCGATTTTCCCCGAAGGCCGGATATGCCTCAGAAGCGGAATGATGACAGTCGGCCCGGAAACAACCAGTATCGCCCCCAGAAGCACCGACGGCGCGAAGGGGATATCGATGATATAATAGGCCGCCGCCGCAGTCAGCACCCAGGTGACCATAATGCCGATCGTCGTCAGGTTACGAACCGTGCGGCCGATCTGGCGCAGTTCACCGATGCGGAGATTTAAGCCCCCCTCGAAAAGAATAATCGCCACCGAAATCGAAACCAGTGGAAAAAGAAGCCCCCCAAACAATTCATCGGGCTTGATAATCCCCGTCGCCGGGCCGGCGATCATACCGAAAATGAGCAGCAGCAGTATCGATGGGAGATGGAATCGCCAGGCCAGCCATTGGGCCGCGATCCCGAGAATTATTATTCCGGCCAGCCCTATGAGCATATGTTCCGACATCGACTGCCCCTGTCAAAGATTATCCGAGGTTACCTCGCTCGGCTAATAATATCCAACTTCAGATATAGTACGCAACCAAATTC
>CAZGAV010000110.1:0-8312 GCA_964523575.1 uncultured Ignavibacteriales bacterium
ACATAGATTTACCCCCGGAAGCAAGGCCACCAAAATGGCCTTGCTTCCTTTTTTTAAAGATTAATTCGGAATAAGCTGACGCGGGGCATTCAATGGCGTATATTTATTGATCGGGAATTCTAAATTCGGACGACCGGAGACCGAACTGATAAATATGAATCAGGAATTGGATATCGACCTTCTCGCCACCTCGGCCTATCGTATCGTCAATGATTATTTTGACATTACTCTTTACCGGCCGACCGAAGGCAGAATCATTTTTATGGCCAACCCGACGTTACACAAGCGGGGCTGGCAGAGAGAAATGAAACAACGTCTTTCGACCCTGCAGGCGCGGGTCAGGATCGATCGCGACAAGGAAACCTATCGAATCACAGTCTTTCCCATGACTCATTCAATCGGGGCCCCATCACTAACCAATATTCTACTGTTTGTCGCTACTTTTTTTACCGTACTCGCGGCGGCCGCTTATCAGGAAGTGGGCGGTGCTTTGATCTCCGATCCGTACCTGATTTATACCGGCATTCCCTTTACCGTCACATTGATGATTATCCTTCTACTTCATGAGATGGGGCATTTCTGGGCTGGATATAAAAGAGGTATCGTGATGAGTTACCCCTTTTTCATTCCGGCGCCGACGATTCTGGGCACTTTCGGAGCCGTCATCCGTAGCCGCAGTCCCATCAGTAATCGCAATGACCTGATCCTGGTCGGCGCGGCCGGACCGTTGTCCGGAGTTGTGCCGGCCCTGATCGCCCTGATTATCGGCTATGCCGGTTCCGACTTGGTAGCCCGTACCAGCCCGCCGCTTTTCACCATCGGTAATTCCCTGATAACGCTGGCCGCCCAGAAAATTTTCTTCGGCGATTTCCCCTCCAGCATGATAATCCATTTTTCCCCCATAGCTCTGGCCGGGAAGGTCGGTCTGCTGGTGACGATGCTCAATCTCCTGCCGTTGGGACAGCTCGACGGCGGGCATATTGTCTACGGCTTGATACAGAAAGGCCAGCATCGGCTGGCCATAATATTCATGGTGGTTTTAGCGGGATTGGGCTTTTTATGGGCCGGGTGGTGGGTCTGGCTGGTTCTGGCGGCGATTATGCGCCCGTTTCATCCGGCCGTAATCGACAAAACGACAGCCGTTGATTTCAGGCATAGAATGATCGGCTGGATCGCCGTGCTACTTTTCATCGTGACCTTCGCCCCCTTGCCGATCTACTGAGTCGTAAGGGCTTCCGTCCGTGTCTCATATATCCCCAATTGCTCGATCAACCCCTCCTCCCAGGCCGCGACCAGGACGTCGACGATTTCAGGATCGAACTGGGTGCCTTTGTATTTTATCAATTCGTCGATAGCTCTTTCCGGCGGGGCTCCCTGACGGTAGGGTCGGTCGGAGACAATGGCGTCGTAGGTATCGACCACCGCCAGCAGACGTCCCTCAATCGGGATTTTGTCGCCGGCCAGATGATGCGGATAACCGGTGCCGTCGTATCGTTCGTGATGGTAAAGGACATAGGGGATGGCCGGGGCCAGCGGATCGATTCCTTCCAATATCTTGGCGCCAAGACGCGGATGCACCTCCATCTGTTCCCGTTCCTGTTGCGAAAGCAGGTTGGGTTTATTGAGAATGGCGTCGGGAACGCCGATCTTGCCAATATCATGCAGGGTACAACCCATTTTCAATTCGGCCCGTCGAGCATCGGACCAGTCGAGGCGCGAGGCGATCAGGTCGGCCAGGATGGTCACCCGTTCGGTATGACCACGGGTGTATTGGTCCCGGGCTTCAATGGCGTTGGCCAGCGCCTTGATGGCGGTCAGGTAGGATGATTGCAAATGTTCATAAAGGCGATTGTTCTCGATGGCTGAGGCGACCTTGGAGGCGATGATCGACAGCAGGTGCATCTGACCGGGGGTCAGGGGCATGAAGCAGTCCTCCCGGACGACATTCAGCAGTCCGATGGATTCACCGCGGTACATCAGGGGATGGGCGGCCAGGGTCCTTATCGTCGGGCGGGGGCCTTTTATCTTCTGGCTGAGCATTTGAGGCGAACATTCACGGAGACTGGCTTGACACAGGGAATGACGCCCCATGAGAAGACCGGCGGTTTCTTCGTCGGGCGGCTTGCCCTTGACCATATAGGGTATCGGCATCTGTGAGGACGGCTCCCGGACGAGGATGGATACGGCCCCGACGCCGATAATCGACTTGGCGGCATCGACCGCCAATGAAAGGATGGAATCGAGAGACAACGATGACCCCATAGCCTCGGATAACTGATACAACCCGACCTGCTCTTTGAGACGGAGATTTTCCCGGGCTAGATTCTGGTGCTCCAGGCCCCTTTTGATAGCGCTTTTCATGATCTCAAGTTTGAATGGTTTGATCAGATAATCATAGGCGCCCTTCTTGAGGACCGAGATAGCGTTGTTGACCGTGGGAAAGGCCGTCATCAGGATGACGATGCAATCGGGATGACTTTCCAGGGCGGCGTCAAGTATCTGCACGCCCGAAAAATCCCCCATGACCAGATCGGTCAGGACCAGATCGATGTGATTTTCGGCAATATGAGACAGAGCCTTTTTCGGATCGGAAAAGGACATCACTTGATAGTCGGGGAACGATGACAGGGCTTCGGTAACGATGTTACAGATATAGGATTCGTCGTCGACTACAAGTAATTGATATTTAGGTTCATGTCCGCTCATATAAAGATCAGTCCTGATAGATGCATCGGAAAGTACTGGAAGTAATTTATACGGCGGAAGATTAATGCGCGAAAAATACACAGCCGCCGGCGGTTCAGGCCATCAACCGCCCGGCGTGGTAGGATGATCGGACCAGGGGACCGGAGACGATTATGGGGATTCCCCTATCATGGGCCCGTTGTTTGAGGGTCTCGAATTCATCGGGTGAATAATAACGGTCGACCGGGTGATGGTTTCTGCTCGGCGCCAGATACTGGCCAATGGTCAGAATCTCGATGCCGGTCGAGGCCAGATCGCCAAAAGCCCCGGTCAGCTCTTCCACGGTTTCCCCGGCCCCGACCATCAGGCCCGATTTGATTCTTATACCGGGAAAATTATCGGCGGCATAGGCCAGGACATCCAGCGACCGGCGGTAATCGGCTTCAGGGCGGATGATTGGATAAAGGCGGGAAACGGTTTCGAGATTATGGTTGAAAACGGTCGGTTTTGACGCCAGCACCATATCAAGGAGTTCTTCGCGAGCGTGGAAATCGGGAGTCAGAATTTCGATTGTGGCCGACGGCAGGGCTTTTCGGATCTCTATGACGGTCCGATGGAAATGTTCGGCGCCTTCGTCGGGGAGATCGTCCCTGGTGACCGAAGTCACCACCACGTGGGACAGATTCAAGTAGCCGGCCACCTCGGCAACCTTCTGCGGCTCTTCGGGATCGAGGGGCAGGGGGCGGCCGCCTGAAATATTGCAGAACCGACAATTGCGACTGCAGATCGAGCCCATCAAAAGAAAAGTGGCCGTCCCCGAATTGAAACATTCACCCCGGTTGGGGCAATTGGCTTCTTCGCAGACGGTATGCAAAGTCAGTCCGCGGAGTTTACTCTGTATCTCCCGGTAGCGGTCGCCGCTGAAGGCCGCGACCTTCAGCCATGAGGGTCGCCGTATATGGGGTTCGGCCATCGTTTCCATTCCTGCCGGTTAAATCATATTCTCAGCATAATATACGCCGCCGGGAGCCGGTTCAAATCAAAATCTTGCCGTTAAGTAATAAAATATTTTTTCGATATCAATAATGACAGGTCTTTTGGGCCATCACCAGAAGAGGAGTATCAGGATGCAACGCGATTTTAGCGCTAAGCTGTTGCTGATTTTTTTCATCTGGCTTCTTGCCGCCGGGATGGTTCTGGCCGATAAACCGGCCCCTCGGATACAGGAGCTTTTGCAGACTCAACCGATCCCCATTGCACCGGGGACTTTCTCCCCCATGCTTCGAAGCTCGGATACCTGCACTGTCAATCTGGGCGGCGATCCGGCCTGGTATATCTATCCATGGGTCATCGGCGATGAAATTTACAAAGCGTTTCAGGATCCGTCCGTTACCTGCGACGGTCCCTATCCATTCACGGTGGAATTTATCTATCTCCCCTTGATATATCTGGAGACCGGGACGATCTACGTCTCCGTCGATATTGAAGACGCCGACCTTTCCGACCCCTCCTGCCCCAAGCCGGGGTCATTGCTGGCTATTTCCCCCAATTACGAAATGGCCCTTCAGAATAATTTCTACCTCATCACATTTTCCCTCGATACTCCGGTCGTCGTCGACGGGCCGTACTTTGTCGGCGTCTATATCGGCAGCGATGGAAATCCCGGAGCGGCGGCGGTCGTCACCGACACCCTCCCGGCGCCGTGTGCCAGCTACAATGACTGGGGCGAAGGGTATGTCGATCTCGATACCGTTCAGAATACCGACGGCAGTAAGGTCTTTCCCGGTCGGATGTTAATTTATTCCGGCGGCACTACCGGCGGCTCGGGCGGCGTCCAGCCTTTGCCGGCGGCACAGTTCATCGACCCTGCCAAAAATCAAACTCTGGGGACGGTTATCGACCTCTGGGCCAACGATGCCGCCGGATCCGATATCATCGACCGCGCCTCATTCCAATTCAACGTCGGCACCGGATGGTTCGATATCGGTTATGACGCCGACGATGACCCTCCTTTGCGCAACGGCATTACTCCCTCGGGTTCCGGCAATGGCTTGTCATATCGATGGAATACCAGCGGTCTGCTGGAAGACGATTACGAACTCCGGGTCATTATCCGGGATACCCTCGGGCGAGCCGATTCGTCTGAAATACCGGTGAGAATCGATCCGACGCCGCCGGTGCCGATTATCGAGCAGCCGGTAGTGGGCCAGAATATATGCAACGGCGTCATGGCCGAGGTTGCCTGCGACGATGAAGATATCTCATATATAGGTTTCGAATCGGTAGCCATACCGAGCGATTTTACCCTCCCGATAGAGGCGATCAGCCAGCAATTGGGTGGTGATGCGAACGGGAATCCGGGGGACGGAAACCTGGCGGCCAACGGCGAGTACGGCGATTATTGTTCCGGACCGGCGGCGGCGGCCATGACGATCAAGTACTGGTTCGACCAGGGTTATACTTATATCCTGCGCGAGGGGAACACCAACATCAGCGACACCTTGCTGATGGAAAGACTCTATACAGCCATGAATGTCCGCGATAACCTCGGCGTCCATGACGAGGAACTGGTCACCGGACTGCAATCGTATATCCTCGGGCACGGCAACCAACTGCGAATCAAAATCAATCGTGACCCCGGCGTCAACGATATCTTTGCCTGGATGGGGGATTACCACTATACGGTGATGGTCGGCTTGTCGGGTGATCCCGGCTTATGGATGACGGTCGCCGGTTCGGTCGGCATGGCCGATGCCAACGGCCAGTTCACCTTCAAAATGGCCGATCCCCTCACTGCGACAATTAGCAACTACTCCGTTAAGCAGGAATCCGGCAAACTATGGATCATGTATGATGGCGTTTGGCATGAGATCGGCCTCATGATCGGCGTCGTCGGCTGGGATTGGACCGTCACCCGCAGTGTCATCGGCGTCGATGCCGTGGGTAGCGACGGCTGGAGCTTTTTCTGGAATCCCGCAAGTCTGGCGCCCGATTCCGTCTATTTCATTCATGCGGTCGTCAACGATATGGCAGCCAATCAGGGATCAGCTTCAGTAGCGGTGTATGCCGATTGTGCCGCCAATGGCATCGCCGGGGACGTCAATCATGACGGCGAAGTCGATGCCGCCGATATCGTTTACATGAGTAATTATCTTTATCTCAACGGGCCTCCCCCGCCCGGAGGCTATGCGGCCGCCGATATCAACTGCGATACCTCGGTCGATCTTTCGGACCTGATCTATCTGTTTAATTACCTGTTCAAATCCGGTCCGCCTCCTTGCCCGTGATAAATGCGTTTCTTGATGAAAAACCCCGCCTGATTTCGGCGGGGTTTTTTTATGGAGGCGCACATGAGGATTTACCAGGCTAATTGCCACGAAGTCGAATCCGGGATGGTCAGCTTTTTCTTGAGTATGGTTCCCGACGCGTCAAGAGCCGAGATCGAATATTTGGCTCCGGCCGGATCGAGGTCGCCCGAGGGAATCAGGTCGAGATAGAAATATCCTGCCGAATCGCTCAGAACCGCGCGCCTATAGGGGCTGATTATCATGGAATTGTGTCTGACAACGCCATCGGATAATTCGGCCGCCACCGTTACGCCCTCCATCGGCCGGCCGTCTATACCATAAAGGAAACCATACACCCGGCAGAGTTCCGGCGACGATGGATCGCCCGGATCGAAACGAGCCGCACTAATGGTATCATCCGCCGCCCCGGTCACGATGATCGTATCATATACTTCGAAAATATATCCCGGGGCAAAAGCCGAGATGACATAAATTCCGGCATCAAGGTTTAGAGAGGCTGCACCTTCGGTCGATGAAAGGCCGACCGCAAGCAGGGCGTCGAGTTGCGCATTATACACTGACATTCGGACGCCGGGAATAACCTGATCATTGAGACTATCAAAGGCCGTCAGCGTCACCGGAAAAATCCCCGTACCGGTGGGCGATTCGACGCCGCTGATCGGACCATCAAGATAGAATCCGAATGATCCGGCCGTCGTATGTCCCAATTGCATTTCGTCCCAAACGCTGTCGGCCAGTTCGGCGGCGGTAAGCCCCGAAGCGCTTCCCTGATAAGCCGCCGTATCTTTGAGCATAAGTCCGTACGATCCGGTTGCCTGATGCCCGCTGGTATCTTCGTCCCAGACCGCCTGGGCAAGAGTTTGATAATTACAAAGCACCGTCTCCTCGGCCGGATCGTAGGACGACACCCAGTTATCCTGATTGCGCAGGGTATCGAGAACCGCCAGAAGGCTGTCGAGGATATTAGAAATCACCGCCAGCTGATCGTTGAAATCGGCGGCGGTGATTTGAAATGAAGCCGCGGTACAGTTGACATAATCGGGACTGTTGTCTTTGGCGCAAAATATCAATTCATAAACTCCCGGCCGTCCGGAGCCGTCGATTTCACTGACCGCCTCGGCATAGATATATTTCCATCCCAGGCTTACGGTATGAAAGGAATCGATATTCAGCCCGGCGGTTGCGGCGACACCCGTCAACGTGAGGATGGAATCACCCGACGGTCCGATAATGCTGATATAAAAGGAATCGGCCTGAGTCATCGAAGGATTTCCCAGCGAATCGGTGATATAAACCGAAACGGCAATCGAATCCTCACTCCCTGCGCCGTTTCCATAGATGCCCGAGGCCAGGGCTATCCGGGGCCACAGGCACAGGCAGGCTATGATACATTTTGACAGCAGTTTCACCTTATTACCTCCTTGATCTGCGCCGTAAGGCGCCGTCGTCTTCCGGCCCAGACCGGGTTCGCTTCTCCCTCGGTATAGAAAACCATCAGCGCCGGCCAATGGGCCGAAACCGCATCATCCTCGGTGTAAACCTGAAAAGTCGCCCGATCGACGATGTTTTCGGCCATCATCAGCCAGCCGAAGTTGTTATTCTCGATGAGATCTCGAATAAAACCGGTATCCGGATGAAAGCGCAGGGTATCGCCTATTTCGAAGGCAGTATCGATGATGATGGTATCCATGCAAGGCAGGTCGCTGAAATCGCCGCCGGGATTGTCCCAGACGCTGTCGGGCGAGGCGTGATGATAATTCCAGCTAACCCCGTTTTCCGCCCATGGGCGGGTCAATCGGAGGCCGAAAATTCTCATGGAATCGCTTCCCGACAGGCCGTCGGCGGCCACCACCAGCATCAGGACGGCCGAATCATAGGTGCGCGCCGACGACCCCTCGCCCAACGAATCACCAAGCAACGGCATAGACATCGGTATCCGTTCATAATAATAGAAGTCGTCGATATGGCTGTTGCTGACATTTCCGTCCGAATCGGCCGGCGCTTGCGCATTCATATCGCCGGTGACCCATTGTGTCCGGTCGAACATCGTCGACGCTGAGATCGCCGGTCCCGGCAGACCCAGCGACATCAGCAGAAGTATAGCCAAAATCAGACTAAGCCGGATCATCACCCAACTCCTCCTGCCGGATTTTTTCGATTTCCTGCCAGAACTTCTCATCGGCTCCCGTTTCGGTCGCCAGCTGTTTTTGAATTTCCATTATTTTCAAAAGATCACCTACTTTCGCTTTGATTTCTCCCTTGCCAACCTGAAGGGCAATCTGTTCCTTGACATAATTCAAGATCTCCTCATCGGACTTG
>CAZGAV010000111.1:0-8165 GCA_964523575.1 uncultured Ignavibacteriales bacterium
CGAAAATCAGCATCCCGCTCTGCCCCATCATCCAATCCATCCCGGCGCCGACGGCGAGGCCGATATCAGTACTCTTGAAGGCGTCCTTGATGTCGGTTTCTTCATCGGTACCCAGGATCGGGACAGACAACTTTCGCTTGGCCGATGACAGAAATCCTATCGTCGGACCGGCGAAGAAGGTTGGTTTGATTTTTCCCTGGGTCTGCAACGTCCGTTTGATCAGAATGGGCACTTCGATATAGGTGAAACTCCATTTGTATTCGCCCACCCCCATGAAGTCGATCTTCACCCCCTTCATGGTGAACAGGACTTCCGGCTGAATACTGAAGCTGGTACCCGGCTTGATATTAAGAAAAACTCCCCCATCAGCCCCCGCTTTGAAATCGACCCCGCTCAGATTGACCTTCGCCATTCCGCCGCCGACCTTGAAACCGAGATCCATTGTCGCGTGCGCTACGGGAGCGGCACACAGGACAACGACCAGCGTGACCGCCAATATCAACTTCTTCATAACTTGACCTCCATCAAACCCAAAATTGTGATCGGTCATTTCCGCTATCTTGAATTATCTCAAGCGTGAAACGTCCCGGCCAACTAAGTGTCAGGAAACCTGAGTCGGAGCCGATGCGCAATCTGCAGTTCCCGCTCCGGTTTGCCCATTGGCATAATTCCATGATGTGAAGTCGTTGATGTGCCCTTACAACTGGATACGACTTACATTTTATATCTCAGGCTCTCGTCTGTCAAGATAAAATTGTCCAAATTCGTCCGATTTGAGCCGTAAGTCAGTGGCGGAGCCGGCGATAATAAATCAGACTGGAGAGGATCAGGGCGAAACCGATGGCGCTGTATACCGGGGCGATATACAATTTGGAGATGGGCAGGTGCCGCAGGGTGTAGCCAAGGGCGATCATAATGATAACCAGGAAATAACTCCGGGTGTTCTGGAAGGAAAAGACGCAGACTTTGTCCTTGCCCGGGGCCTGAGAGAAGATACGGTCGATATTGATTGCGGCCAGATGGGAAAAACCGAACCGGTGAATTATCAGCCCGCCGAAAATTCCGGCGGCCAGCCAGAGGTAATGATAATGATTCAGAATCGGGCTGGTCCAGTACCCAGCCGCCACCAGCAGTCCGAGACCGACCAGCGACCAGACGATCCCGGCCAGCAGAACCAGGACTTTTCTTTTCGCAACCGGCGGTTTCATACCTAATAATACGAAGTGGCGGCTCATCGAGGATACTTAAAATTTGACGATGGCCGAGCCCTCAGAAGCCGTCGGCGATATCTCATTGGCAACAAGTGTCGAACGGGGCCGGGCCGTCGCGGAAAATATAATTGATAAGCATAACGATGTCGCTGACATCGGTCCCCCCGTCGTCATTGGCGTCGCCGTGACAGTAACCGAAAATCGGTTCGGGGCCGTCCCGGAAGATATAATTGACCAGATAAACCGCGTCGCTGACATCGATGGCGTCGTCGCCGTTGGCATCGCCGCAGAAATAACTTCGGGCTTTAACCAGATAATGACATTCGCCGTTGACAAAGGAAGCGCTCGACCCGGTCATGACGAAACCTCCGTCGTCGGTCGGAACAATCCACTGGCCATTGTCGTCCTCGGCCCCGCCTACGGTATAATACCAGAGTATCTCGCCCTCCGAATCCAGCCGGGTGAAGGTGAAATCCCGCCGGTGGTAGGTGACCCAGATCCAGCCTCCGACCATGAAGCCGCCATCGGGCGTGGGACATATATTGGTGACTCTTTCATTGGTAAAATTTAACGAAATCGATTTCGACCAGACGGTGTGGCCTTCAAAATCTATCTTATGCGCCCATGATTCGCCTCGGGCGACTCCGACCATGACGATGCCGTCATCGACCCGGCAGGCGCCGTAAACCATATCGGTGTAGTCGGTGATGACATAGATGGAATCCCAATAGATATCGCCGAAGCGGTCAGTGCGGAAAGCCCAGAAATCGTAATCCGTGGAATACGGATCCCTAAAATTGCCGACCACCATGAAGCCGCTGTCCGGCATCTGGGTGATATAGACCCCGTCCTGATAGCTATACTCGCTGACGGTATCCATGTCCAAAAAACCGCCGGCGGCATTCAGCCTGAGAATAAAAGCCTTGTTATCGTAGTTGATATTAATGACCCCGGTGACGGCGTAACCGCCGTCATTGGTCTCGATAGCATAGAAGGGACGGCCGTTGATTTGGGGATCCGCGGCCTGATGCATATAGGTCCAGAGGCTGTCCCCGTCGGCATCGAATTTGTATATGGTCACTTTTCCCAATCCGACGTCGAACGGGCTGTTTGTCTGACTCGATACCAGATATCCTCCATCGGAAGTCTGAAGGACATGGAATCCGCATTGATTAACGGTATCACCGAAGATTTTGGCCCATTCGACGATGCCCGCGGAATCAGTTTTGATCAGGTTGAGATCGGTATCGATCTGCCCCGCCGCCCGCGTGACTCCGGTGATGATAAACCCACCATCGGCGGTTTGCTGGACGCAATTAGCCGAATCGAAGAAACCGTTCCAGTAAACCTGGGTCCAGAGAGTATCGAATTTCTGAGCGCAGGCATTGCCGCTTATGGCCAGCAGGATCACGGCCGCACCGAAAATACGGAGAAAAGTGCGCATATAATTACCCCTGTTATATTTGTTCCGGCTATTGTCTCAAAGGAAGTGCGAGTTGACTATTAAAATATAACCCAAAACAACCAATCGTCAATGCTTTAATTCCGTCCCGGTGAGGCCCGCCGCCGGGGCCCCAAAATACTATCTTGACGAAAACCGCTTACCGGTTATATTGAGAAAGAATCTTGAAACAACTGTCTTAACTACCCGCTTTGACAACTCAGATCACCTAACCCGGCAAGGAGAATATTATGCAGGGGAAAAACCCGTGGGGCAGTGCGCGCGAATCCGGGGCTAAGGCTAAGTCGTTGATATTTATGACTGTTATGCTCTTGATCGGGGGCGTGGCCCCGGCGATAGCATACAGCCCCCTATTCTATAGCAGGATAGATTATAGAGCCGGCCTGTCTCCCTATTCGGTCGTGGCGGCCGATCTGGATGGAGACGGCGATCTTGATCTGGCGACGGCCAACTATGTATCCAACGACGTCTCGGTATTATTGAATAACGGAGACGGCGATTATGCCCCGGCTGTCAATTACGACACCCGGGCCGTGGGGACTATTTCCCTTTGTGCCGCCGACCTGGACGGGGATGGCGATATCGATCTGGCGACAGCCAACTATGATGTCTGGGGTTTTGTCTCTGTCTTCAAAAATAATGGCGATGGAACCTTCGCCGAGGCGTTGAGGACCGAAGTTGAGCATTATCCCTCAGCGATCGTCGCGGCCGACATGGATGGGGACGGTTATGACGATCTGGCGGTGGCCTTTCGCGCATATGATCTCTTGTATATCCTGACCAACGACGGCGACGGGACATTTTCTCTGGTCGGCGATTACAATCTAATGATGGGAGACAACCCTCAGTCGGTGGCGGCGTCCGATCTTGACGGCGATGGAGATATCGACCTGATGGTGGCCATCGCCGGTGACGATGAAGTCTGGATTGTGGAGAATCATGATGGCGCCTCCTATTCGACGGCGCTCCACTATGACATGGGGCAGTATCCGGTTTCCGTTTTCGCTTCCGATCTGGACGGTGATGGCGATGACGATATGGTGTCAGCTAATCCCCTTTCCAACGATATATCCATCCGGTTGAACAACGGAGACGGGACTTTTGCCGAAGTCGCAAATTATTACATGGATCATACCCCGCAGACGGTTTTTGCCGCCGATATGGACGATGATGGCGATAATGATCTGGTGGCGGGGAATAATGGTTACACTGAAATTACTATCATGATAAACGACGGCAACGGGGGATTTGCCATGGGGAGCAGTTATGACGCCGGCTATTCCACCATTTCCGTTTTCGCGGCCGACCTCGATGCCGACGGGGACACTGATCTGGCGACGGCGAATTTGGATTCCGACAATGTTTCGGTTCTGCTTAACAACGGCGACGGGACGTTTCCCACGCCGGCCCATTATGGCACGGGATGGAACCCGGTTGCAGTCGCGGCCTCCGACCTCGACGGCGACGGCGATGACGATCTGGCCGTGGCAAACATCCAATCGGCCAGTGTTTCCATTTTCGACAACAATGGCGACGGGACTTATGCCGAGGCCGTAAATTACGACGCCGGAGAGTACCCGCAATCGATCTTTGCCTGCGATCTGGACGGCGATGACGACAGCGATCTGGCCGTCACGAATGTCTGGTCCGAAACCGTTTCAATCCTGAAAAACAACGGCGACGGGACTTTCGCCGTGCCGGTCGCTTACGGCACCGGCGTTAAGCCCTATTATGCTTTCGCGACCGACCTTGACGGAGACGGGGATGCCGATCTGGCCGTCGCGGATCATGGATTAGACTATGCGATGGGTTATGTTTCCATCCTGAAAAACAATGGCGACGGGACTTTTGCCGCGGCCGTCCAATACAGCGTCGGGTATTATCCCTGTCAGGTTTTCGCATACGATCTCGATGGGGACGGAGACGCCGACCTGGCGGTGACGAATGAGGGGTCCGACAATGTATCTATCCTGAAGAACAACGGGGACGGTTCTTTTGCCGCCGCCGTCGATTATCTTGTGGACGACAGCCCCGGTTCGGTCGCCGCCGCCGATCTGGACGGTGACGGCGATTTTGACCTGATGACGGCGAATTACAGTTCGGACAATGTTTCGATACTGATCAATAATGGTGATGCGACTTTTGCTGCCGCCGCCGGTTATGGCGTCGGGGATGCCCCGCGATTCATCTTTGCCGCCGACCTGAACCGGGACGGCGACGACGATCTGGCCGTGGCCAATTCCATGGAGCACAATGTATCGGTTCTCATAAATAATGGCGACGGGACCTTTGGCGCGGCGGTCAATTATGGGACCGGAGATGCCCCCGGCTGCGTTATTGCCTTTGATTATGATGGCGACGGCGACAACGATCTGGTGACGGCGGATTTATGGTCTGACGAAATATCCGTCATTGTCAATCTGAGCGCCCAGGCTTATATATGCGGCGACGCCAATGGCGACGGCCAGGCCAACATCGGCGATGCGGTCTTTCTCATCAACTATGTTTTCAAGAGCGGATTCGCGCCGGAGCCGCTTGAGGCCGGCGACGCCAACTGCGACGGAGAGGTCAACGTGGGCGATCCGGTTTATCTGATAAATTATGTTTTCAAGGGCGGCCCAGAGCCTTGTTGCCCCTGACATAGCCCGGCCGCGGATTTCTGTGCCCGGCAGATGTCCTCCTCGGCCGGAGAGCGGGCACATGTGGACATGTGCCGCGCACGAAATATTCCACCTTCGTCGTGATACTGAATAAGCCGGCAGACGATTACCATAATCCGCCGACCCGGAGCCAAAGAAACGGGCCGCCTCGAATCGAAGTCGAGGCGACCCATAGCATCTTTACGATCGGGCCGGGGAATTACCATCCTTTCCCCGGATTCGAGAGTGCTCAATCAGGCTGACAGGGCGGGGGGCCTTCATGGAAAATATAATTGATAATATACACCGCATCGCCGACGTCAACGGAATGATCGGCATTGAGATCGCCGCAGTCATAGGATTCTTCGCAGGCATCTCCGATACCGTTGCCGTCGGAATCCAGCTGGTTCGGGTTGTAAACTGTGGGGCAATTATCGACATTGCCGCAAATGCCGTCGCCGTCGCTGTCATTGGCGGCGTCCATCGGGCAGGCGTCGCAGGCGTCCCCCAGACCGTCGGCATCGGCATCGGCCTGATCGACGTTGGCAAGATCCGGGCAGTTGTCGCAAACATCCCCGATGCCGTCACCGTCGGTATCGGTCTGGTCGTCGTTCGCGGAAGTGGGACAATTATCGCAGGCA
Organism: uncultured Ignavibacteriales bacterium; assembly: GCA_964523575.1. GTDB lineage: Bacteria > Zixibacteria > MSB-5A5 > GN15 > JAAZOE01 > DAOUTW01. The sequence continues at coordinate 5,954 of CAZGAV010000111.1, forward strand.
TCGCCAAAACTGTCGCCGTCGCTGTTTATCTGATCGGCATTTTCGGTCAGCGGGCAATTGTCAACGGCGTCGAAAACGCCGTCGCCGTCGGTATCGGTGTTCAATACGACGCCGGGGTCGAGAACCACGGTCGGTATGTAAGCCTCATGATTGGGCTTGTTTTTGGTCAGGAGAACGAAGTTATTCGGAGGATAACTGGTGGTATCCACCTCAATATACTGGTCATCGACTTCATCGACCGAGGCGATCGTGAACCACAGCGAGGCCAGCACGTACTCCTGCGACGGCGTCAAACCCTGATATACCAGGCTGTAAAGGCCGATAATCGCATGTTGAGCGGAATTGTCGATATTGGAAACGCTAATCGGGAAGTCATCGATTATCTGCGCCGGCAACACGATCGAATCGCAGACGACGGCGGATGTCGCGCAGGTGAAACTCAGCGGCAGTCCCCCCGCATAGGTCGAATTTACCGCCCGCATACGAACCTGAACCTCACAGACATCCACCCCCGCCGGGACCCGGCCGCCGACGATCATAAGAGTATCGTCCGTCACCGGCAAAGTCGTGTCGGGTTTGGGGCCGCAGTCCGGGGCGGCCCCGGCCTGGAAAAGATAGTCGAGGATTACGGCGCAGTCATTGGCGTTGACACCGGCAATATCATCGACGTCGGCGGCATCCATGATGGGCGGCGCGGGCTGGCCCAGATACAGGTAACTCATCAGATAAGTCACGTCCAGGATGTTTAATTTGGCATCGGAGTTAACGTCGCCGCAGACATATTCGGCAGAGGCCGTTGAGGCCATTAGACCGGCGATCAGGAGAACAAATATGGTCGCATAAAACAGACCGAAGCGCGCTCCTCCGTTCCCCTTCTTCTGAGACTTGAGACTATGCATCGTGACACCCCTTATATTTGATTGACGCACGTGTCCGGAGGCGCAACCCCCGTAAGGCTGATAAGCACCGGCTCCGGCACGGCATATTCATTTTAGAATCATCACGAGACCGGGTAATAGATCAGTTTATAAGTTAATTATAAAACATGACAAACAAGATGCAACCCTTAAATCCCGTTGCCGGACAATTTTTATCTGGAATGCCCGGTAAACTCAAGCCCGAGCCAAATGCCATAGTCGATATAAATATTGACAATTTTCTAATATTCGGCTATATTTCATTAGACCAACAAATCCGGGAGGGATTTATGAGTCGTGCCATAACCATTTCCAGGACAGCGGTTTATCTTGTCGCGGGTCTTTTCGCCGTCATGGTTGCCTTGTTCCTTCCGGCCGGGTGTAGTGATGACAATCCAGCCTCGCCGGCCCTGCCGACGGCCTCGATCAATCCGAAAGTGCAATTTGTCGATCACAGCGGCTGTAATATGGATTTCGCCAAATCTGAGACCGCCGAAGTGAAATGCCTCGCCTACACCTATGACGGGCAAGGGGTATTGCAGTTGACCGATATCTCTACATGGTTCAACTGCTGTGTTATTAAAATCAACGGGTATATATGGTTTCATGACGGCGAGATAGAGATTCTGGAAACGGAGTTTAACAAAGAAGATGAGGTCTGCGACTGCTATTGCCCCTATGATCTCAATTACGAGGTAACCGATCTGCCCCCGGGCAACTATCTTATCCGGCTGAGGATCAGCCCCGATGCGCCATACGTTTACTGGGTTGACCTTTCTCTGACGTTGCCGGCGCGTCCGGTTTCCGACACGCTTTGCGGCAACCTCCATCTGGAGATATTCCCGGAATAGCCCGTTTCGGGCGATCCGTGTTCAATTCGCCAGCCGACGTATTTTCAGAATTTCCCACAGCAGAGCTGTCGGCCACCCGCCGAAACGGTTTTGAATCCCCCTCTGGTAGATTTTTCTGTGCCCGGCAGATGTCCACATCTGCCGGAGAGCGGGCACACGTGGACATGTGCCGCGCACGGAACCCGGCTCTTACTCTTCTCGCCTTTTGAATAGAAGCCTGAAGGCCGCGAAAATTCCGATGCCTATGGCGCAAGCCGCAAGAGTCGTGATAATCTTCCCCCACTCCGTATAATGTTCAGTTGGAGGCGCTCGGTCCGGCCATACGGGGACATAGGCTGCCGGTGGCTCGGGAACAACCGATAGAACGATTGACTTAAAAATCGGTTCATATTCCTGAAATTTTTCTTCCAGAGAATATCCCATAACCAGGATGTATCCGTTTTG
>CAZGAV010000112.1:0-3398 GCA_964523575.1 uncultured Ignavibacteriales bacterium
CGATTTGCCGGTTGAGTTGGTCGAGGTGAAGATCGACGGTATCGCGGAAAACCGGTGACATCAGCGAGCCGTCGCTGACGTGGAGACCGCCCAGCAGATGCACCATTTCATGAATAATGACGTAGGGCGTGGACAGGCTACCGGGACAGCGGGCCGAATAGACCCGGACCATCATCCCCCGAAAAGGAACCGTCACCCCGTCGGTATGTCTTCGGGTCTCACCCTCGGGACAACGAGCAAATGTGAAACCGATGAGAACGTCGGCGTCGCCGCGCGAAACATCGGAAATCATCCGGGAGGTCAGGCGATAGAGATCGTTTTCGGTTTTATGTTTCCAGGTTTCATATCCGACAATCTCGAGATTAACTTGCATCAACCGGCGGACTTCGTCGGCCACGTCCATCAGTTGCGCCGCCGCTTTGCGCGGCCATTCCGATTGCCGGGCGTAGGCCTCATCGGCCACCAGTTTGACCTTGATGGTCCGCACCGGCTTGTTTTTGGCCGACACCGGATAGACGGCGGCCAGAATGAGAATAAGCGCCGGAATCAAAATTCCCAATTTTCCAAACCTGAGATTAATCATATCATCCGCGTCAATCCCGGAGAGCGGTCATATTTTTGTTACATCGAGGCGGCCGCAGACCATATATTGGGGCCATGTTATCATCGTTCGATATCACCCGGATTCTGGCCGAATCGGCGGCGTCCCTTATCGGTGCCAATATAACGGGCGTCGAGTATTATCGCAAGGAACGAGCGGTGCAGGTCTATATAAAAAGCGACCGGCGGTATGCCGTCACCCTGTCATTCCATCCCCAGCGCAACGGTTTCTATATTCTCAGCGCCGGGCGGTCGCGATTGGAGACGACCGAAAAATATCGACCCTTTGCCCGCGAGGTCTGGGATGGGACGGTCGTGTCGCTCCGACAAATTCCCAATGATCGATTTGTGGAAATGGAAATCGAGGCGGGGGGCAAACGATGGTATCTGGTTTTTGAAATAATCGGACCCAACGCCAATCTCTGGCTTCTCGACGCCGATAAACGCATGGTGGCATCATTGCGCCAGAAACAGTTCACTCCCGGCCAACCTTACGACCCGGCTTCCCTGCCGGAGAAACTGGACGCCGCGGTCGTCACCGTCGATGATTTGCGCCGCCTGTTCGACGACAACCCCGATGTCAACCCGGCCCGCCTGCTGGAGAAAAACATCTACGGTCTCGATTATTATCTGGCCCGGACGTTGTGGCCCGATGAGGATGTCCCGGATGATGAACAGTTGGAGGAGTTGCAGGGTCGCCTGCGCGACGTCGTGGCCGCTTATCAATCGCCCGATGGGACAATTTATGCTTATTTCATCAAAGGCCGAAGCCGCTATTTCCCTATAAAGATCGCCGGATACGAGCCGTTGGAGAAATACAAATCGCTGTCGCGGGCGCAGGTCGATGTCATCGATGGCATCAAGGAACAGGTCGAGACCGATACTCTCCGCGACCGCACCTTGAAACATATCCAGAGCCGGATCAAGAAATTGCAGCGTCTCGTTTCCCGGCTTGACACCGATATCGAGGAGGCGGCGGATTATGAAAAATACCGGCAGTTTTCCGATTTGCTGAAAATCAATATCGGCCATCTCAAACGGGGCCTGACCGAGATCGAAGTGGATGATCTCTATGGCGGCCCGGGCCGCGTTATCATCCCCCTCGATCCCAAATCGACCGGGCCGGAAAATATCGAGGCCTATTCCAAACGGTACCGTAAGGGGAAAGAGGGGCTGGATATCCTGCAACGGAGAGAACAGAACACGGCGCAGGAAATCGAGTCATTGACTGAGGCGCTGGCTTATTTCGAGAATGATTTCGAAACGGCTCAGCATGAATATCCTGAACTCCTGCCATCATCGTCGGGCGAATCCCCGGCCGCCGCGCCCCGCCTGCCCTACAAAGAATACCAGACCTCGACCGGCGTCACTATTTTCGTCGGCAAGACCGAGGCCGACAACGACCGGCTGACGCTGGAATACGCCCGGCCGCACGAGATGTGGTTTCACGCTTCGCAATGTCCGGGATCGCATGTGGTCATGAAATATCCCAACAAGGATTTCGAGCCGTCCAAATGGGAAATCGAGGAAGCCGCGGCGCTGGCCGCCTACTACAGCAAGGCGCGCAAATCAGCCAAGGTCCCGGTCAGTTATACGCTGAAGAAATATGTCCGCAAACCGCGCGGCGCCAAACCGGGGCTGGTGACGATCCAGATGGAAAAAACGATTTTGGTCGAACCCCGGGAGATAGCCAAGAAAGAATAGGCCGCGTTTTCTTCGGGCTTTCCGCCCGGCACCGATTTAGATTCTACAACCACACCGAATGCGATTATCTTCCCCCCAAAAAAAATTATTCGACACCGGGCTTTGAATATTCTATTCTTTTAGCAGTATATTCACCAGTAAAGGCGGGACAGAAGGGAATAACCGATGCTTATATTCGCCAGCATTTTCGGTGTGGGGTTCCTGGTTCTTATTATCAGCATGGTTTTCGGAACCGACCACGACGTCGATGTCGGTGGCGGTGATGCCGACTTCGGGCATGACGTAAGTGACGCCACGCATGGCCCGAGCGTTTTCAGTTTCCGGATTATATCGTTGCTTCTGGTCGGATTCGGAGCGGTCGGGTTTGGGTTTCGGGCTACCACCAGCTTGTCGATGTTCCAATCATCCATGGCCGGGATCGGCGGCGCGGTCGCCGTCGGCGCGCTGGGTTATCTGATTATCCGCATGTTTTATTCCAGTCAGACCAGTTCCACCATCTCCGACCAGGATATCATCGGGTTGACCGGTAATTTGATTGACGCCATTCATGGCGATCAGAACGGGCAAATATCATGCATCGTCCGCGGCCGGGAGATAACCTATCTGGCCCGCTCTGTCGATGGACAATCCATAAACCGCGGCGCTTCGGTGCGCATCATCGAAAAAGCGGGAAGCATCGTCGTCGTCAAGCCAGTCAAAGATTAGCATAATATAAAAGAAGGGGATCCAATAATGGCTGATTCACTTGGATACATGACCTGGCCGGTTATCGGTCTGGCTATCGTCATAGCGTTCTACGCTCTGGTCAAGGCGCTTTCGGCTTTCTATGTGCGCGTGCCCCCGAACAAAGCCGCCTACTTCTATGGCGCCCGCAGCGGCAAAAAGGGCGCCATGAAAGTCAGTTTGAAGCAGGAGCCGGGCATGCCGTCCGTGACGGTTTTGCCTCCGGGAACGGTGGTTGTTACCGGCGGCGGCCGTATCCGCAAACCGATTATCGAAGAAGTGCAGTTTCTCGATTTGACCGAAATATCACTGCCGCAGATTCGGGTCGAAAATATGCCCAATGCCGACGGCGTGCTGGTGACGGTTGACGC
>CAZGAV010000112.1:3498-8138 GCA_964523575.1 uncultured Ignavibacteriales bacterium
GCCACCGACGCCGAAAGAGCGGCTGAAGTCGTGGCCCAGGATAACGAGAAACTTAAAGCCGAAGCCCAGAAAAATACTCAGGTGGCAATCCAGTCCTATCAGGCCGAAATCGCCCGCGAAACGGCCGTCACGGAACAGGCCGGGCCATTGGCTACGGCCAATGAACGACAGAAAGTGATCGTGTCTGAGGTCAAGATCGAAGAGGAACGGTCGCGGGCCCAGATTTTCGTGGAAGAACAGAATATCCTGAGAGAGCAGAAATCGCAGGAAGCAATGATCGTGGTTCCGGCCAAGGCCAAAGCCGACGCTCAAATTCGTGAAGCCGAGGGGTATAAGATGTCCGAAACCGCGCGCGCCGACGGTGACAAATATGCGACTATCGCCCGCGCCGACGCCCAGCAACACAAACTTTCCGCCGAGGGCACCGGGCAGGCAACGGCCTACAAGGCCACCGGTCTGGCCGAGGCCGACGTTATCGAGAAGCAGGGTCTGGCCCGGGCGGTATCCATATCCGAGCTGGCCAAAGCGTATCAACAGTTCAACGAAGCCGCCATCACGCTGGAGGTCCTCAAGGTCCTGCCTCAGACAATCCAATCGCTGAGTGCGGTCTTCGGCGCCATCGCCGCTCCCATGGGCAATATCGACAAGCTGGTGGTAGTGGACAGCGGCGGCGAGGGTGACGGTAAAGGAGCTCTCAACCGCTTCACCAAAACCGGGCCGTTGATGTTATTCCAGATGATGGAACAGGCCAAGGCCGCCGGGATCGACGTCTCGGCGTTGCTGGGCAAGCTGGGTATCAAACCCGATATGGAAGAGGCTTCAGTGCCGGCGGAATCGCCCAGGAAGGGCCGTAACGCATGACCAAACCGTTGGATGATAAACCCGATGCCGGAAAAAATCAGGCGGATGGTTCAGGCGGAGACGTGATCGACGTCGAAGTGGAAGCCATCCGACCGGATGGTAAAAAGGTTTACGGATTGGTTACGCGGCCGTCCCAGGCGCTGGTTATCCATTGCGGCGACCCGCGCTTTCAGTCGGCTTTCCACCGTTTCATCAATGAAGACCTGGGAATCACGAGCTATACCCCGATTATCATCGGCGGCGGAGTCCATGCCTTCGGCGTCCAGAGTTTTTTGCCCAAGAATTTCAAAATTCTCTGGGAGCAGATCAAATTCGCCATCAGGGACGGCGGCGTCAAGCAGGTCATTATTATCAACCATGAAGACTGCCTCTGGTATGAAAAAATGAAGGGGTATCATCTGCCGATTCAGCTTCCCCTCAAGGGGAAGCTGGACCTGGTTGCGGCGGCTCAGAAAATCATGACCGATTTTTCCGGCGTCAGCGTCCAGACCTACTGGGCGGCTCTTGAAGACGACGGCGTCGTCTTCTCCAGAGTCAATCCCGCGAAGTAATTCAATCTCTATCCATGCCAGGCAACCAGCCGCGGGTTATGCTTGAGGATATGGCGGCTGTTGTGCGGCACCACCCGGGCGGTGATGCCGATGCGCCCCGAACGGGTGCTGACCATATCAGCATGATAGACATGATGGCCGTCGGGCATCGATTCATCGAGGCTGGCCGTGAAAACCTCGCTTTGCATCATCTGATCCTGGGCGTTGAGGCGGCCCCGGATTATTTCGACCCGGACATCATCGGGCTTTAAATCGCCCAGAAAGACTTTCACCTTCACCAGCATCGTCTGCCCCACATGCGTCGAACCGTCGGTATTGGGCAGATCGACCGATGACACCGACACCTTGTTCCATTCGGAATAAATGTGTTTGCTCCACGCTGTCAGGTCGTGGGCCAGTTTGTAACCGTCGCCGGTCAGGTTGTCGTGGCTCTGGATAGCCGGGATATAAAATTTTTCGCAGTATTCGCGAAGCATCCGGTGCGATGAAAAATCCTTACCGCCCATAATGATGGAACTTTTCATCATGTGCACCCAGTTGATCGAATAATCCTTTTTGCCGTGGTCGTAGAACATCGGCACCACGTCCCGTTCGAGGGCGTCATAGAGGGCCTGCGATTCGATGAAATCCTGTTCCTCGATACTGGCGTAATCGGTGGGGATGCCGATGGCCCAGCCGGTATCGGGGGTGTAGCCTTCTTCCCACCAGCCGTCGAGGATGGATAAATTGAGAGCGCCGTTGAGGGCCGCTTTCATGCCCGAAGTGCCGGAGGCTTCCAATGGACGGCGGGGCGTATTGAGCCAGACGTCGACGCCGGCCACCAGTTTATAAGCCAGATCGAGGTCATAGTTTTCGAGGAAAACGACGCGGTTGCGGAACTCCTCCTGCTGGGCCATATGCATGATCGACTTGATGATTTCTTTTCCGGAGTTGTCCCGCGGATGAGCTTTACCGGCGATGACGAACTGCACCGGACATTTTTCGTCGCCGATGATTTTTTTCAGCCGCTGTAAATCGGAAAACAACAGGTAGCCGCGTTTATAGGCGGCGAAACGCCTCGCAAAACCGATGGTCAGGGCGTAGGGATCGAGAATTTCTTCAGTGCGTTTCAATTCCTGCCGCGATTTCCCCTTCTCCTCCAGTTGCCGGAAAACCCGCTCGCGGGTGAAGAAAACCAGTTTTTCCTTGTTCTGTTGATGCGAGCGCCACAGTTCGCCGTCGGGGATGCGGTGGACATTGTCCCAGCAGGTCGGGTCCTCGGGCTGTTCGATATACCGCGGCCCCAGGTAGGTGCGGTACAATTCACCCAGATTGGGCGCGATCCAGCTATAGGTATGAACGCCGTTGGTGATCGACGTGATCGGCACGTCTTCCTCGGTGTATCCGGGCCAGACATGCCGCCACATGGAGCGGGCGGTTTTGCCGTGAAGTTTGGACACGCCGTTGACGTAGGCCGAAAGATGCAGAGCCCCGACTGTCATCGAAAACGGATCCTGTGGGCCGCTGTCGCCAGCCCGTCCCAGATTCATCATCTCCCGAAACGAGATGCCGAGACCTTGCGCCATCGGGCGCAAATATTTTTCCATCAGTTTGAAATCGAACTGTTCGTTGCCGGCCGGCACCGGCGTATGGGTCGTAAAAACATTGGTTGACCAGACCAGTTCCGAAGCCTCGCTGTAACTCAGTTTCTGCTTGTCCATCAATTGCCGGATGCGTTCGAGGCAGAGGAACATGGAATGCCCCTCGTTGAGATGGAAGGCGCTCGGATCGTAGCCCAGCGCCGCGAGGGCGCGGATGCCGCCGATACCGAGGATGATTTCCTGTCGAATCCGGATATCCTTGTCGCCGCTGTACAACTGATAGGTGATTTCGCGATGCATGGACGGGTTTTCGGGGATGTTGGTGTCGAGAAGATACAACGGCACCCGCCCCACCTGCACCCGCCAGATTTGCGCCTTGACGACCGAATCGCCCATTTCGACCGCGATCTGGATCGGTTTGCCGTCTTTGTCTTTCTCCAGCGTCACCGCCATGTTGTACCAGTCGTTTTCCTTGTAGGATTCATTCTGCCAGCCGTCGGCGTTGAGCGTTTGCTGGAAATAACCATAGCGGTACAAAAGGCCCACGGCCACGATCGGAATTCCGAGGTCGGAGGCGGTTTTGAGATGGTCGCCGGAGAGGACGCCCAGGCCGCCGGAGTAGATCGGCAGGGACACGTCCATACCATATTCGCATGAGAAATAAGCGACGATGGCATCCTTGCAGACCGGGAAACGGGTTTCGAACCATTTCTTCTGCGCCATATAATGATTGAAGGCGGCATAGACCCGGTCGAGGTGAGCCACGAAGGAATCATCCTCGGCCGCCTGGCGCAGTTTTTCCTGAGAGACCAGGGCCAGCATTTCCACCGGATTGAGATTACAGGCTTCCCAGGTGTCCCGGTCCAGACGCCTGAAAAGGCTGATCAAATCGGGCGACCAGGCATACCAGAGATTGTTGGCCAATTCCTTGAGGTGAGCTATTCTTTCCGGTAATGAAGGAAGTACCAGTACGGGTTTGATTTTCATCGGACCATCCCTGTGCAAACGTTTATCCGGCGGCGCCGCCGTTGACTTCCGGTCGATTTTCGGCCCGCGGTCGAAAATCTCTCGATTCATCTTATTATCGGCTGTTTGGCGCTATTTCCTTATTCGCCGGCCCGGCCGCATCCCGGCCGGGGATTTTTAAAGGTACAAAAGCCGTTTCCCGAAAACAACCCCAATTTCCGGTCATAATTTCCTTGCCCATGTTACTCTAAACCGTTATTTCATGGTAAGGTTCAAGAAATAGAGGGTGTATGACCTGTAATATGCGCATAGGACTTCTCACCGGCGGCGGCGACTGCCCCGGATTGAATGCCGTTATCCGGGCGGTGGTCAAGACCGCCATCAACGATTATAATATATCGGTAATCGGATTCAAAGACGGTTATGAAGGCATGGTGCTCGGTAATCATATCCCCCTCGACCGCGATGCCGTATCGGGGATATTGACCCGCGGCGGCACCATCCTGGGGACCTCCAACCGGGCCAACCCCTTTCATTTTCCGATCCCCCAGAAGGACGATTACGTTTACCTCGACCGTTCGGCGGAGTTGGTCGCCAATTACGAAAAGCTCGGTCTTGACGCCGTCATCGTCATCGGCGGCGACGGCACCATGACGGCGGCGGGCCAGTTGTGCGCTCTGGG
>CAZGAV010000113.1:0-8069 GCA_964523575.1 uncultured Ignavibacteriales bacterium
GAAGAATTGATCAAGAAGGTGATTCGCAAAAAGCACCATTCGGTGCTCGAACATGCGATGGCAACCTTTCGTATCAAAGGTGGGTCGCGCGTTTTTACCCATGAACTGGTCCGGCACCGGCTGATGTCGCCGTCGCAGGAATCCCAGCGGTATGTCGAGTACGGCAAAACCCGGGATTTCGATCTGGTCGTGCCGCCGTCGATCAAGGAGACCGAATATTTCGAACGGTATATGAAAATGGCCTCGGAAGCTGAGAGATTTTATTCGGAGATGGTTGCGGCCGGCGTCCCCAAAGAGGACGCCCGCTATATTCTTCCCAACGCGACCACGTCCGAAATCGTCATTTCGGCCAACCTGCGCGAATACCGCCATATTTTCGCGGTTCGCTGCCATCCCCGGGCCCACTGGGAAATCAGGCACATATGTCTGGAGATGTTGAGGGTCCTGAAACGTGAAACGCCCATAATATTTTGGGATTATGAAATCGATGAAACCGCACAATGCGTAAAAATCACGGACGAATAGCAGCGGAGGTCTTCCATGGAGGATGTTAACACGAAAAAACAGCTTTTGACAGAAAACGCCATCAAAGTCCTCGAAAAGCGCTATCTGGAAAAAGACGGCAAAGGCGTCATCACGGAAACGCCGGAAGGGCTGTTTCGCCGGGTGGCCAAAGCTATCGCCGCTCCGGACAAAACCTTCGGCGCTACGCCCGAAGAACTTCAGGCGGTCGAAGATACGTTCTTCGAAATGATGAGCAATCTTGAGTTTATGCCTAATTCGCCGACTTTGATGAATGCCGGGCGGCCGCTGGGGCAGTTGTCGGCCTGTTTCGTCCTGCCGATCGACGACAGCATGGAATCGATTTTTACGGCCGTGAAAAACACCGCCCTGATTCACAAGTCGGGCGGCGGGACGGGGTTTGCTTTCTCTCGTCTGCGGCCGGCCAATGCCGTCGTTGCTTCTACTTCGGGCGTTGCCTCGGGACCGATTTCATTCATGAAAGTCATTAATGCCGCCACCGAAGCGGTCAAGCAGGGCGGCACCCGCCGCGGCGCCAACATGGGCATCCTGCGAGTCGATCATCCCGATATTATGGGCTTCATTACCTGCAAAGACAACCTGAGCGAATTGACCAATTTCAATATTTCCGTGGCCATCACCGATACCTTTATGCAGGCGGTGGAACAGGATAAAGACTATGACCTGATCGATCCCCGGACGGAACAGCCGTATATGAAAGACGGCGCGCCCGTCCGCCTCAAAGCGCGTCAGGTTTTCGACGCCATCGTCGATCACGCTCATGCCACCGGCGAACCCGGCGTCATGTTTATCGACCGCATGAACGACGGTAACCCGGTGCGCAAGGTGGGGCTGTACGAATCGACCAACCCCTGCGGCGAACAGCCGCTCCTGCCCTACGAAAGCTGTAACCTCGGTTCGATCAATTTGTCCCGCATGTTGAGAGCCGTGGTCGATCCCAATACCCATTCGATGTTCAAATACGAGGTGGATTGGGAGTTGCTCGACAAGACCGTGGCCGACGCCGTCCATTTCCTGGATAATGTCATCGAGGCCAACCGTTATCCCCTGCCCGAAATCGACGTCAACACCAAAAGCAACCGCAAGATCGGACTGGGCGTCATGGGCTGGGCCGATATGCTGATCCTTCTCGGAATCAAGTACCATTCCCGCCAGGCCTATGACTTGGCCGAAGAAATCATGCAACGTATCAAAAAGGTCGGCCATAAGATGTCGGGCAAGCTCGGCAAGAAGCGCGGCCATTTTCCGCTCTGGGAGAAATCGACCTTCTACGACGGTGGAACCGGCCCGGAAATGCGCAATTCGACGGTGACGACCATCGCGCCGACCGGTACCATTTCGATTATCGCCGGATGTTCCTCCGGAATCGAGCCGATTTTCGCCGTCAGTTATGTGCGCAACGTCATGGACAACACCAAGCTGGTTGAGGTCAATCCCTATTTCGAGAAGGTCGCCCGCGAGCGCGATTTCTATTCCGAGGAATTGATGCAACGCATCGCCGAAACCGGCTCCATCGCCGAATTGGAAGAAATCCCGGACGATGTCAAAGAGGTCTTCGTGACCGCCCACGATATCCCGCCAGAAGAGCATGTCACGATGCAGGCCGTCTGGCAGAAATACACCGACAACGCCGTTTCCAAAACCATCAATCTCCCTCACGACGCTGGCATCGATGATGTCCGTCAGGCTTATCTGCAGGCTTTCAATCTGGGTTGCAAGGGAGTCACCGTGTATCGCGATGGTTGCCGCGCCGAGCAGGTCTTATCGACCGGACAAACCGGCCACTCCGATAAAAAAGACGCCGGGAAATCAGGTGCGGTTAAGGCCCGGGTCAAGGATCGGCCCGAGGAATTGACCGGCATTACCAGTAAAATCAAAACCGGTTACGGGAACCTGTATATCACCGTCAACACCCTCGACGGTAAGCCGTTTGAGGTTTTCGCCCAGATCGGCAAATCGGGTTATTCGACCATGGCCGATACCGAAGCGATGTGCCGTTTGATTTCGCTGGCCCTTCGTTCCGGTGTCCCGGTCGATAACATCGTGGCCCAGCTCAAGGGTATCGGCGGTTCTTCCCCCGTCTTTGGCAATGGCGGACTGATTTCGTCCATCCCGGACGCTATCGCGATTGTTCTGCACAAACATTTCGGGGGGGGCAAGACCATAGCTCATGACATTGATATAAACGTGGAATACTGTCCCGATTGCGGCGCTCGTATCGAGCACGAATCGGGGTGTGTCGTATGCCGCAGTTGCGGTTACTCTAAATGTTAGAAGGTCTGCCGGGGGGGAAACCGAAATCGGTTTTTCTCCCGGAGCGCAACCCGGTAAGAATATGGCGCCACAATATATCCCGGCCGGCCGGACATCGATCGTAAAAAAGGGGAAATCGGAATTTCAACTCCAGACCGAATATGCGGCTATGCCCCAACCGCGCATAACGACGACCATATTCGCCCAGGGCCGGGTTCTCCATAAGATAGAAAAATCGATCAATAGAACAGTCGAAACCGTCGAAGAGATGCATCTGGTGGAAGATATCATCAAGACTCAGCATCTCGAGATTTCCAGAATAATTCGCGAGCGCGGTCTTCCCAGCCAGCCGGACAGTATCGTCGATGTGCCGCAGGAGTTGACTCGTTCGGAGCAGATGCGCCGGATGGATGAAGTCGAGCAGGTGTTCCGAATCACCTTCGACGGCCGTCTTGCGGATGATTCGCAGTTGAGCGACGAGTTCAAGAAATTTTTCAAACATATCATAAAAGAATTACCCCAGATGATGATGGTTTTCGCGTCGATACCGGGAAAGACGGAAAGGCGCGAAGAAGGCATCTATGAACTGGAGCCGGGGAGAATTTTATTGATTTCAACCGGTATCGAGTATTTTCTGATTCTTCTCAAGCCGGGCACTCCATACGAAACCGTAGCCGGCCCTCTCAAGCAGATTTTCGATATATAGAAAAAGAGAGAGAGAATTGCTTTGAAAAAACTCCTCAATACCACACGGTAAAGGGTTTTTACAGCCACCTCGGTATTTCGCTTTCGCTACCGCCCTTGCAGAGCAGGTCACGGCGTACGCTCAACCGTATAGGGACAACCTTCATTATTGAGGTGTTAGAGATTTTTCAAATATCTCTCTCTCCCTGATTAAATCTACGTGTCTAAAATGGCAATAGCAACAACTTTTTTGGAATAGAATAATTTTCGCTTTTATTCCCCATATGATAGTGGTATAATGCCGCAATGATGGAGAAGCGAGGATGGGAACCGGAGGTCGCCGTCAATGAATGAGGATGAAGATGACCAACGATGAAATAATGCAGATATTCTATGACTCCGGAGCTATGCTCAAAGGCCATTTCAAATTGAGTTCCGGGCGACACAGCGACGTCTATTTCGAGAAATTCACCATCCTCCGGCAACCCCCTTATGTCGAAAAATTATGCAGGCTCATGAGCGAATTGTTTCGCGGCGACCGCGTCGAACTGGTGGTCGGTCCCACCACCGGTGGAGTGCTGATCGCCTATGAAACGGCCAAACAACTCGGCGTCGATTCCATCTATGCCGAAGCCGCCGAAGACGGCAAGTCCCGAATATTCAAACGGGGCTTCAGTATAGATCCCGGAACCAGAGTCCTGATTGTCGATGATATCATGACCACGGGACGCTCGGTGCGCGAAGTCATCGAACTTTGCCGGAGCTACGACGCGAAAATCGTCGGTCTGGGAGTACTGCTCGACCGTTCTGGCGGCAAAACGACCTTCGATTATCCCCTTAAAGCTCTGGCAACCATATCGGCCGACAGTTGGGACCCGTCCGATTGCCCCTTATGCGCCGGAAATATTCCCATCACTCAGCGGGGGAGCCGTAAATTTTAATTGAATGCCCGCCCGCGCAAATCCGTCTAATATTCAAGGAGATAATGTGCGCATTGGCAAATTGACACTTCTGTTCATCGGCCTTGTCCTGATGTTACAGGCGATTTCCGCGAAAGCCCAGATCCCCTTGGAGAATCTCGACTTCGGTATCAAGATCGGGACCGGTATCAGTCATGCGGCCGATTACAATGGCGACTCCAAATCCCGAACGGGGTATTTGGGCGGCGCCCAGATTGGTCTCCGGCAAAACCGGCTGATATCCCTCCAGTTGGAACTCATGTATATTATCAAGGGATATAAGGTCGATAATGTCCGGGAATTCGACGGCGTCGGCAACGTCATTGGCCAGGGTAATTTTGATTTCATTTTCAACTATATCGAAATGCCTTTGCTGGCCAAGATCATGCCTCCGGTCGGAGGCAAATATACGCCCTATTTTGTAGTCGGAGGTTTTGCGGCCTATAATGTCGATAATAAAATGCGCCTCGACACCACCATCCCCTTTGATTTTGACATAATCAATGCCGGCGATCTCGATTACGGCCTGATTGTCGGCGCCGGACTGGATATAAAAGCCGGAGACGGCCGGGTTTTCATCGAAAGCCGATATGATATCAGCTTCGGCGAGGTCGTTAAGCAGCAGAACCAGAAACTGCGGATGCTGACTTTCCAGATCGGTTATGGCTGGTAAGCGCCGCGATTGGTTCGATCACCCAAATCAAACGAAATTTCATTGACCGGGGAACCTTCAGCCTTGTTCGGCTGTTCCTCTACTAAAACTTTTTAGTTGCTGATGCGTATAATACGTAAATGAATGCCGGATGCACCGCCGGCTGGTTAGAGGGCAATTTGAAACTTGACTTTTACCAATAGTGGACGATATTAGTAGTGTAACTCACTAGACACCCCTCCCGTTTAGTGAGTGTCAGGCCGCCGGATG
Source organism: uncultured Ignavibacteriales bacterium (assembly GCA_964523575.1). GTDB lineage: Bacteria > Zixibacteria > MSB-5A5 > GN15 > JAAZOE01 > DAOUTW01. The sequence continues at coordinate 5,362 of CAZGAV010000113.1, forward strand.
CTCTCAGCTTCCGGCGGTTGCTTTTGGGGCTAAGATTGTTTCAACGATTTTTTGAGGTGATCCTATTCCAGACCATAGACTTGCTTTGGGGTCAGATATTGAGGGAAGCGGTCGATCAGGGCCTTTCGAACCGTGTAACAAAAATGGCAGGCATCGACATAGGCCGCTTCATGGGCCACCTCGTATTTCCGCGCCAGAAGGGCGGGGCCGCCCTCGATTAGCGGTCCGCATATCGGATGTTCGGCGGCCCTGTAATCTCGAACCATCGCCGACAGGAGCGTTTCCCACATGTTGCCCATGCTGATTCCCTGACAAATATGAACATTGCCGAAAGCATCCACATGCACTCGCTCGGGGTGTTCGAGCTCTTCATGGGGACAGCAGGTAAGTCCTTCGCTGGGTTGCCGCGGCAGGTTGTCAATCAATTTGTCCACCGCCCGTCCGCGTATCATCGAGCCGCCGCCCACGACCGGTTTGCCTTTATTCTCGCCGCTGTCGCTCATGATTATCTCGGGGGAATCGATGCAGATGGAGCCGACCGGCAACCCCAGCTTTTCGGCCGCACGGCGGGCGATTTTCGCGGTGTTGGTCTTTTCGTCGGCGTCGCCCTGATGAAAGGCGTCGTCACTGAGGCTGAGATCGTCGATACCCATCGTCACCAGCGGTTGAAGCCATAGCCTGGCGTCATCTTCGGATGTCGCCCAGTATGAATTGGAAACGATGCCGACCTTAAAACCTTTTTCTTTGGCCAGCCTGATGCCTTCGATCAGCAGAGGATAATAAAGAAACGGTTCGCCGCCTTCGTAATATATCCACTCCACGGTGCCGATTTTGACGCCGTCATCGAGGACCGCCCTGATTTGTTCAGTCGTGAACGTCCCTTTTGAGAAAGGTGTGCAGTACAGGAAGCAATGATCGCATTCAAAACTGCACATATAGGTCAAAAGAAAATGAATACCGGTCAACATAAACACCTCGGGTTTGTATTCAAAATGAATCCTTCGCCGGATCGTTTCAACAAAAAAGGTCTTGCCATCGGGGCGTTGTCGTCTTAATTTTAATCATAGACTAATTTAGCTAATATTGACCGGGGTATAGAAAAGAGGAGGGTCATGTCAAAAATAGCCATCTTGTACTGCAAGCGGGTGAAGGATCATTCATGCATCGCCTGCGCCAAATGTTACAAGGGCATAGCCGAAAAAAACGGCGAGTTTGCCGCCTATGACGATATCGAACTTGTCGCCATGACCGACTGCGGCGATTGCCCCGGACTGGTTTTCCCGCGCGTCAAACTCCTGAGCGAAATCACCAAGGGTCTCGACCGTCCCATCGATACCCTGCATCTGGGCACCTGCGTCAAGCTGGCCATGGAAACGGCTGAATGCCCGATTGATTTCGACGAGCTCAAAATCCTGCTGGAAAACAAATTCGGAATCAAGGTCGTCCTCGGGACCCACAGCTACTAAGCCGTCAACCCGGTATAGCCGAGATAAAACAGGTAGAGGATGATCGGCACGAAGATGATTCGGACGATTAAAGTCAGGCGGTCGATGTTTCGTTCATGAAAATCGGCCATCGATTTCCATTTCAGCCATCTCAGGACGAGGATGCGAAATCCGATGATATGGCGCATCAGGGGAATCATGGCGATCAGGATGAAGGCGATAATGATATAGTAGATATGCTTATCCATACAGCCTCCCGCGACTGTCGTTATCTTATATAATATACCTCGTCGAGGATACCGAATTCAAGCAATTTCAAAACTATCGTCAGATTTTCGGTTTCAGGTTTTATTTCATTACCAATTAACGACTTGCGCCGAAATCGATTGGCCTTGTCGATTATTTAAACCTTGGTTAAAAACCTGATTATATGTATGTTAATTGCGGCAACGGGCATTTGCTTTCATGGATAAAGATCGCCTATATAGAATTTACAAGTCAGGCACAATGCCAGAGGAGGTGCCATGAGCATAGGAAAAACAACCTTCATCCTTATGCTGGGCTTTATCATGTTAATTCTATCGTCCCCGTGCTATTCGGCTGATTCGGATACGCAGGATGTCGTTTATCTGAAAAACGGAAGCATCATTCGCGGGACGATCATCGAACAAATCCCCATGGAGACCTTGAAAATCGAGACTGCCGACGGAAGCGTCTTTGTTTATCAGATGAGCGAAATCGAGCGCATCACCAAAGAAGAAACCGCGCCCAAACCTCCGGCGGTTCCGCGAAAATCACGAAAAGAACCGGCCATCGCCTTCGGACTGGCCTTCTTCATCCCCAGCGCCGGGCAAATTTACAACGGCGAATATGTCAAGTGCGGCATTTATTGGGGCGTCAGCGTGGTAGGGATGGTGATGCTGTCAGCGTCAATCGGCGATGCGCTGTTTGATGAGAACGATGATGATATCGGCGCCCTCGGGACCATGGGGCTGGTCATGATTCTCGGCGCCTGGGGCTGGTCCATAATTGATGCCCCCTTGAGCGCTTCGCGGATCAACCGTGAAAACGGTCTGGCCATACGACCGCCCCCTGATAATGGCCTGACTTTGAAAATGGCCCCTATTTCAGTCGATGGCCATCAAGCCCCCGGCCTGATATTGTCGTGGCATTTTTAGCGTGTGATGATGCTTCGTCGCGGCTGGTAGTGCGCTTGGTGGGCGGCAGATATCTACCTCTGCCTCATCTCTGAATTCGGCCGAT
>CAZGAV010000114.1:0-4893 GCA_964523575.1 uncultured Ignavibacteriales bacterium
GGGCAACAGTTGCCCGGGGGCGCGGGGCCGCCTTTGAAAACATAGCCGATGATATAAACGGCGTCGCCGATGTTGGTCTCGGAATCGTCATTGGCATTGCCGACGCACAGCGGAACAGGATCGGGGCCGTCCTTGAACACAAAGTTGATGAGATAAACGACGTCGCCGACGTTGGCGGCGCCGTCCCGGTTGGCGTCGCCGCAGACAATGACGCAATCGTCATCGACGCCGTCCGTGATATCGACAGCGCATCCCCCGGACCCGGTTTCGGGCGAATACGTGGGATCGAAGCGGACGCCGGAGCCGTCGGCCAGCAACATCATCAGCGAACCGGCGGCCACCGCCTGAATCGGGTTGTTATGAGTTTCGATTTCAGGGTCAAGCGTCATGAAACCGGATTGTTCGGCGGCGATATCCTTCAGAGCCAGATCGGCGGTGTTGTTGGCGAAGACAAGGGAAACCGGGAGGCCGGGGTCGGTCAACGGTTCATCCTGAGCGCCGAAGACGTCAAATGACGTCGCCGGATCGGGGCGGGTATCCTCGATGCTGAACACCTCAAGATAAGCATCGCCGTCTTTTATCGGGCCGAGGAATTTGTAGCCGTGGAGCATCCGGCCGGTCAGCACCCCCAGCGAGACAAAGCCGTATTGAGGGATCGGTTTCAGATCGGCGATCGGGAGCAAAGACGGATGGAGGATTTGATCCATGACGATTCCGGACACGAAAGTATTGATAAAGAGAATGAGATAGCCGGTGTCGGTGCCGATGCACAGGCGGGGAAAGCCGTCGGGAAAAGCGGTGCCGGGCAGTTCGGTCATGCAGGTCGGGTAGCCGTTGACGAAGGGATCGATGCCCAGCGACTGATTATAGGCGCCCTCGACGATAGCGGTGCCGTCAAAATCATACATGATCGTGTAATACCGAAGGAGGTAATCCCGGAAAAGGATAAAAGGGCTGGGTTCGACGCCGCGCGCGGGGATGTTCAGGAAATGATGCGACCATAAAATAGCGGCCGGTTCCGGGGCGCTGGCGCCCATGAACGAAATCAAGGTTCGCTGGCCCATCTGAGCGCCGGTTTCCGAACTCAGGGCCATCAGCCAGGCATAAGGCTGGTTGGTGGCGACTTCCCGCCAGAGCAGGAACGGGCATGGTTCGACGCCCCGGGAGCCGTCCGGAAGGGTAATGGTCGTCAGATCGACGGCTGTGAAAACGGTATCGCCGGGATCGGCGATGGCGCCGTCGAAGGCCATGGAAATTGACATCAGGAAAAGTATGGCGGCGACGGACGCCGCCCGGAAAGTGTGGAACCGGAACCCCTGCATATTATCCTCCCGCCGAAAAGCCTGAACCGATATATGGACCGGTGACGGAAATGTCACCTTATAAAATATAACATGAAAAATAATTGATGCAACAGGCAAAAAACGCGACCGAGGCCGATGTTTTAAAACATCACGGGAACTTCGGCGGCCTTTGAATCGTTTCTATGGTTTTGAGTATCTAAGGAAGCAACCGGTAGCCAAGGCGTGAAATATGGTACTCAGGATAACGACGTTTATTGTCATTTTATATACATTGGTCAGCGGTGCACTGGGGGGCGGTTTTGACGACGCCGACAAAGGACCACTGAGTTTTATCGGGCAGACGCCCCTGCAGACGCTCCGTCTCGATATTGTGCCTACCCGCTATAATATCCTCGAACCCAACCAGGTCGAATGGTCGATTTTCAACGCCTGGAGCAATCGGTGGAACAAGAGCGACGAATTCACCATCGACGTCGAGATGATTCAGAATATATTGGGGCTGTCGGTCGGAATCGGCGGGGGGCATGAGGTCGGGTTTTCGATCCCGGTGCTGACTCGAACCGGCGGGATATTGGATCGGTTTATTATCGACTTTCACGATTTTCTGCATCTCAGTCAGGACGGCCGCAAGGATTATCCTCTGAACGGTTTGTCGGTCCGTTATCATGACGACCGGACGGGGCAATGGCATGATCTTCTCGGCCCCGGCGACGCCGGCACGGTGCTGGGGGATCTCAGCATTTTCTCACGGTCCCAGGTGTACACCGGCGACGGCTGGCTGAGGTCGCTGTTGCTGACGGTGCTGTTTCGGTTTCCGACGTCCACGGAGCGGAATTATTACGGTTCGGGAGGGACCGACGCCGCTTTTTCGTTGTCTTCGCGGCATTATCTTGATCCGTTGTATATTTACACGACGGTCGGTTATGGCATGTTCGGTTCGGGCAGCCGAGCAGGGGTGGATTTGCGGCCGTATCAGTGGACCTTTTTCGGGGCGGTAGAATGGCCGGTGAGCCGGAATTTTTCACTGATTTTGCAGGAGATGACTAATTCCGGGACGGCCAAGGCCTATTATGATTTCCATAGTCCAACCTATGAGCTGATTTTTGGGGCCAAACAGTATTTGTCATCGCGACTGATGCTGGAATACGGTTTGATGGAAAACCTGTTCAATTTCGAGAATTCGACCGATTTCGGGGTCAATTTCGGGCTGACTTTTCGTTTGTAAGGCAATTTCACTTTTCAATATCACATCTTTAAGTTTTCGGGGGGAGAATCCGATTTTATTATTGACAACTGCACGCATGGGCAGTATCGTGACGATGGAGGGAAAAACGTCAGCCCCATGGAGGGAAAATGGATGCCAAAAAGAAACTGACCGACCGCCAGAAGCAGATATTGGGCTTTATCGAGGAGATGGTCAACAAGTCGGGTTTGCCGCCGACGATCCGTGAAATCGGGCACAAATTCGATATCAGTTCGACCAACGGCGTCCGGTCGATTCTGGATGCTCTGGAGGCCAAAGGCTTTATTCATCGCCAGAAGCTGGTTTCTCGGGGGATCGAGCTTGTGGGGCGGAGTGTTGTCAATTACAACCGGGTGCCGTTGGTGGGGTCGGTGCCGGCCGGATTGCCGATCACGGCCATCGAAAACCGGGAGGGGGAAATCGCCGTCGATACCTCGTTTCTGCCCAATGACGAAGTCTTTTGCCTGCGGGTCAAGGGGGAGTCGATGATCAACGCCGGGATTTATGACGGCGATTTTGTTCTGGTCGATAAGAACGCCTCGCCGTTGCGGGGGGATATTGTCGTGGCGGTGATCGGGGAAGAGGCGACGGTCAAGAAGTTTTATCCGGAAAAGCGGCGGGTGCGTCTGGAGCCGCAAAACGAGGCTTTTGGACCGATTATCGTGGAGCAAAATACGCCCGGTTTTTATATCGCCGGCCGGGTGGTGGGGCTGATGCGGCGGATGCGGTGAACGGCGGCGAATTGAAGTGATACTTTAAGGGTAAACGATGCGGGTTTATGTGGGCGGTTTCGTTGGTATTGTAACTCTTTTATTATTAGTGCTTAAAAGCGATGTTTTAAACAGTTTGTTTATATAAATCAGGGTTTTTATGTATCAGGAAATGGACGAGCCGATTGAAGTCGTGGCGTTGTTTCAAAACAACAAGATCAAGCCGTCGCGGTTTCGGTGGAAGGATCGGGTGTACAAAATATCGGAGGTCACCGGCGACTGGAAAACCGACGTCGGGGCTTATCGTATCCGGCATTTTGCCGTGGTTGACAATTCGTCCAATTTTTTTCAATTGTCGTATGACGAGCGGAAAACCAGTTGGGTGATCAGTAAAATCTGGGTCGAGTGATGATCGATTTTTCTCCGGTCATATTGCATGTCGATATGGACGCTTTTTTCGCGGCCATCGAAATCCGCAACAATCCCCGGCTCAAGGGAAAGCCGGTGATGGTCGGCGGCGGGCTGAACGCTCGCGGGGTGGTTTCCACCTGTTCCTATGAAGCCCGGGTGTATGGGGTGCATTCAGGGATGTCAACGGTGCAGGCGAAAAAGCTGTGCCCGCAGGGGGTGTTCATTTCGGCGAGTTTGCGGGGGTACGTATATGCTTCGGCCTGTCTGCAGACGATTTTCGAGAAATATACGCCGGTGGTGGAACCGTGCAGTGTCGATGAAGCATTCCTCGATATCACCGGGGCCGAGAGGCATTTTGGCGGCGCGGTGGAACTGGTTCAGGCCTTGAAGGCGGAGATAAAGGAGAAGATGAACCTGACCTGTTCGGTGGGGATAGCGCCGTCGAAGTACCTGGCCAAAATGGCCTCGGGGCTGAACAAGCCGGACGGGTTGACGATCATGGATCGGGAACGGTTTAAGCGGGTGTTTTTCCCTCAACCGGTCGATGCCCTGTGGGGAATCGGGGCCAGCACCAAGAAAACTCTGGCCGGGCGGGGGATTGTCACGGTCGAGGATTTGGCCCGGGCGGATACGGGATTTTTGAAACGGATATTCGGCAAGAACGGGTTCGGGTTGTCGGCTATGTCGCGGGGTATCGACGATTCCGAAGTCCATAGCTACCCGGAAATGCCTCACGACAAGTCGATGTCCCATGAAACGACGATGATGACCGATATCCAGGACCCGACAGTGATCAAAGCCACGATTTTGTGGCTGGCGGATAAGGTCGCCCGGCGGATGCGCAAGGGCGGGTATATCGGAGGCACGATTTCGGTGAAGGTGCGGTCATCGGATTTCAAGACTATTACCCGGTCGCACAGTATCACTCGTCCCACGGACCGGTGCGATATCATTTTCGAGAACGCTCTGCGGCTGGTGCCGAAAGAATACGGGATGAAAATTAAGGTCCGGCTACTGGGCGTTCGGGTTTCGCATCTGGTGAAAATCGGCCGGGGCGACGATGACGACAGGGAAGGGGATTTTGGCCGGAACGGTCAGCCGCAATTGGAGTTCATGGTCGATGACGTGGAGAACCATGTCCGGAAATTGACCGGGGCGGTCGATGCCATCCGGGATAAATACGGCGAGCATAGTATCAAGCTGGCCGGGACATTGCGGCGATAGG
>CAZGAV010000114.1:4993-7379 GCA_964523575.1 uncultured Ignavibacteriales bacterium
GGATTTGGATAATTCTGTTCCAAAACGACTTCATCGAGCTTAGGCAGTGTTTGATCACTCTCGGCATCTACGACGATGCTCTCAGAACCTTTAACTATAAACACTTCATGAGGCAATCCCGCGGGATCGGGGGATATATTACGACAGGCAAACATAAAATCATCAATGCCATCACCATTGAAATCGCCCGCGCCAGATACACGCCACCCGATATCATCCATAAAAAGAGGCGGCAAATGATAATAGGCTATGTAATCGTCTATGACATCATCCGCCGATGGACCGCCTAAGTAGATAAATACCATCCCCCGATTATCTCCGCCCTGGCCACCTAACACATCATTATATCCATCATGGTTAATATCTCCGGCGGCCGCCATTGAAAAGGAAATCTCGGGGTATGGGAAAAATAGGTCATATAGTGTATCTGCATTTGCCCCGCCAAAATAGATTAGGTTTCCATAATAAAAACACAATCCCAAATCTTCGGCACCATCGTCATTATAATCTCCGATATTGAACAAGCCGTAGACAAAGTCTATGGGGTTACCCAAGTGAAAATCTGCGGGCTGCCCAATGATAATATCGGGTTCTAGACTAAAATCTGGTCCAAGAAATATATATATGTAACTCTCCGAGGCGGTATCAGCCCGCAAAGCAGCGTAAATATCTAGATTCCCGTCATCATTGAAGTCGATAAATCCATACCAATTAATCGAATGCGCATATTTAATTGTCGAATACTGCCAATCGGGAGAATTATCCAAAGCAAAAATACCCGAATAGTAAAACAACCTCGACGGATCCTGCTGGGCAGATTCTCTGGTTACAAGATCTCCAAGCGAATCGGAATCCACGTATCCAGTACAGGCCATAAAATCAATACCGTTAAATGTTGGCGTCGGTAATATTGAATCAACTGGTTCAGAGGAAATGGAATCCTTATAACCGATGTACTTATAAAGCGTACCGCCGGATATGCTCATAATATCATTTATACCATCCCCCGTAATATCGATCGGAGGAAGACAACCGAGATAGCCCTTTATAAACAGGTCAGGATTTGAGTCAACGGGGTTGCCCCCATAGAAGATATATGTCCCAAGGGGACTTCTGCAGCTAATGGAAATATCATCATAACCGTCGCCATTAATATCACCGAGTGGGATTATACGTTGCCCAATTGCTGACGCTGAGTCCGGGCCGTGGAAATGGAACATGATAAGGCTGGTATCGATGGTGCTTTCACACTTGGTTTGAGCGGAGAACATCATTAGCAAGATGATAAATGAGAAAATCAGCGCGGATTTCATTAAAATCCCTTAAATCTAAATATGCCCCCCGGCAATTTCAAGCCAGAGACAGCCTGATAAATAAAAAATATATCAAAAATCACCGTAATAAATATGCATAATCAGGCCGTATTGTCAATATTTAATTCCCTGCTTGGTTCGGGTGACGGGAACTCCGGTGGCCTTAATTCTCACCGCAAGCGGTGAAGCACCCTGCCACCAACCTACAAGGCTGGATTCCCGCGTTCGCGGGAATGACAAAGTAAAGAATCGACGGCATGCGGTGGATTACCTGGGAAAGAAGGATGGCAGAAGTCAGGGACTTCTGCCCTACAAAATCGGTATCAATAATCTTGTTTATACACGAAGCAGGGGCGGCCATGTTTCCGCTGATATGCCGTTAATTGCCGCCGGTCCAGGATTCGGTTCCGTGGCAACCGGTGGCGATACAGGAACCATTGCTGTATGTGCCCTGCCCGGTTGAGAAGACAACGTCTTTGACGCCGTTGACATGGACATCGAGCCCGACTATGACCTTGGAGGAGTTGACGGTCGCAGAGTGACATCGATAGCAACCAATACCTTCTTCGGATACATGCTTGAAATGGCGGCCGGACAAATCCTGGGGGCGGCTGCCGGCGTCATGGCATGAACCGCAAACGGCCTGACTGCTCCCGGCCGTCCAGATCGGGGCGTTGTTTGTATATCCGCCCGAGAAATCACCATGACAATAAATATCGCTACAGGTGGCGATGCTCCGGTTCCAGGTCGCGGCTGCTCCCGCCAGAGAGTCGAAAGTCATATCGGGAATACCGTCGGCGTCAAGATGGCCGGGGGAAAGCGGCACCGACGGCCGGATATGGCAGGTCGAGCAGGGCGCGCCATCGGAGAAAGTTCCGCCGCTGAGGTGTATCGTATGAGCCCCGACGGCCAACTGCGTCGTGGAGGTTTCACCGTCCAATCCGACGGGGGGCGCTCCGGTGCTGTTGTCCATGCCGCCGTGACAAACGACGCAACTGGTAGTGAAGCTGTGGCAGGCGTCGCATAGACGCGGGTCGGGGGTGAAGGTTTCCACCAGACCGTCAACGTGCATA
>CAZGAV010000115.1:0-5960 GCA_964523575.1 uncultured Ignavibacteriales bacterium
TTTCTGCATCAGACGGCTACGACCGGGGCCTTTAAGCGGTTGCGAACGGACAGAATGCGGGAATTGCCAGATCGATATAATTATCCGATCTTTTTCGAAAAGCAATATGGAGGGGTGACAGTTTTTGATTCTATAGAAAATGTCGTAACCGTCCGGTGCGTCGTAAACTTGAAAGCGATGGGGCCCGACTGGCATCATCAGCTAATCGGGCCGCCCGATAAAATCGCCTGGCTTAAAGAACATCTTTCGGCATAACCGCGCCCGGATATAAACGGCTGTCAGCTATAACGGATTTATCGTCAAACAGATATCTATAGAATGACCGTAGGCCGGAGGTTTGGACGATTCGATGAATATGGTCGTATTCGGATCCAAATGTAAATCCATAATCATCTCAGGATTGCCGGATGGCTTCCAGGTATAGGCCTGATTGCCGATATGGACGGTCAGCCTCTGTGACGGATCATCGGATTCTACGGCGGCTACGAATTCCAGGTGGTATATCCCCTCCGGATTGCGAAACATCCAGATGATCTCCTTTTGATTGCAAGCGATGCGGGAACATATGATTTGAGAGCCGTTGGGGTCGGGTTCAATCACGATGACGGTGTCCACCGTCAAAACGGTATCGAAAACGACGATAGTGTCGGAATTATAAATCGTATCGACGAAAAGGCTGGTGTCATAAATAATGAGGGTATCGAGGACATAAATCGTATCGGTATACGAATTAGTGTCGATGACGATAATGGTGTCGGTGTCGTAGAGCGTGTCCAGCCCGTCGGTCGGGCCCGGGGGAACCGGATTGAAGCGGTTGGCGGTATCCAGAGGGTTGGAGCAGTTGACCAGAAACTGAATTCCGGTAATAATAAGCGCCCCGATGATAAGCAAAATCAGTCTTTTCACTTTTCGCCTCCGATTTCCATAAAGGCCGTGACCGATAGCAGAAACTGCCCGTTTTTGGCTTTGGAGAAAGTGTTGCCCGCTACCCTTTGACGGGAGGGATTATAGACGCCGGTCAGGGACAGAAAGTTCAGGGGATTGACCCGCAGGCCAAGCATCGGTCCCTCGGATAATTTCACGTATTCGTAATATTTCACCGAAATTTCCTCGATACGCATCCACCCGCCGACAATCCCGACCGGCAGATTCTCGTCCGGGTAAACAATTACCTGGCCGCCGACCAGACGCCGTTTGGTATCCAGATCAATTCCTTCAAACATGAAGGAATTGTTCCAGAAAGTATGTCCCACGACGCCTTCAACGTACACGATTCGTTTCCAGGCCACGGCTCCGGACGCAATCGGTATGCCGCCGAAGGGAGATGAAGAAAAGCCGAGGCTGAATTGCAGGCCCAGGTTTTCAGCGGGACTGGCAACGACTTCTTTGATTTCGGTAAAATGCTTCTCCACCGGCGGCCGCTTCTCGACCGCCTCAAGGCGGGAATCAAGGTCGGATAAATCCCGCACAATTCGAACGATGGCACATCGAAAGCCGCCACCTCTGGTCTTGACATCTTTCGACTGAACAATCAACTGAGTCGAATCGACGCCGAATTCGGCAATTAGAAAATTGCGGAGGGCATGCGCCCGGCCAAGCGCCAGGCCGGGGTTCTGGGCGTCGCTGTTCTGCCGGAATTGTTCGCCGTCGGCACTTCCGGTGACAAAGGCATAAGCCAACGGATATTTATGCAGAGTATCGGCTATCGCCTTCAGGTCATTGTAATAGGGCTTGAAAAAATCGACACCGACGCTTCCAGCAATGCCTAACGGAAAATCAGTGACGGCGACTTCCTGAGACCGGACTCCGCCGGCGAACAGAATCAGACATCCGATTATCATTACGACATATTTTACCATAAAGTCCTCTATTGTCGGCGGCATATCGTCCCCTGACGGGAGCATCCGCCGACGCCGGGTGATTCTTCTACTATAAGATGGCCGATTCCGAAGCCTCATTCTATCGAGAGGCGCCTGCAGTCATATTCATTTCAGACTGCAACCGCTTGCATTTTTATGCCCGGTTATTCGGCCGGGTTGGTCAACCCGTTATTTCTTCTTTACCGTAAGTACTCTTCAGAGAAGAAATTCCGGGTTGTCCGATAATCTATTGAGCAAAAAACATTCCCGGCCGAACACAAAGACATTCCGATCATTCGAAACTTCCTCTCGGGAGGTACAGTAGATTGATTAATTGGGGAAGGGTGCTGAGAAAAAAGTTGAAAGGCTGTCGACTTGTTGCGATGTCAGGAGCCGGGCCGGCTCCTGACATTGAATTTTTGGCGGGTCGATCAGATTTTTAAAGTCGTTCGACGACGCCGGCTATAATATCGCGCAGATGGGGTTCGGCGCCCGCGGCGGTGGCGATAATTCGGTCGAGACTGCATGGTTCCAAAGAATCCGGCAAGCCCATGTCGGTGATAATCGACATACCCAGAACCCGGGTGCCCTGATGCCGCGCCACTATAACTTCCGGCACGGTGGACATACCAACCACGTCGGCACCGATAAAGCGCAGGAAACGATATTCGGCGCCTGTCTCCAGATTGGGGCCGGCCACCGAAACATAAACGCCCTTTTTCATGGGGATCTTGAGGTCGAGGGCGACCTTTTCGGCCAGCTTGACCAGCTCTTTATCATAACAATTGTACATATCGGGGAAACGGACTCCGAGTCGGTCGTCATTCGGGCCGATCAAGGGATTGTAGCCGAGGAGATTGATATGATCGGTAATGGCCATGATATCGCCGCCCTTGAAAAGCGGATTGAGGCCGCCGCAGGCGTTGGAAACGATCAGGGTTTCGATACCCAGCTCTTTCATCACCCGCACCGGGAAGGTGATTCTTTTCATATCATAGCCTTCGTAGTAGTGAAACCGACCCTGCATGGCCACCACCGGTTTGCCTTTCAGCATTCCCAGCAGAAGGCGGCCTTTATGCGATTCCACCGTCGAGACGGGAAAATTGGGGATGGTGTCATAGTCGATGGTCGATTTGACTTCTATCCCATCGGCCAGGGAACCGAGACCGGTTCCGAGGATGATGCCGATTTTGGGGCTGATATCTGTTTTGCCTTTGATAAATTGGGACGATTCCCGGATCATATCGTACATGTTGTCCATCAGTTATCCTCGCTAAGCTGTTCTTTTAATCGTTGCCATTCATCATCCGCTTCGGGCTGAGCCGGCGGCGGTTCCGGCGGCGGGGCCGCGGCTTCACGGTGTGAATCGGATTCGTGGGTTTCTTCAGGTATATCCGGCTGAACCGATTTGGCGGGTTCGGTAGGCGGCTGCTGAATATGCATATCCGGGACCTCGCTCGATTCGGGAGCAGGCGCAGGCGGGGGTGTCTTTGTCGCCGGCTCGGGCTTCTCATATTCCGGTCTCGGCGGCGGTGCTGCGGTTTTGGGCGGATCATATACCGGCCGTTTGGGCATTTCCATTATGGGCTTTTCTTCATTGGTCTCTTCAGCCATCGCCCGATCGACCATTTCCGTCTGCGAAGCCAGCAGATGCTTGAATTGAGAAAGGTAATTGTTGCGGATGAAGCGAATTTTGTTGATGTCGTTAACCAGCTTACCCATGCGCCGGTGCATATCGGCGATCACTTCATCGCGCACATTCTGGGCTTCACGAATAATCAACTCTTTTTCCTTTTCCGCGGCGGCGAGAGTAACACTGGCCTCTTTCTTGGCCGTGGCGATGGTCGATTCGGAATTTTTCTGGGCTTCGAGGACGGCCGCCTTGAGTGTCTCTTCGAGGTTGATCAGATGTTTCAGGCGTTCACCGAGATGGCTGTTCTCTTCGGTCAATTTGAGAACTTCGGCGCGCGCCTCCTCGAGGGCATTGGCGGCCAATTCGCGAAAAACCTCGACATCGTCGGGATTATATCCCCGGAACTTGATTTCGAACTGCTGTTGGCGCAGATCATTCGGCGTCGTTTCCATAATTATCTTCCCGGTTAAAAGCGAACGTTTTTCCTTTTACCTGGCCCCGAAGATGGCGGTTCCCACTCTTACCATGGTCGAACCGCATTCGATGGCCAGTTCGTAATCGGACGACATCCCCATCGACAGAACCGTAATCATCGGGCCCAGCTGCTGACGCATATTGTCGTACATCTGCCGCGTGAAATCGAAGGCCTTTCTGATACAACCCTCGTTAGTGGTCCACGGCCCGATGGTCATGAGGCCGCAGAGACTGATTCCCTCCAGAGCGATAATTTCTTCCGCGGCCCGTAAAGTAGATTCGGGAGGAAAACCGAATTTGCTTTCCTCGCCCGACGAATTCATTTCGATCAGGCAGTCGATTCTTTTATTAAGATCGGCAGCCTCGCGCGAAATCTTTCCGGCCAATTCAACCGAATCAAGCGATTGAATAACATCGAAATATTCGACCGCCCGGCGGGCCTTATTCGACTGCAGATGGCCGATCAGGTGCCAGCGGGCAATTGGTCCGAGCCGATCAATCTTTTTGACCGCTTCCTGGACCTTGCTCTCGCCGATATCGGCGGCCCCGGCCGCCACGGCGGCTTGTATCGCCTCGGCGGGAAAGGTCTTTGAAACCGCTACCAGTGTTATATCCATCGGGACCCTGCCGGACTTTACCGCCGCTCGATCTATATTGGCTCTGACAGCCCGAAAATTGGCCGTTATTATGGTCGCGTCCATATTTTGCACAACATTTTTATAATAGAAGGTCATTGCCCGCCAAGCAACAAAAAACGGCCAAGACTCGGATTGTCCGCCTTCCGGCCCGGATATTTGTTATTTCGCCTGGGCCATAGCCCAATCGAGCTCCTCGGCCAGACTGTCTTGGTCGGTAATCGGCAGACGGCAGGATCGGTCGATGCAGAAATAGTAGGTCAACCGGTCAACTTCCTGGCGGCCTTCCAGAAGCGGCAAATCCGATTTTTGATCATCGACACTGCCGACGACAATTTTGTTGGGAATAAAGCGGGCATGGATAATCCGGTTGAATTCCCGCATTTTCTCCCTATCATGACCGCTGACAACAATTTCAACCGGCCCGGTCAGATTAAAATAACCGGCGATCAGCAGGGCCGCCGAAGCCTGCGGTATCTGCGCTCCCAATCCGGAGACGGCTTTCAGGGCTGCGTTTCCGTGCTCCGTCAGATCATGGTCGTCGGTTATGGCGGCCAGACGAAGAAGGTTGAGAATCATGACCGAAGAAGGCGATGGGGTGGCGCCGTCGGTGAGATCGCGCGGGCGGAAAATGAGGTCGGAGTTTTTGGCGGGTGTGGAATAAAACAGGTCATCGGTGGAAAATACATCTATGGCCCGGCGGGTCAGTTCGACGGCTTTATCGAGATATCGCTCATCGAAGGATACCTGATAGAGGTCGATCAAACCGGCGATAAAATAGGCGTAATCTTCGAGCAGTTCGGTCCGCAATAACTGCCCTTGCCGATAGCTGTGATACAGAACGCCGTCGGCCATCATCTTCGACAAAACAAAATCGGCGGCTTTCGTGGCCGTTGCCAAGTAGCTCTCATCACCCGTTACCTGCGCCGCTTGAGCAAAGGCCGATATGGCCAGGCCGTTCCATGAGGCCAGGATTTTGTCGTCGATGGCCGGGGCAACTCTCTTATTGCGTTCGGCGAGAAGACGGTCTCTTAATTGGCCCAGTCTGGCGCGGAACTCCTCTTCGTTAAGGCCCGAGAGGGTTTGCGCCTCCGAAGAATGTTCGCCGCGGCGGGGAATGTTTTTGCCCTCGAAATTGCCTTGGTCGGTGATGTCGAAATACTGGCCGAACCATTCGGCATCGTCGCCGAGGATATCTTTGACTTCCTGCCGGGACCACAGATAATACCGGCCCTCTTCACCCTCGCTGTCGGCGTCCTGCGTCGAAAACAACCCGCCTTCCGAATCGGTCATAACGGTCTGGAGATACCTTAGTATGCCGTGAACGACTTCAAGATAATAGCTTTCGCCGGTTACCTG
>CAZGAV010000115.1:6060-7224 GCA_964523575.1 uncultured Ignavibacteriales bacterium
TGCGGGAATTTGGGTGCGCTTCCAAATCCGCCGAAACGGGAATCGAAACCGGCGTGCAGGGTTTTGGCGGCTGAGACGATGACATTTTTATCGATATCGCGTCCCGGTATTTTGACTTCGGCGTTTTTTGCGATATGATCGACTATGGCGTCAGCCGAAGTCAGGATTTCAGATTTCTGAGTTTTATAGCCCTCGGCCAATTGCGTCAGGATCTCTTTGAAACCGGGACGGCCATACATCGATTGCGGCGGGAAATAGGTTCCGGCGAAAAAAGGTTTCTTATCAGGGGTCATGAATATCGACATCGGCCAGCCGCCACTGCCGGTCAAAGCCTGAACGGCCGACATGTAAATCTGGTCGATATCGGGCCGCTCCTCGCGATCGACCTTGATGGAGACAAAATATTCATTGAGCAGGGCCGCGATCTCTTCGTTTTCGAACGATTCATGTTCCATGACATGACACCAGTGGCAGGCATTATAGCCGATGGAGAGGAAAATGGGCTTGTCTTCGGCTTTTGCTTTGGCGAAGGCCTCCTCGCACCATTCGTACCAGTCAACCGGGTTATCGGCATGGGCCAGAAGATAGGGTGAACTGGCCTGGGCGAGATGGTTTTTATGTGTCACCGGCTTCATATTAAAATCCTTATCCGCCGCCGCCCTGATGGTGAAAGGCAACAGCGTCAGTACTAAAGTCAATATTGCGGTTTTGTGGACCATAATTATCCATACAAGATTTAACTACAATCAATAACAGCCGGGTGACTCCTGTTGTTTCTTCAATCTTCCGATAATATGCGGCCTTGTCTGTGACCGCGTCTTCTCGTATATGGTACGGGGCCCGTATGAGAGTGGATATGAATACTAATTTTTCGACCCCGCCGATTTGGCGGGGCCGGCTGACAGGAGGATGTCGGGAATGATCCCGGGCGACACCCGCTGATCACCCCCGTTGTTATAAAAATCGATCCGAGCGGGGGAGAGCCTCACTGGCAAGAAGGTGAGGTTCCCCGGCTCGGGCGGGCCCTATGGCCCTGAAAAGAGAAGGACTACCACTGCTCTTCGAGCGCCACCTGCGTGGGCTGAGTGTCACGATTGAAGAGCGTGGTCACCAGCCCGCCTGATTTCATCACCAGGCCGGCATTCGAGGTTGCCGCCAACAATT
>CAZGAV010000116.1:0-7151 GCA_964523575.1 uncultured Ignavibacteriales bacterium
CAAAGAGACGCCATTTTGGCTTTGCTGGCCCGTTTTTCGTGGTTTTTTTGGCTTTTTTTGGCTTTGGGACAGGCGTTTCCCGGCTGGCAGATGTGCCCGCCGCGGCGGGTGCCAGCCACTAAAATATGTCAAGACAGCACATTTGATTTCTGGATCAGCCGAGTCCGCTAATTCTGGGATTTGGCGACCAGATCGGAATATTCGCTGATGATCCGATCCACCGTTTCCTGCGATTCGGCTTCGGCCAATATACCGAAAGATGCCTTCAGGCGATCCGGCATGACCAGCACCCAGCCGCCGTCCTCGAAAACCCGGACGCCGTCGATCAACTGCCGTTTTTTATGTTCGGTGGCAGTGATCAAAGTCCGCATCACCTGGCCCTTCTTGCCCCACGGGCACGGCACCGAGACGGTCTTGCGGACGTAATTCGAAAAACGTCGGCGCAGGTCGCTGAGGGTGGTTTTGGTGCGGGCGATCATTTCCAGCAGTTGGATCACGGCGTACATGGCGTCGGAACCGATCTGGAAACCGGGGAAGATAAAGCCGCCCAGGGTACCGCCGACGAAATCGGCCCCGCCCCGGATATGGCCGTCCATCATGGCCAGATGGTCATTGCGGACGCGGAAAACCTCAACGCCGTATTCCTCGGCTATTTTTTCGACGCCCATAGAGGCCGAAACCGGTACGGCAATCCGCCGGGCGCTATGCGTCTGGAGATAAAGGTCGGTGATCATCAGCAGTAGCAACTGGGAGTCGATCTCGTGACCGTTTTCGTCGATGACGATCATTTTTTCGGCGGCGGGGTTGATCATGAAACCGAGATCGGAGGAAACGGAGGTGACGATGGTCGAAAGCTGACGGATGGTCTCATCGAAATTCAGAGAATGCTCGGAGGCTTTGGCCGGGTTGGGATAGGCGTTGAGGCTCAGGGTGTCGATGCCCAGGGCAGTGGTGATGTCGGGGAAAAACTGACCGGCGGCCCCATAGGAATAGTCGATCACGACCCTGAAGTCGGATTCGCGGACCAGTTCGTCGTCGATGGTCTGCAAAAAGTCTTCTTTGTACTTGTCGAACAGCCGCCCTTTTTCTTCGAGCCGCCCGGTTTCGGCCATCGAGGCCCGCGGAAAATCTTCATTGGTGAACGACCGTTCGACTTTTTTGGATTTGGAAGTCGGCAGATCGAGACCGGAGCTGTCGAAAAAGATCATGTCGATCATGTTGTAATTGACCGGGCTGTGGCGGATATAGATGCCGGCGGCGTAGTCGCCGTTTTTGAGAGCGTGGCGCAGAACCGGGGTGGGCAGGATCTCGAGGTCATCGACATCGACGCCGGTGGCCATCAGGCCGCACATGATGGATCGTTTGAGGAGGCGGGAGGCGTCGGAATTATCGCGGCTGGTGACGATGCGCTGACGCCGGCCCAATGAGGCGCCGAAGGCGGCGCCGACCTTGACGGCCATTTCGGGGGTGATTTCGGTCAGGCCCAGGCCGGAAACTTTGGAATCGGTGAACAGTTCGCGGTTCCATTTTTCGCCCCAGACGATAGACGATGAAACGTTGGCGCCGTCATCGACGATTTTGCCGGGCCAGATTTTGCAGTTGGCGCGGATGCGGGCGCCGGCGCCGATATGGCAGTCATCGGCGATAACGGCCCGGTCGAGAACCATGGCGGCGCGGCCGACATGGACGCGATGAGTGATAATCGAGCCGGAAATGGAAACCAGGGGTTCGATCACGGTGTCGGCCCAGATGACGGAGTCGGTGATGGTCGCTTTTTCTCCGATGGTAACACGGTCGCCGATGATGCAATTGGTCAGGTGCGCATCCTCACCGATACGGACGTTGTTGCCCAGCCGGATGGTTCCGCCGAGGGTGACATTTTCGGCGATATGAACGTCGTGCCCTTTGCAGAGCGACATCTCTTCGTTCTCGATCCGTTCGAAGCCGCAGGAAATTTCGACTTTGTTTTCGAGGATATCGTGATGGGCTTTGACATACTCGTCGATATTGCCGACGTCGCGCCAGTAGCCGTCGGTGATCTTGCCCAGCAGGTTCATTTTTTTCTGAAGCATGATGGGGAAGAGATTCTGGGAGAAATCGAAATTGGTTTTGGGGGGGATGAGGCGAACGGTTTCCGGTTCGAGGATATAGATGCCGGTGTTGATGGTATCGGAGAACATCTCGCCCCAGGACGGCTTTTCCAGAAAGCGGGTGATGCGATGTTCCTGATTGGTGATAACGATCCCGTAGGCGAGCGGATTTTCCATGCGGGTGAGCAGGATGGTGGCGTCGCCCTGATTTTCCTTGTGGAAGGTGAAGGCCTCGGCGAGGTTGAAATCCGTCAGGACGTCGCCGGAAATAACCAAAACGGTTTCATTGCAAAAATCGGCGGCGTAGCGGACGGCGCCGGCGGTGCCGTAGTCCTGATCGGGCAGAAGGTATTCCATTTTGACGCCGAATTTGCGACCGTCCTTGAAATAGTTTTTGATCGCCTCCGACTGAAAAAACACCAAAGAAACGATTTCATCGAAACCGTGCTTTTTGAGCAGGTTGACGACGTGCTCCATCATCGGCAGGTTGCCGATCGGCACCATCGGTTTGGGAATATTGATGGTCAGCGGCCGCAGGCGGGTTCCAAAACCTCCGGCCATGATTATCGCTTTCAAGGTCCTTCTCCCTGTTGGTGGTGTTACGGGCTTTTTGTCGGGCCGTTTTTCAATATGTCAGTTATAGCAGAAAAATCGTCAAAGGGCAAGAATTCAATTTGGTGATCTCGACAATATTCGGCCAGGTAGCCCTTGGCGAAAACGATATCGGCCTCGGGCAGGGCGCACAGGTCCGATTTGCCGTCGCCGATATAAACCGCTTTTTGTCCCGGTTGTTTGATGCGCCGGATATGGTAGCCTTTGCAGTTGCCGCAGGAGCCGCAGGTGTGCCGGTGATACGGCCAGGAAATCTGCAGGCGGCCGTTTTCGAGCCAGGCCTGATTGGCCAGAACCGGGAGGCCGGCCAAGCCATTGTTTTCCAGCAGACGGTGGATGTAGAGGTCGAGGCCGTCGGATACGAGATAGAGGGGTGTCTTTTGAGTACGGCAGAAATCGACAAAGGAGCTGAAACAGGGGTCGATCTCGAAACTGTCGATGAAAGCCAGCAGTTGTTCTTCGGTCAGGTCGTCGATTAGTTCCGATTCTTCCTGAAGGCATTGGCGGGAGTCGATCTGATCGTCTTTCCAGCGCCGGACCGGGCCTTCGGATTTGCCGCCCGAGAAATGGTGAAAGAGGCGGTTGCCGACGTCCCGGGTGGAGACGGTGCCGTCGAAATCGGAGAAAATGATCAGGTTGTTGTCGGAGCCGAAATTATGAGCCATATACATCCATCCCGTGTTATCGCACCGAGCGCCAATAATAATACATCAATTTCCGGCTTCGGACAAGGCCTTTAGGCCGATTCCGCAACGATCGCGGCGGGGAATGCGAACTTAAGGCGCTTGATGGATTTGGAGGTGAATAAATTACAATTACTTACAGTACGATAAATCCTAATGGTCCTTTTAGCGGATAGTGTCGGGATTGGGGATTCGCGGCATGAGCCAGGGAACCAATGTTTCCAATCTCTTCCAGTAATATAGAGCCTTCTCATGGTTTTGTCGGGCCAATTCGAATAAGTAAAGATTCATATAGGCTTCATATACCAGAGTATCATTTTTGACTATCTCCTGCGAAAGGCGGTAGACGCCGTCGAAATCGCCCAGGCCCTTCATGGCCAGAGTCTTGCTGTAATCCAAATAAGGATATACCGGGTATGGCGAATAAGAACGTGCGGAATCGAAGGCCTCAATGGCGGCCCGATAGTCTTTATCGACGCCCAAGAGATTAAGACCCAGATTGAAATAGTGGACCAGCCTGATATCGACATCCTTTTTAATTGAGTCCGAAGATTCATAGTATTTTTTATAGACGCCCTGCAGACTGGATCCGACATGGAATCCAATCGTCCGGTAATCGTGGAGAAAACGGCTATATAAAAAAAGCGCCCTTTCGGCAGGGGCCGATGGCTTGATATTGGTAGAAAAAATAATGTAATCGGGACGTCGCGAGAGAACATACGGGCAATTAAAACGGGATTCACGCCATGAGGATTCCAAGCCGCCGACGACCGGCTCAGGATGACGCGCTATGGTTGAATCGGTCAGGCCCAGAAGATCGATCACCGGATGCCCGATCAGCCGAAAACCGAGCAGGCCGATAGTACTTGCGGCCACGGAAAAATTCGAATGATTGACGGCGAGCAATTGTCTGCCCAGGCTGTCCATTTTGAAAGTCAACTGGTTCTCGCGGTTGTGAAATTTCTGGACATAGGCGCGGGGGACGAAAATTTGCCAGGTCAGCACGGCTGCTAATCCCAGCCCCAGAAGTATTCGGGATTTCAACAACTCATTGAGGCTGTACACGACAGCTATGATCATTAGGGGGAGAAGGGGCATAAAGAAACGGTGTACCTGCAGGACATCGCCGCCAACCAGTACAATGTAAACGGTATAAACCGAGGCTAACAGCAGGACCATCCGCGATGGTGGGAGCATTCGGCGCAGGGATAAAAGGATCGGGAGGATAAACAGACCGCCGGCCCAATAATGTTGGAGAAACAGCCATGTGTATGCCAACCCATTCTTGATTTGATGAACATCGAATCCGGTTTTGGCGAAAAACGGGTTGGGAATGAAGGATCCATAATAAAAATATTTGAAGGCCATATAGGGGATCATGAAAATAGTGTACAGGAGGAATATCAATAGGGCATAACGAGTCAAATGTTTTTTGGTAACCAGCTCATAGGATAGCAGGAAGATTAATATTAGGCCGCCTTCCGGGCGAATGAGAGTAGCTATGATGATGACCGGAATTACAAGCAAGGTGCGCCTGAGGTAAAGATAGACCGCCGTCGTAATCATAAACGCGAAGAAGGCCGTTTCGAGACCGCTCGCGGCCCAGTAGGCAAAGGAGTAGCAGGCTCCCAGAATCAAGCAACTCAATCCGGACAATAAAATGCGGCGCTCGCGAGGGTGATGGGCGAAAATATGATTCCCCAAAAGAAAAGTCATCAGGATGGCGGCAAGACCACTGGCCACGCCGAATAGCTTGGAAGCGATTATTAATGGGATCCCCATTTGCCGTCCGATGATCAGGAGGATTGTCCAGAAGAAATTTGTATAACCCTCGATTTTTTCTCCAAGGTTATAAACCAAACCATGACCGTGGATGAAATTGGAAGCGAATCTGAAAGTGATGAAGGCGTCATCCTGAGTAAAATTATAATGCGCGGTCAGAACGGTATGATAGACAAGCGCAATAATCAGCATCAAAAGGCCAAGAAGCGCGGCGGGTGACTTGAGAGGTCTCATCACCACGGTTGCCCGCCGTTTATATTGATGCAAATAATACGATACATAGCATGCTATTTAACAAAAATACTTGTACATGTCAAGACCATAACATTTTGTGAATACGGCTATAGAAGCTCGAAAAAAATGTAGGCGTAAATATATTGGTGTACTACTTATAAGGTTCTGGACCACATCTATCTTCCCAGGTCGGACAATCGACAGGTGGCTGGCCGTCTCTGAATACATAATTCATGCAGTGGAACTGAGAATAACCGCCCAGCTTCTGATTAATTTGACTCGCGCGAGCCATGATGAATTACCTTATTCAGTGGTCTGACTGCGCCGGAAAACAAGACGCCCGATAATTCCCAGGATCAATCCGATAAGAATCCCGGATATAATCAGGTATTTCCAGGGTTTTTCGAAAAGACCGAATCCTTGCCCTGCAATTACGGTTACCAGTCCAATAACCAGGCCAAAAATCAACCCGGATGCCGAATGTAGGAACCAAACCGGCCGATCTGTTATGAAATCCCTTTTTACCAAATAAAAAAGAGAGGTCAGAACCAAACTGGTAATGGCTCCGATAATCAATGCCGACACCAGGGCTTTATCGAATGGGGCCTGCCACATATTTAACATGCCACCGACTAGCGCGATGACGATTGGAACGGTTATCACCATGATAATGGCGGCTTTGGGGATACCCAGACCCATGCCACCTCCAATCTGCAAAGTCTTTTTGCAGAAATATCTGTGTATTTTAAGGTGTTCATCCTCATCATGTCGTATCCAAATACCAGAGTGCCAAAAGAATCTGGCTGGAAACCAGGAGATTCCATAGGGAATGAAATAGAATCGCGGGATAGACAGAATGTGTTTTTACGTACAGCCAGATAGAAACACCTCCAATTACAGATGAGACACCGACCGACAGGAGACCGCCATTGGGAAAATGCAGGCCGGCGAAAACCAACGTCGTCAGTAGAAATGCCAGCAGGAAATTTTTTTTCATATAGATAAGCGGAAAGAAAAAACCGAAATAGATCACAGTTTCAATTACAGGGACTACCAGGCAGGTGTTAAAAACGGGATATAACGCGCTTTGGATGAATCCCTTCACATCGTTTTGCGACGCCAGAATCTTTATATCTTCAGGCAAAGCAATAATCTGGCCGGAAGTCTCGATATCACGAATTTCTTCATCCGTCGCCGTGGCAATAATGGTATCGTGCTGAGAAATTGTTAAAACAGCCAACGAGATATTGACGATTAATCCGCACACTAATATCCAGCCCATGTATTTTTTTATAGCTCTGGGTCTTTCAAGATTCAAGCCGAGTTCCCGCAGATAGCCGCCATGCAGAGAGAAATAAAGCAGGAAAAAGACAAAAGCGATAGGCGCCATCGGCAGGTTCTTCGAATTGGGCAATATCAACACGAGTATCGCCAGGAGTATAATACCCTTCCCCCGGGCCTTCAGGGGAAGCCGGTACGGTCTATTTGCCAATCTTTGGATAATTGCCATGATCCGCCCCCGGGTTATTCAATGACGCGGATATAATAATAACTTGATAATAATATGTCAATATAATACCAATACTCGTGGGATATTTCGACCG
Organism: uncultured Ignavibacteriales bacterium; assembly: GCA_964523575.1. Classification (GTDB taxonomy): domain Bacteria; phylum Zixibacteria; class MSB-5A5; order GN15; family JAAZOE01; genus DAOUTW01. The sequence continues at coordinate 7,006 of CAZGAV010000116.1, forward strand.
GAAACGCGGATGGGCGCGGATCAGGCGTGGGGAGTTTGAGGTCGAATTTTTTGATGCGATGGCGTATGGCGCCTTCGCTGACGCCCAGCGGTTCCCATGGCGGGGAATGCTCACTAATTCCCGGGTGGGTTGTAGGGCAGGCCCCA
>CAZGAV010000117.1:0-7071 GCA_964523575.1 uncultured Ignavibacteriales bacterium
TTTGCTGGTTTTGGGACTGGGTATCTATCTGGCCGGGTGCAGTAAAAAAGGCCTCCAACCGGTTGAGTATCAGGCATATTATGCCTATTTTGCAGATCAGCAGGCGCCCAATAAATATTTCAGGTACAACACATCCACGTTTGAGATAGACACCTTCGAGCTACCCTACGATTCCTACTATGACGACTTCTGCATATCACCCGACGGTAAAACCATGTACCTGCACCCGGACGATGGCATTGTCGAAGTCTCACTGGATTCGTTTGAGGTGGTGGCCGAGCATCCGATTGTTTTGCCTAAGGGTTTTGTTACGGGGCCGGGGCACCAGATTGTTATATCACCGAACGGTCGCTATCTGGCAACCCTGAATCAATATCTTAACATCGTGGATTTGGCCAATTTCTCGGTTGTCTACTCGGATACCGGCACAATCTCCGTAAATGGTTGGTTTACAGACGACAGCAAGACGTTTTTTTGCTCCAATCGAAGTGTTGAGAGATTTGAGGTGCTTGAAATCGTACTAAACGACAGTCTTGAGGTGCGAAGACATTTCTTCGAGGCGGGGTCAGTCTCCCAAATCATAGCTTCCCCTGATAACCGGCTGTGGTTTTTGATGATTTATGCCGGTTACGGCATCTCGGTCTTCCAGGTCTATGATGCTGAAAAGGATTCGGTGATCTTTAGAGATGTAAGATGCCCGGGGTTTGGTCATATGGCCATTACACCCGATGGCCGGTACGTAACATATTCCCGGCCTGGCAACATGCAGGGCTGGTGCACTCCCTATCCATATATAATCATATTTGACGTAATGGGTAACAAGATTGATCGGGAGGTCTTTACTTTTAATGATTCTATCGGCGCTGCGCTGGCCATAGATGAATTATGGGTAACCCCGGACGGGTGCCGCTTTGTCGGAATTTCGAGTCCATACCTCGGCTTCGGTCATGTTTTTCAATACAATCTTTTATCCCATATGGTCGAAGCGCAATTTTGGGGACCAGCAAGAAGGGTATTTTCATTACAAGGACAAAGAAAGCTATAGAACAGAGCCGACATCTTTTTGTGAGCGGCCGATATCCACATCTGCCCTGGAGTGAGGTGAGTCGGGTAAGCAGACCGGGGATTGCATGACTCGCGACATCGGACAAATGAAGCCACTTGCATTAATCTCAATTCACTATCCCTGCGCCGCAAGACACAAACCACCCGCCCCGATCCGTCGGGGTTGACCTACCCCAAAAAGAATCTTCCGGCTTATACAAATTCAGGATCACTTCATATTTTATATGGGTCGTATTCTCATAGAGTTCGTTCTGGATAGAATCGTGATACGCGGCTTGGTCTTTTATAAGTCCTATTTTGTGAAATTTGAACTCGCCTTTCGATCTGCCCCAAATCTCGCCATCCACATTTATATGTTGGACATCAGAATCGGTCAATGGCTCCCGCTCTAGTTTCTTCATCATTTCCCGATCGGTAAGTGCATGATAAATGACTTTATATTCGGGTTTGGGCCAAGACGGTTCCCAAGGTAGCTCCTTGCCCCTATATTGATTTTCAGATCGACCGTGAAGTTTGTTAAATGGATATGTTTGAAAACGAGGATCGATTTTTAAGGTTTCCACTGTGCTCTCTGTAGTAATAAAATAAATATGCGCATCCATTAAAGGCATATTATTTCTTTTAACCACAGATTTTACTATTATTCCGCAAGTATCATTGGGCGGTATTATTGCATTGAAAGTAAATGCAAGAGAATCGCCATTATTTGACACTACTTCCCAATTTTTGTCTCCTTCATAATTAATCCCACCAATCGTCATGACCGTGATAGCAACCGTATCGAAATCATATTCGGCAGTTATATAGTACTCGAATGCAATAGCATGATTTACTTTGGGCTCTGATAATGGATTTATTCCGGCACCGAAAGGTATTTCAGGTGGCCTAGCATTGCATAATTCTGCTTGCCCGATAATAAAAGAATAGAAAATCATGACGGCTATTAGAATTGATTTATATCTCATTTTACCCTCCTTGTTTATTGAAATACCCATTTATCGATGATTTCTTCCCTACTGAAAAATTATATTTAACGTCACTCTTAAACCGCAAATACAAGTATAGGTTCAATGGATGAGATTTAGTTTGTTAGTCTGACTTTCATGGTACAATGCGCAAGCCATATACCTCGATGAAATTAGATTCCAATGAAATTTAAAAAGATGCCCAGCCCAATTGATGCACTTATATAAATATATATAATGCTGCAATTACTCATTGTCAAGTGTTATTACAAGTTAATGGCGGTACCGATTCAAAGAGGTTTAGTACTATCTTCTGTATGACTGCTATCTTCAATCGCGGGGGGCCCGCCTCTTTAGAGGCGGGGTCATGTGACCTCAGACCGATGCCCGGGTCTAAAGACCTGGGGCACCCGAGTCCGGTTTGGGCGCAAATTCATGCCGGGAGAGGTTGACGGACGCCCCAATCACCCTGATTATATCATTACATATCAACGCCTTAAGTTTAGAGTGAAAAAAGTCGACTTTTTTTGAATCGTTTTGCCCGATTCACCATCTAAACCATCAATTAGCCAAAATGAACAACAGAAAGGGCAAATACGTGAAAGAATCTCTGACCAAGTTTTCCATTAACCATCCTCTGATCGTTATCGGCCTCGTGCTGGTAATCACCACCTTCTTCGCTTTCCAGCTTACCAATATCAAAATCGACACCGACCCCGAAAATATGCTTCCCGAGGATGAACCGGTGCGCGTCTTCAACGACGCCGTCAAAGAAGATTTCGGTATTTCCGACTTCATCGCCGTGGGCGTCGTCAGTGAAAAAGGCGCCTTCACCAAAACGCAGTTGGAACGCATATACAATATCACGGAAGAAATCGCCAAGATCGACGGCGTCGTGGCCGACGATATCATGGCTCCCTCGATGGTTGACGATATCCGCCAGGGCGGAAACAATTCGCTGGTCATAGAACCCCTCATGGGCGAACCTCCGGCCGACGAAGCCGGCGCCCAGTATATTCTGAGCCGGATTAAGGCCAACCCCATCCTTCGCGGCAAACTGGCCTCCGACGACGGCAAGGCCCTGGCCCTGTTTATTCCGATCGAGGCCAAAGACATGTCGCATCGTATCGCCGGCGAAATCACCGAGATTACAAAGAAATATGGCGGCGACGAAACCTATCATATCGCCGGATTGCCGGTGGCCGAAGACAGTTTCGGCAAGGAAATGTTCAACCAGATGATTTATTCGGCGCCATTGGCCGGGCTGATCATTTTCATTCTGATGTATATCTTCTTCCGCAATATCCGGATCATCATCCCCCCGATGATCGTCGCCGTGACTTCGATAATCTGGACTATGGGCCTGCTGGTTATGACCGGCAACACCGTCCATATCATGAGTTCGATGATTCCCATTTTCCTCTTCCCCATCGCGGTCCTCAATTCCATCCATATCCTGTCGGAATTTCACGACCGCTTCGGAAGATACAAACATAAAGAATCGACCATCCGCCATACCATCGGCGAACTGTTTCTGCCGATGCTGTTCACCTCGGCGACAACGGTGGTCGGTTTCCTTTCGCTTCTGACCAACAATATCCCGCCGGTGCAGGTCTTCGGTATCTTCGTCGCCTTCGGCGTCGCCGCCTCATGGTTGCTTTCCCTTACCCTGAATCCGGCTTTCGCCATGCTCATGCCCGACAAGGCCCTGCGCCATTTCGGCGTCAAGGACGAGGACTCCCGCTCCCTGCTGGCTCGCGCCCTCCATGTCATCCGCAATTTCACCTCCCGTCGTTATCGGGCCATCCTCTTCGGAGCCGCGTCGGTCATGGTCATCTCGGCCGTCGGTCTGTCGATGATCGTCGTCAACGATAACCCGGTCAAATGGTTCAAATCCAACCATCCCATGCGCATCGCCGACCGGGAACTGAATAAACACCTCGCCGGAACCTACATGAACTATCTGGTAATCGACGGCGGCGAACCGGACGCCATCAAGAACCCGGAACTTTTGAGCTACATCGATAAATTACAGCGTCATATTGAAAAGAATGAAATCGTCGGCGCCACCACCGGGATCACCGACATTGTTAAAAAAATCCGTTTCGAACTTTTCGGAGGCAAAGACCGCACCAAGTATTCTCTGCCAGACGATCGCAATGAGATAGGCCAGAGCCTCTTTCTCTATGAAATGTCCGGCGGCGATCCCGACGACCTCTTCAAACTCGTTACCGACGATTATTCCAAGGCCAATATCTGGGTCCAGATGACCGCCGGCGACAACCAGACCGTTTCCGCGGTCGTGGACGACGCCAATCAATATATGATCGACAACCCGCCCCCGGCCGGCGTCGAATATCACTGGGCCGGCCTGCCCTATGTCAACGTCGTCTGGCAGGACAAGATGGTCACCGGCATGGGACTGTCGCTTCTGATGTCATTCGGCATCGTCTTCCTCATGATGGTCTTCCTCTTCCGCTCCGTCCTCATGGGCCTGATTTCCATGCTCCCCCTGACGATCACAATCATGGCCATCTACGGCGCCATCGGGTTTATCGGCAAGCCATACGATATGCCGGTAGCGGTCCTGTCCTCGCTGACGCTGGGCCTGTCTATCGACTTCGCCATCCATTTCATCCAGCGATCGCGAACGATCCATAAACGAACCGGCAATTTCCGGGAAACGTTCAATCAGATTTTTGAGGGTCCGGGCCGGGCCATCAGCCGCAATGTGCTGGTCGTCGCCATCGGTTTCGTGCCCATGTTTTTCTCCAACCTGGTGCCCTATATCACGGTCGGAACCTTCTTCTTCGCCATCATGACCGTATCCGGCGCTGTCACCCTGCTTCTGTTACCGGCTATCTCGATTCTGCTGAGGCGGAAGCTCTATCCCAATGTCAATAAAGATCACGCCAAATCCAATCTGAAAGAAGGAGCTTTGCAGTCATGAAGAAGACTCTTATCACCTTGACCATACTGGCTCTGACCCTCATGGCCGGACATAGCGTTATAAAGGCTCAAACCGATGCCACCGAGATCATGAAAAAATCGCATATGGCTTATTACTATGCGGCCGACGACGGCGTCGCCGAAGTCACCATGAAGATCATCAACAAGAAAGGCAAAGAACGCACCCGCGAATTCACCATGCTCCGCCTCGACCTCAAAGACGGCGGCGAACAGAAATACTATACCTATTTCAAACAGCCGTCCGACGTCTCCCGCCTGACCTTCATGGTCTGGAAAAATCCCGACGCCAACGACAATCGCTGGCTTTATGTGCCCGCCGTTGATCTCGTCAAACAGATTTCCGCCGACGACAAAAACTCCTCCTTCGTCGGTTCTGATTTCACTTACGAGGACGTTTCCGGGCGGCACTGGTCGGAGGACAAACACACTCTGGTGTCGGAAAACGAAACCCTCGACGGCAAACCGGTTTACATCATCAGTTCCACCCCGATCGAGGATTTCGGCGGCTTCGCCACCAAGAAAAGCTGGATCGACAAGGACACCTACCTGCCCCTGCGCGAAGAATACTACGACAATAAAGGCGAACTGATCCGCGTCTTCACTGCCGACAAGATTGAAAATATCGACGGCATCGCGACCGTTACCCAGCGCACTATGGACAATGTCAAAAAGGGCCAGAAAACGACCGTCTATTTCAACGACATCAGCTACAACGCCGGCCTCACCGATGATATTTTCACTGAACGATACCTCAAAACCCCGCCGCGCCAGTTCATCAAGTAGTGGGAGGTCAGACGATAATGATTGATAATAGATTAAAATCGACGTTAGTGATTTTCATGATATCAACGATCCTCCTGAGTTGGGGATCGTTGCGAGCCCAGGACCTGACCCTGCGCGGTTTTGTCGAGGGGTTATGGTCCGGCGGTCTCGACGACCATAATCCGACCAACCGTGATTATCCGGCGGCCGAAACGCGCTTTCAATTGCGCGCCGAATCCTACGGCGATAACGCCGAAGTTTTCGCCAAGGTCGATTTTGTGCAGGACGGTTTCGATTCGACCAATTATTTCTGGGAATTGCGCGAAGGCTATGTCAAATTTCGCACCCCGATCAACATCGACTTCAAAATCGGCCGCCAGATACTGACCTGGGGCACCGGCGACCTGATTTTCATCAACGACGTCTTCGCCAAGGACTACCAGTCGTTCTTCATCGGGCGGCAGGACGAATACCTCAAGGCCCCCCAGACAGCTCTGCGGGCCGAATGGTACACCGCCGCCGGCTCGTTCTCTCTGGTCGCCATCCCCGACTTCGAACCGAATATCCTCCCCACCGGCGATCGCCTCAGCTTCTACAATCCGCTTATGGGCCGCATCGTCGGTTCCGATGGATATATCAAGCCGGTCGAGCCGGGCAATAAATTCGACAACGCCGAACTCGCTTTCCGTTACGCGCGCTCGATCAGCAGTTTCAAGCTGTCCGGTTATGCCTATCGCGGCTTTTACAAAGACCCGCGCGGCGTCCGTATGCTGAGTCCGACTGATATCCAGCTATATTATCCCCGCCTGAACGTCTATGGCGCCTCGCTTCGCGGCCAAATCGCCGGCGGTATCCTGTGGCTGGAGGGCGGCTACTACGATTCCCGGGAGGACCAGAACGGCGACAATTACTTTATCGAAAACTCGTCCTCCAAAGCCATGGTCGGATTCGAACGCCAGGTGGCATCGGATTTCACCGGCAACGTCCAATTTCAGGCCGAGGTTATGTCAAGCTATAACAATTATGAAAAATCATACAATGACTTTGTGGCCATGATGAGTATGATGCAACCGGAAACGCCGGTCACGCCCAAGGCCGACGAAGTGCGCACCCTGATCACCTCCCGCTGGACCAAACAACTGGCCTCGCAGACGGTGACCATATCAGTCTTCGCCTTTTATTCCCCCAGCGACGAGGACGGCTACCTCCGCTTTTCGACCAATTACAAGTACACCGATGAATTGAGCCTCATGGTCGGCGGCAACATTTTCGACGGGAAACATCCCTATACTATGTTTGGCCAGTTCCA
>CAZGAV010000118.1:0-6504 GCA_964523575.1 uncultured Ignavibacteriales bacterium
ATCGGTTATTGCTTCGGCGGCGGGACGGCGCTGGAGTTGGCCCGCTCCGGAGCTAATATCGCCGGGGTCGTAAGCTTCCACGGTAATCTCGATACACCCGACCCGGCCGACGCCAAAAATATACGCTGTAAAATCCTCGTCTGCCACGGAGCAGATGATCCCCATGTTCCCTTCGATCAGGTCAAGGCGTTCTTCGATGAAATGCGGGCCGCGAATGTGGATTTTCAGTTTATCGCCTACTCGGGCGCGGTGCATTCTTTTACCAACCCCGCCTCGGGCGATGATCCTTCGAAAGGCGTGGCCTATAACGCTACCGCCGACAGGCGCTCGTGGGAACATATGAAAATGTTCTTCGACGAATTGTTTCAGTAATGGATCGAAATCCAGACTGCTGATCGGCGTCAGCCAAAAAGCCCCGGCATAACCGGGGTTTTCGGCTATTGGATGATTGCGAAATACGGATTATTCCCCAATTCAATAGACAAATGGGATCATCCATTTTGAACGGCGGGCATGTTCGGCATAGTCGATCTTGGCTCTTGCCCTCTTCGTACAACCCCCCTGATCCCTTACACTTCGCTTGACTTTACCGCCCGGCTCTGGTACATTAAAAGCAGATGCAATTTAAGGCTTTGAACGGCGCTGATACCATGTCCGATCCCGATCTCAAATCACAGGTCACGACCTCCCGGGAATGTGCTCGGCAGATTCTGGAGTTGGCCAACAGCGGCCTGACCCGGGCATCTTTTTTGAAAACATCCATCCGACGCATTGCCGAGGCTTTCGATTGTGACGCCGTCCGAGTCGTCCTGCGCGACCGCGGCCGCCGTTTTTGTGTCGACTATGACCGCGCCCTCCATGACAAAGCCGTCCTCGACGTCGCCAGCGAGAGCGCCCTGCCCGAAACCCCGCCGATCTGGACAACCGGATCCAGTCAGGATCTCGAGGAAGTCTGCCGCAAACTGGTAAATTCCCGCTTCGACCCGTCATTGCCCTGGTTTACCGACTCCGGCGATCTCTGTATTGAAGATTCCGCAAATTTTCCCGATTGGAATCGGTGGCTGGATGGGAATGTAACCGGCCCCGGCCTGCACCTGTCAAAAGACTGCCGCTCGCTTCTTATCATCCCCCTCGACGGCACCCGGAAACGCCTGGGCTTGATTCAGTTGGAATCGAAACGCGCCGGTTTCTTCGAAGGCCGGCATGCCGAAAAATTCGACCGCATCGCCCAGACTTTCGGTTTTGCCGTCGATCTCCGCAACGTTCAGGTGGCCTTGCGGGAGCGGGTCAAGGAACTGACCTGCCTTTACAGTATCGCTCGTCTGGTAGTCAGGTCCGATCTGTCGCTGGACGAGGTTCTCCAGAGTGCGGCTGAGATTCTACCCCCGGGCTGGTTGTACCCCGACATCGCCGCCGCCAGAATCGTTCTGGGAAATCGCGTCTATGCCACCGTTGGGGCCGACCGCATGGTCCAGAGTATGAGCGCCGATTTATATGTCGAGAACAAACAGTGCGGCCTGGTGGAGGTCGGCTATACCGAGGAGAAACCGCCGATTGACGAAGGGCCCTTTCTCCTCGAGGAACGGGAATTGATCGACACTATCGCCCGGGAACTGGCCTTTGTCATCGAACAGAAATCCCACGCCGACGAAAAAGAACAGCTGCAGGCTCAGCTCCGCCATGCCGACCGCCTGGCCACCATCGGACAACTGGCCGCTGGTGTGGCTCATGAATTGAATGAACCTCTGGCGACCATCATGGGTTTCGCCCAACTGGCCGCAAAACAGGCCGGCATCCCCGATAATGCCGCCCGGGACATGAATAAAATCGTAACCGCCGCCCTCCATGCTCGCGGTATCATCAAGGAACTGCTGGTCTTCGCAAGGGAAGCAAGGCCGATAAAAGTTATGTTCAATTTGAACGATCTCATCCGGGACGGCCTGTTCTTCCTCGAAGCCCGGTTCGTCAAGGCTGGAATAAGCCTCCTGTGTGAGCTGGATGAGAACCTCCCGGATATGCGCGCCGACCGTTCCCAGATGCTTCAGGTGCTCACCAATCTGATCGTCAATTCGGTGCAGGCGATGCCGAACGGCGGCCGGCTGACGATTAAGACGGCTCAGCACGAAAATCATGTACAACTTGTCATCATCGACACCGGTTGTGGCATGGACGAAAATACCGTCAAAAATATCTTTCATCCTTTCTTTTCCACCAAGGATGTCGACGCTGGCACCGGCCTCGGTTTATCGGTCGTCCACGGTATTGTCGCCTCTCATCAGGGGCGTATCGAGGTCGAAAGCCGGCCCGGAAGGGGTACCCGGTTCTGCCTGACCTTGCCGCTGAATACGGCCGAAAGCACTTCGGAGAGTTGATCGATTGATAAAAGAAGACGACAGGAAACATATTCTGGTGGTCGATGACGCCCCCGACACGCTGGAAGTCATCGAAAGAAACCTGACCGCCAACGGGTATGCCGTCGTCACCGCGCGGTCGGTCGGTGAGGCGACCCGCGTTCTTGAAAATATACCGGTCGATCTGGTCATCACCGACTATAAAATGCCGCAGGTCGATGGGCTGGATCTCGTTCAGCATGTCCGCGACCGTTTCAAGGATGTGGAAGTGATCATGATAACCGGCTACCCGTCCATCGGGGGCGCCGTCAAGGCGGTCCGGCTGGGAGCCTTTGATTATATCCAAAAGCCCTTTACCGACGATGAACTCCTCGGCGTTGTGGAGCGGGCCTTCGACCGGCTTTCGGAACGACTGGGTTCCATTCCGATGTCGGCCATTGAGGCGGATGGGGCCTATGGCCTGCTGGGAAATTCCGATGCCATGCAACAAGTGTATGCCGCTATCGAAAAAGCCGCCTCAACGATGGCCAGCGTGGTCATCTCAGGAGAAAGCGGCACCGGCAAGGAATTGGTCGCGCGTGCCATCCATTATCACAGCCCGCGCGCGTCATACCCGTTCATCCCGGTAAATTGCGGAGGAATTCCGGAGGGTCTCCTGGAGAGTGAACTTTTCGGGCACGTCAGGGGAGCTTTCACCGGGGCTGTCAAAACCCGCCCCGGCTTTTTTCAGGCGGCCGACGGCGGCACCCTTTTCCTGGATGAAATCAGCGAAACCAGCCCCGGCATGCAGGTGAAGCTGTTGCGAGTCCTCCAGGATCGGGAAATTTCCATGGTGGGCGACAGCCGATCGCAACAGGTTGACGTTCGCATCCTGGCAGCGACCAATAAAAATCTGGAAGAGCAGGTGCGGAAGGATCGTTTTCGCGAGGATTTGTATTTCCGCCTGAGCGTGATTACCATCGATGTTCCGCCCCTGAGAAGCCGCAATGGCGACATCATGTTGCTGGCCAATTCCTTCGCCCTGAAATATGCCTCCGATCAAGACCGCCCGGCGATGCGGTTCTCTGAAAACGCCGCCCGATTGCTCAAGGGCTACTCCTGGCCCGGCAATGTCCGGGAACTGGAAAACGTCGTCCAACGCCTGACTATCATGAGCGATTCTGAGGTCATTGACGCTCCCGACCTGCCGCCGCTCATGAAAGATGCCTTGCCCCAGACTTTCGGTTTGAATCGCACGCTCCTCGAAGTCGAAATAGAACATATTCGCAATGTCCTGGCCAGTGTCGGCGGCAATAAAAGCCAGGCGGCCCAGATTCTGGGTATCGATCGAAAGACTCTTCGAGAAAAACTCAGAATATCCCAAGTCGATAAAAACTGAACCCTATCGGGGAATTTCTCTCCGGTGATTCATTTTTCCCCAACACTTTTCTATGATTGGTCGTTTTTTCGGGGACGGATGTGAATGCACCTTTCCTGTTCGACATCCTTCGCCTCACGCAATCATTTGATTCCTAATAAGTTAATTTGTCCTCGCAGGCCCCGATGCGACCAGTATCGGCCGCCTGTTGATTCGGAAGCCGCATGGCACACCGCTTGCTTGGGGAGGCAGGCATACATATGATTGACCGTCGATTCCAGCAGGAGCTCTCGAATCCCGGAATCCCCAATCCATCGACAGCTCGTGCGGCAAACGTGGAAGGATTGTTATGATTTCAGAAAGCTTAACCGGCATCCTGGAAAAGTATCGAAATGATCATGGCGGGCTGATCTCAATTCTCGAAGAAATCCAGTCGATTTACAGCTACCTGCCGAAGGAGGCTTTGGAAGAAGTTTCCCGTGCGACCGGACGCTCACTGGTCGATATCTACGGGGTAGCGACGTTTTACAGCGCCTTCAGCCTCGAACCGCGCGGCAAGCATCTTGTTTCGGCCTGCCTCGGCACCGCCTGTCATGTCAGGGGCGGCCCGGCCGTGGTCGAGGAACTTGAACGGCAACTGGGCATTAAGGCGGGCGAAACCACTCCCGACCGGGAATTCTCGCTGGAAACCGTAAACTGCCTCGGCGCCTGCGCCATCGGCCCGGTGGTGGTCGTCGACGGGCATTATTTCCCCAGTGTGAGGCGTTCGCAGGTCAAAGATATCCTGAACCGCGCCCGCACCGGAATCGACCATATCGAAGTCGAAACCGACCAGCGGGTATTTCCCGTCGAGGTCAGCTGTTCACGCTGCAATCACAGCCTGATGGACGCTGACTTCACTGTCGACGGCCGTCCCGGAATTCGGATCACGATTTCATTCGGCAATAAACACGGATGGCTGGTGCTATCCAGCCTGTACGGAAGTTACAAAGTCGAGTGCCTGCACGAAATTCCCGAAGATACCGTTGTCAATATCTTCTGTCCCTACTGTCATTCGCAGTTGATCGGTGGCACGAATTGCGCCGAATGCGGGGCCCCCATGGTCCCGATGATTGTCAAAGGCGGTGGCGTGGTCCAGATCTGTTCCCGGAAGGGATGCAAAGGTCACATGCTCGATCTGGGTGGGGCCGCAATTGAATGAATCCTGACCCGTTCAACCAATGAAGGAATTGTCTCATGACCAAACTATCAACCGTTGAAGACTTCATCGGTCTTCGCCAGCGTATCCTGAGCGAGAAAGAGATCACCTACAGCCGGCCGACCCTGGTCGTCTGCGCCGGTACGGGGGGGCAGGCCAGCGGCTCGAACGATATCATCCGAATCATAAAGAAGTATATCATCGAAAGAAACATTCGGGAAAAAATCGCGCTTCGAATAACCGGATGCCAGGGGTTTTGTGAAATGGATCCGTTTATTCTGGTCGAACCCGGACGCAACCTGTATCCCAAGCTGAAAATGGAAGACGTCCCGAGAGTCATCGAATCGGCTCTAGGCGGCTTTATCGATGAGGGGCTGATCTACAAGGACCCCCGCGACGCTCGAAAATATGAGCACCAGCTCGACATCCCGTTTTTCAAGAAACAGACGCGGACGGTACTGGGAAGTAATCAGGAGCTCGACCCGATTCGGCTGTACGCGTATATCGAGCAAGGGGGATACGCCGCGCTGGAGAAAGTCCTGACCGCCAATGATCCCGACTGGATTATCAGGGAGGTCAAGGATTCACAGATCCGGGGCCGCGGCGGGGCCGGTTTTCCGACCGGGCTCAAATGGGAGCGGGCCCGCGCCTCGGGCCAGGGCAATATCCTCAAGTATATCGTCTGCAACGCCGATGAAGGCGATCCCGGGGCCTACATGGATCGCAGTCTTCTGGAAGGGAACCCGCACGGGATTATCGAGGGAATGATTATCGCCGGTATAGCTATCGGCGCCTCGAAGGGGCTGATTTATGTCCGCAGTGAATACCCGCTGGCCATCAAGCATGCCATTATCGCGCTGGATCAGGCGCGCCATTGGGGTATTCTGGGAGAGAATATTCTCGGCACCGGCATTAACTTCGATATCGAAATCGTGCGCGGCGCCGGGGCCTTCGTATGCGGTGAAGAAACGGCCCTGATCAGGTCGGTGGAGGGTTTTATGGGTGAGCCGCGGCAACGGCCGCCATACCCGATCGAGCGCGGCATACACGGCCATCCGACCTGTATCAACAATGTCGAAACCCTGGCCAATATCCCGGTTATCATCAATCGCGGCGGCAGCGAATATGCCAAAATCGGCTTTCCGGGGAATACCGGCACCAAGATATTCTCGCTGGTGGGCAAGATAAAGAACACCGGCCTGGTGGAAGTGCCGCTGGGAATGAAGATCAGCGAAGTGGTTTACGATATCGGCGGCGGTCCGGGGGGGGACGCCAAAATCAAAGCGGTCCAGACCGGCGGCCCCTCGGGCGGATGCATCCCGGCCAGAATGTTCGATCTGCCGATCAGCTATGACAGCCTGATCAAGGCCGGTTCCATCATGGGCTCCGGCGGCATGATCGTCATGGACGAGAACACCTGCATGGTCGATGTCGCCAAATATTTCATGAATTTTCTTAGGGGTGAATCGTGCGGCAAGTGTTTCACCTGCCGTAAAGGCACCCAGCGCATGTACGAAATCCTCGACGATATTACCAGGGGCCGGGCGACGCTGGCTGACCTCGACCTGCTGGAACAACTGGCCCTGGTCGTGAAAGAC
>CAZGAV010000119.1:0-6486 GCA_964523575.1 uncultured Ignavibacteriales bacterium
AAGAAAGATCCGTCGTTCGGGACAGTCATGATGGTCGGCATGGGCGGCATTGAGGCGGAATTGATCGGCGACCGCAGTCTCGGCTTTCCGCCTCTGAACGAACGACTGGCGCGGCGGATGCTGGAATCGCTTAAAATCTGGCCGCTTTTGCAAGGCTACCGCGGCCGTCCGCGCGCCAATATCGACCAGTTGATTGAAGTCATGATTCGCCTGTCGTACCTGGCGGCCGATTATCCGGAAATTGTCGAACTCGATATCAACCCGCTATTGGTTTCGCCCCAGACGGCCATTTCCCTCGACGCCCGGGTGGTAATAGACCGTGACCTGATCGGAAAGAATATCGAACCGTATTCGCATCTGGCCCTGCGCCCGTACCCGGAAAAATATGTCAAGAAGATGACGCTCAAGGACGGCGTTGAGGTGACGTTACGACCGATCAAGCCCGAGGACGAGCCGTTGTGGCTGGAGATGCTGGGCAGTTGTTCTCGGGAGTCGATTTATTCTCGTTTCCGTTATTTCTTCCACTGGAATTCGCATGAGGTGGCGACGCGGTTTTGCTATATTGATTATAACCGGGAAATCGCTATCGTGGCCGAAATCACCGAGAACGACAAGCGCCGTTTGCTGGGCGTGGGCCGTTTGATCGCCGATCCCGATCATGAAACCGTCGAGTATGCCGTCCTGATTATCGACGCCTGGCAGAAAAAGGAACTGGGAAGTTTGCTGACCGATTATTGCATGGAAGTCGCGCGAAAGTGGAAATTGAAGCGGATCGTGGCCCAAACCACGACCGATAATCGTCCGATGATATCGGTTTTCGAGAAGCGCGGGTTCAAGATCGAGTACGGTCCCGATTCCACGGTGGACGTGGTCAAGGAAATCGTCTGAGCGAGCGCATCAATTCGGCTCATATTCAATCTTATTTCAAATGCACGAACTCTATGGTGTCGTGACTTTTTTGAGCGGCCAGGGGAATATCTGACGGCCGACTGAGACCCGTTTCAGTACCGCATATCCCATAAATTGAATCATCACCGGCAATCGGGTTTCTTTCGGTTCATGGAAACGGAGGAATAGAAACGCCGCGCCCAGTCGAAGGACGGTCGAAAGGGCGAAGATGAGATGATAATTAACAATGGTTTGGGGGCCCAGTTGCCAGTGGAAGGAAACGATGCTATGGGCCAGGATGCCGCCCAAAATGGAGGCCGCGAAAAAGCCCAGACCGGTGGCCACGGAAAAGATAGCCAGATAGATAGTGCGACGAAGGCGCGGGCTGTTGGCGATGGGGATATTGAAGGCGGCCAGGTTGAAGCCGGTCCACAAGGCGCCGGAATAGACGGCCTCGAAAGCCAGTATCCAGAGATGACCGGCCCTTGGAAACCACCAGATCATGGGGATAACGGCGATGCCGAAAGCGCACAGGGCGACGACCGGTTTGGAGCCGAAACGGTCGATGAGTAATCCCCAGGGACGATTGAGAACGACGGCCCCGATGGCGGCAAGACTGGAATAGATCGATATCTGGGTGAAGCTCATTTGCAGGTGGGTCAGCATATGGGGCGCAAAGAAGGGCGCGGAAATGCCGATAGCGCCATTCCAGCAAAGAAAGACAAATAGAAGATGGCGGAAAGTCCGGTCTTTGACCGGTTCGTTGAGATGCGAACGCGAAAAATTGGGGGCGGTGGCGGCTTCGGCCTTATCGGGGATTTTCCTAAGCAGGATGGCGGCGGCGGCGGCAAAAACGCAGGAGGCAGTAACGATGACGGCGAATCCGGTGATCTCGAAGCCGCGGGTCTTGAAGTGATCCAGGACTACGCCGCCGACCAGCACCGAGACGATGGTCGAGGCCGCCAGCCAGGCGCTTCGAAACCCGAAGTACCGGGCGCGAATTTTTTCGGGGATGAGATCGGCCATCCAAGATAACCAGGCCGGGGTGGCGATCATGACGGCGACGTTGGAGAAGAGCGCCACCAACATCAGAATTTCCAGTTTATGACCAAGCGGCAGGAAAAGTACGGGCAGGAGTATCCACCATGCCTGCCGGCCGGTCACCGAAAGCCACCAGACCACCGATTTGCGGTTTTTTATTTGTTCGACGAAGAAGGCTGAAGACAACTGGGCGATTTGAGCCAGGAAGGGAATGGCGGCCAGGACGCCGATTTCGAAATCGTTGGCCCCGAATAAAAGGGCCAGCGCCGTGATGAAAGCCCCGCCGGTTAAGACGATAAAGACATTGGCCAAAGAGCCTTCGATGGTGATAAACGGCAGCCATCGCCGCACCGAGAGAGCGACAGCCCCATTGTCGGGAGAGTCGACAGGGAAAGTTTCGGGTTCAGGCTCGATCACGTCATGCACCTTATCATCGCCGGATAGTCCCGGTTGGGCCAACCAGCATTGATTGCGGACCTTTCGGATAATTCAGCGGCGCCAATATCGCGTCCGGCTGATATTTATACAAGGCCAATTTTTTAATCGGCAGGGGGGAAAATAAATCGATGGGAACGGCCCATTTTATGGGCGATGCCGGCCGGGACGACCGGCATCGTTGCGATTGATAACGTTGCGGTACGATATCTTACATGGCTTCCATCATTTTGACCGCTTTGCCCCGGATAAGGGCGTAGTTGAGATTATTGAGGGCATTGTACCCGGCTGCGGTGGCGCAGGCTTTTTTGCACTGCTCCATCTTGCCGGCGCCCCGATAAGCCAAGGCCAGACGATAATGGTTGTACGGGTCCCGCTGGTTGGTTTGCTTTAATTCCTTGACAGCCGCCACATAGTCCATTTCCGCCAACGCCACCATCCCGGCCAGTTCATGCGATAATCGGATTTGGAAGGGATTGTTGAGGGTTGTTGTCAGGGCCAGATGTTTTTGAGCCTTGGCCCGAGCCTTTTCAATCCGACCGCCTAGCAGGTCAACCCGGGCCGAATTATAAATATGGGCGCGCCTGAAGTTGTCCTTGACTTCCTCGGCCAGTTCGGAACCATCGACCAGTTGCAGGGCTTTGTCGAAGTTTTTGAGGGCGTCGTCGTATTGCTTCATTTCCAGCAGGATTGTCCCCATGGCGTTGAGGTCGCCGGCCATCGCGGAAGCGTCGTCAATTTTTTCGGCGATAGCATATTGCTTTTTCAGGCATATCATAGCCGCCGCCAGGTTGCCTTCGTCGGCATAGGATACCGCCTGCGAGAAAAGCGAAGCCCGTTTCTGGCCGTCGTTGAGGGCTGTATTATATAACTTCTCCAGTTCCTCGCGCGCCATCTGATGCTCGCCCAGCAAATTATAATCGGTGGCCATGCCGACATAGGAGGGGGCGAAATTGGAATTGACTTTCAAGGCTTTCCGATACAATTCGATCGATTGTTTGAATTTGCCCATTTCCATCAACAGTTCAGCGTAGGAGTCGTATGGATTGGGATCGTCGGGAATGAGATCGATATATTTGCGGAAGGCCTTCTCGGCCTGCTCATAATCGCCCAGAAAGCGGTGGATGTAGCCGAGCTGGTTGTAGGGGGGAGAGAAATCGGGTTCGATTTTAACCGCCATATTGTATTCTTCGATGGCGGCGGGATAATCCTGCAGGCCCATATAGAATGTCGCCAGCAGATTATGAGCCCGTGCATCATTGGGATAGGCGGTCACCAGTTTTTTCAGGTATTTCTCCTGTTTAGCCGTTTCGGCGCCTGATCCGGCCTGACTGGCCATGATCAACAGACGTTCGCCGTCGGAGGCCTTATCCGCCAGCGCTACAGCCCGGTCCAGACTTTCGAAAAAAGCGCTGGCTGAGGGTTGTGTGAAGGCCAGATTGAGATGGGCCCAGGCGAATTCCGGGTCGAGGGTGACCGCTTTTTCGAAGTATTCGCGCGCCTCCTGAAAACGTAATTTATCGACCAGGTCGCGTCCCTCGATGAATAATTGCCGGGCCTTGTCGGACGAAGTCGTGATGGGGATTTTCCCGGCTCCGGTTCCTGCCATGCTTGTCTGGACGCAGGCCAGAACCAGCGCCAGCATCAACGGCAGTAAAGGGGACAGATTTCCATGTTTCATGGTTGCCTCCCGATTGTGATTAAGTTTCAGTGCAAACTCAGGCGGATGTTTCTGCGGCGGTCTTCGGATATTATTTAAGACGAGATTGAGGTAAAAAAGTTCAGTTTTCTTGGGGCGGCGGCTAAAATAATGAATGGCAGGGGCCGTGACCTCCCTAGACACGGCCCCAGATTGGTCGTCTGATAAGTGGGACGGCTTAGAATTTGAATCCGATCGTGATCGGCGCCACGGTCGGATTGGCGTTTTCCTGCATAATCATGTGCAGTCCGGCATCGATAAAGAAGGACGAATTTCCGTTTCCCATGACTTTTTCAACGCCCAGACCGAGCATGATGCAGAGATTGGTTTCACTGCCGGCGCCGGCCTGCCAGGCGGTTTGTCTTTCAGAGTCGTACTGATTGTCATACATGACCTTGATTTCGTCGGCTCCGGCGATGGTGATACCGAAACCGCCCTTGATGTAAGGGAAGAAGCGTGAACCTTCGGTCTTGAGACTGCCTTTGCCCAGAAAAGCGATAGAACCGGCCGTCAGGCGGCCTTCGCTGACGTCGATGTTAGTGGCGCCCGGATATTCACCCGGATCGGTCCACCAGTCGGCGATCATGTCGCCGTCGGGATTGAAGAATTTGAGGTCGAAAAGACCGATGATAGACCAGTTAGGGGAGGCGGGGTATTCGATTCCAAGGCTGAAACCGTATCCGGCCGTGTAATAATCGGTGAATACCTCCGGCGATACGGCAAAAGCGTACTCACCGGCTACGAAGAAATTGTAGCCCCGGGGATGTTCGGCCTGAGCCTGTTCGGCCAGGGTCGCGAATGCCAGAAGTGCCAGAATCAGTGACAATAACACGCAATTTCGCATCGGTTCCTCCTTGCGGTCAGTGAAAGTTGGTGTGAGAAAATAACGGATTAATTATATCCTATATTACCCCTTTAATGAATGCGTGTCAATAAAAACTTCAGGCCTTGCATTTTTTGCTCGTTAGCATCGTACATGCTGAACGGCATCCGCAAGCTGTGGGCCGACTATTTTCCGGGCAGAAATATAAAAATGCGGCCTCATATTTGACATTTACCCTAAATCGTTTTATAATGCAGGCTTCGGTGGAGTCTTTGAAATGGTAAAGAGCAAGAGTCATGTATTAACCAATAGATGAGGTACGTGAATGGTTGGAATAGTTGGATATGGCGCGATGATTCCTCGACACCGAATCAAAGTCGAGGAGATCGCGAAAGTCTGGGGAGCCGACGCCCCCAGCTATAAGAAAGGGCTGATGCTGTGGCAGAAATCCGTGCCGACACCGGACGTCGATACCATCACTCTTTCAGTCGAAGCGGCGCGAAACGCCATTAAACGGGCCCAGATCAATCCGCAGGATATCGGGGCGGTTTATGTCGGTTCGGAATCGCATCCCTATGCGGTCAAGCCGTCCGGCACCACGGTCGCCGAGGCCATCGGGTGCATTCCCGATTGCCATTGCGCCGATTTCGAATTCGCCTGCAAGGCCGGTTCCGAGGCGATGTTTGTCTGCCTGGGCCTGGTCAAGTCGGGCTATATGAAATACGCCCTGGCTGTCGGCGGCGATACGTCGCAGGGAGCTCCCGGCGATGCCCTCGAATATTCAGCTTCGGCTGGAGCGGCGGCGTTTATCATGGGGACCAAAAACGTTATCGCCGAGGCTTTGCATACTTATTCATTCATGAGCGACACGCCCGATTTCTGGCGCCGCGAGCATGAGTTTTACCCCCAGCACGGCGGCCGTTTCACGGGCGAGCCGGCCTATTTCCGGACCGTTACCGGCGCCGCCGCAGGGATATTGAAAAAAGCCAAAATGAAACCGCAAGATTTCAAATATGTCGTTTTCCATCAGCCCAACGGGAAATTTCCGATGCGGGTCGGTAAAATGCTCGGCTTCAAGAAAGAGCAGATCGAGCCGGGCTGGCTGACGCCGCGCCTGGGGAATACCTATTCCGGTTCGTCGCCGCTGGGGCTGACTTCCACGCTCGATATTTCCAAGCCGGGCGATTTGATTCTGATGATTTCCTACGGTTCCGGGGCCGGTTCCGACGCTTTTGTCTGGCGGGTGACCGATCGCATTAAGGAAGTCCGCGATCTGGCCGTTCACACCACGACTCTGCTGGATGAGAACCAGGTCTTTGTCGATTACGGCACGTACGCCAAGTACCGCCATAAAATCCTGAAGAACAAGTAGGAGGAAACGCAAGATGAGAGACGTAGCCGTAGTTGGCATCGGCATCATAAAATGGGGAGAGCTCTGGGAAAAATCGTTCCGCGATATTTTCACCGAAGCGGCCCTCAATGCCATGGATGATGCCGGCGTTGATAAAATAGATTCGCTCGTGGTCGGGTGCATGTCCGGCGGTTTGTTCGTCGGGCAGGAGCATATCGGCGCGATCATGGCCGACTATATCGGCCAGAA
>CAZGAV010000120.1:0-1999 GCA_964523575.1 uncultured Ignavibacteriales bacterium
GGTAGAGGTTGACGGCTCAGCTGGAGCTTGACATCAACCGCCGCTCAAGTATATTCTGATTGTGGCCGTTGAGTCGCTTTTCTTGGCTGGAGCTTGACATCAACCGCCGCTCAAGTATATTCGGCTACTCTCGGTAGAGGTTGACGGCTCAGCTGGAGCTTGACATCAACCGCCGCTCAAGTATATTTGCAAAGCCGCAAGGAATTTCTCTTCGTCAGCTGGAGCTTGACATCAACCGCCGCTCAAGTATATTATGAATGTGGGAGATAATAGGAGAGTACCCGCTGGAGCTTGACATCAACCGCCGCTCAAGTATATTTGCGTCAAATAGGCCCAGGCGTTGTGAATAGCTGGAGCTTGACATCAACCGCCGCTCAAGTATATTTGACCAGGATCGGTCCCCGTTGTGCCGGGGGCTGGAGCTTGACATCAACCGCCGCTCAAGTATATTCTGCCGATCATCGTTATAAGCCACACCTGAGCTGGAGCTTGACATCAACCGCCGCTCAAGTATATTTTCATTCCTTCGGCCCGTTGTAATGATTGTGCTGGAGCTTGACATCAACCGCCGCTCAAGTATATTTACGTTTGCGCCCTTATCGTCCACGGCAGGGCTGGAGCTTGACATCAACCGCCACTCAAGTATATTTCGAATTGGAAACGCGCCATGCCGTACTGTGCTGGAGCTTGACATCAACCGCCGCTCAAGTATATTATAACCCCCTGCAAGACCCCATCCTGCAGGGGGTTTCGGCGTTTTGGCGATCAAAAAAGAAGCAATTGTTCGGGGGCCTTTTCGGTGGGAGCACGAGTTTTTCCATCGTAAACTTCCATCTTCCCGAACTGAACGTCGGTGACAGCCATTAACCTGACCTGACCCTCGGGAGGCAGGCACTCCTTCACCCGCTTTTTATAAAGATTGGCCTTTTGGTCGTCCTTGCAGAAGCGGGCATAGACCGAAAACTGCATGCGGGTAAACCCCAATTTCAATAGAGAATTGCGGAAGCGGGTATAATTGCGCCGGGCATTGGCCGTATCGACCGGCAGGTCGAACATAGCGAACAACCACATAATCCTGTACCCCGAAAGATCGGCCGGGGGATTATTTTTCTTTCTCTTTTTCATGAAGAGGAACAGGCATTTTCAGAGTTTTCTTTTCCCCCATGATATAATCGACTAACGAGCTGACAAGACTAGTGAAACTGGAAAACAGGTCGCGCGACAGTCGTCCATCGCGGCACCGAAAATTTATGATTCCCGAAATCAGGGCTTGTTTGCCTTCCCTATTAAGACTTAGATCCTGGTCCTGTCCGCCCCGCCGGAGGCAGAGGGCGACCGCGTCGACGACGGTTCGGTATGGTTCCATAAGGTCGTCTGCGAGGCAAAAAGGATTATAACGGTTATGGTGATGCAATCCCAGAGTCGGGTTGAGACCTCCGCCGCATATGGCGCGGGTCATCATGGACCGGACCACGGCGTAGCCATAATTGAGAAATCCATTTAGAGTATCGCCGCCCTGAGGTGTCCGCCGGAAATCATCGCCGAAAAGACGAGGCCAATAGAGCCGCGAGGCGCGGGCCTCGATATTATCGGGATCGCCCGATTTAACTTTTTTCGAGAGGTCGAAAAGCCCGCTATCATTTCCATAAAAAGTCTTCAGGACATTGGCCTGGGCCCGTATTTTTGCCTTTACGATAATTCGCCACAGGCCTTTTTTGGCCGGTTCAGTTAGTTCTGATTGGGCCATCATCCGCGCCGTTTGTATGTAATTGGCGGCCATCGGCATCATCATGCCGGTCGGCATATGCCGCCGATTGCAGACGATCAGCCCCGCGTTATGCTCACATAATTCCGAAATCGCGGCGTGAGTCAATCGGACGGCCGGATGAGAGATAATCACCGCGCCGATATCTTCGAGTGGCACGGTCGTTTCCTGCCCATTCGACCGGATCACAAGTTGTCGATATTTGACGCTCAGGTCGGCCGGATTTTCGGATAA
>CAZGAV010000120.1:2099-6288 GCA_964523575.1 uncultured Ignavibacteriales bacterium
TCCCACTTTACGACCTTTCCAGTCTCGTCCAGTACTTCATAGACTGCCATGTGGTGAGTGGTCTCAGATTTTACCCACCGCTTTCGATGTCCCGAGCCTACCTCGACGACCTCTTCGAGGCGGCTACGAATGGTCACACGATGAATAGGGCGAGCGACGCCTTCTTTGTCGGTTAAAACTGGATGATTTTCTGCTGATGCAAAGGCAATTCGGGGATTCCCGCCAAGTTCTGTCAGTTTATCTCTAACGGCTTTAGCTACTCGCGCATCGACGATTTTATCTTTAATTTCTGCCGATGTCAAATCGGCCAAAGCCTTCCGAACATATCCATATTGCCTGCCGTCCTCATCTTTTCTCACGCTGTAGAATGTATCCCTATGCAGCGGGCCTCTGACGCGGCGCGAGATTCGGTGGGAGGGGATGACTTCGAGGATCAGTTTTTCCGCCTGGGGGCGCAAATCGGGCATGGGTGGGGCAACCGCCTCCAGCAGTCTATTTTTGTCGGCTCCGCGGCGGGCAGCGTCGCCCAGTTTTTTGATGGCGGAATTCTCTACCAAAGCGGTGATTATGGCATCGACGGCATGGTGGCGGTGGTCATCGCGAGATTTGATGTCATCATCCCCGAGGATGCCGTTAAGGCCCCACACCTGTCGAAGTTTTGCCGTCAATTCGCCAGTCGAGGTAAAAACACGTCTCTTACCAGAGGCATCGATACCGTCGTCGTTCACGCCGCCATAAAGGAGACCGAGATATTTTTTGGCCCATCGCGAAGCCCAGCGAGTATCATTCAATTGCCGGGTGGTGAAATTCGACATCAGTTCAGCGACATCATGTTCGTTCATCATGAACCGTTTCAGTTTGGCGTGTCCTACGGGCCCATTGAATTCACTCACTCTTCGTTTGATATTTGTCCATTTCGAGGATTTCGAATATGCTTCGTAGGGAGTCTGTTTCTTCTTGACCTTACGATTCTCTTCTGCGTCACACAACGTCTTGTTTACAAATGAATTGTCCAGGCACCTGTCAAACGGAATAATATGCTCAATATCAAATTGTGGTGACGAACCTACCAGCTCGCTCAATTCGATTTTTTTCCCCGTATAGGGGCAAGTCCAGTTGCACTCATCCGCCAGAATTACTTTGAGGATATCCGTATTCCCGGGGTCGATATATCCTGAATCTTCTAATCGCTTCCGGGCCCCTTCCCGCATTTTCTCGTTTGCCCTATTTTTTTTGACAGTATTTTCCCTTTGTTTGGCTGTCTGCCTTATTTGTCGAGCCAGTTCCACGCGGATAATATCAGGTTTACCGTACCTCTGGACGACAGCATTGATTACGCGGCGGACCTCGGATAGCGTACGGGTTACAATTGGGTTTCGTAAACCCTGCATACCAGAGTCGTCTATACGCGGTAAGCTATCAAGAGGATCGGTTTTGATAGACTTTTGGGGATATGCCTCTGCGATCGCTGTAGCCAATGGAAGCCCTTTTTCCAAAAGCGGCATTAAATTCCTGAGAGCGCGGCGGGAGAAACCGCCGTAGCCTTTCTCCTCTTTATATTGGGCCAGGCTTTTGGCCTCCTCCTCATCAAGATGCCAGACTGTCATCAGCCGCTTCAAAAGGGTCTCGTCCTTTTCGATATTGTGCAATTCATTCAGGATGCCGCGTTGTTCATAGTCCGAAAAAGACAGCCATTTATCTGCCCCAATGCATTTAATTATTCGAGCATTGGTCTTGTTGCCGGGAAGATGTTTTTCGCCGCCAGCTTCGAGATTGAAAGCAATATTTTTCCCAAGATTACGCTTTGTTCTTAACGAAGCAAAAGTGACTTTCTCATTTGACTCACATAATGCGACGACCTTTTCCCTCTCGTCGGCCGTCAAAACACGAATTTCACCGGAGTCTTGGTCAATTATTTTCAGATCATTCACTCTCTGGAGATACCGAAATCTCTGAGCTTCCAGGCAAGACCACGGTGCCCGTCGGCGATTATTCTCAAGTGTACATTTCCCAATCAGATGGACCACACTCTTTAAGGGCCGCTGGTCGAAAATGGCCTTATACACCGACTTCCTAACGCTGTCTGTCAATAATTCCGGAAGATGTTTTCGCTGAGAATCCCAGATTTTACCGAATTCATCAATGTACATTTGACGGTGAGTGTACCGACCACGAATACGCATCTCGCGGGGATTTAGCTTAGCAAAATACTCGCCAAGGGTCGCGGCGCCGGATTTATCAATGGCGCGCCGCAATTCGCCGATACCGGAATAGACTTTACTTCTTTCATCATCGTCTTTGGGCTGCGCCTTGCGGTTTGACTGAAAGCCACGGCGTTGGGCCAGATGGTATAGGGCGCGACCAACTTCAAATGGTTCAAGGCGCTCATGCAATGCTCTAGCCCTCAATTTATAGGGATTATCGAATCGTGTGTCGAGTTCATTAATAATGGTGTGGCGATTGATGGAATTCCCGATATCGCCCTCGGGTAATAATCCCGCTCGCGATAAGATTACAGCTAATTTGGCCAAACGCCTTGCACGACGGTCGAGGTTACGTCGGATACTGCGGGCATCGCGGCGGGAGGCGTTCCGGGATTTGCCCTTGCCATCTGTTTCCAAGTCATCAAGCCCGGCCGGGAAAATTCGAACTCCAGCATTGGTAATCTTTCCCGCGTCGCCATTTTTTTCAACGATTGCCCAGCCGATAGAATTAGGCCCCAGGTCAAGGCCAAGGATTTTCTCAAGGTGATGCCTTTCCATAAAATTTCCCCTTGACAGATAGATATTATGGTATTATTCTCATAATGAATATACTTGAGCGACGGTTGTCTGTCAACCTTCAGTAAGGACAAACGTCACGCAGGCAAGCTTCTACGGGAGCCCCTTACGCCCGACACTTAGACGGGCGTTTTTTATATTGTAATTCTCAATTGATAAACAAATAAGTCATAGATAATCTAATTTCTCCACCGCGTCGGCGAGGTGGTCCGGGGCGAGGTGGGAGTAGATCATCGTCGTCTGGATATCTGAATGGCCCATGAGCTTCTGGACTGTCGGAAGGTCGACGCCTTTCATTATCAGTTGGCTGGCGAAGGTGTGACGGAGAGAATGTAGGGTCGTCAGATCCTTGATGCCAGATTCATGGGCAATCTTGATCAGCTGGCGGCGGAGTTTGGTCTTGAGCTTGGCCCCGTCTGAGTGCGGGAAAACATAATTGCTCTTCAGGCCGGAGTTGTTCCTGGTCTTTAGTTCGGTCAGCAGATCATAGAGCTTCTGATTAATCGGAATTTCTCTCTCCCCTGATTTTGGCTGCCAGTCGAGTTTGAAGCGGATCTTGATACGGCGTCGCTTCAAATCGATATCGTCCCATTCCAGGTTCTCCAGCTCAGCCTTGCGCATGCCCGTGTTGAGGAAAGTGAAATAAATAGGACGGAGATCATCCGGGCAATGGCTGAGAAATCGTTCGCATTCCTCGACCGTCAGAAACCTCGGTGCCTTGGAGTCGCTGACCTTGAGACGAGTGACCTTCTGGGTCGGGTTCTCCTTTAGGTAATCCCATTTGATAGCCAGATTGAACATCGTCCGAAGAGTATCGATCTCGAAGTTGATCGTCTTGGCCCGGGCACCCTTGCGGGTAAACTCGGTGGCCTTCTCCTCCGACTTGACCGGCCGACCGTTGGGATTGACCAGGGCATCCTTGCGGAAGACCTTATACAGATCGATATGTTCCGGCTTTACCTGAGACAGGAATACGACACCGGGGTATGCCTCCAGGAAAGCCCTGAAGTTGTCTGTAACGGCTCCGTAGCGCCTTGTCGTGGCCTTGGAATGATTGGCCCGGGAGTACTCCAGGAACTTCTCCAGGAACTTCTCGATGGCGATATCATTGCGTGCAAAACCGAACTCATCCCGAGCAGCCTTGACTTCGGCATCCTGAAGAGCCAGCCTGGCGATTTCTTTGGAGGGTCCGACTCGTTTCCTGATCCGTCTGCCCTTGACCGACAGGTCGATATACCAGCTTCGGCCTCGCTTATAAAGACGTCCCATGATAAAAACCTCGGATAATATGGCACAAATATGGCACAAGCATAATCTAAAAGCAATATCGGCATTTTTAATTGATTGTCAAGTATAAAGTTATGAATTAGTTTATTTTTCTGGCGGAGAGGCTGGGATTCGAACCCAGG
>CAZGAV010000121.1:0-6272 GCA_964523575.1 uncultured Ignavibacteriales bacterium
TTTCCATGAAATCAGAAGCAAAATATTCCACCCAATGGAGTTGAACCAGTTGCTGGAAAAGGCCGCCGATCCCAATACAATTGTAAAGCTATCACTTGACTATTCCGATAACTTAAAGGAAGTATTGGAAATTGAGAAAATTATCGAAGAGGCGTCATCGAGGTTTTTGGCTGTGCATACAAATCAGAAAAACGACGGGAATTCATCGGCCCCATTGAATATTCCCGATAAGACTCACGATCAGCTGATCGAGGCTTTTAAGGCCGAACTGGCTCGCATGAAGGATGCCGACAGCTCCGAACGGGCCGAATTATATAATAAAGCGGCCGAGCTCGGTGTGGCCATTATTACCGGTGAAGAATAATGGATAACCAGACTGTCATAAAATCTTTGCGCATGGAAAATTTCGGTTGTTTCCGCGACCGCAAAATCGATTTTAAGCAGGGATTCAACCAGATTATCGGCCCCAATGAAAGCGGCAAATCCACCATAATCAAAGCTCTGTTCACGGTGCTGTTCGAGGATGGATCGACACAGAAAAAGACCGTGGCCGCCTGGAATAACTGGACGGCCAACCGATCTTTTCGCCTGAACCTCGATTTCGAAGTCGGCGATAAAACCTTCAACCTGATTCGCGATTATGACGTCGGCCGCGATATCCTGACCGATTCCGACGGGATCACTTATGAGGGCAAAACGATCGGCGAAAAATTGGCCCTCTATTTTGGCGTGGCCGATCGCAATTTATTTGAATCGACCTTCTGTTTTTCTTCGGATAATCCCTCCGCTCCCGAATCGAGCAAGGACCGCCTGAAATCGGCGGTAGAAACACCGGTCTTCTTCGGCTTCGACCGCAGCCGGGCTGACCGCTATCTTGACGAGGAAATCAAAAAACTCGATAACCCCCGGGCCCATGCCCCACGTGAACTCGATATGATTTCCGATCAAATCTCCGGGCGCCTTCAGGAAAAATCCGAGCTCGATAAGAAGATCGAAGTTCTCGAAAAGAACCGTCAGGAATTGAGCGAAGTCACCGACAAATTGGCCGAACATGAACAGGCCCTGGAACGGCTTGATAAAGAAATCGAAGGCGGCTCCGCCTATCAGGAAATCAACGGTCGCATGGTCAATCTGGAAGAAAGACTCCAAATACACCTGGGCAACTACTCCCGAGCTTCACAATTAAGCGATGATCTGGTTCGGGTGGAGAAGGAATTGAACCGCCTCCATATTCCTGACGAAGACCAGATGACCGAAATTGTTCTGGATGGCGAAAGACTCAATTTTGCGGTCAACGATTCCAAACAGACTATGGATGAACTGATCGGCCGCCGCCGGAAAGCCAACCGGGGCTTCGCTGCGGCGACCCTTTTCCTCCTTCTGTTGTGTCTGGCCTATGTCTTCATCCAGAGCGACTATATAAAGCCGGGACCGGTAGCCGATATCGTGCCGTATACCATCCCGGTGATGTTCCTTGTCTGGTTGTCGAGGATGGGCGTTTACCTGCTTCAATTCTCCCGCAAGAAAAAGGCGACGGCGGTTTTTCGCGAGTGCGTCGCCCAGCTTGATACCTTTTATGGACGTTTGAACGATCAGTACGACCTCAAAGCGGCCGATCCGGTCAAGGCCCTTGAAGAGACTATCCACAAGTACCAAACACTACAGGCCGGCGCCGAAAACCTCCGCAACACTATCAAAACCCTTTCGGAAGATAAGGGGTTGGAATACCTCAATCAGATCCGCCAACAACTTGAAACCGAAGTGGCCCAGATCAATCAGGCATTGGCGCCCCTCACCGGTTTCGCCCTGGCCTCCGGCAAGTTACCGGCTCTGAAGGAAGAATTGATTTCGCGGCGAGTTCGGGCCAACGCTCTGAGGGAGCGAGCGGCCCTGCTCAAGGAACGATGCTCTGTCATGGAGAACCTTCAGAAGGATCTGAGCGCGGTCGATAATCAGGTCGAAATACTCAAGCGCAAGCATAAGGAAATCACCGAACGGCTCGAGGTTTTGAAAATTACCCGCAATGCTCTCAACCGCGCCGCCGATCAGTTGATAGAAGATACTTTCGAGGCCTATGGGGCCTCGGCCTCGTCGTTCCTGACCTGTCTCTCCGGCGGGCGTTACAACCAGGTCCGGTTTTACCGTGAGATGAACCGATTCGAAATCAAGCTCACCACCGGTGACCGCTGGTTCGAAATTAATGAGGCGCTTTCTTCGTCCACCCGCGATTGTCTTTATCTGGCTCTGAGACTGGCGGGAGTCGCCCTGCTTTCGGCCGAATTTTGCCCGCCCATTATCCTCGATCAGGCCGAATCCCGGATGGATCGCCGGCGGCAGGCGGCCTTTTTCGACCTCCTCCTCAGCATGGCTCAAAGACGCCAAATTCTCTATATCGGCCTGCAAAAGCTTGATCTCCCGTTACCGACGCATGCGATCGAATTCGACGCCGGCGAGACCGTCCCACAGGCCATCGCCGCCAACTAAAATTTTCCCTTTATTTCCCTCTATCAATCATTATATTATGGGTCTATGGCTGATAATATTCTCCAGGCACCCTGGCGCTCGGAATTTATCCTGGGTGATAAGGAAAAAGGGTGCGTCTTTTGCCGTCTGGCTAAAGAAACGAAAATGAGTTTCAAGAATCTGATTCTGTATCGCACCGAAAAATCGTACATCGTCATGAATAAGTTCCCCTATAACGGCGGGCATCTGCTGATTGTCCCTAACCGCCATGTCGGCATGTTGGAACGCCTGACCGAAAAGGAATCGCTGGAATTGATCCAGTTGAGCCAGATGGCGCTCAAGGTGATGAAAACCTCTCTGCGACCCAACGCCTTCAACCTGGGCATGAACCTGGGGCGACCGGCCGGAGCCGGAATCCCCCGTCATCTGCACATGCATATCGTGCCGCGCTGGACCGGCGATTCCAACTTCATGCCGATTATCGGTAAAACCCGGGTGCATTCGATACCAATGGAACAAATCTACCGTACATTGGCGAAAGGATTCGCCAATCTATGAGCCCCCGCCGGATACCGACCAAGGCTGAATTGATGCGGTTGCAGAAGCTGTACCGCACCGACAAACGGATTGCCGAAGTGCTCGGTAACGGCGTCAACGAACATCTGGTCGCCTACTGGCGGCGCAAAAAGGGGGTCGCCAAATACTCCTTCCCCAAGTTTTCCGAGAATGAAATCCGGGAAGTCTGGGACCGCTTTGGCGATGATTTCCATGCCGGGATGGAACTGGGTATTTCCAAGGCCGCTTTCTATAACTGGCGGCGGCGTTACAAAATTACAAAAAAACCGGAAGCGCTCAAGCTTGAACAATTATCGCTGGAATTGCATACCAGCGACAAAAGACGCCAGCGGATGTCGGGCGCTGGCCATCTCACATTCGTCCAGAAACTGCTGACCCAAAGGTCCGGCGGCGAACGGCTGGAACCGGGGCAAACGCTGGATGTCGAGCCGGATATGATAATGGTCCCCGGCGGCGACAGCCGGGCCCTCGAATTTTTCCAGAAAACGGGCATGACCTATGTCCGCAATCCCAATCGAGTCGTCATTCCCCTCGACGGCAATTGCCTGAACGGTGTATCGGACCTGGCCGAGGCGCATAAGGCGATGCGGGAATTTGTCCGGAAACAGCAAATCAAAAACTTCTTCGATCTGGGCGAGGGCAATCCCCAGCAAGTGATTATCGAAAAGGGACTGCTCCTTCCCGGGCAGATCAGTCTGGGCGGCGATGCGGCCTCGATGACCCTGGGGTGCATGGGAGCGCTGGCGCTGGCGGCCGAAGCCGAAGAAATCTCCGGTTTATGGGCCACCGGGACGCATAAAATCGAAGTCCCCGAAACCATCCGGGTCAATATCACCGGGCGACTGCCGCGCGGCGTCTATGTGCGGGATATTATGCATCATGTCATTCAGCAACTCTCCGGTTCCGATGCGGCCGGGAAGGCGATTGAATACTATGGCACCGGAATCGATCAGATGTCGATCTCGGAACGGATCACCCTGTGTCATATGTCCTCGGCGACCGGGGCTAAAACGGCCATATGTCCCTTCGACTCCACCACCCGGCGCTATGTCAATCCCCGCGCCCGGCGGCCGTTTACGCCGATTCTGGCCGACCGCAACGCCGATTATGCCGGCGAATATTCGTTTGAGATCAACACTATGCGGCCGGTGGCGGCCGGGCCGGAAAAGATCGACATCGTTACCCCGGTTGACGAACTCAACGGGGTGCTGGTGCGGCAGGTTTTCATCGGCGGCATCGCCAACGGACGTTTCGACGATCTCAAAACCGTCGCCGAAATCCTCAAGGGCAAACGGGCCAATCAGGAAGTGCGACTGATTTTACAGCCGGCTTCGAGAGCCATCTACCTCGAAGCTCTCAAGAAAGGTCTCATCCGTGTTTTTGTGGAGGCGGGAGCGATTATCGTCAATCCCGGCAGTCCTTTATTCGGCGGCACGATGCCGCTTCTGGCTCAGGATGAAAAAGGGCTGACGACCGATTTCAATATCGATTTCGGTGCCGGATCGGGCCGGATATATCAGGTTTCTCCGGCCACCGCCGCCGCCTCGGCCCTGACCGGGCGCATCACTAATCCCTCGGCCTATGTTAAGGTCTGACCCGCGCCGTGCGGCCCCCGGAATCGTTAAAAGAATATTTACTGCAAGCGGTGATAAAACAGCTTGCTAAAAGTTCGATTATCATATATACTTATTCTGTCTAAGGGATAAAGTCCATCGGTCATCATCATAACAGACAATTTGTATCTTTAATTAGTAAGACGGGTACCCACTCGCCAAATCATGAGCCTGTCTTTGGGCGAATGTACGGACGGGCCGCCAGTCCAATTGGAGGGAGAAATCATGGATATGCTATTGATGGAAGCACAACCAATCAAGAGCCTGACAATAGGGGAACAAAAGACAAATCTGGAACCGGTGATAGAAGTTCCCTGGCCCGGATTGGGCAATCTTGGCGACGGCATCGACGCCATTACCGGAGGCGTCACGGGTTCGGCCATTAAGAAATTTGCGCCAAAGGAATTCACCGTAAAGTCATCCAATGAAAAATACCGTTTCATTCAGAATGAACGTGACGTTGACCGTGAAATCGAAATTTCGGCATCGGGGAAATACAATATTTGGGGTATCAAGATCGGCGCCTCCATGTCATATCTGAACAAATTAGAATACTCCGAGACGACTATCACTCTAATCGCTCAATACGAATCGCGATTCGATGATTATGACGAGGCCGACAGCTATGAACTTACGGAGGAAGCAAAAAAGTTGATGAACGATCCGGAAAAATTCCGCCGGGCTTACGGGGACTACTTTATCTCCGGCGGCATGCGGGTCGCGCGCTTTACCGCGATTTATAATTGCACGAGCAAGTCCGTAAAGGAAATGAACGAGTTCAAGGCCAGCCTCAACGCTTCGGCGCCGGATGTGTTCAGCGCCGAAGGCAGTACAGGCTTCAAGAAAACGGCTTCTCAACACAACATATCAATTGCATCTGAAGTCATTATGGAGGGTTATACGGGTGAATCGCCGACCGGGCCGTGGACGCCGGAAAATATCCCCGCGGCTCTGGCATGGTTTAAACAGCATGAAAAAGGGACGTATTTTCAGGCGAAATTAAAACATTACAGCACGGTGGTTCCGACGTACCTTCGCTTAGTAAATGTCGAACCGGATGTTTTTGTCTTACTCCGAAAGCTCTATACCGTCCTCTGGCATATGCGTGCCCGGTACAACGCTTGCCCGGAAATATATCAGAAGGAATATGGGGACGATTATGTCGATATCGATACGGGCGTGGTGGCTAACCAAGACCGACTTCCGACAGATTTGGATAAATTGAGTGAATATCAGAGGAAGTTGGATATCCTTCGCTCCGAACTTGATGATGTTCTGGAGCGGAGAGATTTTTATTATAAGGTCCTGGAAGAAGCGGCTACAGAACCGCGCCAAGGGGTGCACAATGGCGGGTCAAGCATGTGGAGATTTGGATTCGTAGATTACAATATGAGTAACGCCGTGGTGATCAATAAGCAGGAAATGAAATACTGCGTCAAATACAAGATTGGCTACCGGGAAGCCGACATCGGCAACTCTCCTGACGATTCCGTCATCATCGTTGGCTGGGATGTTGTCTCTCATCGGCATAATAACGGCCACTGGCAGAAAGCTGTATCGCAGATCCTGGGAACGAATCAAGCGAAGATTCATGTGAAGTCCGAATACGATCGAGGCTGT
>CAZGAV010000122.1:0-5935 GCA_964523575.1 uncultured Ignavibacteriales bacterium
TTTTTCATCCCGGCCGACATGCCGGCGATGGAATGATGTTTGAGCACCCCCAGATTGATGCTGTGATCGACCATTTCAGTCAGAATGCGGGTCACCAGGCTGTTGACTTTGCCGGCGCTGAAGAACTGACCGTTTTCATATCCCACGCCGTTGGCATCGGTTCCCAGACATCGCCGGCCGAAAGAGGAGGCGTTGAGTTTATAGCCGGCTCGTTCGAGTTCCCGGTTGGTGCGGTCCCAGACGACAATATCGTTTTCGACGATCCCGGCCTTATCGGTCAGAAGTTCCGAAAGGGCATCGAC
Organism: uncultured Ignavibacteriales bacterium; assembly: GCA_964523575.1. Lineage (GTDB taxonomy): Bacteria > Zixibacteria > MSB-5A5 > GN15 > JAAZOE01 > DAOUTW01. The sequence continues at coordinate 303 of CAZGAV010000122.1, forward strand.
CAGCGGGAGAAAGGTCGGATTCCAGGCGGCCAGGCAGTTGGTTTTCATGCCTACGGTGCCGCCCGGGAAGCGATTTTTGAGGTAGGGCGCATACGATCCATTGTTGGACATAAGGCCCAAGCCCTGTTCCAGAAGGCAGCGATATTGGTCACGATCCAGAAAATCGTCTTTTGGCTTACCCGAATATTTGACAACTACGACGCGGCTCATACATATAATATACACAGAATGGTCGCAAATCTGTCAACCCTTTTTGCCTTGACCGGGTTTGTCGCAACGAGTATTCTGATAAGAGGTGATCGATATGAAATTTCCAATTCTTTTATCCGGCCTGCTATTGCTTCTCGGGGTTTACCCCGCGCAAAGCTCCGCCGAATTCCGTAAACCGGCGGTGGCAGGTACATTTTATCCAGCCGATTCAACCCAATTGAAGCAGATGGTAGAACAGCATTTGCAGAAAGCCAAGGTCCCGGCCATCGACGGGCAAATCATCGCCCTCATCGTGCCTCATGCCGGCCTCATTTATTCCGGCCCGATTGCCGCTTATTCCTATAAGCTTTTGGAGAATTCCGGCGTCAACAAGGTTGTCCTGTGCGGACCGTCTCATCGCTATGGTTTTGAGGGATTGTCGGTTTACGGGCCCGGTGTAGAATGGCAAACGCCGCTGGGCGTAGTTCCCTGCAATGACCATTTGTGCCGGCAACTTCTCGATTACGACCGAATTTTCAAGGTCATCCCCGCCGCTCAGGCGCAGGAGCATTGCCTCGAGGTGCAACTGCCGTATCTTGAAACGGTTCTGAAGGGTTTCAGCATCGTCCCGGTGATTATGGGCCGTCCCGATCCGCAAACGATCAATAAGCTGGCCGAGGGGCTGAAGAAGATCGATTTTGATGATTCCACTATCATGATCGCCTCCACCGATTGGCAGCATTACAAATCGGCTTCCGAGGGCTGGCCTTTCGATTCGGCCGGGATGGATTGTCTTAAAAACCTCGATGCTGACCGGCTGGAGAAATATCTTATCGAAGATAAGACGGAAATGTGCGGCGGCGCACCGGCCGTAGCGGTGATCAAGGCGGCCAAAGCGCGGGGCGCAAATCGAATCAAGCTATTGAAATACGGCGATTCCGGTGACGTCACCGGCGATAAAAGTTCGGTCGTGAGCTATGTCGCGGCGGTCCTGTACAAATCCGCCGAGCCCGCCGGCGAGTCCTCCACGACTGAAAGCAGGGAGCTTCCGGAGAAAATGACTCTGACCGACGCCGACAAGTCCAAATTGCTCGAGATCGCCCGAAAGACGATTGAATCATATTTGAAGGACGGTTCAACGCCTATTTACGAGGTGTCCGACAATCTCATAAAACCGGGTGCGGCTTTCGTGACGTTAAACGAGAACAGCCGCCTGCGGGGGTGTATCGGACAGACAGTCGCTATTCAGCCTTTGCATAAGACCGTTTCCTATTGCGCTATTCAGGCGGCGACATCCGATCCCCGCTTTCGTCCGGTTGAGCCGCAGGAGTTGAAGGATATTCACATCGAGATTTCGGTTTTGACGCCTTTGCAGAAGGTGACTTCTCTGGATGAAATTGAGGTCGGCCGGGACGGCCTCATGATCAGTATGGGAAATTACCGCGGTTTATTACTGCCGCAAGTGGCGACGGAATACGGCTGGAACCGAACTGAATTTCTGGAGCAGACTTGCCATAAGGCCGGACTGGCCGGGGATGCCTACAAATCACCCGATGCCGCTATCTTCAAATTCCAGGCTATCATTTTCGGAGAATAACCTTCCAGGGAATCAATAGGGAACGTGGCGGCTTATAGTCTGTCCGGCGTAAAATGCTTGACCTGAGACTGTGGCGCAGGTTATATACCCTCAATTATGATCGCCAAACTGGAACAGGAAATCCGGGCGGCCTATCCCGAAGGGCTGACCTGGCAAAAAACCATCCCCACTTTTCATCCGGAAAATTCCGAGCAGGCATCGGATATCATTCGGCGTTGCGGTAAGCATGGCCAGAAAGTCTTTATCGCCGGTTTCGGCAATTCGATCGATCCCGTTGGCGATCCCTTTGCCGCATTGCTGGTCATCAAATCCGACCGTCTCAATTATCTCAAAAATGTGGCCGCCGCCGATTTTTATATCACCGTCGGAGCCGGATATCCCCTGAAGGAAATCAACCACGTCATCGCCGACAAAAATCTCTGGCTCCCCTTTACCGACACCAATTACCCCGGATCGGCCGGCGGAGCGGTAGCCTCCGGACTGGCCGGGAATGACGGCGACCATATTGTCCCCCTTAGCCGTTATCTCCTGTCGCTGACGGCGGTACTCCCCGACGGTTCGATTGTCCACCCCGGCGCCAACACCTTCAAATCGGTGGCGGGATACGATATTTCGAGAATTTTCTTCAATAGCTGGGGCATGATGGGGATGGTCATCGAAATGACTTTTCGCGTTTTACCCGCATCGAAACGGTCTCAAACGCCCCATATCGCGCTTCTGCCCTCCAACCGCGATAATATTGGACGGCAGATGCGAGAATCGACACCGCTGGGCGAAATGTGCCGTAAACTTCGAGACGAATTCGATCCCCATCGGCTTTTGGCCGATCACTGAGTCAATTGATTTTTGACATCGTCCGTTCAAAATACTATTATATTGGCTTGCGGAGGACTGTTGAAACGAAAACGACGGCAGGGTTGTGAAATATACCCTGAAGGCCGGGGATAGCAATGCTGTTTACTTTTGATGCTTACAAAAAACTGCTCGATTTAATTCAGGACGACGGCCGCGCCATATTCGGGATCGAGACCATTCTGGCGGACCGGCTCGAAAATTCGACGCCGTCGGGCAAATATGTCGCCATCCGCCATGATGTCGACTATTTTCCCGAACGGGCACTGAAACTGGCTCAGATAGAAGCCGAACGGAAAATCTCGACAACTTATTATATCCGCCGCCGATTTTTCGATGATAATATTGACCTGGTGCGCCGGATCGCTTCGCTGGGACATCAGATCGGCTATCATTACGAAGAGGTCGATACCCATCAGAAGGCCCCCAATATGCAGGTCGGGCGCGATGCCGTCGGCTTTTTCATCGGGTCTTTGCTCGATATTGACCGCCTCGGTTTCCAGATCAGGACAATATGCGCCCACGGCAACCCCCTCACCGACGTCGATAATCGCCAGGTCGTTCATCTGGTGCGCGATAAAGATTATCTGGAGAAGCTGGCTTTTACCTATGACCACGAGATAGTCAAAAGCAAAGTCTCGGACCGGCTCATCGGCGACGCCTCGATCGATATCACCGGGGCCGATTTCGACCTTTATATTCCCGATACCGGTCGCTTCAATCCCCGGTATAATCTCAAGGATCGCATCGACGGTTGCGCCATCGCCGGGATGTCCGATCTGGATGATTTCCGGCGGATTCTGGCCGATCCATCCAATCGCCGCATATACATGAACATGCATCCCGACCGCTGGTCGGGCGATATGGCTACCTGGTTGTTCGATTTTGCCTTCGACACCTTCAAGAATACGGTCAAACGGTTTATGGGGAAAAGGAGTTACTCGGGCAAGCTGGTCGGCAGTAAGGCCAGGAAGCAGCAGGAGGCTGTCCTTAAATCAATCGGAGAAAAGCCGGATGAACGCCAGGATACTCGTTCTTAACTGCTTCATCAAAGGCTGGAATATCCTTAAGCGGCTGGCCGACGACGGTTTCGAGGTCAATGGCGGTCATTATGCCTCCGGCGCCCCCGGTTTGCATTCCAACCGGGTCCTTGATAAATCCAAAAATCTGATTTACCCCAATCCCAAGATCGATGAAAAAGCTTTCGTTGATGCCGTATTGGAACATATCACGCGGGTCAAATTCGATATCGTTCTGCCGGTCAACGCCGCGGAGATGATGGCGCTGGCGCGGTACAAGGACGAAATCGTCAAATATGCCAAATTCCCCTTCGAAAATTATCATAAGCTTTTATTGCTGCACGACAAGAAATACTTCTTCGAATTGATTGCAGGGCATCACGAAGCCCATCTCCTTCCTCAAAGCCGCTCCATCGGCGACCGGACGCCGCCGATCACTGAAATCATGGCCAAAGCCGGAATCGAGCCTCTTCCCTATCATCCGATGGAGAATTTCCCGACGGTCGAGCATTTCATCAATTCCGAACCGGGCGTCAACTATCCCCTGATTGTCAAAACCCGCCGATCCACGTCGGCGGTAGGAGTCCATCGGGTTGCCAACAAATCCGAATTACGCCAGGCCTGTGATAAACTGGGTGGCGTCGATATAATCGTTCAGGAGAACCTGACCGGCCGCGGCGTCGGGATTTCCTCGATCCGCTGGGATAAACCGGAAATGATCCATCATTTCGGGCATAAGCGAGTTCGCGAATATCCGATCTCCGGCGGCGCCTCGACCAGCCGGGAGCCGTGGGATTGCGACGATCACCCACTGACCCGAAGCCTGACTGAGATTTTGAATCGGCTCGACTGGCACGGGGTCGTCATGTTCGAATTCAAGGAAATTGTCACCTCGCAGGGACAGGAAAGCTACCGATTCCTCGAAGCCAATCCCCGTTTCTGGGGTTCGGTGCCGCTGGCCATGGCCAATGGCGTCAATTTCCCGGTTTTACTTTGTCGGGCGGCGCTGGGGATGGAACTGCCCGAGGTCGTTAATCGCAAAAATATCCGCGCCAGGATTCTATTTTCCGACACTCTGTCGCTGGTCTTGAATGTTCTTAAAAAGCGGCGGGTCAGGTATCATCTTCATGATTATTTCGATTTCAAAAACCTCTACCTCGATGATTTCGACCGGTCCGACTGGCCGGGGACTATCCGCGTTTTCCGGCGCATGATCGCCGAATTCTTTCTGCGGCTTTTCGGCCGGAAGTAATTCCTGCGGCCTATCGCGATTTCCAATGCTCAAAAAGTGAACAGGATCGCCTTCGGCATAACGAAATCCTCTCAGCCCGTTTAAAACTGATAGTTTCCCGCCGATACTATAATAATTGAAACTCTTCCAAATATATTCGGGAGGATTACCATGCGAGCCATTACCGTTTTTATCGCCATCATGATTTTCGCCGCCGGATGCGCTACCCGGACGGTGGTGATTAAAACCCATCCGGCCGACGAGGCTCCTCAAACTATCCAGAACAGCAAGACAATCGTGGCCGATAATCATCTGGAACAGGGCAAGCATCTCTATTTCAAGGGGAAATACGATCAGGCAACCAAGCATTTCGTTCGCAGTATCGCCAACAACCGCCGCAATTGGGAGGCCTATTATTATCTCGGTCTGACTCAGCAACAACAGAAACGTCACGACCGCGCCATCGGCTCCTTCAACAACAGCATAAAATATGTGCCGGCGGACGTGGAAACCAGGGCCAGGGTTTATTACGCTCTGGGAATCAGCTGGGAGGAAGAGGGTTATCTGGTCAACGCCAAAGAGAAATTCAAAATGGCGCTGAAATTCCAGCCCGGCTACACTCAGGCGCGAGTGGCTATCGAGCGGGTCAACAACAAGGCTCTTCAGGCCGAATCCAGAAAAAAGACGCGCAAAGACGCCAAGGCATTTTAGCCTCTTTCGACCTATGGTCAAGCCGGGTAAAGCG
>CAZGAV010000123.1:0-5511 GCA_964523575.1 uncultured Ignavibacteriales bacterium
ACTGGGTGGCCCGCCGCTTGCGGCGGGTTCCCGCCGGTCAAGCACTAAACCAATTCCACCCCGTACCCCACCCGAAGGGTGGGAATTTTATCGGCCTACCTGCTATGTTTCTTTTATTATGATATATTTATTCCCCTCAGACCGCTGTGATACCACCATAATACTCAAAATCGACATAGAATCGCTGGTGATTAATAAGCAACCCCGGTATATAGAAGGAACAACCAATGCGACAGGAGTTAACCGTGCAGAATTCCCCTATCCATACCCCCCACAAACAGCCCGGCTATAACTCCAAAATGAATCGGGGAAAAGAAAACCTGGGGACCCCTAAAAAATGACAAAGCAAAGCCAAATTCGCCGTAATGTCCTTCCTGACAACATCTTAAATGGCAAAAACGGACATAATTTTAAAATTTTTGACTATATATTGGGGTGTCTCGCACTGCACAACACAAAATATATAGGCAAAAAAGGCGGCTCGGTGGCTTTGCTTTTCAATTTTTCGCCGTTTTTTGGCTTTTTTTGGCTTTTCTAATCGTCCCCCAAAGGCCCAACTGACAGCTTGCCATGAGGCCGAGATTGCCTTAACTTAGCCCATCGTTTATCGAAAGCAAAAGGCCATGGACAACCGCGACGGCGCCAGAATTCAATCGATGTTCGACCGGATCAGCCCCCGCTACGATCTCCTCAATCGGATTATCTCCGGCGGACGCGACCTCAAATGGCGGCGCCGGGCGGTCGCCATGCTCGGCGACCTCGACGGCAAAACCGCCCTCGATATCTGTTGCGGTTCCGGCGACTTCATCCAAATCTTCCGCGACCGTTACGACAGCCGTATGGCCCTCTACGGAATCGACTTCTCCGCAAAGATGCTCGACCTGGCCCGGATTCGTTTCGCCGCCGACCAAAACCTGCGCCTGCTTCTGGGCCGCGCCGACGCCATGAGCCTCCCCTTCGCCGACGCCTCCATCGGCGCCGTCACCATCGGTTTCGGCATCCGCAATGTCGCTGACCGCGACGCCGCCCTGCGGGAAACCTTCCGCGTCCTCAAACCCGGCGGACGGATCGTCATGATCGAACCGGCCTCGCCCCCCAACCGTCTCGTCCGGGCCTTGTTCAAATTCTATTTCAAATATATTTCGCCGCTCATCGGCGGCCTGATCTCCGGCGACCGGGCCGCCTACCGCTACCTGCATGATTCCTTCATGGCTTTCCCCGCGCCGGAGATTTTTCTGGATCAGATGAAAAATGCCGGCTACACGGTCGTCCGCGCCCATCCCCAGTTTTTCGGGACAGCCATGATTTATTTCGGGGAGAAATCGGCCCAGATATAGAGAAGGATGAGAAAATCGGCCGGCGTTAGAACAGATGGCCGCTTTTGATTTTTTCGTCCAGCCGCCGGCACCCTTCCATAAGGATCGACTCGTTCGACGCCTTATTGTTGGGTCGAGGCAGAACCTCGGGCGCAATCGGCTCCACCGTCCAGGTGCCGTCCACCCAGGTGAGGCCTTCATACACCGCTTCGGCGCCGTCCTTGTCCCGGCAGGCGGCATGAATGATCTCGCCCTTGTTAAGGAAGATGTTCAGGGTATCGGAGATCGGCGGCCCGGCCAGGACCATAATTCGGACCGTCTTCAATCCCGGCCCCAGCGCCTGGAGGAGGTCGATCAGGTTCATGTCGGCCAGCCGCCCGCGAGCTCCGGCGCCCGCCTCGACGCCCGCCTTCTTTTGCTGAGCCGTCAGCTTGGCCTGCATCTTGCGGATTTTGGTGACCAGCAGATCGAGGTTGTCGTCGAGGGCGAGGATATCCTCCAGCCCCTGTTCCATGAGATCGGTCAGATGGGCCACTTCCCCGGCGTCGGCCAGCAGAAAGGCCGGCATCCGGGTGAGGTTGACGCCCCAGGCCGCGAGGTCGTTGACCCGCGACCGCACCTGAGCATGGTCGCCGGGGATAATCAGGATGATTAAATCCGGTTCCCGGCGCTGATACAGTTCGGCCACCTCCTCCGGCGTGCCCTGCGAGATCGTCCGGAAGCCTTCGTTCCTGAGGCGCAGTTCGAGGCCCTGGCGATGCGACAGGTCGGTGCTGTAGATCATGATCTGGCCGGTATTCTGGGCGGTACCGCTGTCGAGGATTTCCTCCTGGATCATGCCGATAAAGGTTTCGACGACCTCCGGCAGAAACAGCCGCCCCGACAAATCGCGCAGTCGCCGCTTGATGGCGTCGAATTTCTCCAGCGACAGCCGGTCTTCGGTGGGGATGCTGTCGCAGAACAGATCGACGATGGTCAGGATACTGCCGCCCAGCGCCGCCAGCGGCAGACTCTGCGTATTCTTTCCGGCCGTGTCGGTGTACATGGCCTTCAGGATGTCCATGATCTCCGGCTGGTAATTAAGCGACGACAGAAGTCTGATAGTCAGTTGAATGATATGCCGGTTATCCTCCTTTTCCTCCATCCGGTAATAGAAGCGCGATAGGTCATGGATATAGGCGGCGGTTGTGACAAGCAACCTGTCATAGGGCGAAATTTTGAGTCGGCTGCACAGCTTCTGAGCGTATTCGCCGACCCGGCCGCTGTGGTTGACGGCCTGTCCCGATTTGGAAGCGATCAGGGCCGTCAGGAGATCGAGAGTCCGGCTCAGGCTTTCATCGAGACCGGCAGGCAGACCATTCTCGACAAACAGGTCGGAGGCGGTCTGATAAAAACGGATCACCGTTTCCGGCGAAAATTTACGCACCCGGTTCACCAGATCGACATGATTTTCGGGCCGGGGATCATTGATCAGGATGGCGTCGAATTTCTTTTCACCGATGTAGCCGAGAGCTTTCTCGATGGAATCGACGACATCGACGTGATAATCGTCGCGCTCCATCAGCGACTGCAAATGAGGCACCGAATAAACGCTGTTGGTGACGACGAGGACTTTCGGCTGAATTTTCTCGGCCGTGGCCGAAACGTTTCCGGAGGTATTGACCCTGATCCGGCCGGTGTCGGTGGCGGTATCGGGAATTTCGAGAAGAAGGTTGTCATCCAGCGAAATCTCCCGTCCCTGATAATAGCGGGCGATGGCGGTATCGAGGGCAATTTCGGCGGCGATATAAAATTCGACCTTCTTGCCCCGGGCCACGAAACTGATTTCGTTGATCAGGTGCTGATCGGTCGGGTCCTCGCAGGCGATTTTGAGGATATTTTTTTCGGTGTCGTAATCGAAAGGCATGACTTTGCGGGAGGCGGCGATTTTGCGGGGGATCATCTTGCAGAGAACTTCCGGAATCTCGATTTTGGACAGGACTACGCCCTTGCAGCCAAATTGTATTTCCAAAGCCCGCACCAGTCCAGCCTCGTCTATATACCGATGGTACAGCAGCTGGGAACCGAATTTACCGCCGTGGGCTTTCTGGCGTAAAAGAGCGTCCCGGATCTGGGATTCGGTTATCAATCCTTCGCTGAGAAGGATTTCGTCGAGTCGTTTTCTTGGTGTCGGTGGGTTCATCGTGAGACCGTCTCCGGGTGTTTGTTATCTGTTACCTGATCATAGAATTGGGCCGGATCGTCGGCAAAACGCATGGCCTCGCGGGCGGTTACCTGTCCCGAATCGACCAGCGCCTTGAGATGATTATCCAGAAGACGCATTCCTGCCTTGCCGCCGGTCTGGATGGCGTTGGGAATCTGATGGGTTTTGCGCTCCCTGATCATGCCAGCGATGGAGCTGTTTTGGAGCATAAGTTCGTAGGCGACGATCCGTCCTGCCCCATCGGCGCGCCGCAGTAACTGCTGGGAAACGACTCCTTTGAGTGAATCGGCCAGCATAATCCGGATTTGCTGTTGCTGGTCGGCGGGGAAGATGTCAATCATCCGATCGACCGTGGCCGCGGCGCTGCAGGTATGCAGGGTCCCCATGACCAAGAGTCCGACCTCGGCGGCCGTGACGGCCAGCGAAATGGTCTCGATATCGCGCATTTCGCCGACCAGGATGACGTCGGGATCCTCGCGCAGGGCGGCCCGGAGGGCAACCGCGAATGACTCGGCGTGCAGGCCGATTTGTCTCTGCGAGATCAATGAATTCTGGTTGTCATGGATGTATTCGATGGGGTCTTCGAGGGTAATTATATGGCGCGAAAATTCGGTGTTAATATGATCGACCATCGCCGCCAGCGTCGTGGTTTTGCCCGAATTGGTCGGTCCCGTCACCAGCACCAGTCCCGATTTGTTTTCCGTCAGCCGGCTGACGGCCTCGCTGAAACCCAGCGAGCCTAAATCCGGGGGATTTTCCGGAATGAGACGAATAGCCGCGGCCATGCCGGATTGGGTCAGATAAACATTGACCCGTACCCGGGCGATATTCGCCGCGCCATAGGACAAATCAAGGTCGCCGGTTTCTTCGAACTGATTGATTTGTTTGTCGCTCAGAATTTCATATACCAACTGCCGGATATCCTCGTCGGCCAGAAGCCGGTGCCGGGTTTTTTCCAGCCGGCCGTTGGCCCGGATCATCGGAACCGACCCCGCCACCAGATGCAAATCGGAGGCTCCGGCGGTCTTGACGATTTCAAGGAGCCGATCTATTTTGGGCATAACAATGCTCCCCACGCAGGTTCAAAATCGCGGTACTCAACCCTTGTATCGGACGAAAATTAGATTTCTTCAAGATTGCCCCGATGGTCTTATGGCATTAATTTTCAGAATTATATCCCCTCTGTGCACATATTTCTCCCGGCCCGTCTCAGGACCAGAGACTGCCGCGGCAAATGCCCGGCCGGCCGTTTCGCCTTTCTATTTCTTAATAGACAAAAATATATTTTCTTATATATTGATGATATGTAGAGTTTTGACAGCGTGAAACGGGCACGGCCCGCGCCTTCGGAAGGGGCGGAAAAGTCGGATGCGCGTTACCCGTCTATGAGAACAGCGTTTCAAATTTATCGGAGATGAAAGGAGCTTGAGATGGCGTACCCGAGAACCAGCTTCCTGCGCCGCCGGATAGGCATCGTCATTCTCTTACTGGCCTCCCTGGCCTTGATGGCACAATTGGCCCAGGGGCAATTGAGCGCCGATGATATCAAGGACCTTCAGGATCAGGCCGTAGCGGAAGGCTGGACTTTTACCGTCGGGGAAAACCCGGCCACTCAATATCCTCTCGAAGAGATCACCGGCCTGGTGGTTCCGCCGGACTGGAAAGCCACGGCCAAATTCGATCCCTGCACACCGACGCGGGACCTGCCGGCCTCATTCGACTGGCGGGAAATCACCGGCTGTCCGCCCATCAGAAACCAGAAAAGTTGCGGCAGTTGCTGGGCCTTTGCCACGGTCGGAGCCATGGAATGCAATATTCGAGTTAAGGACGGCATCGACGTCGATCTTTCGGAACAGTGGCTGGTCAGCTGCAATCAGTCGGGGTGGGGCTGCGACGGCGGCTGGTTCGCCCATGATTACCATCAATGGAAAGAGGATAAATGCGACGGTACCGGCGCCGTGCTCGAGGAACATTTTCCCTATACGGCCACCG
>CAZGAV010000124.1:0-5482 GCA_964523575.1 uncultured Ignavibacteriales bacterium
CATCGGAAGCGGTAATATTGAAATTCAGGTTAGCCGCTTCGGCGATGGTCTGATTCCCCACCGGATCGAGCACCGGGGCCTGATTGGTATTGGTTACCGTGACCGAGATTACTTCGGAATCGATAGCCGTACCGTCCGAAGCGTAAAACGTCACCGGATAAACGCCCTCATCGGTGAATCCCGGCGTCCAGTCAAACGTCCCGGAACCGTCAAGATTGTCATTGAAAGTCGCGCTACCTGGCAAAGTCGAAGTCGTAACTGCCGGATTCGTCCCATCCGGATCGGAAGAAGTCACAATAAAATTCAGGTTACTCGCCTCGGCAACAGTCTTATTCCCAATCGGATTCAGCGTCGGGACCTGATTCCCGGCCTCATTTACGGTAATCGTAACTATCTCACTGTCAACCGCGGAAGAGTCATCGGTGGCGTAGAAAGTGATATTATAGGTATTGCTCTGAGTGAAATCCGGCGTCCAGTCAAACGTGCCGGTGCCATTCAGATTATCGATAAAACTCGCGCCGCTCGGAAGCGTTGAGGTGCTCAGCAACGGTGTCGCCTCGGCATCGGCCGCCGAAATACCGAAATTTAAATTGATTCCCTCGGTTGTACTCTGCGGGCCGATCGCCGCGAGAACCGGAGGATGATTGATATCATGAACTGTTATGGTCACGGCTTCGGAATCTATCGATAAATCATCGGCAGCATAAAATACAACCGGGTATGTCCCGACTTGAAGAGTATCCGGCGTCCAGTCGAAAGTGCCGGTGCCGTCCAGGTTATCGGTGAATATCGCGCCCGTCGGAAGCGTGGAGGCGCTGAGTGTCGGGATCGTCCCGTCCGGGTCCGTCGCCGTTATGACAAAATTTAAATTCTCGGTTTCACCGATATCCCTGTTACCGATAGCGGCCAGAACCGGCGCCTGGTCCACGTCGAATTGGCGGATTTCCGAGGTCGAAAGATTTGCCAGCGCATCTTCGGCGGTAACCTTCCAGGCATAAGTACCCTTCTTCAGTTCATAATCGGCCGAAATCTCGGCGGAGCTCAAAACCCGCTTGGTTATCCGGACCTCATCCAGAAGGCCGTCAAAATCGCGATTTCCCGTGGGCGTTTGCGACGTGCCCAGGGTCAGGATTCCATTATGCACCGGCCCCAGAGTCGCGCCGGTGACACTGTCGGCCAAAACGCCATTGTAGTAGAATCGAAGCACGCCTTCGGTGGCGTCGATAGTCACGGCCAGATGCGACCATTGATTGATCGGGGGGATAATATTGCTGATATAAAACCCCGCCGGAAAGGTGCCGTTATAGAGAGTGAAAGCACCATCGGTATTGTTGAAATACAGCGAGTAATTCACGGCGGTCGCCACCGCTGAATCGCGCTTGGAAAGAAACGCCCGATAGGTGTTATTGCCCAGCGCTCGCGGATACACCCAGGTCTCGATGGTCAAGAGACCGGTGGTCGGGCTGACATCGAGGGATGTGTCGTCGGGTATACTGATGTAATCTCCGGCCCCGTTAAAATCGACGGCATAGCCGAAACGCCCGTTGGCAGTCCACTGAGTATTTCCTACGAACGTGCCGTTATTGCCTCTGGTCGAGGCGTCATTAGTGACACTGCCGGTATTTTCGTCGAAATGCCACAACCCGGTGGTCGCGGCTTCCGCACCCAGAACCGGAGCACTCCATGTGTGATTGATCGTCGCCCCGCTGGCGACCCCTTCCTCGGTATATATGAGAGCCGACGGATCAGCGGTCGTATCGCCGTAAATCTTCACCGTCATGGGAGGATTATCGGCGGTGACGGTCACGTTGATATCCATATACGGATTCACCGTCGAATCGTTATTCACAGGTGAATTCAGTGTTATACCGGGAGGCGTCTGTGCTAAGGCCGTTCCGGTCAGGAAGGCCAGCCCCAGGGCAACCACAACTGTGACTGTATGGTTTCTCATAATTATATTAATCGTCCTCTCACCGAACTACTTCAACAGCATCATCTTCTTCGTTTGGTCGGCATTTCCGACCCGAAGCCGATAGAGATAGATACCGGAAGCGGCATGCTCCCCATATTCGTCGGTTCCATCCCAAATTACCGAATATTGGCCCGGCGTCAGCGGCCCGTCGAGCAGAGTCTTGACCCTCTGCCCCAGAATATTGAAAATATCCAGCGAAACCTGTTCATCCGATGACAGGTCTCCACCTTCAATGTAGAAGTCTATGGTAGTCGTGGGGTTAAAGGGATTTGGCCGGTTCTGATAAAGCTCGAAATTAACCGGCAATACCGGCGAAGTGCCCCCCACCGGAACATTTTTGGCCGATCCCGTGGAAACATAAGCCCGGGTAATTCTGACCTGGCGATTGTCGTCGGCCGAGATAACTCCTTTGGAAACAAAAGGAAGCTTGACAATATCCGATAATCCCTGGGGAATCAGACTCTGTTCGTTCCATGGATGATCATTGTAAATAAGAACTTTCATCTTTCCGGCGCCGTTGTCGCTGTAATCGATACGGAAGCCGGAGCTGCTTTCTGAAAGAAGCGGCTTGAGCATTTCCACCGTCTGCGGATTGTACTGGATTTCCAGCTCCACGCCCGCTACCGTCACCGGCATATCGGCCTGAACCTGCATTTCCGACTCCACCCCGGCGCCCGATATTTCCTCATGAGCCACCTTCAACAGGGCGAATTCGTCGGTCACCACCGGGGCCGGAGAGGATTCCACCGGCCAGCCGAAAATGGTGTTGATAATCCCCACCAGGTCGACGACGTTGACGACACTGTCCATGACGATATCGGCCGTGGCAAACTGCCGTCGGCTGAGACCAAAAGTCCCGATAATGTAGGAAACGGTATTGACCAGGTCGGCGACGTTAATTTTCTGGTCCAGGTTGACATCACCCCAGCGATCCACATAAATCACCCCCGAATCGGTTTCAAACGGTAGCCCAGGCACGTTCGGATCGGGATCGATCGATTCCCAGGCACTGTCAATATTGAGCGGATAACTCCCGAACGGAGCGAATTCATCGGCCGTAAAGGCCACGTACAGGGCCGCCGAAGTCGTCCCCGGTACCATCGAATCATTGGCCAGGCCGAAGGCGACTACCCTCAAAACGCCGGAATCGATCCCGATGTTGTCATAAACCACCCAGTCCGGAATGCGGTCCGAGGTTATCACCGAATCGAGGTCGAAATGGTTGGCGTCATACTCCATGTCAAACTGAATACCGTAAATTATATTATTGGTTACGACGTTGATCGGGACCATAATCTCGTTCATGCCCGGCACTCCGCCGACCGGCTGAAGCCCCTCGGCCGAACTGGTGAACAGGACATCGACGTTCGGACGGGCGACTGTTACCGTCACCGGCATACCGACCGTCGTGGCCGAGGAATCGTCGGTGGCCTTGAACGAAAAGACATAAGTGCCCTGCTGGGACACATCGGGAACAAACGAGAACGTCCCCGAGGCGACACCGCCGCCGCCGACCACCTGACCCCCGGAACCGAAATTGGCGTTGGGCGGCAAATTGCCGTTGTTGGCGACTATCGTCAGGGTACCGCCTTCAGCGTCGGTGGCCGTCACCGTAAAGCTGACTTGCTGGCCGGGGTTGATCTCATAACTGGGACTTCCACCGACATTGACAACCGGAGGATGATTGGAGCCGGGCTCCACGGTGGTATCGTTCGGGGCCGTATCCGCGACGCAAACGAACAGGGTGGTTATCCTCGTCGGATTTTGGGAAACGGTCAGTTTCAATCCGAAGGCATCGATCCATTGTTCCGCTACTTCCGTCAACTGATAATCGGGATTCTGCGCTTCCAGCGCCAATTGGGTAAAGGTGCCCGTGTCAACGCCCGGGTTGACCACAAAAGGAATATAGACTATAACCCCGCCGCCACCGTCGGCCCCCATTTGCCCCGGCAAATAAGGCATCGTGTAACCGGGCGTATCCTCACTCGGTGGGGTGATCGGGGCCAGAAACAGACGGGCATGACCGCGCCTATTCAAATTGTAATACACATTCGCCGAGCCCCACTGTTTGTTCCAGGTCAGGACCGCCTTGTCAGATAAATACAGATCCACGTTCCAGAGACCGGCCGCCTGGGTTGGGGTAGCTTGATAATCGGCCGAGTCGGGAACGAACAAGCTGGGATTGACCGCCTGTGAATCCAGAAGATCCTGATAATTCTGGTCGAAGGATATCTGGGGCCAGAGGATCTCGGGATTAAACTGAAAAAGCATACTCAGGCCGACGACCATCGAGTCCGTCGACAAGAACACCGGCAAATCGATGGTGTCACCCGGCGCTGCTCTCAGGGTATCGACCATCTTATCCCCGAATCCCAGCGAATCGTAAATGCTGACATCCTCGCCGGTTTGCCCGAAAGCCGTGCCGGCCGTCAGACAGATCATTAGTACCATCATCAAGGGAACTGCGAATCGCCTCATGGCTTACCTCTATAGACTAGGGCATTTTTTTTCATAACCATCACTTCATTAAAACCATTTTACGGCTGGCCGTCTGCCCGCCGGCTTCTATACGATACAGATATATTCCGGAGGCCACGCTCTGGCCATTTTCATCTTCCCCGTCCCATACGGCCGTATGGGAACCGGCGGGAAATTCACGGTCAATCAGGCAAATTACTTCCTGACCCAGGACATTGTAAACCGTCAATCTCACCCGCGTCGGAGAACTGAGATCAAAACGAATCTCCGTCGTCGGATTGAACGGGTTGGGATAATTCTGGTACAGGGCGAAACTGCCCGGCAGAGCCGCGCTTTCTTTCATCTCTATATTGAGCACTCTTCCGTCGGCGTCGGCCAGATCGACCGCTTCGATTTCGACATCAAGGCCGGGATCATCGGAAAGCTTTATCACCGACGTTTCGCCGAAAGAGATTGATTTCAGGGTATAACTCATCAGCAGGCACGACAACTGGTCGCCCTGCCGCCCCGATTGTAAATCCATGTCCGTAAGGTTGCTGACCGTCACCCGGTCAATATCCGCCCCGCGCAGACGGAATAAGGCTCCGCCGATATCAACCGGCGAATCGAGAACCACGTACAAACCGTCCCGATCGCGGGATAATTCGACACTGGCCGCCGCCGGCGAAGCCTGCACCTTATATACCGGCGGTTCGATGATTCCGGCAATTATTTGAATCATCATGACCAGATCGGCCACCGAAGGCGCAATACCGTCCTGGTTGATATCGGAATTGAGGAGTTGCTGTTCATCCAGCGGCGCCATACTCGGACTGATAAAGAAATTGGAAAAATAGACGGCGTCGCTGATTTCGAAGGCCAGACCGTTCACGTTGATATCGCCGATATGCGTCGGCCCCGGCGAGGCGATCAGGATATGACCGTCAAACCAGTTGACATCGGTATGGGCGATATCGAGGCCGTCACCGTCAGTCAGGATATTATCGCCCGGCAGGCGATCGACAAAACGGACCGGCACCAGGCTCCCGACAT
>CAZGAV010000125.1:0-5436 GCA_964523575.1 uncultured Ignavibacteriales bacterium
TGTCACGATGTCGATGCCATTGGATACCTTGCCCTTGTGACCAAACCAATATAAACCAATATGTATATGTGAGCAATAACATTTTTGGGCCGGAAGGCCCCTCTTTGCTGTCGCGCGGATAACCGGGCGCTGGGGCAGACGGGGATCCGCCGCGGCGGACCGCCCACATAAATTAAGTGGGTATACCGCTTATCCGTGCCGGATGCGTGAAAATAGTCGCGCGGGTTTCGCGAACGAAGGCACAGAGCGTGATATGGCAATTCTGGGCGACATCAATGGCCATCGACGTCGGCGCCGAGACGGCGGCAATCAATTCGATTCCTGCCCGCGCACAGCGGCTGACCATCTCGAGGCTGAGCCGGCTGGTGAGCGCGACGCCGCGGCCGGAGGTGTCTATACCATCCAGCACACATTTGCCGATCGCCCTGTCGAGGGCATTGTGACGGCCGGAATCCTCGGAGCTGGAAATGATTTTACCGTTCTTGTCGAACACCGCCGCCGCATGAGTCCCGCCGCAAGCCTCGAACAGACTCTGCTGTTTGTTCAAGGCGTCATAAACGGTGCGCAATACACCGGCCTCGATCTTAAACGTTCCGCCGACTTGCGGCAGGGCATCGATTCTTTTTTGAAGATTTTCCGTCCCGCAGGCGCCACAGGAGGAAACGATCATGAGGTTGCGCCCGGCGTCATCGATTTTAGGAACCTTGCCGGTCAGACGAACCCGGATGGTATTGGGATCATCCTCGCATTCCTTGATGACCTTGATATCGGCCATGCTTTCGATAACGCCTTCGCTGCGCAGAAAACCGACGGCCAGAGCCAGCCGGTCGGCCGGAGTACTGAGAAGAGTATAGGATTCGACCCCTTCAACGTCGATGGTGATCGGGGCCTCCCTGACGACGAGGATTTTTTCCTCGATCGGCTGCGACGCATCGCCTCCGGTTGAAATACGCCGGGCGCGCACCTGCCGCATGACATCGGTATGTTCGTCAGGTCTATCCATTGTCGATCAAATCGACTCCGCGATTTAGGGATTTATTCTATGTTGTGACGTGTCAGCCGATCGACGGGTATCAGGAAGGCGGCATCATGCCGATACCCGGTTTCGGCTCTTTGGGCCGGTGAATCCGGCGGAACTGGAAACCGGCGATGTTCAGAGTCGGCAAAGCGCCGCAGATCAAAACCGCCTGCCGCAGAATCAGGCCGCCGATAAGACCGAGCAAGGCGCCGATGGCGGCATAGAGAACCATGCCCTTGGTACCGGTGCTGACTGCGGAGGAATAGACGATAATCATCAGGATCAACGGCAGGGCCAGACCCAAAATGAAGTAGCCGACGACAAACATGGTCTTGCGCATAATTCGTTCAGCCGATTCCCGCGGATCGGGCTGACGGAAGGCCGCCTGCAGGAAAAACAAAATGGCCAGCAATTCCAGAGCGACCAGGACGGCCGCTTCCAGAGCCATCGGCCGCAGGGCTGCGAGGGTGGCGTTATTCAGTCCATACAAGGCCACGCCCAGCATAATGGCAAAGTGGCCGGTTACTGTGGCCGAAACCACGAATACCACCGGCACGATGCCGGAGCGCCAGAAGGGAATGCCTTTGGAGGCGCCGAGCAAAATGCCGGTGTAGGCCATGGTCCCGACGGCAAAGACGATCCCCAGAGCGGCAATAATATTGAGAAGCCCCTGTCCGCCGGAGGTGTTGCCGACATTGGTGAACTGATGGAGAACCAGATGCACGAAAGAGAAAACCATGAAGAGGGAAATGATCCAGGTGCCGCGGGCGATCCAGGAGGTCTTTGGCTTCATGCCGGCCAGTATGGCCCGGGTCGGAGAGCCCAGGTCGGCGATGAGAAAGAGGGTTCCGAGAACGAGAGCCGGGAAACCGATCCACAGGCCCACGGTCGTCGACAACTCGAATCCCTTCCCCAGGAAGCTGTTGATGGCGGCAATTGTATAGGCTCCGCCGCCGACACCTCCGAGGAACAGGTAAACGGCTATCAGCCAGCCCCAATCATGCTGCAGTTGACCATTGACTTTCGGGTCCATAGCATTTCTCCTAAATGGTGGTCTCTTGTCTCCGGCTCCTCCGCCACAGTCTCACGGCTATCTCGGAAAGAGGTAATAGACCTTAGGTTGATTGCCGAATTCCGGGTTCAACACCTGTCCCCGTTCTTTTTTTATCAGAATCGAGATTTCGCTGTTGGGATCGTCGTGGTCGCCGAATATCCGCGCCTTGGCCGGGCAGGCCTCGACACAGGCCGGTTGTTTGCCTTCGGAGATTCTTTCCAGACAGAAGTCGCATTTGGTTGCCACTCCGATGCCGGATTTCTCCTCCCACATCTTTTTCTGGAATTCTTCCAGCGGCGAGAGGGGCAGGCCATCGGGGAAATAACTTTCCCACTTTTCCACGCTGTAGCGGGCGCCGTAGGGGCAGGCCATGACGCAGTACTTGCATCCCATACACTTGTCTTTATCGACGATCACGATACCGTCATCCCGTTTTTGCGTGGCTCCCGTCGGGCACACTTCCATGCATGATGGTTCTTCACACTGCATGCAGAGCACCGGCAGGGCCTGCCGCACGGCATTGGGATAGGTGCCCACCTCACTCATGAGGACACGGGCCCAGAAAACTCCGGGGGGCGTGTGGTTGGCCGTTTTGCAGGCCATACTGCAGGCATAGCACCCATAGCACCTCTTGAGATCGATGACCATTCCGTATCGTGGCATGACTTTCTCCAATCGTGTTGGTTTAACTTCAACCTGATTCATAGCCGTCTACTCTTCAGCCTTGTAAATTTTCACCCGGGCGCAGATATCCTGATTGAAGGTCAGGGGATCGGTATGCCCCAGGTCCATCTCGACCAGGTCGTTGAAAAAGGTCCCTTTGCCTTTGGCGATCGGCATATATTTTCCCCAGTGCCCGGCGACAGCGGCGATGGCCAGGTGATGCGGCTCGATTCCCTCGCTGAGGGAAACCCAGCCTTTGACGCGATGACCTTGCGGATTTTCCAGCCAGACCTTGTCGCCATCTGAGATTCCCTTTTCTTTGGCGGTCCTGACGTGCATCTGAACCGCATAAACGTTGGGATCTTCCTGCGAACATTCATCAAGCCAGGGGTTCTGCTGAGTCATCGAGTTGCAATGCATAACCGCCCGCCAGTAGAACGTGTTCATGTCATATTCGGGTTTCTCTTCGGTGTGCGTCGGGCACGGATACCAGTCGGCCAGGGCTTTGAAGCGGGTCCAGTCGAAGTCGAAGAAATCTTTACCGCCGTAATGGTTCCAGAGTTTATCGATTTGTTCGCCGGAGTCGATGAAATACTCGAAATAGATCGGTACCCGAGAGGGATTGAACCATTTCCAGTAGACGTCTTCCTTCTTTTTGGGCCAGGTGAAAACACCTTTTTTGCGCACATATTCGAGGCCGTGTTCATCGCCGAAGCGATCCCGGAGGAGACGATCGGTGATATCCTCCCAGGAATGGCGGACGCTGCCGTCCTCCACCAATTTATTTTTGGGATCCATCTCGCCGCCGTAGCGGACACCGATGGAATCGTTGAGTCCTTTATAGAACTTGCCGTGTATTCCGAGCCGCTCGCAGATGTCCAGCATAACCTGATTGAAATCGCGTCGTTCGTACAATGGTTCGACAACCGGCTGGCGGATGGTCCAGCCCCAGTCATCCTCACCCTGCGGGTGAGAGAATGTTGAGGGGAAGCTCACGGCCGGCGTGTACCGTTCCAGGAAACAGGCATCGGGCAGCACGATATCCGCCACAGCCTCTTCGAATTCTGTGATATAAAGCTGGAAGGAGAATATGAAATTGAATTTTTTCAGGAAGTTTTCGGTTACGGTTTCCGAATTGCCCATGGTCATAACCGAATTGGAACCGAAATTGATCATGACGTCCGGTTTGTACCCGATATCAAAACGCTCCAGCATCTCAAACCACCGGGGACTGGTGATGGTGAAGGCATTGTAGATCGAAGTCGGAAACATGTCGTGCAAATCCAACCGGGTCGGCGCCTTGGGGACACGCATCGGATACGGTTTATGATCGTAGACCCAGGCTCCGGCAACCAGAAGACCATCCGGGCACGGGTAGGGGATTTGATACGGCTTGCCGGTTTTTTCGTACCCGCTGCCAACAGCCGCGCCCAAACCCAGGGCTGAGCCATACGTATCGGCCGCGCCGACGATGTGGTTAACCATATCAATTGACAGACAGGTCCACCCCGAATTTGTGTGTCCCTGACTCCCCCGGAAGAAGTGGGTTGCGACGGGTCGTTTGGGAATTTTCTTTGGGCCCTTGCTGGTTTGAATAGTCACGGTCGATCCGATTTCCGCGGCCTCACCAAATTCTTTGGCGATTCGGCTGATGGTAGCCGCGGGCACCCAGGTAATCTTCTCAACATATTCGGGAGTGTATTTCTTGACATGTTCTTTCAGAAGCTCGAAGGCCGGTCGGCAATCGGTGCCGTCGACCTTATAAGTGCCGGTGAGAGCGACCTCGTGGGCCACATCTTCATATTCAACCCTGGTCACGCTGGGATCATTGTGAACCTTAGGGCAGTTATCAATAGTGTCCCAAACGATCGGCTTGTTGGTTTCTTTGTCGCGCATGTATCGGCCGTCGGAAGGCCGGATCAGATATGGAGCATTGGTTTTGTACATCAGATATTCGGCGTCATAGATGCCATGCTCGTTTAGGAGCGAGTTTACAAGTCCCAGAGCCAGGGCGCCGTCGGTACCGACCCGGATCGGGACCCATTCATGCGCTTTGGAAGCCTGGGCGCTCTGGAAGGGATCGAAGACGACGTTTTTGAAACCGCGGGCTCGGGCATCGGCGACTTGGGTGGCGTTTTGAACCGCCACATGACCGGCTCCATGACCTTTGGAACAGCCGAAGTTGAGGGCATAATTGCAGTGGGCGAAGTCGGGGATAATGGACCATGACACATGCATGATCCCATTCATGAAATGAGCACCGTTGCCGCAATGCAAACCGCCGCCGGAAACCCAGTAATTGGGAGTACCGAACCCCTTCATAAAGCCGATGACACCGAAACGGATTTCGGATGCCTGGGTTGTGGTGGCCTGGAAAAAGGCACCACGCGGATCGCGCTCCTGACATTCTTTCAACTTTTTAGTGATTGTCTCAAGCGCCTCTTCCCATGAAATGCGTTCCCATTTGGGATCGACATTTAGACCCTTTTCGGGATTAGTCCGTTTCAGCGGGTAGTTCACCCGGTATGGATCGTACAGCAATTGCGGCGCGGCCAGGCCTTTGACGCAGATATGTCCCCGTCCGGTGGGCGCATCCGGATTCCCCGCCACCTCGGTGACAACACCGTCCTGCTTGCGCACTTTAATACCGCACATGCAATAGCATTGACCGCAACTGGTCGGGACCCATTCTTCTTTTTTT
>CAZGAV010000126.1:0-5383 GCA_964523575.1 uncultured Ignavibacteriales bacterium
ACGGCTTCCGACGGATGGATAACACGAACCGGGGGCATCGACGGACGCCTCCGGTTTTTTTTGGCGACAGTCTCATGGATATTCAAGATTGGTCATGATGAAATTTAGTTGATTTCAACTAGCGGACAGGGTATTGAGAACTATAGTCTCTTCGGCAACGAATTAATTAGGGAGTTGGTATGAAAATAAATCAAGTTTTCCATTTGACCAGTTTGGCGGCGATTCTGGTCGTCTTGGTTCTGTGCGGTTGCGAAGGCGACCCCGGGCCGATCGGACCGCAAGGGAATCAGGGCCCGGCAGGCCCGGTGGACCTCAATATTCAGGCGATTCTGAAGGTAACCGGTCTTGACGCCAAAGCCATACAGCAAGGCTCATTCGCCATGAGCGTTTACAATGCCGCCTCGATCCCGCGCGTGACCCTGAACGATTCGATAATTTTGCCCGATGAAGGCTGGTTTACCGAAGGCGGCCGACTGGCCTATTCCAGAGATCTTGGCATGATCGACATGACCTCCGCCACTCTTCATCTGAGCTTTACGAAAAGGGACGGCACTTCTGGTTCGGCATCGTCGGTCATTCCCCTGCCGAATGAATTTTTCGCCGTCGAAAACCCCGTTAGCATTCCCGTAGGGAACGACGTCGAGGCGGTCTGGACAAGGTCCCAGGGGGCCGAAGCCTATTGGATTTATTTTCGGTACGTCTTCGATTACAATGATACCTCCGGTTCGGCATTAGAAAAGGTCTTCGAACTGGATACGGTGCTGGCCGCCGATGATACGACCATCACGATTGCCGGGAACCGTGTCTATCCCGATACGGCCAACATCAGCACCATCGATTTTGATGGCGGCGACTTTTTCGTCACGCCGGTAACCGGGCCCTGGTTGCCGGGCGAGGCCAATAACATCGCCGGAGCCGCCTTCGGATTCTTCGTCGGGGTTGGTGATATAATCGATATAGGAGTGAATGCCACGCCGTCGGTAAAAACGGAGAGTAGCGATAAGACGAGTAGCGATGATATTGAAATGAAGGCCTTGCTTGATCGACGGATTATTAATTTCCTGCAGAGCCGGAACCGGTAAAGCGGACCGGCCCCGAGTGTGATTTTCAGCACATCTAGGTGAATTTCAAAAAAAGAGCCGGGGGTGGACTAGAAGCCCCGGCTTTTTTTACAACTCAACCAAGTTTCGCTGTCAGCAAGATTTCCGTACCGGCCAGCGCGCGCGATACGGGACAACCGCTTTTGGCTTCCTCGGCATACTTCTTGAAATCCGCCTCATCGATACCCGGGATATCGGCTACGGTATTCAACTCGATTTTGGTAATTGTCCAGCCGTCGCCGACTTTATCGATATGTACTTTGGCTTCAGTCTTGATGCTTTTAGGGGTAAACCCGGCTTTGCTCAGCCCGGCGGCGAAGGCCATCGAGAAGCATCCGGCGTGAGCCGCTCCGATCAATTCCTCGGGATTAGTCCCCGGATCGGATTCAAACCGCGACCCGACCGAATACTTACCCTCAAAGGCGCCGCTCCCCAGCGCCATCCTTCCTTTACCCTTCATTAAGTCGCCATCCCAGACGGCGTTCGCTTTTCTTATCGGCATTCTCAGCCTCCTATCGGTTAATATTTTCCCTTCAAAATCGGATTACAATCTATACGCATAATATCTCATCGCGATAGACAAAATTTGGATCAGGCGGAAGAACTGACGACCGATAAAATAATTATCATGCTTGATTCAGGCAAATTCGGAACCGGGATACAGGTTCGGCGTAGAAACCTTAAGCCCCTCAAAGCGGAGAAATCAATGAAGTTCCGTTCCATTATCATTGTGCTGGCGACGCTGATGTTGATCGCCGGAGTCGGTGTCGCGGCCGATACTTCCTCTAACCCGGTCGACCTCCTGAACCAATATATCGAAGCCCTCAAGGCCTCCGATTGGTCAACGGCCGAGCGATCCTGGGTCGCATCCGATATAGAATCATCTCACAGGCTGGGAATAAAATATATCGATGTCCCTGTCAAATATGACTGCGCTTCGGTTCTGACGAAATATATCGATCAAATACGGGACGGAGGCGTCAAGGTAATTATCGGCGAACCTGTTGACGGTGAGGGATGGACGAAAATTCCGGTCAAATTATCGACAGCTAATGACAGCGCCACGACCATTTATTATGCCGTCAAAACTCCGGAGGGCTGGAGGTTGAGCGCACCGGCGCACGTGCTGACACAAGGCTGGAAAAAATATCAGTCGAAATACGCCGATATATACTATACCGATGACAGCCGAATCAATGACTATGCCGGTCGGGCCCTGGATGATTTCATCGAAAGCGCGGGATCCGAGTTGGGGCTGGCCCCGGACGATATGAAAAAACTGGCCGATAATAGGATCGAATATTATCTCTGCGACGAGAATCAGATTCGGGAAATTACCGGTTTTGATATTCATGGGATGGTGGATTTGCCTGCCGACGCCATTATCACCCGACATTTGCCGCATAAACACGAGTTGACCCATTTTCTGATCAATTATTCCCTGCAAAACCTGCCTCTTTACACGGCACCGTTCATGCAGGAGGGGATGGCTTGTTATCTTGGAGGACGATGGGAGAAATCCGCGGCGATTATATCTTACGCCGGTTATGCCATCCTGAAATACGGACTGGCCGCGCCGGAAGATATCCTTACTTTTAACGATTTCCATTATACCATCGGGAGCGCCGATATCTCGTATCCTGTCAGCGCTATTTTTGTCGGGTATCTTTTCCGTCTGATGTCTCCTGAAGATTTCAAACAATTGTATCTCGACCTATCCGGCGATTTATCGGAAGTTCAATCATGGCCACTTGAGCGCATCCAATCCGGCCTCGAAAATGCCTGCGGCCGATCATGGGAAGAGATCAGTGATGGTTTCCATTCCCTTTGGCCGCAATTGGACGCAACTGGCATAATGCCCGATGGCGATATCGCTGGAGATACTATTGTCTCTCTGGATAATGGCTCCGGGCAGCTGATCGCCACCGATGATGGAAAGGTTATCCACTTCCGAATCGTTTTGCCCGATAGTCAGGACATAGGTTTTGTGATGATGGCCGACCTTCCACAGAAGGTCAACGCTGATTACAAAAGCGATCTTTTCATGCAACAACTCCCGAACGAACCGTATGGCGGCTACCGGTATGGCATACGATTCACCCCGGATGAGATTGCCTTTTACGATTATTATACCAATGAACTTGTGGCCGATTATATCCAGAGTTTTTCCGGTGATTCTGACCGGCCGGGAGCATCGCCACGGGATACAGACGGGCGGACCTATTCCTTTCGCATCTCGAAATCGATTTTTGATTCGACAATCATGACCGGGGCTGATTATCGGTTGATCGATTTATGATGTCGGGATGAGTTGTCCGGCCAGGCCTATTTCTTAAAGACGAATCCGATTGACCGGTGCCGCCCTTTTTCCGTATATTAGTCCTCCATGGAATCCGGCCATAGCGACAAATCCGACATCATCCTCCGGGCTGAGAAGTTATCCCGGACGGTTCCTTCCGAGAAGGATTCAAAGACTCTTATCAATTCCTTCGATTTTGAATTCAGTCGCGGCGGTGTTTACAATATCGTCGGGCCTTCGGGAGCCGGTAAGACCAGCCTGTTACGCCTCTTCAATCGTCTCGATGAAAAATCGGGGGGAGAGGTTTATTTCGAGGATCGCCGCATCGAGGAATACCCGGTTACCGATCTCCGCCGCAAAATCGCCCTGGCCTTTCAGATCCCGCACCTTTTCCCCGGGACCGTCGCAAGCAACCTTGCATATTGTTGCGGGCCGGAACTGGCTGAAGATGCCGGATTTACTTCCCATTATCTGAAGCTGGTCGGTCTCGATCCTGAAATGGCGGGCCGCAATCCGGAAAAGCTGTCGGTCGGGCAGAAACAGAGGGTGGCTCTGGCGCGGGCATTGGTGCAGGAACCGGAAATATTGCTTCTCGATGAACCGACCTCGGCTCTCGATCCAGGCGCCGCTCGCACCATCGAGGACCTGATAGTCAAGCTCAACCGGGAACTGGGACTGACTCTTATTATGGTCACCCATAATTTCCGGCAGGCTTTGAGGCTGAAAGGAGATTCGATCTTTATCGTCGAGGGACGCATGATCGAAACCGGTTTATCGGATGACCTTTTCAATCAACCATCCCATGATCTCACGCGGCAATTCATCAATGGAGAACTGCGATGATTGACACCGGTTTTACTCAGGTCGCCATCGCCGTCACCCTCATGGTCCTGGCCATTGCCCTGTCGCGCTGGCAAAAGATCGGAACCGAGAAGGAACTGGCCATCGGCACCGTCCGTTCCTTCGTCCAGCTGGTAGCTGTCGGCTACGCTCTTGAATTTATTTTTAATCTTGAAAATATATTTGCCCTTCTGGGGACACTTCTAATCATGATCCTGATCGGGTCGCATACGGCCTCGCGGCGCGCGCCGGAAATCCCTCGAGTTCGGTTAATCTCGTTTCTGGCCATCACTGCCGGAACGGCCGTTACGCTCGGCTTGATGCTGGGTACCGGGATAATTCGGGCCAAGGCGGTTTATTTCATTCCTCTGGGGGGGATGACGGTCGGCAACGCCATGAACTGCTCGGCGCTGGTTATGGAACGACTTCATTCGGAAATCACCGGCAACCGGCTGGCCGTCGAAACGGCGCTGTCGCTGGGAAAGAACTGGCGTCAGGCGGTCGATATTTTCTTCCGCAAATCGGTCAAAGCCGGCATGATGAGCATGCTCAATTTCTTCAAAGTGGTCGGCATCGTCCAGCTTCCGGGGGCCATGACCGGCATGATCCTAGCCGGGGCCTCGCCGCTCAAGGCAGTCCTGATACAGGTTATCGTCGGATATATGCTGACCGCCGCGGTCACTGTCACCGGCATCGTCTCGGCCCATCTATCGGTTCGCCAGATGTTCACTTCCGCCGACCAGCTCAAGATATAACTCCGGCTTCGGCGGAACTCATTCATTTCCAGCGCAAACGAAATTACCCAGTGCCGACTTCTCGGGAGTTAGTAATCCTCGACCGGTCTGTGATAATGATGATATTTTTATCGAGTTGACGAGGGTGCCGGGGCGGCATAATTAGGCTTAAAATTTGTTTGCGTTTATGGGCAAAATGCATATAATGGAGGCGATTTTGGCCTTATGGCCGGAAAAGATTTTCAGGCTGACTGTCGGCGTCGGGTTGACGGTCGTTTATTATAAGTCGATGCGGAGAGGTGTCCGAGCTGGCCGAAGGAGCACGCCTGGAAAGTGTGTAGGGGTCAAAAGCCCCTCCTGGGTTCGAATCCCAGCCTCTCCGCCAGAAAAATAAACTAATTCATAACTTT
>CAZGAV010000127.1:0-5215 GCA_964523575.1 uncultured Ignavibacteriales bacterium
GAGTCAATTCCGGCCTTAGCCAATGATCCGAGATATAGACAAGACATATTTAATCTATTCACCGGAGACTGGCGGCGTCGGAGCGACCGGCGGTTCCGGAGAGCACCATACATGGGAGGTTCAAAGTGAAGATTCGTACCAACGCAGCGAAGGCAGGCCTTATTGTTTGGGCTTTGATGCTGACTCTTTTCATCCTTGCCGGCAGTGCCCGAACGGCCGGCGTTTCCGATTACGAGAATCATTCTCTTATTCTGGTTCCCCAATTGTCCTCTGCGGACCTGACAAGTTTCCAGCAGGGCGGTTTCGACGTCGTCCGGGTCCTCCCTGAGGGCGATATGGAAGTCGTGGCCGCTTCCCGGGATCGGGACGTTTTGATCGACCGCTATGGCGGCCGGATAGCGATCGAGAACATGGAAGAGTACTACCGCGCCCGGCTGGCTCCGGATAAGGCCATGGGCGGGTATCATACCTATGACGAAATGGTCGCCGAATTGACGGCCCTCGAGGCGGCCAATCCCGGCCTGGCGCACCTGGAAGTGATCGGCTATACCTATGAAAACCGGCCGATGTACGCCTTCAAGATCTCCGATAATGTCGAGATCGACGAGGACGAACCGGAGGTGCAGTTCAACGGGATGGTGCATGCGCGCGAACCGATGGGGCTGGAGATTTGCATGACCACCCTGAATTATCTGCTGGACAACCAGACCGACCCCGATATCGCCGACCTGATCAACACCACCGAGATATGGTTTGTCCCGTGCATGAATCCCGACGGCTATGTGTACAACGAGACGACCAATCCCTACGGCGGCGGCATGTGGCGGAAAAACCGCCGCGATAACGGGGACGGTTCCTACGGTATCGACCTCAACCGCAACTGGGGATTCAAATGGGCCGCTTACCCCAATTCCGTTTCGGACCCGTCGTCGCTTCTCTATCACGGCACGGGGCCGTTTTCGGAACCGGAAACGGAGGTGATGCGTCAATTCATCGATGCCCATGAATTCGTCGCCATCGTCAATTACCATTCCTACGGCAATATCTTCCTGACTCCCTTTGGCGTGGCCAACGTTGTCGGCTGTCCCGATAACAGCATCTTCGACACCTATGTCTTTATCTACGCCAACATGACGGCTTACAATTACGGCCTGATCGGCGGCCCGACCGGGTTTGGCGGCGACGCCGCCTGCTGGCAATACGCCGAGCAGTTCGAAAAACCCAAAGCCTTCGGCTATCTGATCGAAACGGCTACGGATTTCTGGCCGTCGGTGGCCGAGATGGAAGACCATTGCCAGAGGCACCTGACAGCCAACCTGAAGCTGATCGAGGAGGTGCATGAATTGGTCAATCATTCCTCGCTCTGGTTATCCACCGACCTGACCGCCGTTGACAGCGTCATCACCGACTGCGCCGAAGATTTTACCAAAACTTTCACCTTTCACAACAATCATGAATCGACGGCTATTCTGGTCAATATGAACTTCAGCAACCTGTCGCCGGGCATTTCCGGCTGGGTCACGCCCCATCTGTACAGCGGCCTCATCAATCCCGGGGAGAGTATCGAAATTTCATTCGATCTGTCACCGTCGACGATGTTTGGCATGGCCAACGGCGCTTACGCCCGGGGCGATCTTCAGCTGGTTTTATATTCTCAGGACAGCTTGAATACCATCGATGTTCTCGATTTCTGGGTCATGATGGGTTATCAGGCCGATTACGACGATGGCGATTCCTATATAGCCTGCGCCGATAATTGCCCCCTGATCGCCAATGAAGATCAGGCCGATTTCGACGGTGACGGCGTCGGCGACGTCTGTGACAACTGCCCGGAGACGGCCAACAGCGATCAGGGCGATTACGACTTCGACGGCGTGGGCGACCTGTGCGATATGTGCCCCGGCTACAACGACGCCATCGATGGCGACAGCGATGATATCCCCAATAGTTGCGACAATTGCCCGGAAACGGCTAACACCGATCAGAGCGATGAAGATCAGGATGGGATCGGCGACCTGTGCGATATCTGTTCCGGCTTCGACGATGCCGTCGATACCGACGCCGACGGCGTTCCCGATGGATGCGATATCTGCGCCGGATTCGACGACGCGGTCGATGCCGACGCGGACGGCGTCCCGGACGGTTGCGACAATTGTCCCGATCTGGCCAACCCCGATCAGGCCGATATCGACGAGAACGGCGTCGGTGACGCCTGTCAGGCGGTGTGCGGTGACGCCAACGGTGACCGGGAACCCAATGTCGGCGATGCCGTGTACATGATCAATTTCGTCTTCAAGAGCGGCCCGGCGCCCGACCCGCTTTGTTCGGGCGACGCTAACGGCGACGGCGAGTCCAATGTGGGAGACGCCGTTTACCTGATTAACTTTGTCTTCAAATCCGGCCCGCCGCCGGTGGAAACCTGTTGCGCGGGCTTTTAACATACATCGTGTGTCATAGATGGTCATGCCGCCGCTTTTTGCGGCGGCGTGACCGTATATTCCCGAAAAAAAGCCAAAATGGGCCGATTTTAAGCCAAATTTGGGCGAATTTTGGCTGGTTTTTCGATAATTTGCGGCTTTTTGGGCGTCATTTCACCACTCCATATTGTTATTTTTAGATTCACGGCAACTATATATTGTGCCGATGGGCTTTTTCGAGGCGTCCTTTTGGGTTGTATATAATTATAGGGCATGATCTTACAAGGAATTTGGCTTTGCTTGCTCATTTTTTAGGGGTCCCCAAATTTTCTTCTCTCTGAATCTAATTTGGAATTATAGACGGGCTTTTTGCGGCCGGTTTGAATCTGATGATTTTGCATCGCTTTATCCTGCTCCGTTGAGAGATTCATCCCTATACCGGGGTGATTTCTTGATCACCATCGATTTTACGTCGATTTTGCAGGACGCCGGGGACCCTTCGGGAAGGACGCTGCCGGGGCTTTGGTGCGGGAAAAGCGGCAGATGTGGACATCTGCCGGCCACAAAATCGGAATGGCGTTCCGCCTTTGATGGCGGAAAAGGCCGTATGCGGCAGGCAAAAATTAATAAATCTTGCCAAATTTGGATGCAATAGTTATATTTAAATATCGGCCAGTATCATTCGGCCTGAAAATGGGTCACACGGGGGGAGGCAAAGTGTGAATATTAAACGAGTAATAATCCCAGTCTTTATTTGCGCCGTAATCATCGGGGCCTGCACCAAGGATAAACCCAACGGCGTAACCGAGCCGGAAGCGGCCCTGCAATTTTTCGATTCGATCTATCCGGCTGACGGCGACGTCAACGTGCCGCTTGGCAGTTCCATCAAAGTCTTTTTCCTTCGCCCCATGGATACCCTGACGGTGATCGGACGTAAATTTATTTTGAGCCCGTCGCATACCTACAGCTTTTCAGGGAATCAAATGCAGGCGACGTTATCGCCGGCCGGTGATCTGCTTCAATGCGCCGAATACAAAATGACCATCGATTCGGGACTGGCGGACCAGGAAGGCAATGTCATGCTTCAGCCTTATACCTATCATTTCCGCACCGTATCGGGAAGTTCATTCATCGATTCGATAACACCATTGAACGGCAAAATCGATGTTTCTTTGAAAGCCTCCGTGACCGCGACGTTTAGTATGGATATGAACCCGTCCACGATCGATACCTCGACGGTTTTCCTGAGTGACGGGGCGCGGGGCACAGTCACTTACCAGAACCGGGTTATACGATTTCAGCCGTCCGATAGTCTGGCGCCGCTCCATACCTACACCGTAACGCTTAAAGGGAGTATCGCCAGCGCCGAGGGTGTTACTCTGGGGAAGGATTTCACCTGGACCTTTACGACGGTCGATGTTTCATGGCCGTCTATCGTCGCCGATTACCCGGTTAACGGCTCGGAAGGTGCGGCTCTCAACACCGCTATATGGCTCGAATTTTCGAAGCGCCTCGATAACTCAAGTGTGTCGGCCGATGAATTCGTCATATCCGGCAATCCCCAGGGCCACATCAGCGTTTTGGAGAAAAGGGTCAGGTATATACTCGAAGAGAACCTCCAACCCGACAGCCTGTACACGGCGACGTTCGACGGCACGGTCAAGGATCTGGCCGGGCATGAATTTTATTTCAATCACAGCTGGTCGTTTCGAACGATGGATATTTTGACGGCGGAAATAGTCAGGGTTATCCCTGCGGACGGCTATCAATTCGTTTATCCCACAAGCAATATTTCCGTGGAGTTTACGCGGGATATTGCGATCGGTTGCGTAAGCACCGACGAATTTACCGTGACCGGCGGTGCTTCCGTATCGGGGACAATTAATATCAATGGACGCATAGTGACTTTTAATCCTCAATACGACCTGTCCCCGGGAGCATATACGGCGGTTTTCGACGGCGATGTGATCGACACCGGCGGCGATACATTACAGATCCATTACAGTTGGACATTCGCAGTTCCCCCGTTCGATGTGCTGGAGTGGTCTCCCGATGGAGGCTGTACGCCTCCGGATACGGTGATCAAACTCCAGTTCGGGCTCCCAGTGAATCCCGCCACCGTCATCGACGCAAATATCGTCGTCAAGGAATTATCGGGGACGCCGGTTTCGGGGAGTCTTGAATGCCATGATTCGGTGGTCGTATTTCGTCCCGCACAGCCATTTGAAATTTTGACCGAATACACGGTGGACGTTAGTCAGAATGTAAGGAGTATTTTGGGAGGTTCTCTTCTACATACACTCAGTTTTGGTTTCACGACACATGGCGAGAATCTCCTGCCGCTGGCTATCGGCAATAAATGGATTTACAACGTGACCACTTCGGGATATTGCACCCCGCCGGAGAGTCATGTCGATTCCATTTTTATCGTTCGGGACTCTTTGATCAACGGCGTGCATTATTTCGTCGATCAAAACCGCTACCTTTATCGGTATGAGGATGAAATTATCGAAACCAGTCTTCTTTTGATTTATTTTATTCAGAGCCATCCTTTTCTTTTTGATAATAACGGATGTGAAAACGGGACGCTGGCAACGTCTGAATTCGATTCGGAGCCGGTTATCTGCCAGCACTTTACGGCTCATATAGAGCCCTGGGGAACCCCCGATTATTACGATTACGGTTATAATTTTGCGCCCGATATAGGCATGGTGTACGTGAACCGGCATTCGCATGAGGGCCGGTCGGTAGCCGATACTTATCAGACCTGGCAGTTGATCAGCTACGAGTTGCATTGA
>CAZGAV010000128.1:0-4972 GCA_964523575.1 uncultured Ignavibacteriales bacterium
CCTTCGGGTTATGAGCCCGACGAGCTACCGGACTGCTCCACCCCGCGCCGAAGTATACATACTATAATTTTTATCGCCGCTTGTCAAGCCACCAGGCCGCTTTTTTTCTAAAGGCCCGAAACCTCCTGCATCGCCGCCTTACGCTCCCCCTTAAGCATCGAGGCTTTCAAAAACGGCGGCGTCACCAGCGTCGTCACGATCACCATAATCACCACCGCCGAAAACGTGCTCGGAGAAATCACCGCCTCGCCGTTCAACACCAGCTTGGCTCCGATCCCGGCGAAAATCAATCCCACTTCGCCTCGGGGAATCATCCCCAATCCGATCGCCAGACGGTTGATCCCCTTGCCGAAAATAGCCAACGCGCAGGCCTGCTTGCCGACAATCGCCGCCAGAGTCAAAATCGCCGCAAAAAGCAGGATATCCATATGTCCGAACGTCGCCAGCTGAACCATCATCCCCATCCGAACGAAAAAGATCGGTACCAGAAAAGTCGCGATCGGTTCGATCAGTTCATGAATGTCGTGTTCGCCCCGCTCGGTGAAGACCTTGTAATGAACCTTGTCAAGAATCAGCCCGGCGGCAAAGGCGCCCACGATCGGCGCCAATCCGATCACACCGGCCAGAAATGCCAGTGTGAAGCAGACCATCAGGGCAATCGAAAGCAAAACGCCCTGTACATGCATCTTGGAACCGACCTTGAGGATCTTGGGAGCCAGGAAAGTGCCGACCGCCAGAGCGCCGATGACGAAGGCCACCGCTTTGAAGACGATCCAGAAAATTCCGCCCGAACTCAGCTCTCCCCCGCCCGAGGCGGCGCCGATAATGCCGGTCACGACGGCCAGGATCACCAGACCCATGATATCGTCGATGACGGCCGCCCCCAATATGATTTTGGCTTCGGCGGTTTTGATCTTCCCGATATCACGCAAGACCCGCGCCGTAATTCCGACCGAGGTCGCCGTCAGGGTCGCGCCGATAAAAATATGAACGTAAATCGATTCATGCGGCAGAAACCAGGCGCTGACGCCCCATCCGAGGAAAAAGGGAGCCACGACGCCAAACGTGGCGACCATGAACGAGGCCATACCGACCTTCATCATCTCGGCGATGGAGGATTCGAGTCCGACCTGGAAAAGCAGGATAATAACGCCGATTTCGGCCAAAACCTCGAGGGTCATCGAATATTTGAATGGTTCGAAAACGTCGATACCAACCAGCGAAAGGTTGCCGATAATCATCCCGAAAATCAGCTCTCCCAAGACCGCCGGCTGATGGAATCGTTCGACGATATCGCCGCCGATTTTGGCCGCCAGAAGGATGACAATCAAACCCAGAAGGACTTCCGAGACTTCGTTGGAGCTATGCCCGCCCGATGATTCCTCCGCGCCGCCATGGTCAGCGGCCGGTTCGGCGGCAGATGCTTGTGGTTCGGCCTCGACCGGCGTTTCCGTCTGACTACCGGCGACCAGACTATCGGGTGTCGCGGCCTGATCAGTACTGTCGCCCGAAGCCGACAGGCTGGTGATCCAGAAGGCGGCGATGACGGCCAAAATGAAAACCAACCGCCTGGTTGTCAATATCCGCTGCATAATTCCTCCGCTGGCATCGGGCTTACCTTAATTCGTCGCCCGGATGGCCTGATTTTCGCTCAAACGGCGTTCTGTCCTTGTCAAACTTCAGCTCCGAATCTGACGATATGGGAGTGATATATAGACAATTTTCCCGATTTGGCAAGTGAAATGTTTCACTTCCGAACGCCCCCGACGCCGTTTCGATCCCCCCCACTGCCATCCAGTTATCGATAACTTCCAAGAGAAAGTTTGACTTTTGACCCGTGCTTGCGTAGATTATTATGCTGTATGGAATTCAATAAAGACCAAATAGAGGTGCGCCGGCCGATGGTGGCGGGGATGTTCTACC
The DNA here is from genome assembly GCA_964523575.1 of uncultured Ignavibacteriales bacterium. GTDB lineage: Bacteria > Zixibacteria > MSB-5A5 > GN15 > JAAZOE01 > DAOUTW01. Next base: position 1,924 of record CAZGAV010000128.1, read on the forward strand.
CCTCCAACCCGGTTGAACTGTCCAAGCAAATCGCCGAGATGTTCAGCCGCGCTCAAAAGAGAACCCTGCCGGGCCCGGTGCGAGCCATCATCGCGCCCCATGCCGGGTATATTTATTCCGGTCAGATAGCCGCCAACGCCTATAAGCAGGTCGAGGGCATGGATTTCGACATCGTCGTCGTCGTTGCCCCGTTCCACGGCTTCTTCAAAGGCGTCTCCGTTTACTCCGGAGGCGGGTACCAGACGCCGTTGGGCGTGGTCGAAATCGATCGCAAACTATCGGCATTGATGGCCGAAAAACACCCGACTGTCTTCGCCTCGACCGTCGGTCATACCGGTTCGGGCGGCCACGGCGAACATTCGCTGGAGGTCCAGCTTCCTTTCCTTCAAACCGTTCTGGGCCGCTTCAAACTGGTCGCCATGATCATGGGCGATCAGGAGGAATCGACCATTCGGGCCACGACCGAAGTTTTGGCGGCGACTTTGACGGACAAAAAAGCCCTCCTGGTGGCCTCGACCGATATGTCGCATTTCCATCCCGAAAAAGAAGCCCGCCGTCTGGACAAGGCCTTCGAAACGGCCTTGGCTTCCTTCAATTCCTCGAAGATAATCGAAGTGGTCGGTTCCGGCCGATCCGAGGCCTGCGGTTACGGCCCTGTCACGGCCGTGGTCGAAGCCATGAAACGGATGGGCGGTCAGGAAGTCGAGATTATCAGTTATGGCACCTCCGGAGCCGCCACCGGCGATTTCTCCGAAGTGGTCGGCTATCTCTCGGCGGTCATCACCGGCAAAAAAGAAATTCCCAAACCTCAGCCCACCATAGGTACGCCCAAACCCCGGAAACGAACCGGCTACAGTCAGGAAGAGAAGGAATATCTCCTAAGTCTCGCGCGCCGGGCGGTCGAGGCCAAGGCCCGCCGCCAAAAATTGGAAGTTCCCCCTTGCCCCTCCGGCTATATCGAGGACAAACGGGGCGTTTTCGTGACCATTACCAAGCGCGGCACTCTCCGAGGATGTATCGGCCTGGTTCAGGCCCGTGAAAGGCTGGTGGACGCCGTCGCCGAAATGGCCGTCGCCGCCGCCTTCGATGATCCCCGTTTCCCGGCCGTCGCCATCGATGAACTGAATGACCTGGAATACGAAATTTCCGTCATGACCCCGCTAGCGCTGGTGACCGATATCAATTCCATCGTCGTCGGACGCGACGGCCTCATGATCCGCCTCGCCATGCATTCCGGCCTTCTCCTGCCGCAGGTGGCCACCGAAAACGGCTGGGACAAGATCGCCTTTCTGGAACAAACCTGCCTCAAGGCCGGCCTGCCCAAAAACAGCTACAAGGACAAGCAGGCCCAGATTTACAAATTTTCCGTTGAAAAATTCTAAATCCAAAAAAGTCCGATCGCGGCCAGGTTGTTGTCGAAATTTTGACAATTGCCGCTTTTTATTGCAGGATTTGCTTGACAAAAGCGGCAATTTAGCATATCCTCCTTGTGAAAAAAGTAACAATGTTTTGTAGGCGACGTAATGACGGCTGCTTTAGTCCGGTTGACCCGGCACTTCTTGAAAATCAAGAAGATAGCGGTTCTCACTCGGGTCTCCGCGAGGGCGGGGGCGGGAATTGACGTCGTCTTTAATATATGCATGACTTTTAACTTTCGAGGGCTTTGCAATGAGTGCTGAAGGTTTTAATCCGTTTCGGATGGCCCAGGCTCAGTTCGATAAAGTAGCCGACCAGCTCGATTTAGACGAACCAACTCGCGAACTCCTGCGCAACCCCATGCGAGAATACCAGTTCAGTATCCCCGTCCGGATGGACGACGGAACCGTCAAGGTATTTCGGGGTTTTCGCGTTCAACATAACGATTCCCGCGGCCCCTGTAAGGGCGGCATCCGTTTCCACCCCCAGGAAACCATCGACACCGTCCGCGCCCTGGCCACCTGGATGACCTGGAAATGCGCCGTGGTCGATATTCCCCTCGGCGGCGGCAAAGGCGGCGTCATCTGCGACCCGCATAATCTCAGCATGCGCGAGCAGGAAGCCATCTGCCGCGGCTGGGTCCGCCAACTGGCCAAAAACGTCGGCCCTCTCTCCGATGTCCCGGCCCCGGATGTCATGACCAGCGCCCAGCACATGCTCTGGATGCTCGACGAGTACGAGCATATCCACGGCGCCAAATATCCCGGTTTCATCACCGGCAAACCGGTCGGCATGGGCGGCTCGCTGGGCCGCACCGAGGCCACCGGCTACGGCGTCATCTACACCGTCCGCGAGGCCCTCAGCCAGATGAACCTCAAACCGGAAAACATGCCCGTCAGCGTTCAGGGTTTCGGCAACGTCGCCCAGTACGCTATCCGCCTCTACGACCAACTCGGCGGCAAGACCATCTGCGTTTCCTGCTGGGATCAGGGCGATCAGACCTCCTATTCCTTCAAGAAGGCCGACGGCATCGATATCGACGCCCTTCTTAAAATCACCGACCGCTTCGGCGGCATCGACAAAAACAAAGCTCGCGACCTCGGCTACGAGATCCTGCCGGGCGACGCCTGGATCGAGCAGGAAGTCGGTATCCTGATGCCGGCGGCGATTGAAAATCAGGTTACCGCCGAAACCATCAAGCTCGTCAAACCCTCGGTCAAGATCATCGTTGAGGGCGCCAACGGCCCGACCACGCCCGAGGCCGACGCCGTCATTCAGGACCGGGGCATCTTCAACATCCCCGATTTTCTGGCCAATGCCGGCGGCGTCACCTGCAGTTATTTCGAGCAGGTCCAGTGCAACATGAATTACTTCTGGGAAAAGCAGGAAGTCCTCGACCGTCTTGATTCCAAGATGACCGCCGCCTTCATTGCCGTCAGCGACCTGGCCCGTAAACAGAAACTGTATATGCGCGACGCCGCTTATGTTATCGCCGTTGGCCGTGTGGCTCAGGCCTGCCGCGACCGCGGCTGGGTGTAATGATAATTTGCATTAGCCTGTAGTCATTTCTTTGACATAGATTCTCATTGGGTAGGGCAGAAGTCCCCGACTTCTGCCTTTTCTTTTGTGGGCA
>CAZGAV010000129.1:0-4830 GCA_964523575.1 uncultured Ignavibacteriales bacterium
GACAGCCATATAGTACCTTTTAAAAGTGGCGGGGTTGACGAGACTCGAACTCGCGGCCTCCTGCGTGACAGGCAGGCGTTCTAACCAAACTGAACTACAACCCCGCACCACTTGCGATATTCTTATTAACGCGGCACCATATCTTTTGTTCCGCGCACTATATGTCAAAAAACAAAAACTCTCTCTATCACTCCCGGCTGATCTATGGTGGGCAGTACTGGACTCGAACCAGTGACCCCCTGCGTGTAAGGCAGGTGCTCTAACCAAACTGAGCTAACTGCCCCCTTATCCAGGACAGCCACTTCTCTCAGCCAATGACTGCCGAGCTATTCTCCCGTTTCCTCGACCTTCTCCCGGTGACCACCCCAGATGATGCCCAGCGGAAAAAGGACGCAATATCCCAGAACCAAAAGAATCGGGGCCAGCGTAATCGACCCCGCACTCAAGGCAAAATAGCCGATAATGATCGCTACCAGCGCCCCACCCATCAACATATAGTTTTTGGGCCCAAACGGGAGGCCGGATTTCTCTTCTTTCTTATCGCCTTTCGCCATAGCGGGTCTAATATACCTCCAATCGGTCTCTTGTCAAGCGGAATCTATCAGGCTATCTCCGACAACCTTTCGGAAGCCTTGAGATTACCCAAAACCGCAAAGCCTATTCCCCAAAAGAACATCAATAACAGCCTAACCTCTTCATCGTCAAAAAACGCCTCAAATTGAGCCATCACGACAAAGACCAGCGAGGCCAAAAAGGCCCCCAGGATCAGGCCCCTTTGGAATCCGTCGGGACATCGCAGATACCCCTTGTACAAATACCAGAAGACCAGAAGCCATAAAATTATGAAAAGAACCGCGCCGGGGATACCCGATTCAGCGGCCGTATTTAAAAAATCGTTATGCGCATGGGACAAATCGCGGCCGGTCCGGTTGCGGCGGTATTCGATATATTTCTCATGGAAATGGCCGGCCCCGATGCCGAATACGGGATCCTCCTTGATCATCGACAAGGTCGTCTCCCAGATGGCGAAACGGGAATTGGCATATTCCATGGAAAACTCGGTCGAACCCATATTCTTGAACCGATTGAGAAAATCGGGCGAAACCACGATCCCGACCGCCAGCGTCAGAAGCAAAATCAGCGAAACCCAGCGGCGATAACGGGCGCCAACCAGAACCACCAGGGCAATCGCCCCGATTATCAGGGCCACAATCGTCGATCGCGAATAATTGAACAGGATACAGGCCAGCCCGATTTGAGAGGCCAGCAGATAAACCAGTTTACGGGTTCGGGTCGTGGCGCTGAATCCGGCCGGGACGAGAAAAATCGAGGCGATGGCAAAAAATCCCGAGAAGGTCAGATAGGTCGAAAAATTCCCGATCGCTCGATACCCGAAAACCATCCGATCCAGCAAAACTTTATGATAAAGGTCGACGCCGACAAAATGCTGCCAGATACCATAACCGCCCATGATAATAATTCCGGCGGCAAAAAAATCGAGCACCCGGGTGAGGTTTTTGATATCCCGGAAGGTGACGGCTCCGACGATCACCATAAAAAACAGCCAGTCTTCCTTGATCATCAAAACATCACTGCCGTCATGGATCATGGCCGTTAATCGATAGGCGACATAAAGCGCCATGACCAGAATCAACGGTATCGGCGGAAACACAATCCCCTTGTGACTCGGGGCGGTAATCAAATATCCGATAAAACCGATCAGAGCCAGGCCGAACATTATCTGCGAGGCCGCGATTGAAGCCGGAGCCAGCAGGGCATAGCCGGACAATCCGACCCAGGTAAGAATCAATGACAATCTATCAGGTTTCATGCAAACAGAGTCCGTTCCACGATATGTACCAGGTTATGGATAATGAAAATATGTTCCTCCTGAATGCGCTGAACCGAATCGGAAGGAACGATGATCTTACGGGAGGCGTATTTTTTCAGCCGGCCGCCGTTGGATCCGAGCAGGGCGTAAACCTCCACTCCCTTGAGCCGGGCTGCTTTGGCCGCCATGACCAGATTCTCGGAATTCCCCGAAGTCGAAATCACAATAAACAGGTCCTTTTTACGCGCCAGCCCCTCCACCTGTCGAGCGAAAATGCGGTTGAAACCATAATCGTTTCCGGCGGCGGTCATAAGGGCTGTATCGGACGTCAAAGAAACAGCCGGAAGTGACGGCCGGGAAAATTTGCCGGTCAGACGGACAATCAATTCGGCGGCAAAATGCTGACAATCGGCGGCCGACCCGCCGTTGCCGGCCAGATAAATCGTCCCGCCCCGGCGTAAAACCCGCACCAGCCCCTCAGCCATATCAAGGATGCCGTCGAGTTCTTTCTCCATCAAGGCCTGCTTGACGCCGACAGCCTGCGCCGCCGCCTTGAGCAAAACCTTTCTCTTTTCGACTTTGGTCATATCTTCCCGCTAAATCGGTGTTTTGACATTGGCATGGATGGCATCAGCCATTTCCGCCATCAGGCCGGTATCGTTTTCGAATTCCAACCGGGTTCCAATAACAATAAACGACGCTCCCGCGGCCACCCGTGCCGCCGCCGCTTCCGGCGTGCGAATGCCGCCGCCGACAATCACCGGCAGTTCGCAATAATCGGCCACTGCCGAAATCATCTCTTCGGGTACCGGCTGTAACGCCCCCGACCCGGCTTCAAGATAAACCGTTTTCATCCCCATATACCGGGCCGCCAGCGCATGGGCCATGGCAATATCGATTTTATCGCGAGGTATCGGGATAGTATCGGACACATACTGAACCGATGTCACTTTGCCCGATTCGATCAACATATAGGCCGTGGGGATGGCTTCCAGCCCGTACGACTTGATCAACGGCGCCCCCCGCACCTGCTCTTCTATCAGGTAAGTCGGATTGCGTCCCGATATCAGGGATAAAAACAGCAACCCGTCGGCATGGCGGGAAACCTGCCGGGAATTACCGGGAAACAGGATGACCGGCAACGACGATGCTCTTTTCAGTTCGGCCAGACGGTCTTCGTAATCATGGCAGGCGACATAAGAGCTTCCGGCCAGGATGGCATCGACGCCGCACACCGCCGCCGCTTCAGCCATCTGCACCAGACGGCCAGAGCCGACACGGTCGGGATCGAGAAGCAGAAAAAATCCGGCTCCTTTTTCATCCCTGGTTTTCAGAAGCTGTTCGAATAACGGCATAATCCCTGCCACAGTTGATCGCGTTTAGGCGAGCTTTTCTTTGACTTTCTTTATGAAATCATCATAGGCGATATCATCAGGAAAACCGCCCCGTGCAAAAGCCGCCTTACCGCCGCCCCGGCCGCCCATATCGCGCACCAGTTCACCGAAAATTTTTCCGCAGTCGAAACCGGACTCGACGGCGCCTTTCGAAGCGCCAGCGATAAAGGTCCGCTTGCCGTTGATGACGCCAACCGCTACCGCCACCGCCTGAATGGTCAAGCCCTTAAAACCATCCACCCAGCCCGAAACCGACTCCTGATCGGCCTCGCCGAAATCATGATGATTCAATTCGATATCGCCGATGGTCTCTTTACTGACCAGCGACTGTGCTCCGCCGGAGAATCGTTCGGATTTCAGCTTTTTGTTTTCCTTCTGAAGGTCGGAAATATTCGCCGTCATTTTCCTGACGGCCTCGACCACCTCATCGGCCGGGACATTGAGCGCCGCGCCTATCTTGCCCACCGCCTGCTTGTTTTTGCGGCTCAATTCCGACGCCATACGCCCCGTCACCGCCTCGATCCGGCGCACTCCCGAAGCTATCGCCGCTTCCTCGGTTATCATAAACGAACCGATCTGGGCCGTATTGGTCACATGCGTTCCGCCGCACAGCTCTTTGGAATAAATTCCCTCTTTCGCAAAAACGTCGTCATTCTCGCCGATATAAACGACCCGGACTTCGTCGCCATATTTCTCATCAAAAAGTGCCATCACGCCCGGCACCTTCATCGCCTCATCGACTTTCATGATTTTGGTCTTGACCGGGAGACCTTCGAGGATTTTCTCATTGACGATCTTTTCGATTTCGGCGATTTCATCCGGCGTCAGAGCCTTGAAATGGGCGAAATCGAACCGGAGGTGGTCGGGATCGACCAGCGACCCCGATTGTTTGACATGATCCCCGGCCACCAGCCTCAGCGCCTTATGGAGCAGGTGAGTGGCCGTATGATTGCGCATAATATCCCACCGGCGGGCTTTGTTAATGCGCGCAGTAAAATATTCAGCCTCGTATAATTCTTTTGAATCACCTTCAACAAGATCACCAAAATGAACAATCGCATCATTATACTTGATCAACATTTTAATATCGACTTTTGCATTACCGGCCACGATTGTGCCAAAATCCGCCACCTGCCCCCCAGATTCGACATAAAATGGAGTCTTATCAAGAATAATGATCGTATCTGCTGGCCATCCCGATGGGGGATTAACATCATGTTGAATATAAATACTCTTTGCAACAACCTCAAGTACTGGGGCATCATTGCCTCTCACAAATTCAGTCGGATGATCTAAGTATCCTCCAGATTTTATTATATCCAGCGTTTCCTTCATAAATTCGATTGCGAGGTTATCAAAATTCGAACCCGCCCGCGACTGCTCCTGACGCGCCGACATCTGCGTTTCGAATCCGGCCATATCCAGCTTCAGACCCGCCTCGTCCGCCATTATCGCCGTCATGTCCGGCGGGAAACCATAGGTGTCATACAGCTTGAAAATGTCCTCACCGGGAATCGTATCCGAACCCGAGGCTTTGACTTTCTTCTTAAGGCTGGCAAAAAGCTCCAACCCTGTATCGAGCAATTCTCCAAACCGTTCCTCTTC
>CAZGAV010000130.1:0-4718 GCA_964523575.1 uncultured Ignavibacteriales bacterium
GCGATTGGAATACCGGATTTGATAATCGGGCAGGTTCAGCTTTTCGAACGACCGGCAAATGGCGGCCATGATTTCGGCGTCGGCCAGCATCGAGGCCGTCCCGACCGAATCGATATCGAATTGGGTGAATTCGCGGAACCGGCCCGGTCCGGGTTTGTCCACCCGCCAGACGGGCCCGATCTGGTAGCGGCGAAACGGCAGAGGCAGTTCCGGGTTGCCCGCCACATAACGGGCCAGCGAGGCGGTCAGCTCGAAACGGAGGGCCATATCGACCTGCTCGGGACCGGTAAAACTAAATATGGTCGCCAGGTTATCGGCGCCGTAATCGGAACCCTTGAGAGTCTCGATTTTTTCAAGAGCCGGGGTTTGGAGCGGCGAAAAGCCGAACGATTCGAACACCTCGCGAAAGACCGAAACCAGCTTTTGCCGGGCGATTTCTTCGGCCGGAATATAGTCCCGAAAACCTTTGAGGACTTCCGGTCTGATCTTTTTGGGCTTGCCCTGTTTTTTGCTCATGGATTATCGAACCGCCAATAAAAAAATACTGGGGGGCGGGATCGAACCGCCGGCCTCCTGATCCACAGTCAGGCGCTCTAACCAATCTGAGCTACCCCAGCACGAACTCTATATATTATTTCTTATCGTCCGCAAGTCAAGCGAATAAAATCCGAAACCAAAACTCCGCCGGGGAGGTTCCTTATTTATTGATAGCTGCCGTATCAGCCACTGTAATCGAACCGTTTTCATAACTGACCACTATCGTATCCAGCGTCCCCACCCGCATCTGCTTCCATGACACACAGGAATCGCCGACAAACTGAGTGCAGACTTTCTCATAGCTGGTCAGGATCCCGATGGAATTACCGGCGGGGTCGGAAAAACCGGTCTTTTCGGGATCGATGTCGATCGGCAAATGAAAGGTTTCCTCGATCTTATGCACTTTGTCCGGCCGAAAATAAAGCGTCACCAGAAGTTCCTTCTCCGCCGGCAGGGCCGGCCCGGTGACCTTCTGATCGGGCCAGTCGGCCAACGCCGCCACCTTTAGGTCATAAACGTCATCGTTGAGCGAACTGACCCCGATCCATTCCCATTTCGACAGCATCGACCCGGCCGTGTCGGCCGCAACCAGAATCCCGTCGGCGCGGATATCATCGGAGGCAAAATAAAGATAAGGGTTATTCGGGATGGTGAAATGGACCTCGATCCCGGCCACCGTATCCGCCGGATGCAGGATATAAACCGGTACGGCGATGAGAGTGTCTCCGGGTACAGCCGTAACGTCGGCGACTTGCAGAGTCAGCCGAGGCCCCTCCGCGCCGCTGACTGCAAAACAGAACACCAGCGTCAATGCTATCGCCAGAGTAAGAAGTTTACTGTACATGAATAACCCTTGCCACGTTAGATCGAATTTCCGAACCGTATCAAGGTCGATTGACCAGCAGATAATGCGATCTTTCTCTCGTGCCCAATATCGGGGCGTTGCGAATCTGGTGCGCCAATTCAACCGACGGCCGCGCGTCATCGAGGCCGAAACCGCCGCCGTTCAGAATATCCTGATAGACGACCGTATGCAAATCGGTGAAACCACCCGAAAATTCAACCTCTTGCCCGTCGATCGTGATCGACCGATAGGTCGGCTTACCGGCCTTGACGGCCACCTCCGGCAAATCTTCGCGGTCAATGGACAGATACCAGGTCACATTGGCCCGTTCCAGTTCCAGCGCGCCGCCGATCCGGGTCGTTTCCGACCGATGGACTTCGCTCCGTTCGACCGGCCCAAAAAGCCAGATCAGCAAATCGAAGAAATGAATGCCGATATTGGTCGCCAGACCGCCCGATCTTTCGATCTGCCCTTTCCATGAAACCATATACCACCGGCCGCGCGAGGTGATATAGGTCAGGCAGACGTCATGTTTTCGGCCCGATTTATCCTGAAGCAGTTTTTCCCGCAGGGCGATCAGCGAGGGATGGACGCGCAGTTGAAGGACGGTGTATATTTTGCGGCCGCTTTCCTTTTCCAGTTCGGCCAAAGCGTCTATATTCCACGGGTTCAAAACCAGCGGCTTTTCGCAGATGGCGTCGGCGTCCACCCTCAGGGCGAAGCGGACATGGGCGTCATGCAGATAATTGGGAGAACAGATACTGACGAAATCGACCTGTTTGCCCTCATCCTGCCGCCGCAATTTTTCGATATGCCGGTCAAACCGTTCGAATTCCACGAAAAAGCGGACATCGTCGAAATGCGCATCGAGGACGCCGACCGAATCGCTGGGATCGACCGCCGCCACGAGGTTGTTGCCTGTATCCTTGATTGCCTTCAGATGGCGCGGGGCGACATAGCCGCCGACGCCGATTATGGCAAAATTTTTGGCCATCTTCGTCTCCTGAATAAAATCCGGTCCGTTATTGGCGCTTTCATCGCCACCAAGTAACCCATAATAATAAAAAAGGCTGTCCTTCGCCTTAGTTTTTTATACATTTCAGGCGGAGGAAAGATACGAAAATGGAAAAACTCAATATCCACCTCAAAGGTTTCCTGATCGACCTCGACGGCGTGCTCTATATCGGCGACCAGCTGATCGACGGCGCGATCGAGGCCATCAAAAAAATCAAATCCGCCGGCCGCCCCTGCCGCTTCGCCACCAACACCACGACCAAATCGATGGCGACGCTGTACCGAAAATTGCAGGGTTTGGGACTCCCCATCGAAAAAGACGAAATTTTCAGCGCTCCCCGCGCCGCCGTAATACACCTGCACAAAATCGGCAAGCCCACCTGCTACCTGGTCATGAATGATGACGTCAAAACCGATTTCGCCGAATTTGAAACCTCCGACGATCCCGATACGGTCGTGATCGGCGACATCGACGATGGCTGGAATTATGAGATTATGAATCGTCTTTTCCGGATGGTCATCGGCCGCGCCGAGATCGTCGCCCTCCACAAGGGCCGCTACTGGCAGGAACCGGACGGCCTCCATCTCGATATCGGAGCCTTTATCGCCGGTCTGGAATATGCCTCCGGAAAAACCGCGGCGGTAGTCGGCAAACCCAATCCGGCCTTTTTCAAAGCGGCCGTCGAAGACATGGACCTCCTTCCCGAAGACGTGGGCATGATCGGCGACGATATCGAGTCGGATATCGGCGGGGCGCAGGGAATCGGGATGAGAGGCGTTTTGGTCAAAACCGGCAAGTATCGAGAGGAACTGGCCGCTCGTTCCCATGTCATCCCGTATGCTCTGATCGATTCGGTGGCCCGGATAGATAAATTGCTCTGATGGTGCTTCCCCGGCCGGGAAAGCCCTATTCCACGAGGAAAATTTCTTTGGCACGGGCCAAAGCCATGCGGGTCAGAAATGGTCCTATCCCCTCATAGACGATAACCGATGAAAATATCACGGTGCCGATAATTTCGCCCAAACGGGGATAACCGGCCATGATGGTATAGACCATACCGATGGCGACACCGGCCTGCGGCACCAACGCCAGTCCAAGGTTATGGTACACCTTCGGATCGGCGGCCCTTTGGCGGCCCATGAAATAGGCGCCGAAATGTTTGCCGAGAGGCCGGGCCACAAGATAGCCGACTCCGAGCAGGCCCAGCTGGGCCAGCGAGCCGAGATGAAGTTGCGCCCCGGAGAGAACAAAAAAGGCGATGTAGAAAGGCATTTCCGTCTGGCGCAACTCGGCGTAAACCAGCCGATGCATCATCGACAGGTTATTGGTCACGGCCCCGATAATAAGACAGATCATCAGGTGCGATATCCCCACCGTTTTGGCCATCCCGATCGCCAGAAGCAGGCCGCCGACAATGACCATCAGCAGTTCCGACAGATCGTCGATATGTTGTTCCCAGAATGTAATGACAGCCGCCACCGCGCCGCCGATGAGGATCGAGAGGAACAGCTCTTTCAGGAGCAGAAACAGTGTTGCGCCCAGAGGATTGCCGGCCGCCACGGCAAAAATCGAAAAACAGAACCGGAAAACGATCAGGCACAGGATATTGTTGATAGCGACTACCGCCAGCAAGGTCTCGGTTAGGACGCCGCGCGTCTGATATTCCCGGATAACCAGAAGCGTCACCCCCGGCGCGGTGGCGATACTGACCGATCCCAGCAAAATCGAAATCCCCCAGTCGCCCGAGATGAAGTATGACACGAAAAGCACCAAAGTGAAGGCCCCGAACGATTCGGCCAGCGCGATATAAATCACCTTGCGCCCCATCGCCTTGAGGTGACGGAATTCGATCTCGCCGCCGATGGCAAAAAGGATCAGGCCCAGAGCGATTTCATTGACGATATGAATATTGGCCAGGGTGTCGTCGGTGATGATGCCAAGCAGGGACGGCCCGAACAGCAGGCCGGTCAGCATATAACCGGTGACGCGGGGAATCTTGATCCGGTGCGACAGTTTGCCGCCCAGCAGGCCCAGCAGGATAACGGCTCCTACGCTCAATAATTCATAGACGATCAATGATTGTCACCCGCGGCTTAAGGTTGGCTTCTAATATTTATTACGCCGCCGGATGATGGCTGTCAACTTTAATTATGGTGCCGGACCGGCCCGGAACCGGCCCTGAATTTTCGCTCCTGGTATGAAATGCCCGAGGCCAAAATCGCAACTATGATAAAATGCCGGAGACCGGACTCGAACCGGTACGCTCCTGACGGAGCAAGGGATTTTAAGTCCCTGGTGTCTACCAATTCCACCACTCCGGCA
>CAZGAV010000131.1:0-4604 GCA_964523575.1 uncultured Ignavibacteriales bacterium
AGACAATGATTTACAGCTTCGACCCGAACGATAAGCGATGCCAGGATTTCGTCGCATTGCTGACCGAGAAGGCGCTCGATTATGAGTTGGTCGAACGCGACAAAATCGTGATCCGTATTTTCGGGCGCGTCGATTCCGAACTCAGGGAGCGTCTCGATAAGGTCTCGGGAAAAACGGGCAAATTGATTTTGAAAAAGGAAGCTGAAGATCAAACCGGTTCAATACCGGATAAACAGAAATTGCTTATCGCCGGGCCCTGTTCGGTCGAATCCGAGGACCAGATTGACCGGGTGGCAAATTTTCTTTCCGGACTTAAAATTCGTTACTTGCGCGGCGGTGCCTTCAAACCCCGCACGCGGAGCACTTCTTTTCAGGGGCTAGGCAGAACCGGGCTGAAAATCCTGGCCGAAGCCGCCGGCCGGTACGACATGAAGGTCGTCACCGAGCTGATGGACAAGTCGCAATTGGACGACGTTGCCCATTACGCCGACATTATCCAGGTCGGGTCGCGCAATATGTTTAACTATTCGCTCCTTACTGCGTTGGGCGCGGTCGATCAGCCGATTCTGCTGAAACGGGGTATGGCGGCCACCATCGACGAATGGGTGCATGCCGCCGATTATATTCGCCGGGGGGGCAACGAAAAAGTGATTCTGTGCGAACGCGGTATTCGCACTTTCGAACCGCGCACCCGGTTTACCCTCGACGTCCTGGCTATCCCGCTGGCCCGAGAGCTCAGCGGCCTTCCGGTTCTGGCCGATACGTCCCATGCCGCCGGGGATAGAAAATTGGTGCCGCCGCTGATCAAAGCGGCGCTGGCGGCAGGCGCCGACGGGATCATGGTCGAGGTTCACCCCGACCCGGAACACGCCCTGTCCGACGGCGCCCAGTCGATGTCATTCGATGATTTCAGCCGGATATACGATGAAATCACTCGGATGGGTCTTTTGAACCGGACCGAGACCGACGCCGGGCCGGCTTTTCATTTTTAGATCGGTCCGCCCCATGTCCAGCACGGACGAACATACAAATCTCTTCATCGCTGACCTGACCCGTATTCATTCATTGGCACAAAAATTCAATCGCTCGTTGCCTTTCATGGTCCGAGAAGACATTTCCCCATCGGATATCGTCGCCTGGCTGGGTGGTCGGAAATCCGTCGAAAAGTGGTACTGGAAAAGTCGGAACGGAGATTTGGAAATCGGGGGGATCGGTCGGGCGCGGGCAATTTCGGGCAATGATTTGCTGCCGGCTTCGAATGATATCCAGTCGATTGTCGAATTGATGGCAGACGATAGCCCAATTTTTATATGCGGGCAACAGTTCGGGGATAGTCCCGTGGATAAGTTATGGTCGGATTTTCCCGACCGTGTCTCGTTTGTGCCGGAGCGTATGATTATCCGTAATGGCGGTCGGTATCAGGCCGCTGCGGCAGTATTGGTTGACCCCCAATCCGATCTTTCCGCACTCAGGAGCGTCATTGAGTATCTCCTGGAAAATGTGAAACAGCGAGGCGCCTCTCTGCCCGACTTTGTTCTCCCGGTTCCGGTCGCCAGAAAGGATTATCCCGAATTCAGTGGATGGAAACAAAACGTTCAGGCCGCGTTGGAAGCAATCGAGGCGCATCGGATCGAGAAGATAGTGCTGGCCCGGCGGACGGAATATGAATTTGACCGGGTCCTTGATCCAATGTTGTTATTGACGCAACTCCAACGCTATAATAGCGGTTGTTATGCCTTCATGTATCAGCCCAAGGATGGAACGGCATTTATTTCGGTCACGCCCGAACGGTTGTTTATGCGGAAAGGAGATGCGCTGGAAATCGATGCTGTCTCATCGACCCTTCCCCGAGGCGGTACTTCGGACCAGGATCGAATCTACGAACGCGACCTCCTGAATAATGATAAACTCCGGAGAGAACACCAGATCGTAATCGACGGTATCGTGTCCGCCATAACGCCTCAACTTAAAATGCCGCCGGTCATTGGCGCAACCGCCGTCCTGAAACTCGAACGTATCCAGCATTTGTCCACTTTGATTCAAGGTAATCTGATAACCTCCGTCAGCGACGATGACATCATCAAGGCCCTGCATCCGACACCGGCGGTGGGCGGCCAGCCGCGCCTGCCCGCCATCGATATGATCGCGCAATTGGAGCCGTTCAATCGAGGGTGGTATGCGGCCCCGATAGGCATAATCTCGCCTGAATTAACCGAGATCGCCGTTGGCATCAGGTCGCTGTTGATCAGAGGCAAAACCGTCTCGGTGTTCACCGGAGCCGGGATCGTGGCCGGATCGGAACCCGAGGCCGAATGGCTGGAAATCGACAGCAAGGATATTCTTCGACCCTTGTTGTCCGAACAGGTGACCGCGTGACAGCGCCCAATATCAATATGTTTACGGCGGCTCTACTGGTTGACGAACTGGTTTGCCTTGGTATCACCAAATTCTGTATCTCTCCGGGATCACGTTCGACCCCTCTGACCTTGGCCGCTTCGCAACATCCTGGGATCGATATCCGGGTCAATATTGACGAACGCGCCTCGGCCTATTATGCGGTCGGGTACGCCCGGGCCACCGGCCGCGCTGTCGCCTTAATTTGCACCTCCGGAACCGCCGCCGTAAATTTTTTCCCGGCCATCGTCGAGGCTTATCATTCGCGGTTGCCGATAGTGGTTATCACCGCCGATCGTCCGGAAGAATTGCAGGACGTCGGGGCCAACCAGACCATAAATCAAGAGAATCTCTATGGACAATACATCTCGTCAAGCCTGACCGTCCCGGCGCCCGGCGATGATTTTTCTCCTTCGGCTTTTCTGGGTCGGCTGAGAAATGCGATCATGCCCACACTCTCCACCCCGGTGCATATCAATTGCCGTTTTCGTGAGCCGCTGGCGCCGATTGAAACGCCATACGACCATGGCCGGATGCAGGAAGAGGTCGACTTGTGGCGGCGCGAGCATCCCACCCCTCCCTTGCCGAAGCCGTCAGAATCGCCTGATGCGTCAATTCAGGATATGTTGAAAATACTGAATGGTTCTACCCGTGGTCTGATTATCGCCGGATCCGAAGCGCCTCATCGAGCCTGCAGTAACTTGATGGCGCTTTCGGATAAATTGAACTGGCCGATTATCTCCGATATTCTGTCTCAAACTCGATTCAATTCCAATGCCCGCCTTGCCGCTCATTATGATCTCTATCTCGATATCGATTCGGTTGCGGCCGAACTTCACCCGAATATCATTCTCCATATCGGCGGTCTCCCGACTTCGAAAAGGCTAAACCGGTTTCTACTTGATGGCAAAGGGACCGAGTACATCAAGATTCAGGAACATTGTCGGACAATCGATCCCGACCACCTCGAAACCCGGCGGGTAATCGCGGAACCGAATGAATTTATTGCCGTGCTTGTTGATAATATCGATCAGAAAGAGGAATCCGAATATTGCGATAGATGGATGAACCTGGAAAGGCGATGCGCTGGTTTTCTTAATAGTTATTTCGAAGACGCGCAATTGACGGAAATATCGTTGGCCGGCCAAATGGGGAAACTATTACCCGACCGCGGCGCCTTATACCTGTCCAGCAGTATGCCTGTGCGCGATGCCGATACCTTCATAGCGCCCGCCGCAAAAAACATCATGGTCGGAGCCAACCGCGGAGCCAGCGGAATCGACGGCGTCATCGCTTCGGCCTGTGGATTTGCCGAAAGTAGCCGCAGGCCGACGACCCTGCTGATCGGCGATCTGGCTTTTCTGCATGACCTCAACTCCCTCAAGATGGTCAGCGAATCTTCGACTCCGGTGATTATTATCGTTATCAACAACGATGGCGGCGGTATTTTTCATTTTCTTCCGGTGGCGCAAACGGCCGATAATTTCGAACGTTATTTCGCCACTCCTCATGGTCTTGGTTTTGATAACGCCGCGGCGCTCTTCGGTCTTCCATATTTCAATCCTGCGAATCTTAGCGAACTGGGCGATTGTTATCAAGGGGCGCTGACTAAGAATCATTCGGCTGTCATCGAGATCATAAGCGTACGTTCTAAAAACCTGGAAGAGCACAACTCCATCCGTGAAAAAATAAAGAATCTATTCATTGTATAAGGATCATAATTTCCTATGGGGACTTTGAACATCAAATGGCATTGTCATGAAGCCGGCGATCCTTCGGGAATTCCAATTCTTTTTCTGCATGGATTTATGGCGCATGGCCGCATCTGGCTGTCCACTATGAATCAATTGCCGAATGGAATGTATTCGGTAGCACTCGACCTCCCCGGCCACGGCAAAACCCTGGCCAATCTTGAAGCCCTCGATTTTGATTCCCTGTCCGAGGCTGTCGCCGCCTTCATCCAGAACCATTTCGGCCGGCCGGTGGTGCTGGCCGGGTATTCCATGGGCGGGCGCATCGCTCTTTACACGGCTCTTAGTTATCCGCAGTCTATATCCGCTCTTATATTGGAATCAGCGACCGCCGGGATAGACGGCGACGCCGAGAGAAATGAGCGAGTCAGACAGGATCAGGAGCGCGCCGAGGGAATTCGAGGCCGGGGATTGCAGGCCTATTTGACCGACTGGTATGAACAACCTTTGTTCGCATCG
>CAZGAV010000132.1:0-4314 GCA_964523575.1 uncultured Ignavibacteriales bacterium
GGTGGCGTTGGCCGGATCCTGCTGACCGAACGGCAGACGGATGTCGCCGATGGTCGAGACCGCCGGGATATTTCCCGTCTGATCGGCCATCTTACCCTGGACTTTATAGCCGCTGGCCGGATCGACCAGATAACTGTCGGCGTCGAAACCGAAGGCTCCGTTGCGAGTGTAGTATTCGCCGTAACCGTCGGACAGGGTGAAGAAACCTGAACCCTGAATCGCCAGGTCGGTTATCTGTCCCGTGGTTTCCAGACCGCCCTGCAGAAACAGGGTATCCACGGCCGCGACGCTCATGCCCAGGCCGATC
Organism: uncultured Ignavibacteriales bacterium; assembly: GCA_964523575.1. Classification (GTDB taxonomy): domain Bacteria; phylum Zixibacteria; class MSB-5A5; order GN15; family JAAZOE01; genus DAOUTW01. The sequence continues at coordinate 308 of CAZGAV010000132.1, forward strand.
TGCACCGGGTTGGTGCCGCCGGATATGGCCGTCGGCCGCCCGGCGCCCTTGATCGTCTGGACCAGGGCTTCCTGGAAGGTCACCCGGCCGCCTTTGAAACCGACGGTGTTGACGTTGGCGATATTGTTTCCTATCACGTTCATACGCGTTTGATGGTTGCGCAGGCCGGAAACTCCTGCAAAAAGTGAACTCATCATAGAGGCAAACCCTCCTTACGCCCTTTCCGACCCCTCCGCCCTCGCGGAGTCCAGCCGATAGCGTTGGTTAAAGAATCCATTTCCATTATTTCTCTCTTCATCACAGCACCACGGCGCTGTCGATTGAGGTGAACACGCCGTCGCGCAGATTGTCACGGTCGAAGGCGGTGATGATGGTCCGGTTCTTGACGGACACGACATAAGCCGCCTCGTCCGACAGGATCAATGATTCCCTGGCGCCTTTGGCGTCGGCCTTGTCAATCGCCTTCGACAGGGCTTCCAGCTTGGCGTCGCTCAAATCGACGCCCCGCGAATGAAGCCGGGCTTTGGCGTGAGCCGAGAAATGCACGTTGGCGCTTTTGTCCAGCACCTGGTTGAGAGTCGATTTGAAATCGACGGCGCCGGCCTTGCCGGAATTATTCGAATTCCGGGCCGGCGTCACCGGCCGCTGTACCTTCTCGGGCAGATTGACATTCTGATAACCGGAAATCTTAAGCATCACTTAACCCTCTTTCACTTCTCTCACGCTCGAGAGAGGTATTTCCTGTCCATTGATAACCAGCATCGCCATCCCGTCACGGTAAGCGACTCCCGTCACCTTGCCCTCGACATACTGCTCCGGCGAAAATTCCTCGCCTTCGGCATCGACGGCGGATACGCTGATCGTGTAAGTCCCGGCCGGAACCTGAGCGCCGCTCTCGTCGGCGCCGTCCCAGTGGACGACATGATCGCCGGCGTCGAGCGCGTCGGTCTTGATGGTCCTGACCGTATTGCCGTTTTCGTCCTGGATAGTGACGGTCACTTCACTGGCCGTCTGGCCCAGGTGAAGCGCGATATCGGAATCACCGGCCGTTTCCAGGTAAAGCGTCGAAGAGTCGGCCCGAACCTCCCGCCCGATCAGCGAAGTTGACATGGTGTTCGAGATCGTCTGCGACAACAGATAATTCCATTGGATATCCTGTTCGAGGTTGTCGTTCATGTTGGACAATTGCTCCAGCGAGGAGAACTGCGCCAGCTGAGCCACGAACTCGGAATCATCCATCGGGTTCATCGGATCCTGGTTGGACAACTTGGCTATCAACAGCTTCAGAAAATCGTCCTTCCCCAGGCTCTTGTCGGCCGCGGTCGCGTCGCTGGTATAATCGCCCGACGGTTGTGTCAGATATTGTAAAGCTGATGTTTCCATTTCAATCACTCCTTCAGGCCAGACAGTTTACCATCGCCTGACGAAAACTGCCGTCGGATGGGTTAAATTGTTGCATCCGCCGCCGGTCGCCGGCGTACTGCCGAAAACCGCGGCCCTGCTGACCCGTCAAGTCGCCCTGACCGCGGTCATACATCTGCTGGTAAGCCGAGTATGAGGCGCTTCGGGACGCCTGGTTGACATGAAGCTGAAAATTATCGACCCGGATACCCGATGAAGCCAGATGACTTTCCAACTGCGACAGGTTTCTTTCCACCGCCTGCTTGGCCTGAATCGAATCCACCGCCAGGTTGACCGTCACCACGCCGCGCTGGCTGGAAATGGAAAGCTCCATATTCCCCAGCCGGGAAGGCATCAGCTGTATCTTGATCCGCTGGCCGGTATTCTGCTTCAGTTGATCGAGTTTCTGATCGATATTATAAAAACGAACCTGCCCCGCCTCACCCGAGGCTTCGGAATCCGGCAGACTCTGGCCGATTTCGGACACCGGAATCGTCGTCGTCCCGGTCATGCCCGCGTCAGTACCTCTCGTCGACGCCATCTGACCATTGCCGTTCAAATCATCGAACAGCATCCGGTTCTGACCGAAATCGTTCAGTCCGCCGGACTTGTCGTCGGTTTTGATCGGCATCAGCCACGGCGTTTCCTCGTCGGCCGACAACACTTTCGCGTTGAGATTGACCGCAGATGTGTTGTTACTCGACGGCTTCAATCCGGCCAGGTTCCGCGGCAGAATCGCCGCCCGAGGCAGTATATCTTTCGAACCCGCTTCGACCACGTCCGCCATCGGCTCGATCACCACTGACTTGACATCGAGGTTATGCAGTAATCGCGGCAGGCTGACATCGGTCGATGTCTTCGGCGGGCCGCTCCTGAATCCCTCGGAACCGGTTTTCGAATCCCCGATCCGAGTCGGATTTCCGGCTATTTCCAGCCGGAGCCTGATTGATACATCCTCCCCGGTCGCTGTCTGCAACTCGGCGTCGGCCACAATCCGATCACCCTGTTGCTCGACCGTCCGAAGGCGCATCGGCAGGACCATCTCCTCGTTCTTGTCGCCGGTCGCGGAAATCATGGACGCTGTTTCCGGGTCCGTCGTTCGGGGCAGGATTTTGAGGTAAAGGGCCTGTTGTTTTCCGTCGTCGGTTGATAACAATTCGGCTTTCACCGCTGTCATCATCTGCGAATTATCCGTGTCGGCGGCCACGTCCGTCGCATCGCCCCGCGCTTGCTCGCCGATTCCCAAAGCCTGAACCAGATTTGCCGGCAACAGGAGCGTAATATTCTCCATTATTGCCGTCTCAGGCTGAGTCGTCGGGAGCGCGTCCGAAAGCAACGAATCGCGACCCTCCCCGGGCATCTTCAGCGGCATCGACCCCAGCAGATCGACCAGTCCGCCGAAATCGCCGGCACCGCTGGCCTTTCCTTGAGGACGTCCGCCGAGGAACCCCATCAGGAGATCGACAGGAGCCGCCGGCGCGCCGCCTAATTGATTAAACATAGGCTCTCCGCGACGCGGCGAACCGTTGATCTGTCTTGGTTGGACTCATTCACTTCTCCTTATTTAAGGTTATCATGTTTTCCGAAATATGGGCCGCCCGATCAGGATTCATCACCCCGAGGATTTTGGCCGCATTACTCGGCTTCATATTCAGCAGGACCTGCACCGCCTGCACGTCGGTCAATTGATTGATAAGTGGCGCCACCTGCGCCGGTTTCATCCCGTCATATAATTTGGCCAGGGCCGAAATACGGCTCGACTCCACTTCGTCGATTTGTGTTATTATTTCTTTGAAATGCGCGTCCCGGGCGTCCAGTTTCTTTTCCCGGGCGTCGAGAGCGGCGCGCTCTTTGGCCAGTTTGGCCTTTTCGGCCTTGATCCAATCGGCCTCCTGAGCCGGGTCAGGCTCCGGTTTCCCGCCGTCCGCATCCTTTTTGCCTTTGGATAATTCATCCAGGTCGTCGGCCTTGACGATATCCTCGTGGCCGAAAATTTCCCTCTCCATCCGGGCCAGTTCCGACATTTCGTCGTCTTTGGCCGTCGCCGTCGTATCGACTGCGGCCTGACTCAGACTGTCGGGCGACGTTTCCAGATCGGCCGCCGGCGGCGACGAAAAAACGCCCATAAACACCGAAAAGGCTCCGATGCCGATCACAAAGACTCCCGCCGCGATAATAATCAGCATCAGCGGGCCTTTGGACTTCGCCGGCGAAGTCTCTTCCGGGGTCGCATCCTGCGTTACTTTCTCCTCAATGGGCATAACTATTCCTCACAAATGCTATTTCTCCGACGGAGCTTTATGCAAGGGTTGTGCCAGAGACCGGGTTTGAGACGTATTGAGTTAATGGATAAAGAGTTACGCCTGTCACGAGGTAATCGCGGACGGCCGCTGACAGGCTCAAATTGGAAAAAATATCCGCTTATGGCGGGAATTTATTTCAGTTTCGATCTGAAACACCGGTCGCATGGAAATGCTACCGTGTGAGTGAATTTCAGCCCCACAAACCCCGGGGCTATGGGGCATGGCCCCCCGGGTGCTTCACCGCTTTAATTGTTCCGTCAGGTCTTGGCGCCGCTTGCGGCGGTGTGACCTGACGGCCTCTCA
>CAZGAV010000133.1:0-1295 GCA_964523575.1 uncultured Ignavibacteriales bacterium
CCCGGCGCGATCACAAACGGCCGCTTGATGCCCAAATAGGCCTGAGACTGATCGTCCTCGCGCGATTGCAGGGTGTAGGTCACCTCATCGGCGGTATTATCCGCTTCCAGAGCATCCATGAATTGGGCGTTGCGATAACGGCCGCCTCCAGTCAGGATAAAATTTGGCAGGAGGAAGGTCTTGATTTCGGCCGAAACCGCCTGACCTTCCCAGAAAGATGTCCAGGGGGAGAGGTTGTCGATTGTCAGGCCGTAGGTGGCCACGGTTTCATTGCCGATGAAGGTCCGGGCGGCATATTCGATACTCAATCCGGAAGTGTTGCCCAGCGCCCGCGAATAACGAAAGCTGACATAGGCCGTCTGCAAATCGGTTTCGAGGGTGGAGCTTTCGGTCATCATGTTTCGCCAGCCGCGCACGGCCGTGTTACTGCTGTTTTCGAGGCCGGTGAAACGGGTCAAATCGACACCGCCCTCGATATCGACAGTATTCGAACCCCAGAAACTGGAATTGAGGCCGACGAAAGCGCCATAGCCATAATTGTCCCCGGCGGCGGAATTGGAATAGACGCTTGATGAGAAGACGCCGCCGATTTTAAGCTGGACTTTCGAGGCGATGCGGTACCGGGCCGCCGCCGAAAGGTTGGTTTGAAAATGATCGTAGTCGCGGTACAGTTCGCCGAATTTCTGCAAGGACCCTCCGGCGGAGAAAAACAATGACAACGGCTGGTTCTCATCGACTTTCACCAGCGTCAGACTGCCTCCGGCAGTCAGGGAACTGAGATCGACGTTTTCGCGGTAGGCGTGGTAGGCCCCGGAAAGACCGATTTCCATCGAGCCCGAGGGATAGAATTTGAGATTCATATAGGGCGAAGTATAGGAGTCGTGGATAGCCGTCGAATCGTTGAAAAGGTTATCGGTATATCCGGCCCCAAGGCCGAAATCGGTCGCCGTATCGGCGCCGATAGCCGGCGAGCAGATGATCGCCGTTGTCAATCCGAGAAGTATCAGCCTTTTTAACACCGCGTTTTCCTCCGTGAAATAAGGAAAGGGGCGGGACGACAGAGAGGTGACCATCCCGCCCCTGAGGGGCAATTTCTATTTAGTTACCGCCTTTGCCCTTGCCCTTGGGACCGGTGCCGTCGCAGGTACCGGTGCCGGTACCGGAACCATCACCGGCCGTGCTCGAACCGGTGCCCGAGCCGGAGCCGTCCTGCGCCCGCTGACGCACCTGGCTCATGGTCTGGGTGCGGGTGAAAGTCTGGACTTTATTCTGGAACTTGGCTTTGTTTTCACCCT
>CAZGAV010000133.1:1395-3758 GCA_964523575.1 uncultured Ignavibacteriales bacterium
GGTCTGGGTCATGGCGCCCTGGCCTTCACCTTCGCCCTTGCCGGCCTTCAGCTTGAGCTGTTCTTTGTTCTTGAAAGCGGGGCCGGCTTCGCCCTTGTTCTTGGTCTGGGTGGCGATACCCTTCTGGTTCTGGTTCTGTTCGCCGGTGCCGTCCTCAGGGCCGGACTTATCCGCCGTCACGACTTCGGCGGTACCGTTCTGATTTTTGTGCTGATAGCCGGTACCATCCTCGGGCGGGTACCAATCGGGGTCCTGACCGTTGGGAATGCCGTCGCCGTCGGCATCGGGGGCGTTATCATTGATTCCATCGCCGTTGAGATCGACAAAATTACTGCCGTTCCCGTCGCAGGTCTGCGCAGTGGCGACGCCGGAATATATGAAGATCACGCCGATCGCCAGCATTAGCGTCATTAAAAAGGTGGTTAGGGTTTTCATTTTCACACTCCTTTGTTGTTGTCTGTGACCGACCATACCGTTCTTCGTTTCATACCAGCCTTATATCAATTCCCGTACCGAATCGGAAACCATCGGCATGTCGTTATGAGGTAATGTCTTACAACTAAAACAGGACGGTTTTTATGCGTCCGGAGTGACCCGTTTGGTACATAAGAAGGGGGCTTGTCCCTGATGGGACAGGATTGACGTGGCTCATTATTTCAAGCCTTCATTATATAGGGGTGAATTTCTGCCCGGAAGACGGGTCGCAGATCAGGACCATACCGATTTGTCCCCCGCAGATGAAAAAAACCGACCGGGATGTTTCAAAATGAACAGCCTGCTCAGCCGCTGAACAAAGTATTGTGCTGAGCCTATAACAGATGGTTGCTCTCCCATAGAAGCGTCCGGTTTGGCGTCGGGGCGGTCGGGGGTGTTTTAACCTGTCAGATGATGTCGTTGAATTATAACGGCTTAAACCGGTCATGCCGGGCCGCGATATAAAATTTTCGGGCACGGCGATTGAATCTATTAATGAGGATATTTAATGCGCGGGCCGGTTCGGCCGGATTCTGAACAGGCTCGTTCGGCGGAAATCGAGCATCGCCATAACTGACGCGGTGGCGGTTTTCGCGAAAGGAGGAACCATGAGAAGCCAGGTCATTTCAATTCTGACAGGGTTACTTCTGGTCATGTCCACGGCCCAGGCGACCACCTGGAATGTGTCCCCTTCGGGTATCGATAACCCCGGCGGGGGCGATTTTGCCCATGCCTTTGCCACTCTTCAATACGGCCTTGACGCCGCCGTCAGCGGCGATACTGTATTGGCGGCCGCGGGTGTTTATGTCGAAAACATCGATCCCGGCGGCAAAAACGTGGTTTTGATTTCATCCGAGGGGCCCGGTTCGACCATAATCGAAGCTTCATTATCAGGCGTCCCGGTAGTCAGTTATATTTCGGGTGAATCATCGGGGGCGGTCCTCGAGGGTTTCACGGTCAGGAATTCGATCGGAGCTCCCGGTATCCTGTGCAACGGTTCCTCCCCGGTCATCCGCGACTGTGTTATCCAGAACTGCCACAACCCCGGTTCCGGCGGCGGTATTGTTATCCGCGGCGGTTCGTCAGCGGCGATTATTACCAACAATATATGGGATAATGTTTCCAGCGTCGACGGCGGTGGCATTTATTGCGACGCCAGCACCCCCCAGATCAGCGGCAATTCTCTGGCCTCCAACACCGCTCGCGACGGCGGCGGTATGTATTTGTCCAACAATGCTTATCCAACAGTGGCCCATAACCTTTTTGTATATAACACGGCTATGCGCAACGGCGGCGCCCTGGCCAGCGTGGGTCAGTCAATGCGGCCTCTCACCATCGATTATTGCACCATGTTCCAGAATCATGCCGATACCCGGGGCGGCGCCGTCTATTCTGAAAGATCTTATTTGATAATCGGCACCTCGATTTTATGGCAGGACGAGGCGGTCATTGGCGGATCTGAAATATACTGGACTCTGGGCATCCTGGTCGCCCTCAATTACAGCGATATTTCCGGAGGCTGGATTGGCGCCGGTGTTGGAAATACCGACGTCGATCCGATGTTTTGCAATACGGTCGAGGGAGATTTTCATCTGCAGGAGCTTTCGATCCTTTCAGCCTATACCTTCACCAATGGCAGTTATATCGGCGCCCTTGAGCCGGGTTGTATGGAGGCGGCCTGCGAAGATACCGACGGCGACGGTATATGCGACGAGGACGATAATTGTCCTCTGGTCAGTAACCCTCAACAGGAGGATGATGATTTTGACGGCTTGGGTAATGTGTGTGATAACTGTCCTTCCGTGGCCAACCCTGGTCAGGCAGATACGGACAGCGATGGATACGGTGATTTGTGCGATAATTGCGCAGATGTAGCCAATGCCGATCAG
>CAZGAV010000134.1:0-1025 GCA_964523575.1 uncultured Ignavibacteriales bacterium
GGGCCAGTCATACGGAATACGTCGACGTGCGCGTAATCTCGGCCACCAACGCCGATCTTCGTAAGAAGATTAACGAGGGATTATTTCGGGAGGATTTGTATTACCGATTGAACGCGATGACAATTGAAATGCCTTCATTAAGCCGGCGTCGGGATGATATTCCGTTGTTGGTACATCATTTTTTAAGCAAGTATGCGACGAAAATGGGTTATGAACGATTATCAATTTCGCCGGAGGCGATGACGGCCCTGACCGGTCATGACTGGCCGGGTAATGTCCGTCAATTGGAAAATGAGATTGAACGGGCGGCCGTTGTCTGCAATCCGGATAGCGCCATAGATCTTCGGCATCTCTCGCGGGAGGTTGCCCGGGCCGGCGAATCAGACACCAGCCGGGACGGATATAAGGGGCAAATGCGGGATGTGATTGAGAAAGTGGAACGGGAGATGATTATCGAGACCCTGACGACCACAGGCGGGAATATTCTCAAATCGTCGCAACTCCTGGGGCTGACCCGCAAAGGCTTGAAAGATAAACTAAATCGATACAATATCGATCCGAATCGTTTTTAGGAACTAAAGAGCATACGTTCATGGTGTCGGTCGTAGATCAGACTGAGTGTTCAAGGAGTCTTTTGAAACGCGGGTTATCGCGAAGAGGTTTCCAGATCGGGTCAAGCCTGAGATAGGGGGGAGAAACGAATCCCGGTATCGACATGAGAAATTGCAATTGATCGACGGCGGCGTCATACTCGCCGAAGATCACCAATATTTCCGCGTAATTGATGACGAGAAAGAGAACATCAAAGGCATCGCGTGAAGCCGGGAGTAATTCCAGCGCCTTATGCCCGTAGGCGATTGCGGCTTCCCGATTCCGTAATCCCGCATAAGCCAATCCCATATGACTGATAAATCGCGGGTCATCGGGCCGGACGAGTATATCGTGCTCCAGAAGTATCCGAGCCGAGTCGGAATAGAGCCGTTCTTTATCATTATCCGCCAGCAATCGATAGATCCGGGACTTGT
>CAZGAV010000134.1:1035-3688 GCA_964523575.1 uncultured Ignavibacteriales bacterium
GGCCGTATCCGGACCCGGACGTGAGGAATCAAGGATCTTGTTCATCTCTGGTTCGATAATACGCGCCAGCCACCAATAATAGCGGGATGACGAGATGTCGGCGCGTCCAGCCGCCCGGGCCATAGTCGCCCGTGCGGTTTTGGTGTCCCCCGAACGAAAGATCTGGCACCACGCTTTGAATACATAGGGTAACGGCCAGTCCGGGGCCAGTTCGAGGGTTTTGTCAAGATACGTGTCGGTTTCGTCAAATCGTCGCATCAGGCCATAGGTCAGTGCGATATCGAAAACCTTAAGATTAGATCGGGGGTCAAGCTGAGAAGCCTTGATGAAGCTCTCAACCGCTTCCTGTAATCTCCCCTGGCGGCGTTGTACGGCCCCCAGGGCGCTGTAGAGGTCGGAACAATTGGGTCGATCTCTCAGTACGCCGGCAAACTCGCTCAGGGCGCGATCATAGTCCAGATCGCAATGGTAATAAATATATCCCTGCGCCAGACGGGCTTCAATCAGGCCGGGATCGAGCTTCAAGGCTATTTCGACGGCGGCCCGAGCCGCGCGGCAACGGCTTTCAGAACGATCAAAATATTCCCAGAACATGCTTTCATGGCCACGGGAAAGCAAAGCGTAGGCCAGTGCGAAAGTGGTGTCGAGGGCAACTGCCTGCTGAAACATATCGGTGGCGTTGGTGATATCGCTCTGATCCCAACTGCGGTTGAAATAATAATTGCCCCGGAGAAACAAATCGTAGGCCTTCAGGTTCGTCGTGGGAACCTGAGCGGCTGACTGACGAAGCGCTTCGCCGGCGGCGATCCTGAGCACCTCGGTCACTTTTTCGGCGATAACGGATTGCAGGTCGAAAATCTTATCGAGACTTTTATCATAAGTATTCCCCCAGAGATACGATTCATCATCGACCCGAATCAATTGGGCGTTGGTGCGAACCTGACCGGGGGATCCGCGTTTATCCCAGAAAATGGTGCCGGTCAGGATATAGTCGGCGCCCAGTTCGGCCCCGATCTGTTTCCAGCCCAGTTCACTTTTCTTGTACATCATGGAACTGCCCCGGGATATCACCCGCAGTCCTCTGACATTGGCAAGACGGGTATTGACGGCATCGGTCAGACCTTCGGCAAAATATTCATCATCCGATGAACCCAAATTTTTAAAAGGAAGAACGGCGACAGTGGTGCCGAATGCCTGCTGTTTCCGATAGGCGACTTTGAATACAAAAGAGATGACAATCGCCGCCAGTATAATCACCAGCGAAGTCAAAAGGGGGACAACGGAAGGTTTTTTGTCGCGACGCGGAGGAGTGGCGTCTGTACCTGCACGGGATAATGCTCCGATGCCACGCAACTCGGCGGCGGCTTCTCGGGCGCCGTGGTACCGATCCCCCGGGATCTTCATCAATAACTTCGATAAAATCAATGTGAGAGTTTTGGGAATATCCGGGCATAGAGATTCGATCGGTATGGGATTTTCATTAACGATGGCGTATTTAAGGGCGGCCTCGTAGTCGCCCACAAACGGCCTGCGCCCGGATAGCATCTGATAGAGAACAATGCCCAGCGAAAATTGATCGCATGCCGGCGTCAGAGGTTGCCCCGCGACCTGCTCCGGCGACATGTATGTCAAAGTCCCGGCCAGAATTTCGCCGCCGGAATCATCGGCCATCTCGGATGACTGGCTGATGCCGAAATCGAGAATTCGGACACGGCCGTCGTTATCGATCATGATATTCGACGGTTTGATATCGCGATGAATCAAACCGCAGTCGTGGATGGCGGCCAGGCCGTCACAAATCTGGATGGCGACGGCGGCGGCATCCGCCGGAGATATCGGTCCTTCAGCCAAGAGGGTTTGAAGAGTCCGGCCATCAATGTACTCCATAGCAAAAAACGGCCGATTGCAGTAGGTTCCGATCTCGTGAATAACGGCGACATGGGGATGATTGATGGAAGCCATGCCGGCCGCTTCCTGTTCGAATAGCCTGCGATGATCCATGACGGCGGCCAGCCGAGGCAGGAGGAATTTCAAGGCCACTTTACGTTTAAGGGAAATATCCTCGGCCAGATAGACCTCGCTCATGCCTCCGGAGCCGAGGTGGGAGACGATCGTATAATGAGATACGATAGTTCCGGGGGTCAACGAAGGTTGACGACACGGCTCGTCGGCATGGTTATCATGCGGGCCCATAGATTAACCTGTTCGTGAAAATACGATAATGGTTCTATAAAAAAATAGCTTTTGGAGCGATAAAATGCAAGGTCATATTTCGGTCCCCCGAGGTGCCGAATGTTCAAGATCGAATCGGAAGTAATGCCTGTTGCCTTAACTACTCCAGGCACCGGTAAAGAGATGCTAACTGCAGACAAATTTGGATTCGAAAGAATGAAGAAATGGGACTGTTTTAAACCGGCCCTTTGTTATCTGTGCCGGATTTGTGCCATCCCGTCGATAAACCAGCTGCAAACAGACAAAACCAGCTGCAAACAAACAAAAAATGGAAATCCCTTGTCCTGTTTCGGTTTAACCGCTATTTGACGCTATTTCAATAGGTTACATGAATCTCCCCCGGAGAATCCCAGCCTCTCCGCCAGAATCAGAAGATACTTTTTGGCTCTCGCTTGGATGATCTCACTTTTCACCCAAAGTA
>CAZGAV010000135.1:0-3645 GCA_964523575.1 uncultured Ignavibacteriales bacterium
GGAAGTCCTGGATGGGGCCGATTGGAAGCCGACGCCCAAACATCTGAGCGGGAATGGCAAATTCATGTGCATCGCGGCTGGCCGGCGATTCTTTGCCGATGTCATCCCGAAAATCGCTGACAAGTCGAAGGTGAAAGATGACAGCCCTCACAAATGACGAACTCAAGGAACTGGCCCATTGGTTCCACGATGAACTATTGCCTCATCGTATGTACCAGCAATGGATAAGGTTGTTGGAGTACAACTTACAGTTGAGGGATAGGCAAATAAGAAACCAGGAGGAGGGATCGACCGCATGGAAACGCGGCTATGCCGCATCGTTGCAACAGATTATCGAAAGTCCGAAACAACTAATAACTGAATTTATCGAGGGTGACACGACTGAAACGCCGTCGATAGATGAGGAGTAATTATGTCAGGCTTAGAAAAAGAAAATACCGACTTGGGTAAACACGCAATGGCTTTTCTCGACGATGAGCCGCTCACGCCGGAGGAAGAGCAACCCGAGACTGGTGACACGACCGAAGATACGCCCCCCGAGGGTGACACACCGGAGGAAACGCCAGATGAAGAAGGTATTGATGCCACACCGGAGCCAAGTACATTCAAAAAACTCGGTCTTGATAAGAAATATCAAACTGAGGAGCAGGCGCTGGCCGCGCTGGTACAACAGGAGAAGACGATCACACAACACCAGATGGAGAGACAGCAATGGGAGTCTCGTATCGCCCGCTTAGAAGGCCAGTTGTCGGCACGTCCGGCCCCGGAACCCGTAACAATCGACCCTGATGACTTTGCGATTAACCCGCAGGCCGCTATTGAGAAGCTCGGATATGTCCGGGGGGATCAAGTTGCGGCCGTGGCTGAAGATGTCGCGTATGACATCCTGGACCGCAAGGAGGCCAATGCGTTTGTGACCTCTAAATCAGATTTCGAGGAGTTGCGCCCCACGATGGACGCCATTGCCCGAAACACCCGCGGAATCGGGGGATTGTCACGATTAGCGGCGATTGAATACCTTTACTCGAAGGCGCGTGAATTGACCGGGAAGAGTTCGGTTGTTCCCGAACCTATACCGCCGACCGTGGTGAACCCGGCGCCTGGGGCCTCGACTAAGGGTAACGCCAACACTTCGGGGGGACCGCGAGGAGGCCCGGCCAAGATTAAATCCGGCAAGGGACTTGACGCCTACACTCCGGAGGAACTCGAGAAACTTCCGCCCGCTGATATTAAACGGATCATTGGGTATGGATAAAAACAGGAGTTAAAATATGGCTTGGGCAGGCGGTGTCTGGGACGGAACTTACGGAACCAGCACCTCAACAGTTGCGGGCGGCGCGTCAAACATTTTCTATTCCAAGAATTTTTTGATGTCGCTGGCCGAGACACTGCGCGTTGCTCCCCTCGCTCACAAGGAAAACTTACCGGAAGGTGAAGGCAAGACGATTCAGCTTTTCCGGTATAACCAGATATCGAAGGATACTTCGGCCTGGCACCATTTGACCGAGGGCACCAACCCGGTGCCGACCCTCATTACGGGTCAAGATTTACAAGCCACCGTTCACGAATGGGGCGCGTTCTCACAGCATTCATCCATCGTCAAAATGGCACATATCGACCGTCGGCTCGAAGGCGTGACCGCCCTCTGGGGTTATCATGCCGCCGAACTGGTCGATCTGCTTTGCCAGATGGAAGTCTGCGCCAACAGCGCCTATCCCGTTCGTTGCGATGGTGAAATTTCAACCGGCGATTACGTTTATGAAGGAACGGTCACGACCGGGACTTCAACGACCGTATTTGCCGATACCTCGGCGGCTTCCAATACCGATTTTGGAGACGCCAACGACGATTGCAACCAGTCCGTCGTGGTCTTTCTGACCGGGTCGGCCAAGGGTCAGGCTCGTCCGGTGACGGACTACGCCACATCCGGCGGTGTCTTCACCGTCTCGCCGGCCTTCGATGTCAAGCCGGCGGCCGGAGACACCTTCATCGTGGTTTCGGCTCACGGACTCACGACCTCCGACATCCTGACGACCGCTAACGTCCGTAACGCTATTACCATTCTGCGTAACAACAAGGCCGTTCCCCTGGAAGCCGGTTTTTATACCGGCGTTCTCTGTCCTCAGACGGAGAAGAGCCTGATGGCCGATACCAACTGGGTCAATGTCATGCAATATCGTGATCTCCCGGAGGTAAAGGTCAATGGTTTGTTCGCGGGTGAGGTCGGTGAATGGGGCGGTGTTCGGTGGGTTCGTACCACCCAGCCCTTCCGGTTCCCGATCACTACGGTCGGCACGGCTGGGGCGGCCTATGGCGTTGGAGCCAATGTTCCCGGAACCAGTTACACCAACTACAGCGCCTCCGGTGCTGTCTATGCGACGCCGATTTTCGGCAAGCAGGCGTTTGGTGTGACGACGTTCAAGTCCTATGCCGGTCAGGTGATGAAGCCCGGAATTATCATCAAGAATCCCGGACCGCAGGACACGTCCAACCCGTTGAATCGATTCTCGACGGTTGGATGGTATCTGCCTTTCGTAGCCAAAGGCCTGAATCCTCTCTTTGCGGTTCAGCTTTGGTCTGGTGCTTAACCGATAACTTCCCGGCCCCTTCGGGGGCCGGGGGGGGAAAATATGCCGAGATATAACTACTGGTGTCTGAATGAAGAATGCGACAATCGCAGTTTGAATGTCGTGGATGTCCCGGAGAATGTACGGGATGGCGTCTGTTGTCCGGTCTGTAAGTCTTTAATGAAACGAGTGGGGCGCCCGGCGCACGCCATCAAACCGGACTATTCCGATATATCCAATTTCGGCAAGCCCCAATATGCCGATTGCAGACGCCGACAATGCGGAATGACAGGCGAGGTGCCCAATGACGTTTGATGATTATGTCGAATACTATACCAGCATGATTCTGATACAGAAACTTACGGTCGAGGCGGTAGAGGCGAAGACGATTGCGGAGGCGGCCGTCCGTCAGGGACTCGATGCCTTCTGGGGAGCCAATGACTGGTATTTCAAGGAAAATCAGACGACCCTTGCCGTGACTGAAACAGCCGATGATTACACGATTGCAGATTTTGAGAGCTTTCGGACGGTCAGAGAGCAGGCCAGTATCTCAGGGCGCAGGCTTAAATTTTACGCCAAAGAAGAGTTCGATAAACTGGTTCCCAATCCCTCGACCTTCGCCTCTGGTAATCCCCAGGCATTCACGGCCTATCGGGATATCGGTGACAGGAAATGGAAGGTCGCTTTCTTTCCGAGGCCGGATGCGGCCATGACAATATACCTTTCGGTGTATATTGAGCCGCAAAGCGACCCCAAACTGGCGATCTCGCTCATCCCGACGCGGTTCATGTCCGGCCTTGAGGCATTTATCGGATACAAGATATATCCTCCGGGCGATCGCCGGCGACAGAACGCCTATGTTGAGGCCATGAATGAGCTAAAGCGCCTACAGGTGGAAAACAAATTGGACATGTCCTCTCCTAACTTTATGCCGGATGGGACGGATGAACAGGTGACCGTAGAAAGGCCGTGGATATGAGCAAATTCTTTGTATCTTTTATGATTGCCATATTCCTGATACTGGCCGCTCATGCCCTTGTTTGGTGTCAGGGGCCGCTTGATCGTGATTTGGCGTCTC
>CAZGAV010000136.1:0-3605 GCA_964523575.1 uncultured Ignavibacteriales bacterium
AAACGGGCAAACTGGGCCAGACCCAGCGAAGCCGCAAGATCGGACATATTGTATTTGTAGCCCAGATCGAGCAGATCATAACGCCAACTGCCCCCTTTGGTATATCTTTTCCAGGCGCCTTTGCTCATGGCGTGTAATGACAACAGCCGGATTTTCTCGGCCAGGCGATTATGCCGGGTGGCAATCATGCCGCCCTCGCCGGTGGTCAGATTTTTGGTGGCGTAAAAACTGAAGGCGCTTCCGTCGCCGATGGCGCCGATCTTTTTGCCCTCATACTCGCCCCCTAAGGCGTGAGCGGCATCGTCAAAGAGAAGGACTTTGCGGTCGCGAGCCAGCCGGACGAAACCATCCATGTGAACCGGCAGACCGGCGATATGGACGGGCAGAAGGGCCTTGGTGCGGCGTGTGATTTTGGCCTCGGCCGCCTCCGGTTCTATATTGAGGGTGTCATAGTTGATATCGCAATAGACGGGCTTGGCCCCGATGTAGAGGATAGCTTCGCTGGTGGAGGCGAAGGTGTAGGGGGTGGTGACGACTTCGTCTCCCGGCCCGATATCGGAGGCGCGCAACAGCAGATGCATGGCGGCGGTACAGGAATTGACGGCCACTGTCCGGCGGACGCCGAGATAGGCGGCGATTTCGTCTTCGAGTCGATGAGTCTTTTTGCCGGTGGTCACCCAGCCGCTTTTGACGGTATCGGTGATTTCCGAAATTTCGGCCCGGCCGAAAGACTGCCGATAAAAGGGAACGCCCGTGATTTTCATATCATCCTTTCGGTCCGATAAACGCCAGATAATGCGTGCGTAAGATAGGCAACCCGGCCGCAAACTTCAACAACGGATAAAGGGCCGGACCGATTTTTCTGGCCAGCTGAGGGACCAGGGTTATGGTTTCCGACCGGATATCCATCCCTTCGAATAAGTGCCGCATTTCTCTCAGGCCGATGGCGCGGGTGTTCCGGTTGCCGGGGTTGTCGTACCGGAAATCGTACCAGAGGATATACCCGCCCGGTTTTAGTACCCGTTTCATTTCATAGGCAATCATTTGCCGGACGTTGCTGTCGAGCACCGAAGTCATCATCGTCAACTGACTGACCAGATCGAAACGGTCGTTGCCAAAAGGCAGGGCCGCCGCCGATAAAGTCACGGCGTCGATCATCCGGCCCTGTTCCCGGCCGTCAGCCAGCCGCCACCAGAGCAGATCGGAGGCGATACAGTTATCCGGTGTCAGACCCATCTGTATCAGTTTTTCCGTCCAGAACAATTCCCCGGCACCGAGGTCGAGCAGTCGCAAATCGGCCAGTTCACCGAAAATCGACCGCAGGCGTTCGGCGATCGTATCATGAAGCCATTCGAAATTGAACCGGTTGCCTCGATTCTCAAGCGAATAACGGCGGCTCAGCCCGGCCCGTTCCCGGTAAACATCATCCATTCGCTTTTGATTTTCAGCCACGGGACACCGTATCGCGCATCAGCGTTTCCAGTTTTCTGGTTATCATCTCCCGCGAGAAATGCTCTACCGCATAAACCCGCCCCTTCCGGCCCATCTCCTTGAGGGCTTCTGAGTCGAGGGCAATGAACTTCCGGAAAGCCCCGACGATCTGGTCGAGATTATCCGGTTCTGCCGTGAAACCGCAGGCGGCCTGCTCAATATGACGGGCCATTTCGCCTCGAACGGAGAGCATGATCGGCAGACCGGCGGCCATCGCCTCGAAACACTTGGATGGCATGGCCGAATCGAAAATAGGCAAATCCTTGAGCGGAATGATGGCCAGATCGGCGCTTCTCAGGATAGCCGGCATTCTCGACTGCGGCAAAGGATCGATAAAAGTGACGGCCTTCAGCTCCAGGTCGGCGGCCATCTTCGTCAGCATCCCTTTCTCGGCTCCGTCGCCGATGAAGAGAAAATCGATTTTATCTTCCTGCAAACGGTCGGCGGCCTTCAGTATCGTGCCCAGCGAATGCGCCATGCCATGCGTGCCGGCGTAAACGGCCAGTATCCGGCCGTCGTTTTTATAGTTTTGAATCATAGGATCAGGTTCGACGCCGTCATGAAAAATCAGATGATCGACGCCATTGGTAATCAACGGCACTTTCGATTTGTCATATCCCATGCCTATGATAAATTCCTGAATCCCGGCCGTGACCGCCAGTATTTTCGCCGACTGATTGTAGAAAAGTCTTTCCAGAAATTGGGTAAAGGCTATTATCCGCTTGTTTTTCAAGGCTCCCAATTCGATAGCGGTCTGGGGCCAGAGATCGGCGACATTAAAGAAATACGGGGTGCGCCGGATCCATTTGTTGACCAGCGCAATGAAACCATTGAACAGCGGAGGCGATTCCTGATAGATTATATCGTCGTGTTTCATGAAAAGCGAATAGACCGAGGCCGAGAGGGCGAAAGTCAGATGGATCATGATGCGCTTGAGGAATCCCTTGTTGGGGGCGACATAATGCGGCACGCGAATAATGCGACAACCGTCGATACCCTCCTTCATAAAGAATTTGCCCCGATAGCCGTCCGGCTTTATTCCCGAGGGGTAGTTGGGAAAACCGGTCAGGATAGTCACCCGGTGCCCGAGTCCGGCCAATCGCCGGGCCAATTCGGAAAGACGTCGTTGCGCCGCTCCCACCTCCGGGGGATAATACAGAGTGATAAACCGTATTCGCATCAGGCCGCCCTCACCCGCCGGTAGACATCTTCCATCATATCGAGGCAGTTTTCAAAATCAAACCGTTCCTTCGCTATTTTCCTGCCGGCCTCCCCCATTTTTATCCGCAGATCGGGGTTCTCAGCCAGACGGATGATAGCCTCGGTCAGGGCTTTCTCATCGCCGGGTTCAATCAAAAGGCCGTTGGTTTCGTTTTCCACTATTTCCGGGATACCGCCAACCCTGGTGGCGATCACCGGCAATCCGGCGGCGACGGCCTCCAGTGCGGCCACGCCGAACGATTCCCTTTGCGAGGGCATGACCATTATATCAGCCTCGGCGATCAGGGCCTCGGCCTCGGTCATCTCCACCCAGCCTCTAATTTCGACGCTTCGGTCAAGATTCAGGACTTTCACAAGCCTCTGCATCTCTTCCTGAAGCGGCCCGCCGCCGATCATCAGCAGTTGCATATCGGCGACGCTACGGACGGCTTCGGCGAACCCGCGGATGACCATCTCGGGCGCATACACCGGGTAAAACTGCTTGGCAAAAATTATTTTCACCGGGCCGTCTTTTTTTAGGGCGACCGGTTCGGGGCGGTTGATTTTGACCCCGAAAGGAATCCGGACGAGTTTATCGCGCACCGACGGCTCGAACGCGGCCGTCTGCTCCAGCAGAAATTTGCTGGCGCCGGTTATGAGGCGGGCTTTTTTCAAGGCCCGGCGCACGATGGGCGCAATCATGATCTTCCCCTCGATGGCGTCGGCGATATCGGTACCCCAGACAGTCAGCACCAGCGGAGCGGCATTCTGCATATAGCCCCAGAGACCATAGCCGGTGGCATAATGAGCATGGACAATATCGGGGTCGAAATCGGCCAGGATTTTTTTGACGCGAGGGATATTTCTGAAATAGGCCAAAGAATTCCGACCCGGCAGGTAATCCGTGGGGATGC
>CAZGAV010000137.1:0-3081 GCA_964523575.1 uncultured Ignavibacteriales bacterium
CTGTTGAGCGTGATTCTATTCGGTCAATGACAGAGCAGACGGAACCGATTCCGGCTGTCGAGAGCAGTTCGACGGTTCATCGCAATCTGAATTCTAAAACCGACTCGCCCGGGATTCAGGTCGGCCGGACCATTTATGATTTTCAGTCTAATGGCAGCATGTCTCGTAAGGTAGACTGGCGCGGCACGGACACCGTCCATTTTGTGTGGACAAATCTCTCTCTTGACCCGGGGGGCTCCACAACTTCTTATCAAGCGTGGGACCCGGCTACTGGTGAATTCATTTATATTGATCCTGTCAATGGCTGTATCCTTCATCCTCGCGGCATTTTACCTGACACGATTCAGAAATCGGGCGCGCGTGGCTTAGATATTACTCCTGATGGCCTGGCGGTCGTCGCGACTCAATATATTTTTGGCGATAGTATAACGGCAAATTTCAGTAGGCCGACGATATGGTTTGATACGTTGCCGGGAAGTTGCGCTTTTCTCAAGGATATGCTGCCGGAATATCTTTACGAAAATAGTTATATTATAGACAGTGAGTTTGCCTGGCCATCAATGGAATATCAAATCTGGAATGGGGATTCGGTGCTGCATCTTTTTGCCGCCGAGTTTACCAAGGGTTTGCCAATCGGTCAGCCGCTTCACTATATTAGACGAGTAGGCGGAGCAGTGTCCGGTATTTGGGCAGAAACCTCGATAATCATCGATACCTCATATTCTAATTTTTCACATGTCGTGGTGGCCTCACGCAACGGTCCCCGTGTGGCTCTTGTCTGGGCGGCTGGTTTGCCCGAAACTTCTGGCGATGGCGAGTCAGTCGTCAGGGATTATGTCCTTTATGACAATGATATCTACTGTATGATTTCAAACGACATGGGACTGACTTGGGAGCCGAAAGTTAATGTGACAAAATCCGATTCTTCGAAGGTTGGGTGGCGGGCATACACCGATTTATCCTGTCTTTTTGACGAGAATGACGTTCTTCATATCATTTGGCCTGCTCGTGAATATTCCCCTCACCCCGCTCCCTACGGCTCCTATCCACACTTCTATGGATCCCGTCTATTGCATTGGTCGGAAGAATATCCCGATATCATCCGCACCATTCACGACGCCAACTGGAATATTCCGGAAGAGGGTTGTTATGGCGAGGTGTGGAATGAGATGAGTATAGTCAAGCCTCAAATTTCATTTAGTGAAGGCCGGATATACGCCCTGTTTGTACAGTTCAATGATATTCGAAACGGCATCTGGGATGATTGCGCCGAAACCAACTGGTCGGAAAACAATCCGATAGGAGCGGCGAACGGGGAATTGTATCTGTCGGTGTCGGATAATGGGGGATTAAGCTGGGATATTCCAAGAAATCTGACGAACAGTCGCTCGCCGTATTGTGAAATCGGCGAGTGTGAATCGGATCACTGGCCAGCGATGTCACGTTATGGTATGCAGACACCACCTTGGTCTGACTTTTCCGCTGTCCCGGTCGTAGATCCATCAGGCAGCTATTCTGGTGATACTTATCTGGACGTGTTTTACGTCAATGACAAATACCCCGGAGCTTATCGTAATACCAATATGATCTGGACTGATAATCCTATGCTGTGGTTTCGGCTGGCTTCGGTTGATCCTGAGCCGTCTCCGGTTTTCAATGTTTTTGTTCAGGAAATTGGATATCCAACCTATGTGCGTCACGGAGTTCAATTGGATACAGCGATTGTCATCGAAAACAGCGGCCATATGCCATTGAATTATAACATCACCGTTGAGGAAATCACCGGTCCAAGCGGTTGGCTTACTGTCGGATCATCGTCAGGGACCATTCAATCGGGGATGACGGCGTCCGAGCGAGTCAATGTCTATCTCAATACCAATGGCATTGTCAATAATCCAGGGTCGGCGGAATTGTTGATCGGCCGATTAATTTTTACGGGCAATGCTCCGAATTTTCCGGATACACTTCCGGTGCAGATTTATGCCGTTGATGATCTCCCAATAGGATATACATATGCCAGTTGTACCTATGATTTCTCCGGTACGCAGGGTCAGAGCGGGTGGTACTATGGATATTGCGAACCGCCTTATACGAGTACTGGCTTTAATGAGCTTCCAGTATATGATACCAATTGGCCCGATCCATGGTGGCATAGTCCATCCTGGCATTTCATTTGGTGGTCACCATATGTTTACATTGATCCCGATAGAATGTACCCAAATCCGTATTCATGGCCGGTACGGCGATGGCTGAGCGATACTTCTGCAACAATAACTCTTGGCGGAAGGCTCGCCATGTCGGATTTTACTGACCAGTACCATGCTGGCGATGGTATAACCGGATATA
Source organism: uncultured Ignavibacteriales bacterium (assembly GCA_964523575.1). Taxonomy (GTDB): domain Bacteria; phylum Zixibacteria; class MSB-5A5; order GN15; family JAAZOE01; genus DAOUTW01. The sequence goes on from CAZGAV010000137.1 coordinate 2,347, forward strand.
TTTTTATAAATGGGACGGAATTCTGGTCACAATCGATTGAATATAGTGATGAAGTTGGCGCCAACTACTCCTTCTCTGTTAATGTAAATCCAGGCGATATAATTGACTGGGCTATTTCACCGAATGCTGATAACGAACGGGACGACGCTACATTTACAGCAAATATTGCATTAGATATGCCGAGTGACTACGACAACGATATCGTTCCCGATATAGTTGATAATTGCCCATCGGTCTATAATCCCGACCAAACCGACAGCGATATCGACGGCGTCGGCGATGCCTGCACTTACGCCGAAAATACGGGCACCGGCTCCGATGTGCATATGGATCTTGGCACAGAAGTCAGTATTGAATTCGACAATGTCTCAATTGAGGGAATGACCGAGATGACAGTTACATCTATGGGGCCAACGCCCGCTTCGTTTGAAATCGTTCCCAATTCGCCTCCCCTGTATTACAATATTTCAACCGATGCCACATTCAGTGGCTCGGTGGAAGTATGCATATCCTATGACGACTCCGACTTATCGCCCGAAGTCGAAGATGATATGACTATCCAACACTATACCGGCAACGGATGGGAGGATGTCACGTCATCTCATGACTTGGTCAATAATCATATTTGCGGTTTGGCCGCAAGTTTATCCCCCTTTGTGATAGCAATTCCCATGGAATCCCCTTTTGTCTGCGGTGTTGCCAACGGCGATAACGATGTAAACATCGGTGACGACG
>CAZGAV010000137.1:3091-3592 GCA_964523575.1 uncultured Ignavibacteriales bacterium
GCCCGGCCCCCGATCCAGAATGTGTGGGGGATGCCAATGGAGACGGAAATACCAATGTCGGCGACGCTGTTTACCTGATAAATTACGTCTTCAAGAGTGGCCCGGCACCGGTGGAGGGTTGCTGTCCGTAACAAAGCGGGGATTCGGAAGATAGAGAGACGTAAGGGGCCGGTTTCGGGCCGGCCCCATGTCTTCTGTGCCAATTCTGTGCCATCTCGCCAATAAACCAGCTGCAAACAGATAAAACCAGCTGCAAACAAATAAAAAATGGAAATCCCTTGTCCTGTTTCGACTTAGTCGCTATTTGACGGTATTACAACAGGTTACAAGAATCTGCCCCGGAGAATCCCAGCCTCTCCGCCAGTATCGGAAGATACTCTTCGGCTGTCGCGTTAATGATCCGATTATTAACCCTGAGTAAAAAGAGTTCAATAATTGTCCCAGCCACTCCGTCAGTATCAGTGGAAGCTCTTTGACTGTCGGGGTGGCCCTTTCAGGTTG
>CAZGAV010000138.1:0-3399 GCA_964523575.1 uncultured Ignavibacteriales bacterium
TTGTCTCCGTCACCGGAATTATGCTCTACCTGAACATCATCATCATCGGGCGGCGTCACTGGCCCGTCGAAGCCGGCGGATATAAAATGTGGGTACACCACACAGCCCGCGCTGTCGGCCTGGTGGCGGCCGTGATCGGCCTCAATTCCATCCTCGGCCTGATCCCTATGCGCCTCGACGTCACCGCCGAGCGGCTTCATTCGCTTTCGAATGAGACGCGGCAGATTATTTCCTCCCTGCCGGAAAATCGCAAAGTATTAATACAGGCCTTTATCAGCCCCGAAGTACCCCAGGCGCTGGTTGAAACCCGGGCCAACCTGGTCGGCATTCTCGAGGAAATCAATGCCATCGGCGGCGATCAGGTGCAGGTGCTTATCCACGACACCGATCCTTTCACACAGGAAGCCCGCGACGCCCGCGAAAAATTCGGCATCATGCCGCAGGAGATGATCGTCAACGAAACCGCCCGTGCCGGCACCGCTACTATTTTCATGGGCGTGGCCATGACTTGCGGCGCCAACGAGCAGGTTATCCCCTTCTTCGACCGCGGCCTGCCGGTCGAATATGAATTGATGCGCAGTATCCGGGTGGTGGCGCAGTCCGAAAGAAAGAAAGTCGGCGTGCTGGCCACCAAAGCGAAACTCTATGGCGATTTCGATTTTCAATCGGGCCGCCGCATGCCCAAATGGCGCGTCGTCGATGAGCTGGAAAAACAGTATGACGTTATCCGGGTCGATCCGACCCAGCCGATTACGCAGAAAATGGACGCTCTGCTGGTTGTCCTGCCCTCGTCGCTATCCCAGCCGCAGATGGATAATCTCAAAAACTATATCCTCGCCGGCAACCCGACTCTGCTGATGGTCGATCCCATGCCGATTTTCGACGTCGGTTCTTCGCCCATTCTGCCCAGCGACGCCCAGGGCAATCCCTTCCAACGCAACCAACAGCAGCAACCGGAAGAGAAGGGAAATATCAACGACTTCATGACCGCCATCGGCGTTAACTGGAATCCCGGGTCGGTTATCTGGGACGCCTACAATCCCCATCCTGACCTCTCGACTCTCCAGCAGGAGGTCATCTTCGTCGGCCCCGGCAACGAAAATCCCGACGCTTTCAATCAATCCAATCCGGCCACGGCCGGTTTGCAGGAAGTGGTCATGATTTACCCCGGCAACATCGATCCGCCCACCGACGGCCAATACCGATTTGTTCCTCTGATGCAAACCGGCCGGATTTCCGGCATGCATAATTGGTACAGCCTGGTTCAGCGCGGCTTTTTCGGCATGAGCCTCAATCCCCGACCCCGGCGAGTGCAGACGCCCGAAGCCTACACCGTTGCCGCCCGCATAGTCGGCGCCGCCAATACCGGCGCTTCCGATTCCACTGCGGTAAACGCCGGAGCGAAAATGGTTGATCTCGTCGTTGTTGCCGATATCGATTTTATTACGGAGCAGTTTTTCCGGATTCGTGAAAGCGGCCTCCAAAATTATCAGTTCGACAATATCACCTTCTTCCTCAATAGCATCGATTTTCTGGCCAAGGACAATTCCTTTATCGATCTTCGAAAACACCGCATCAAACATCGCACCCTGACGACGGTCGAGGCCAAAACCGAGGATTATATCCAGAAGCGGTTGGTGGATGAGAAAGCCGCCGAGACCGAGGCCCAGCAGGCCTTAACCGAGGCCCAGAACCGCCTCAACGAGAAAGTCGCCGAGGTCCGCAACCGGACCGACCTCGATGATCAGACCAAACAGATCATGGCCCAGAACCTGCAGGAAGTCGAAAACCGGCGTTTCGAGGCCACCAAAACCAATATCGAGGCCAAGAAAGAGGCGACCGTCGCGGCCAGTAAGGAAAATATGGAAATGGCCATCCGCGGCATCCAGGCCCGCATCAAAACGGCGGCCGTGCTGTTGCCGCCGGTGCCGGTCTTCGTGCTGGGCGTGTTCATCTTCGTCCGCCGCCGCCGCCGCGAACATGAGGGAACGGTGTCGTCAAGAAGGTTGAGGAAATAAGCCATGAATGAAACTAAGAAAACTGTCTGGTTTTTGAGCGCGGGCGCGGTGCTGATTATCCTCGCCCTCTTGCTGGCCCCGGGACGCATCACCCCGGAGGCTTTCCTGGATCAGGGCGAAGCTTTCTTCCCCGATTTCACCGATCCCAATGAGGCGACCACCCTCGAGGTTTTCGACTACGACGAAACCACCGGAGCCGCCCAACCCTTCAAGGTGACTTTCAATAACGGCCGCTGGACCATCCCCTCGCATCACGATTACCCGGCCGACGCCAAAGACCGTCTGGCCAAAACCGCCGCCGGCGTTATCGGGATCAAGAAGGATGATTTCCGTTCCGACAACGTCGCCGATCATGAAGCCTATGGCGTCGTCGATCCTCTCGATGATAACGCCGTCGGCCTCTCCGGTCGCGGCAAACGAGTCACCCTCAAAGGTCCCGACGGCAATGTTCTGGCCGATTTTATCGTCGGCAAAGAGGTTGAGGGGCACAAGGGATTTAGGTTCGTGCGGGTGCCGGGACAAAAACGAGTCTATGCCGTGCGGATGGATATCGACCTTTCGACCAATTTTGAAGATTGGATCAAAACCGATTTGCTGGAAGTCGATAAGGCGAAAATCGATCAGGTCGCTCTGAAAGATTATTCCATCAATGAAAGAACTTTGAGCATCGAACAACGCGACAACCTGGTTCTCGATCTTGACGGCAAGGTATGGAAAGCCAACGGCATGAAATCGACCCAGGTGGTCGATACGACCAAAATGAAGCAATTGCTTACGGCCATCGACTCCCTTTCGATTGTCGGCGTCCGGCCCAAACCGGAAGGCCTGTCGAAAAATCTCAAGGCCAAAACCGAGGGCTCGACCCTGAGTCAATCGGATCGTATGTCCCTGCAAAGCAAGGGCTTTTATTTCACGCGCGACGGCGATCTGAAATCGAACGAAGGCGAACTGCAGGTGCGCACCTCCGAGGGCGTTGTTTACACCATCCGCTTCGGTGAAGTTCTCTATGGTTCGGGAATGGCCGTCTCGGCCGGTTCCGATGAAGGCGGCGATCAAAGCGGCGGAGCCGAGAACCGCTACCTGTTCATCACGACCTCCTTCGACAGCAAAATGTTCCCCGAACCACCCGAGGCCCAGAACCTCGATTTTACCAACAAACCCGACAGCGTCCTGACCGACGCCGAGCGTGAACAAAAGCGGATTCATACCGAGCATGAACGCTGGAAATGGAAAGTCGATCAGGGCCGGAAAAAAAGCGACGAACTCAACGCCCGCTTCGCCGACTGGTACTATGTTATCTCTTCGTCCAGTTTCGATAAATTGAATCTGTCGCGCAATGATATCGTGGTCAAGAAGACCTCGAGTACATAAAATCGCGGTC
>CAZGAV010000139.1:0-3376 GCA_964523575.1 uncultured Ignavibacteriales bacterium
CTGGTTCGCCCATGACTACCATCAATGGAAAGAAGACAAATGCGACGGTACCGGCGCCGTCCTCGAGGAACATTTTCCCTATACCGCCACCGACGAATATTGCGACTGCCCCTACCCACACGGTTATTTTCTTGAGAATTGGGCTTACATCGGCGACGAATACGGGGTTCCCAGCAACGACGCCATAAAACAGGCGATCATGGATCACGGACCGGTATCGATTTCGCTCTATGTCGGTTCGACCTTTCAGGCCTATACCGGAGGAGTTTTTACTGCCTGCGGCGTCGGGCCGATCAACCATGCCGTGGTCCTTGTCGGCTGGGACGACAATCAGGGTCTGGAAGGAGTCTGGTTCCTTCGCAATTCATGGGGCCCCGGATGGGGTGAAGACGGCTATATGCGCATCAAATTCAACTGCGCCGATTTCGGCACCGGCGCCTGCTATGTCGATTATCACCGCGCCCAGAAGATCGCCCTGGTCGGCGACCAAATCTGGGACGAGACCGGAGGCGACGGCGACAGTATCCCGGAGGCGGGTGAAACGGTTCAGATGGCTTTGTCTTTTGAAAACCGGTTCGAAACCGAGATTACCGACCTCAGCGCCCGTTTGTTCTTCGATGATGCTTCCCTGAATGTCACTCAGGCCACGGCTTTTATCGGCAGTATCCTGCCGGATGACACCGTAACCAATACATCCAACCCGTTCGAATTCGAAATCCCGGCCGATTATATTCCCCGAACCGATTCCCTGTTCGTTGAATTGACCTGGGATGGCGGCGCTCAGGTTGACACTCAGGCCGTGGAACGGATTATCGGCGGAATCCCGATCCTGATTGTCGACCATGACGACGGTGACAACATCGAAAAATATTATACCGTATATCTGGATTCCATGCGCGTCCCCTACCAGATTTCCGGATCCGGTCTGCTGAAATCGGGCATGCCCAATATCACCGATTATCCGATTGTCTTCTGGATAACCGGAGATTACCGAACCGATCCGGTCGGCCGCCTCGATGTAGATATCATGAAGGAGTATCTTGACAGCGGGGGACAATTGCTTCTCACCGGGCAACATATCGCGGGGCAATTGAACACCTCCAATCCCGATTTTCTGCACAATTACCTGAAAGCCGATTACATTTCGTCGCTCTATATTCCAATCCTGTGCGACAAGCTCGATGGCGCTGTCTTTATCCCGGATGATTCGGTATCCCTGATAGGGGGCGAAAGCGCCGGCAATCAAACAGTCACCGAACAGGTGGCGGCCATCAACGGCGGCGTCCCCGAATTCGGCTATATCAACAATACCAACCTGAGCGTGGTTTCTTATACCGGAGATTACAAACTGCTGTTTTTCAATTTTGGATTCGAGGGGATTATCAACGGCAACTCCCGGTGGACGCCACGGGATACAATCTTCACCCGCATCGTTGACTTTTTCGGCCTTCAGCGGCCGGCTGCCAACCCCGAAGTATTGAGCCTGACGGTATCGCCCGGCGATCCGACGCATATGATCGATCCAACCCCGACTTTCTCCTGGGATTTTTCCGACCCATCGGCCCAGCCGCAACAGGCCTATCAAATCCAGGTCACCGACGATAAGTTCTGGCTGATGTCGCCGATATGGGACTCCGGGCCGGTAACCGGCGAAACCGCTCAGGCCGATTATGCCGGCGCCGATCTTTTCGACGGCACGGAATACTACATCCGTGTCCGAGCCAGCAACGGCGTCCTTTGGTCCGGCTGGTATTATGGCCAGATGCGCACTAATTCGGTTCCGATTCCGACCGGACTGGCGCCGGATAATATGCAGGCGGTCAGCGGCGATCACCCGATTTTGACCCATGATATCATGGCCGACGAAGAAGGCGATTCGCTGATTTACGCATATGAACTGTATGATGACAGCAATATGACGACTATGTTGATTGGCGGCGAAAAGAAATACACCGAAAAATCAGGCGACGCCGCCTGGCAGGTGCCGCTGGTGTTGACGCCCGACGATGATTATTTTTGGCGGGTGCGGGCAGCGGATGTCTATGAAAACGGGCAATGGAGCGATCTGGCGTCGTTTTATGTCATGAGTTATGTATATGGCGACGCCAATGGCGATGGCGACCCCAATATCGGCGACGCCGTCTATGTGATTAATTACGTCTTCAAGGGCGGTCCGGCTCCGGAGCCATTGGCCTCCGGCGACGCCAACTGCGACGGTGAATGCAATATCGGCGATGCCGTGTATCTGATCAACTATGTCTTCAAAGGCGGCCCGCCCCCGGGCTGCAACTGATCGAACCAAAAAAGGGCCGGTTTCCACCGGCCCTTTTCTATTTAAGCCTCCGCAGGATCATATCATGCAGTCGTTCCAACGCCGCCGGCGCATGCCCGGCATAATGATTGTTGATATATATCAGGGTCGCCACTTCCCGCCGGATCAGCCGCGTCACCAGTTCGGCCCAACGCTCCAGACTCTCCTCCCGGTCGATCACTTCTTTGTCCCAGCTATGGGTAATGGCCTCGATTTCCTTGCGGTCGCCCAGCAGTCGGATATAGGAGAAATCGGTCGTCACCGGGTCGAATTTCTTCTCGACCTCATCGCCATGCGGCATCCAGGCCTGATCGACCAGCACCAGGGCGACGTTATATTTGCGCATCCTTTCGGCAAACTTTTGGGTCAGCCAGCCGCGATTCCGGATTTCCACCGCATACCTGAAAGCGTCCGGAAGATCACTAAGAAACCGCTCCAGACGTTCCATGAATTCCTCCGATGAATCGAAAACCGCTTTCGACAGGTACGGGAATTGCAGGACCAGCGGTCCCAGACGGTCGCCGAGGTGGTTCATGACTCCGAGGAATTTATCGCGGGCGGTATAGGTGGCATCAGGCAGGAGCAGAGTGGCGGCATCGGGGCGGGCGCCTTCGCCGCCATGGACGATCGAGCGCGGAAATTTGGCGGCGATGAGAAATCCTTCAGGCGTTTTCCGCCGCCAGCCATCGACCGTGGAGGCCGCCGGTATGGCATAATAGGTCGCATCGATCTCGACCGTGTTATAGCGGGTGGCGTAATAGCCCAGAAAATCGGACGCCTTGGTTCCCCTGGGATAAAACGGTCCCACCCAGTCGGTCTCCGAAAAGGATGAGGTGCCGATGCGAACCAGTTCCGGAAGTCTTCCTTTTGTCTTCGCCATGCCCGATATCTCCGACCTGCCTCCCGACGAATGATACGCATCATTTCACGGCGCATACAATAATTATTCCGGCGGCCGGAAAACCCATTTCCGATTTTTCCCTTTCGCTGTTTTGATAATTTGTTAACTTATCGCAACAAAGGAGTCGTCATGAAATTACTGATGATATATGCCAGCCGGTTTGC
>CAZGAV010000140.1:0-3329 GCA_964523575.1 uncultured Ignavibacteriales bacterium
ATCAATGATCCCGATCCGCCGGTATTCTATAATGCCTATGGCGACTATCGTTTTGCTCTGTGCCGCAATCAATCCAGCCTTTATATCGATCCCGGCCAGCCGATTTCAGGCGACGTCGATATCGTCTGCCGAGCTTCCGATTATATCAACGATTACGCCCACCCAATTACACCGCATCGTATCGAATATCGAATCGACGACGACCCCTGGATCGTCTCGTTCGATTTCAGCAGTCCCATCGGGCCGTACGGAAACGCCATGAACAACCTGACAGCGCTCATTTACAAGGATGACGCCACCTGCGACACCAAAGGCGATTACGAGAATCGCGACTATTACTTTGTCGTCACCAATACCGACGGCGATTCTATTCTGGAGGCGACTGACGCCGCCGGCGTCTGGGAAACGGCCGAATACAACAATGGCCTCCGAAATATATTCGTCCGGGCCTTCGACCGGTCCGGAAATTCGACAATTGATTCCATGACAGTCGAAGTGGCCAATTATTTCGAACTGGAAGGCCATATTCAATTATCCGATGTCGTCCCCCAGCCGCTCGATGGTGTAATCATTACCGCTCTGGAAGGCGGGGAGACCGACACCACCGACGATTCCGGCTATTTCTATTTTCCAGAAATGGGGGGCGGAAACCGTACCATCGAAATCAGCCGGGCCGGATTCGAAACTGTCGATACGGTAATGATGATGAATCAGAACCGTCAACTGCAAGTGACGTTATTTCCCGGCGAATATCTGCACGGGGACGCCAATTGTGACGGCGACGTCAACGTCGCCGACGCGGTTTATATCATCAATTATGTCTTCAAAGGAGGACCGGGGCCGATACCTTACCTGGCGGGAGACGCCAATGGCGATGCCGACGTCAATGTCGCCGACGCCGTTTACCTGATAAATTACATCTTCAAAGACGGCCCGCCGCCGCCGGGCCGTTAAGAGTGCATGAAGTTATAGAGAAAGATAGCCGAGAAATCCTGTATGAAATGAGCCAGAATGCAGGGCCAGAGCGATTTTGAAAAGATATACAGCCCGCAGAATAAAAGGCCGTAAATAAACAGCAAAATCAGCCCGGCCGTGCCCTGATAACTGTGCCCGGAAGCGAACGACAGCGAGGACAAAACCACCGGCAAAAGCCAGCCGCCCTTGCGATATAGCCCTTTTACCCGGGTCATGATATACCCCCGGAAGGCGGTTTCTTCGCATATCGCCGCCGTCACCGATACCGCCAGCCACCACCAGATCGACTCGCGGGCTTTATCCACCAGAATATCCACGTCCTGACTGATAGACATTCCGAACAAGGATAATAATTGCTGAAGGGCAGCCAGGATCAGATTTGAGGCCAATAAAAATCCTACGGCATATAGAAAATCCTTCCACCGGAGACGCACGAAACCGATCGACCGAAACGTGGATTTTTCACGGTAAATGCCAAGAGCGACGGCAATGAAAATCAGCCATTGGATAATTATGGTCGGCAAATAGATGAAATAAACGGGGTCGTACAGATCCCAATTGATTTGGGCCGTGTCCAACAGCATAAAGGAAAGACTGGCCCCCGGCCAGATCACCAGAAGGAAGAACAGCAGAATATATGTGCCCAGGCGGGGCGTAAAGGAAGGAGCCGGAGGCGCTCCGGTAATTTCCTCTTTCGGTTCCGATTCGTCTGGATAGTTCAGTTCATTCACGATCACGTCGTCCGCATTAATTACCGGCCTTTTCTTTGATTGTCGGCCCGATATGTGATTTCTCCATAATTCGCTTTATCGCGGCAAGCCTCACCCCTGAGTGAGCAATACGGCCGTCATGCCCACCAAAATGCAGTCCTTGATCGTCAATGTCAATCGGAGATTTTCGGAATGACCGATATGTGAATCACAATCATACTCCCCAAGAGTCCGCCGGTGGGATATCCCGGCTTGCGAGGTCATGTTGATAGACAAGATCGAGATCGTCGGCTATGATATCGATCAAAAAGGGCCGACTATGGGTAAGAAGAATCTCATCTATCAGAATTGGATTGCGGAAATGGGCCGCTATCCCGGTCTTCCACACGTTGAAATCGCCCGGTCTTCATCGAATTATAATCAGTCTATAGTCAGGGCCGTCACGCGGGCCTTGAACGACCTGGCGTCCGATCAGGCCCGATTTATACGTTCCTACTATTTCTATGGGCAATCCTGCCGGGAAATCAGTGAATCCACCGGCAAATCCATTACCATGCTGAATTCTCTGCACCGGAGAGCCCTGAAACAACTTATGTGCAGTCTCTATGTCCTTCTGGGCGGCCGCTATAATATCCCGTCTCCCAGAAATTATGACTGCCCGCTGTGTCTTCATCCCCGCTCGGCCGAAATCGACATTCTTCTTCGCTCCAAATCGAAATCGGAAACCTGGAGAAGAATCATCGAGGCCCTGCGCGATGATTTCAATCTCGAATTGATGATGCCGTCCCGCATCATCGGTCACATGAAATATCACATGACGTGAATGGAGGTATAAATGGAACCGATCAAGAAACTCCGGGGCGAACATCGCCTGTCGGTCTTCATCTCTCATGAACTCAAATCGCGACTCATGGAACTGGCCGACAAATATGACCGGTCCACAGCCGATATCGTCCGGGCTTTGATGAAAATCGGAATTCCGATGATGGAGGGGATCAGTCAGGCCGAGGAGACCATGATGAATGAATATCTGGAGCTTTTTCGAAGAATGCGTAAAATTCGCCGTTTGAACGAGTAAGCAATTAGCGGACAATAATATAGACACTTACTAACGGGCTGATAACATATTGTAAACATCTTTATCCACTATATAAGGTGCACTTTTTGGTGTTGCGCCACAATATGTTGTGTTTTTTTTGAATTTTTAGCCATTTTTATATTGACAGTACCGTGAAATTGGCGTAATAATCACCCTGCTTGCAAAAAAATATGACAGGCTGATTTGAGATTTGGTTGCCGGCTCTTGCTGTCTTCTAAGTCATTCAAAGACAATAACTTTATGAACCGAGGGGGTGTTGCGGCCGCTAAGGACCGCCAAGAAATGATGAAATATGTGACCCTAAACACGGGAAATTGAGTATATTATGAGTGGAAAAGCTGAAACTCTGGAAAAAGTGGATATGGACAAACTGGAAGCCCGGCCGCAGGTCCAGTTAATGGTGATAACGCCCAATGCCGAGGATGTTATCGAGCGGGCCTGCCGCACCTGTTATTTATCGTTTCATCGGTATAATCCGCCGTCCTCGACGGAAGAATTGATCAAGAAGGTGATTCGCAAAAAGCACCATTCGGTGCTCGAACATG
>CAZGAV010000141.1:0-3054 GCA_964523575.1 uncultured Ignavibacteriales bacterium
TCTGGACACCACCATTATACTCAAAATCAACATAAAATCAATGGTGATTAATAAAGCAGGCCGGTATATGGATAAGTAAGACTGTCAACCGAGCAGGAGAAAGTCGTGCGAAATTTCCAATACCATACCGGCCCCAATCAGCCCGGCTGTAATTCCAAATTAAATCAGGGGCGAAAAAACCTGGGGACCCCTAAAAAATGACAAAACGAACCCAAATTCGCCATAAGGCTATGAATAGCAATAAATTCTATGCAGAAATTCGCCCTTTTTTCCGGTCGACCACACAAGATATGGGACTCGGTAAATCAAAAACCACAAAATATATGGGCCTGCTGATTGGGCCGATGGCGGGCTTCTGCCTGTTACTGCAGATGCTTCAGGTTGGAATAAATTCTGTCAGAGTAATGCCCGAATTTTTTCTGGTGAAAGGCGTCGATGATCTCTTTGATGCCGTCGCTGACACTGACCTTGGCCTGCCAGTTCAAGGCCTTCTCGATGCGGTCGAAACCGACCCGATAATCGCGCCGGTCAATAGCCGCCTCGACCGTTTTCACATTGGTATCCGGCAAGGCTTCCTTGACCAGGTCGCCCAGTTCCGAAATGCGATAATTTTCTTTTTCCGAGCCGAGATTGAAAATCTGGCGGTCGATCTTTTCCTTGGGAGCCTCGATAGCCGCCACGAAGGCTCGCACAACGTCAAGAACATGAACATTGGGCCGCCATTGCGATCCGCCGAAAATAGAAATTTCGCCGTCCTGCAAAGCCCGGGCGGTCAGGATATTGACAACCAGATCAAAACGGGGACGATACGAAAATCCGAAGACCGTCGAAAGGCGGAACATGGTCACGGCCAGCGGCGGCTCGGCCTTGCTCAAAATCGCCTCCTCCGAACGCAATTTGGTTTCGGCATAGAGGGAAACGGGATTGAGCGGCGATTCCTCGGTCAGAAGTTCGCCGTTTTTGCTGGCGCCGTACACCGAACAGGTCGAGGCAAACAGCAGGCGGCTGACCTTTTTATGCATACAGGCCTCGACCAGAATCTTGGAGGCCTCATAGTTGATGTCGATCGTCTGACGATGATCCAGTTCGCAGGCCGGGTCGCCGACGATGGCGGCCAGGTGAACGACGCTGTCGATATCATCCATGGCCGTCAGCAAATCCTGGATGTTGCGGGCGTCGCCTTTGTAGAACCGATAAGCCGGATGGTTATCGAGTTCTTTCATGGCGTCGTAACCGAACATGAGATTATCGAGGACCGAAACCGGATAGCCCCGTTTCAGGAGATAACGGGCCATAACCGACCCGATGTAACCGGCCCCGCCGATAATCAGCACCCGGCGGGAACGATCTTTGAGTTTGACGGTGCGATATTTGGCGTCGAGGTCCGACAGCAGAACCACCCGCGCCGGTTTGCCCTCGTTGGTCAACAGCGGCAAAAATCGCAGGTTGCGGTCGATCATCATCTGGCGGATACGGCCCGGCGACAGGTTTTCGCGGGCCACCGGATGCGAACGATCCATGATATCGCGCACCGTGCCTTTTTTCTTTTCTTTGTCCAGCAGGGTTTCGATGATATCGCCGTCGGTCACGGTCCCGGCATAGTAACCGCTTTCGTCGATAACGACGGCGAAATCGAAGGGCGAATCGTCGATTTGCTTTTTGGCGTCATCGGTGCCGAGGTCGCCCGGCAGAACCTGCGGGGCCAGTTCGACGCCGGAATGGACCGCGCCGTTTTTGAGGATAACCGGTTCCTTGAGGGAAAAGTCTGGCCGGCGTCCCATCCAGAGGTTGGTCAGGATCCGCGAAAGGGCCGTCGCCAGCAGGAGCCCCAGGAGAAGCATGAACAGGTGGCCGCGCTGGCTGGTGACCATGGCGCCGAAATCAAAACTGACGACCACCACCAGCAGAAAGCCGAGGGTCACGACATTGAAGGCGCCCATGAACTGCCTGAGAAAACGATCGCGGTGATGGAGGCGATACTGCCGGAAAATGGCCAGCAGGGCGACCATGAACAGTGAAATGAAAACCGGGAGGAAACTCGACACGGTCCCCCCGCCGATCAGGTCCTTGATAGACGGTTGAATCAGGATCAGCGACCACGTTACGGCGATAAAGAGGATGAAGTCGGCCGCCGCCTGAAAATATGTATATCGTCTTCGAGGCAAATCCATTTCCCTTCAAAAGGTCAATAATATAAACAAATTTCGCCGCCGGGCAAATTATTATCGACGCCAAAATATCTTTTCGAGGGTTTTGAAAATCAGGGCCAGATCGGTCCGGAGCCCGGCTTTTTCGACGTAGGCCAGGTTCAGTTTGAGTTTGGCCGGCATTATTTTCTCGATATAGGCCTGGCGAGCGTCCGCGTAGCGGGCCAGAACCCGCTCCTCGTCGCGGTACACGATTGAGGCGGTGTCGGTGAGACCGGGCCGCACGGTGAGGACTTTCTTCTGGGCCTCGGTATAGAAGGCGACATATTCCGGCACTTCCGGGCGCGGCCCGACCAGCGACATATCGCCTTTGAGGACATTGATGAGTTGGGGCAGTTCATCGAGTTTGTAGCGGCGCAGAAACCGTCCGACGGCCGTGATGCGGGGGTCGCCCCCGGTGGTGAAAGCCGGCCCCTGACGGTCGGCCTTTCTGATCATACTGCGGAATTTGATGATCCGAAACGGCCGCCCTCCCCGGCCGACTCGCTCCTGGGCATAAAAGACCGGCCAGCCCATCGTCACCAGAACCAGGATAGACAGCCCCAGCAGGAGGGGCGAAAGGATTATCAGCCCCCCCAGGGCCACAACCAGATCAAAAAGGCGTTTCATCGCTTGTTCTTGGCGCAGATATCCCGGATGGCGTCACAGACATATTCGATTTCGGCCGGTTTGAGATCGGGGAAAAACGGCAGGGTGATCACTTCCTTGAAAGCCCGGTAGGCGTTGGGGAAATCTTTTTTATCCAGTTTCAGATGCCGGCGATAAAAGCTCTGCATGAAGAGCGGGATAAAATGCACCGAAGTCCCGATATTTCTGGCGTTCAATTCGGCGATAAACCGGTTACGGT
>CAZGAV010000142.1:0-3016 GCA_964523575.1 uncultured Ignavibacteriales bacterium
GTCCGGGAGATGAAGAACCTCCTCGATGATCTCGATATAGAAATTCTAACCTCGAAAGATTTCGAAGATTTCCCCGAAATCGAAGAAACCGGCGAAACCCTCGAAGAAAATGCCATCCTGAAGGCCGAAGGCATCTTTGAGGCCACCGGTCTCCCCGCCCTGGCCGATGATTCGGGCCTCGAGGTCGATTTCCTCGGCGGCGCCCCGGGCGTCTATTCCTCACGATTCGCCGGCCCCGGATGCACCTACGACGACAACAACCGCAAACTCCTGCAGGCTCTCGAGGACGTCCCCTGGGAACATCGGACAGCGCGTTTTCGGTGCCTCATCGCCGTTTGTTTCGGCAAGGACGATATCGAGGTTGTCGAAGGTCAGGCCGAGGGTTTTATCACCGAGAAGAAGGCCGAGGCCAAAGGCGGTTTCGGCTATGATCCGGTTTTCTACTATCCGCCCCATTTGAAAACCTTCGCCGAATTGACTCTGGACGAAAAAAACGTCATCTCGCACCGAGGTCTGGCTCTTAAAGCGGCCCGCGCCATCCTCAGAGAGCGCCTGCGAAAATAAATCTCCGGTTCGGCCGATACTATCAGGGGCCGGTCGGACGACAGCCGGCTCTTGACTTTGACCCTCGTTTAGGGTAGATTTCCGTTCGACTCGGGGTGTAGCGCAGCCCGGTTAGCGCGCCTGCTTTGGGAGCAGGATGTCGGAGGTTCAAATCCTCTCACCCCGATTATTTTGGCGTCCTCTGGTCGTTGTTGAAAACCACTGATCAAAGCCCCGACCATCCCCTGTCGCTGTACTTCCCCGAAGCGGCCTGCCTGAAATCGTTCATCTGCCATTTACAGCGATAGATAATTGATCTCATCATTCGGCCGTCATGTATTATCTTCCACTCAAGGGGCATCGTCGGGATTTAACTTGACAAGCCTTATCTCCATGGACAATATGTGAGGGACATGGAAAATTCTAATCATGAATATCGTGACGGCGATTGACGGCGTATATACATGAGAGTGCCGGCATTTAATGAATAATAAGGCATTCGTTGGAGGATTGGAATATTGTACAGATATCTTGTCGTCTTGCTGGCCCTCATTTGTCTGCCAGGCATGATCAGGAGTCAGACAAAACCCGACGCGACCCTCATCGTTGACCGGGCCGATCGCCACATGAACGGCGCCACCAGCATCTCCGATCTGACCATGAAGATCGTCCGTCCCACCTGGAGCCGCGAAATCAGCCTCAAAAGCTGGACCAAGGGGCGCGAGCTGGCTATGATATTGATCACCGCACCGGCCCGAGATAAAGGGACGACTTTCCTCAAACGCTCGAACGAGGTCTGGAACTGGCTGCCGTCGGTGGAACGGGTCATAAAAATTCCGCCTTCGATGATGATGCAATCATGGCTTGGCTCGGACTTCACCAACGACGACCTGGTCAAAGAATCGTCGATTGTCAACGATTATACTCATACCATTATCGGCGATAGCGTCATCGATAATCGGCCCTGCTACAAAATCCAACTCGATCCCAAACCGGATGCGGCGGTCGTCTGGGGCCGGCTGTACCTGTGGGTCACCACGCAGGATACTCTGGAACTCAGGGTCGAGTACTATGATGAAGACCTGAAATTGATCAATATTATGACCCTCTCCGATATCAAGCAGATGGGCGACCGGGTGATCCCGACCCGGCTGGAGATGGCTCCGGTCGACAAACCCGACCATAAGACCGTTCTGATTTATTCGTCGGTCATCTATAACAAACCGATTGACGACGGTTTCTTTTCCGAGCAGAACATGAAGCGAATTCATTGACGGGGTTTTCGGTACTGTAGATCATGATGTATCTGGTTCTGGCATGGAGGAATATCTGGCGTAATCGCCGGCGCAGTTTCATCTCGATCGCGTCGGTTCTGCTGGCGGTAATCGTCGCCGTCCTCATGCGCTCCTTTCAGCTTGGTTTCTACAGCAACGCCATCAACAACTTCGTTTCCTATTATAGCGGCTACCTTCAGGTTCAGGCCCCCGGCTATTGGCAGTCGCGATCTCTCGATGATACCTTTGTCATGACCGACTCGCTGGAGAATACCATCATCGAGATGCACGGTCTCACTCTGACCTCTCCCCGGCTGGAAACCTATGCCCTGATAGCAGCCGCCGCCGCGACTAATGGCGCGATGATCATCGGCGTTGATCCCGATCGCGAAAATCAGATGACTTCTCTGGGGACGAAAGTGCAGTCCGGAAGATATCTCCATCAAAACGACGACGGCATCCTTCTGGCTTCGGGGTTGGCCGCTCAACTCAGTGTCTCCATCGGAGATACCGTCGTTATCCTCGGACAGGGTTATCATGGCGTCACTGCCGCCGGCAAGTACGCTGTCGCCGGGCTTCTGGAATTCCCTTCGCCGAATATGAACAATTCTTTCGCCTACTTATCTCTCACGGAAGCTCAAAATCTGACGGACGCCCCCAACCGCCTGACGTCGCTGGCGATTATGATCGACAAACAACGCCATCTCGAAAGTACTGCCGCCGCCCTCCGCCGCTCGCTGGGCGATAATTATGTTGTCATGACCTGGAAGCAGATAACGCCCGAATTGGTGCAGTTGATTCAAACCGATAGCGCCGGCGGCCTGATCATGCTCTTTGTCGTTTATCTGGTCATAGGTTTCGGCATCCTCGGAACGGTGCTCATGATGACCGTGGAACGAACCCGGGAATTCGGCGTCCTCATGGCCATCGGTATGAAAAAATTCCGTCTCGGGCTGGTCGTCACCATCGAAAGCGTCATGCTGTCGTTTATCGGCGTCATTCTGGGAGCGATTGCGACCGTTCCGGTCGTTCTATATTTTTATTATCATCCGTTGACGCTGGCCGGTGCGGCGGCCGAGGCCACGGTCGCTTTTGGTTTCGAGCCGATCATGCCGGTTTCGCTCGACCCGATGATTCTTGTATGACAGGCGCTCACCGTCTTGATTCACACACAGCCGCAGGCCCCGACCGATGGTCTG
>CAZGAV010000143.1:0-2455 GCA_964523575.1 uncultured Ignavibacteriales bacterium
GCCGTCAGTCTCCGGTGATAATATTGAATATGGCTTGTCTATGCTTTGAACTGTCGGCTGACGACGGAATCGATTCGGATGGCATTACAGACATGCAACCTCGCTTGCCGGAGTTCTGGGGTGAAGGGTTGTTGACAGGAGGGGTGGGTCATTACCCGCCGCTATAGGGAGTGTAACACTAACCGTCGTTTCCTTTCACTCTACGGGAGCAAAATGATAAAGATTCGGAGTTTTTTAAATTTGCGGATAGTTTGTCGGCGGCGGCGGCAGATATCCCGTATAAAAAAGTAACCTGTAACATTGGGCACTCCTTTATTGTCTTGGAATCAGATGGACAGAAATAGGGACCTATTCTGGAAACTGGTTGAGCCGGAACATCACCGGGCGCGGGCCTATTGCCGCAAACTGACCGGCGACCGTGATAACGGTGACGACCTTTATCAGGACGCCCTGGTTTGCGCCTTGACCGGATTCAACCGTTTGCGCCGAATCGAGGCTTTCCGTCCCTGGCTGTACCGGATTATCATCAACAACTTCAGGAACCGGATCAAACAGCCATGGTGGCGGCGGGTCGGGTCGCTGACGCCGCAAATCGAGGAAACGATAGCGGGCGACAACCCCCTGCCCCGGCAGGCGGCCCGGAAAAGACTGGAAATAGCCTTCCGTGCCGTTTCGCCCGAGGAGCGGGCGCTGGTGACGCTGTTTGAACTCGAAGGCTGGGCGATCAAAGAAATCGCCGAACTGACGGGACAATCCAGCGTCAACGTCAGGGTCAGGCTCAGCCGCGCCCGCGGCCGGATGCGTCGCGCCCTGACACGGTACATGCAGCGATCCGGTTCGGAGAAATCGGTCAACCCTTTAGCAAGTAAGGACAAGGTATGCGTTGTTCAGAAGCCCGCCGAAGATTAATCGAATCCCGGGGGTTAGTAGCGGCCGATGATGCCGAGTTGAGACAACATCTTGCGTCATGCGCCGAATGCGCCGCCTTCGCCTGCGCCGAGCAATCGCTGTCGCGCGATCTGGCGGCTTCAACGGACGACGACACCGACGATCTGCCCCTGTCAGCCCTGAAAGCTCGCGTCGAAGCGCGAGTCGATTCCAACCGTCAGAACGCAATAAAGGAGATACCCTTCATGAGCGCCGCATTAAAACAAATCAGAAGACGTCCCAGCCTGGGAGTCACCCTCGGCCTGGCCGCGGTCGTACTGGCTTTCGTTACTCTGGTACCATTCAGTTTTCAGAACACCGTCGGCTATGAAGTGGCCATCGCCGGAGTCGATAAAAACCTGGCCATGGACAGCGATAAAGTCGACGAGCTGATGACCGCCCTGGGGCTGGGCGATGTTCATGTCGAAGTGGCCGATTGCGAGCAGACCTGTGTCCTGAAATTATCGGCCCTCAAGGATGAAGGACAGGTCAATATCGTCGTCTCCGCCTTCGACAAGCTCGGCAATTGCATTATTCAGGATGTCAGCGAAATCCATGACACCGAATCGGCGTCACTGCTGGAACAGGCCCACAAGAAAATGTTTGTCGGCCGGACAACCACAGCCGACGGCGAAGATGTTTATAAATTTGTGATCGACGCCCTTTGCCTGCTCGATTCGACCTCCGGGGGCGCCTTCGGCATCTGGGTCACCGACCAGGACGATACGCTCGTCATCTGTAATCAGGACAGCGAAAATAGTCCCCGCGTTATCACCATCAATCGTGACTCGGTCACGAGCCGAGTTTTCATGAAAGACGCATCCCAGGATTCGGTCACCTGCTTTATCTGGAACACCGGCGATTCCACCACGCAGGTCATCGGCGATTGCCTCCCGGGAGACGAGGGAACGGCCAGAGTTTTTCAAATAATGGGCGACTGCTCCGGCGTCAATACCTCTGACGACCAGATGGGGATCATCCGCATTAAGAACGCCGAAGGCGGAAACCCGACTCTTGTCGTCAAGGACAGGGACGGCCTTCTTCACGAATTGGAAATGAACGATCCGGACCTGACTGAAAAGCTAAAGACCCTCGGCGTTCATGTCGAAGTTACGGATTCGGAAGACGGCTCCGGTAGAACGTTTGTCTGCCGGACCGACGGCAGCCGGACGAAGGTCGAATTCAATCTTCCCAACGGTGAAAACGCCGCCGATTTCGAAAAGGCGGTGGAAAGCACACCTCTTCCCGATGGATTTGAACTGAAGCAGAATTATCCCAACCCGTTCAATCCGACTACGGAAATCGCCTTCACGATTCCAGAGGCACAGCAGGTACGGCTTGAGGTCTATAATATCAATGGCCAGAAAGTCCGGACGCTGATCGACGCCGTCATAACCGCCGGTTCGCATACTATCGAATGGGACGCCACCGACGACTCCGGCGTAAAAGTGGCGTCGGGCGTGTACTTGTACCGCCTGACGGCCGGGGATATCACGACCTCCAAAAAGATGACACTGCTTAAATAGCC
>CAZGAV010000144.1:0-2437 GCA_964523575.1 uncultured Ignavibacteriales bacterium
GTTAACTCTTACTTTGAAGGAATTAGAGATTGTATTTCAAAATCATGTTGATTCAATAAAGGCAAAAGGTATTGCCCCCGAATTTTCATCGTTGGTATCTGTGGCTTCAAAGCCTGATAATGTACAATCATTTCTAAATAGCAATGAAAAATCGATAGTAGATTATTTACAGTCCCTTTTGGAAACAGAATGTGGAATGCGACAGGCCTGTACCACCATAATTACATAAAATATTACATATTCCTTGAATTTTTCAGTACCAATTTCCTGATTTCAGTTTCAATCTTGTCTAATTTGGGGCTCCGAATTTGAATTGCCTCGTCAAAATGGCAGTTTTTTTGCCTGCCTTCGCATAAATTGCCAATCCCATTATTCCGTTTTGACGGTCTGTCGGAATATTACATCTTCGGACACCCTGTACGCCCATGGAATGTCTACTGGTGGCAAGATCATCATCCGTTCTGGTTTGTCCCCGGCTCAGAACCATCGTTTTTGGATCTTTGGGAGCAGGGGCAGCGGTGATCTTTACCCTGGCGCTGATTTTCGGCGGCCGTAATCAACCGGTAACAAGTCGGGCCGCCGCCGCACCGGATGGAGAGGTGGTAGAAATTCAGGGCCTTTCCTGCGCCGGATCGGTTGAATATTACCAGAACGGAGAAGTGACATCCTGCACACTGGGCCGCGAGGATACGCTCTCCGGACAGCCGCTTCCGGCCGGGACCGTCGTTCATCTGACCCCTGAAGGTTATCTCGACTGGTGCTTTCTTCAGCAAAACACGGAAATCCAGGGGCATCTTTGTCGTGGCCAGGGGCATGGGTTTATGACCGGTTTCTATCCTAACGGCCAGTTGAAGACGGCCTGGCTGGCCCAAGACGAGATCATACAGGGGATTCCTTGCGCCAAGTTTCGCTTCATGTCTTTCCTATTCGGCGGAGGCGACAAGACTGTTTTTGACGAGAACGGCCGACTTCGCTTCTGTACTCTATCTGAAAACTTTACGATCGAAGGACATAAGTTGAGGAAGGGCGATGAGGTGCGATTCGACAAAGAAGGCCAATTGGTTATAAGCAAAAAATAGAAACGACAAGAAGCGCCACGCAGGGAATAATTGGCTCATCCATCGAATGATCATAGCGCCTGCACGATCACGGGGCGGCCCTGCCAATAACCTGAGAGGAGATTGTTATGAAACGTTCCACCCGATTTTTGACGGATGATCCCATGGCCGGCCTGCTCACCTGGCTCGTTGGAGCCGCCGTGATCGTCCTCGTATGCGGGAATTGTGCCTGGAGCGGCGATAGCCCGTCGGGCAACATTGTCGATCAGGCCTACCAGTTGCGGCTGGATGGCAAAGTGGACAGCGCCAAAATCCTGCTTGATGGTCACATCGCCGCCAACCCCGCTGACGCTGCCGCATACTATGAACTTGCCCGGATTTACTACTACATGGGTCCCGGCGATATGAAGAATTTGGAAAGCACTACCGAAAGCGCCGGGAAATCAATTCAGAAGGCCGTCGAGCTTGATCCCGGTAATCCTATTTACCGGTACTTTGCCGCCCGGGTAGTTTTCCTCAAATCCTATATAGCTATGGAAAGCGATCAGGAACGCGCCAAAGAGCTCGTGGCTGCTATCCAGCTTGCCTATGAGACCGTCCTCGAATCGAAACCCGACTACGGTGAACCCATGCTGAATCTTATTGAGCTATATGGCGGATTGCCGGCGGAATTGGGCCGGGACAGCTCAAAGGCGGCTCAATACGAAGCAAGATTGAAAAAAATCGACCCCGTCCTTGCGGGTGAGGGGTATTGCATAATGATGCCCGATGATTTCGATCGGATCGCCTACTGGGAGGATATGACGCAACAGTCTCCGGGCGATTTACGCCTACTCGAGGAATTGGGGAAAACCTGTCTCCGGGAAAGAAAAACCGATCAGGGCGTGGCCTACCTTGAAGAAGTCATAAAAGCGGAACCTTCCAACTCGGTGCTCTATCTGGTTATTGCCAATTCTCACATCATGAATGCCCGGATGGACGAAAAAGCCAGGGAAACGTCTATTCCGTTGGCGATGCAAGCTGTGAGCGATTTCCTGGCCGCAGAGCCGATCGCGCCATTGAAAGCCTATGCCCTCGGTTTAATGGCAAAGCTCAATTACGCTCAGGGAAAAGAAGCTGAAGGCGACAAATGGCTGGAAGAGGCCAAGGCGGCCGATGCTTACTTCTCCAAGGCCTCTGGCATACCGATAGCCGACCTGTTCGTGCCCCCGGATGAGATTTCACACAATCATTCATATTTATTTCAGATGTTCTGAGATCAAATCAAACAAGTGGTGGGTTTTTAGAGGTGGAGTTGGGTTCAATTACTTGAGAAAGAGCTTTGAAAAAACGTCACAATTCGGTCACATTGCCGTGGAGGTTTAGTGACAAAATAGGGG
>CAZGAV010000145.1:0-2347 GCA_964523575.1 uncultured Ignavibacteriales bacterium
GGCCACAGCCCTGCGGCTGGCCGCGGCCGGATTTTCGAAAATAATCGTCAACTATGCCCAGGACGATGGAGCGGCCTCCGCAACCAAAGAGCAAGTTGAGCGAGTCGGCGCCGAGTGCTTTCCCATTCGGGCCAACCTCGCTTTTCCCACGGGGATCGACGAGTTGTTCGAGCAAGCGGGCCGAATCTGTCCGAGAATTGACGCTCTCGTTCACTGTGCGGCGCTGGGAGCCTTCAAACCATTATCTGAAGTTAAGCCCAATCAGTGGGATCTTTCCATGGCAGTCAATGCCCGCGCTTTCCTGCACTGCGTCCAGAAATGCCGACCGCTCATGAAGCAGGCGGCGGTCGTAGCGGTCTCGAGTCTGGGAGGGCGTATGGCCCTCCCCGATTACGGTGCTATCGGTCCATCCAAGGCGGCCATGGAGGCGATAGTGCGCCAGTTAGCCATGGAACTCGGGCCGCACGGTATTCGCATCAACGCCGTCGCCGGCGGTTTTATCGATACCGATTCCATGAAAAAAGCCCTTGCTTACCAAAGCACCAAAACGGCGGTGGCAACCAATACGCCCCTGGGTCGCATAGGCGAGGCGGAGGATATTGCCGATGTAGCGGTCTTTCTATTGAGCCCGGAATCTCGTTGGATACAGGGGCAGGTCATTGTTGCCGACGGGGGCTTTTCGCTGGGCGTCATGTCCGCCCCGTTAACATAACATTAAAAGGAGATTGCCAGACAGGAGGAAATATGTATAAAAAAGCCATCGCCCTGCTGATCCTGGCTGCATTTTTGAATTTGACCTTCGGCTGTACCCACATTGTCCCCATTCAGCCGGAGCAGGGAGTAAAGCAGCAAGATACGATTATGAAACTGGCCTTGATCAATGGCGACATCATCATCTTTGATGCTTTCGGAGCCTCATACGATCCCGGAACCAATAAAATCACCGGGATGAAGAAAAAGACGGAATTATCCGGTGAGACAAGTACGCGGCCGTCAACGACTGAAGATTTTTTCACCGTCTCGGCTGATTCGGTAAGCGTCATCTGGGTAAAGCGGACCGATACTGGAAAGACAGTAATGGCCTTCCTTGTAGTGGCCATAGTCGTGGCCGCCGTCATCGCAGTAATAGCCGCGGCCAATGATGAGCCGGACCCGCCGCCGTCAACCGTGGAGTCCTGCCCCTTCGTCTATTCATTCGACGGCGCTCAATTTATTTTCGACGCCCAGCCATTGGGCGGCGCCATCTGCCATGCCCTTCAAAGAACCGACTATTCACGGCTGGAGCACATGGTCCCTGACGGCGGCCGGTACCGACTTAAGCTGAGAAACGAAATGGATGAAACGCAATATCTGGATCAAGTTCAACTCTATGTCGTCGATCACGCACCAGGGGAAATGATCGTTCCCGATACCTCGGGGAAAATGCATATCATTTCAAATGCCATACCCCCGGAAAAGGCCATCGACGAGGATGGGCGGGATATCCTGCCTTTCGTTCACGCCGACGACGGTCTGCCGTGGCAGTCATTGATGACCCCCGACCAACTCACGGCGACACCCGACACCCGCCATCATCTGACGCTGGAATTTCCCAAGCCGCCTCGGGCCCGTACGGCTCACATCGTTTACAACGCCGGAACGGCGTCATGGGGTTCCTACATGATCCGGGAAATGATACAGGCCCGGGGTAATACCATAGATGAATGGTATCGGGCAGTCGACAGCCGAGGCTCCGAATTCTGGGAACTGATGAATTTCACTTTTCGTGAAGAACTGTATGTCATGAAAATGCACCTCCTGAAAGATGGGATCCAGATACAGCGAGGCCTGGTTTTTGGTGGAGGGCCGTATATCACCGAGGATAGGGTTTTTGGTATCGATGTCAGTGACATCACTGGAGATAAACTGCAAATCACGCTTGATCCCCCCAAAGGCTTCTGGTCGATCGATTATTTCGCGATACAATACGATTATGATTCGGTTCTGACGCCACAGCCCTGCGAGTTAATTATGGGGCAGGATCAAATGCAAAACTCCATCGTCGGTAGCCTGAAGGCTGAGGACGGCGCCTGTTATGTTATGCCTGAACTGGGTGACTGGGCCGATCTGAGCTTTGATGTTCCCCGGCAGGCCACTAATACGGAGAGATCGATCTTTCTAAAGACGACCGGTTATTACGAGCTTCATATCGACCGGAGCCAGCCGCCGCAAACGGCCCTGATCGATTCGATTCTTCGCAGTCCCGGATCCATCGCCGAATATTCGACCCAGAAATATTTGGATGGTTACCGGCAATTAAAACAGGGCCAGAACCGGCCATAAGAATAATACAGGAGAAGATGGAAAT
>CAZGAV010000146.1:0-2216 GCA_964523575.1 uncultured Ignavibacteriales bacterium
CAACAGCATCACCCTGGGATTCGGTTTCTGCCACCAGTGCCGTCAATGCATGGCCCAGTGCCCCCACAACGTCGATATTCCGACCCTGATGCGGACCCATATGTACGCGGCCCAATACGCCAATTTTTCCGAAGCCCGAATGACTTTTGACGGTATCCCGAAAAGCCATTCTCTGGCGGCCTGCAGTCGATGCGACAGTTGTCGCGCCGCCTGCGCCAATACGGTCGATATCGGACGCCGAATCGAGGAGTTGAAACTGATTTTCGGTTAGCCGGACCCTACTGTAAGGACTTTAGCCAGTCGGCGAAAAACTCACGGTGACGGTCGGAATAATTTATCATGCCGACCAGCCGCTGACCTTTGACGCCGGCCAATAATTGCCCATAAAAAGTGTCGGCCAGGAAATACGGATTTTCTCCAAAAGGAGAATTGGCCATTTTCGTCGGCGTCGCTCCGGAAGCGGCCAGAGCTTCCTCCCATTTGGAGAATTTCAGGTCGGCCTCTTTTTCAGTCATAAATAATCGGACGGTATCTCCATCCAAAAGATAATCACGGCTGAAAAAATTGGTCAAAAACGCCTGCCCCTCAAACGACATCGCGATATAACGGGCGGTGGCAGGAATGATATCGGTCTGCGGGAAAATCGAAAACTGTTGAGGTCTCTTATCGGTTCCCGGAAGACATGCTTCCAGGGCCCGCCCGAGTTGAAGAAGAGCCGTTGTCGTTTCCTCTCCGGAGACGAAAGCGCTCAGGCGAGCGACATAATCGCCTTTGACAAACGCCAGGCTGTTGGAAGTGATGAAACCCTGAACGCCGATGGAAATCAAATCGGGCTGATCGGGACGGACGGAGGAATAAAGGCCGTAGGCGTTATCGGTTCCGACGAATTGATAAATATCGACAATCATTTCAAGAGTGTCGATGCGGTAATCGGCCGTCGCCACCGATTCGAAATTGTATTGATGATATATTTCGGCGTCGCCGTCGATATACTCCCACAAGGACTCCCCGGCAAAAACCCTGATATCGGAAGTTCTCTCCGCGCGGGCCTCCGGAAAGGAGGGCTTCAGGCAATCTTGCGGGAAGCGTACCGAATCGACTTTCTTCTTGCCGCAGGAAATGACGATAAGCGGAAGAGCGATTAGTATCGCCAGACAGGCAAAACGACGCGGGGAAAATGGAACTAACATGACTGGCCTCCATCCTGATCTTAGTACCCCGAAAGTTTCCTGTCCGCAAGATTCACCGGCCGCCTGTTAATGTCAACATTATTTATCTCCCCCGGACCGGGGAACAAGCATCCGGCGGATTCGGTTTTAAATGATAGACTATGGAAACCAGGCTTCACAAAAAAAACGGCCGCCTGATCCGGATTCTTGGATCGGTGATTATAGCCGCGGGCCTTCTGGGATGGGCCGCCTATCAACTTAATGCCGGCGTCCCCAAACCGTCACCACAGGATGAAGATATGGGTTACAATAAATTGACTCCGGAAGAGGAACGTGTAATCGTCAATAAGGGAACTGAAGCGCCCTTTACCGGAGAGTATCTGAATAACAAGAAAAAAGGTATCTACGTCTGCCGCCGATGCGATGCCCCGCTTTACCGTTCCGACGATAAATTCGAGTCGGGTTGCGGTTGGCCCAGCTTCGACGATGAATTCCCCGGGGCCGTCAAAAGTATCCCCGATCCCGACGGGATGCGCACCGAGATCATCTGCAATAATTGCGGGGCTCATCTTGGCCATGTTTTCACCGGCGAGGGTTTCACCGACAAGGACACCCGGCACTGCGTCAATTCCATCTCGCTCAAATTCATTCCGGCCGAAGACCTCAAGCAGGCCGACACCGCTTATTTTGCCGGTGGTTGTTTCTGGGGCGTGGAATTCTATTATGAACATGAGCCGGGCGTTTTATCGGCCCGGGTCGGTTATATGGGGGGGCACACGGATCATCCGACTTACAAACAGGTTTGTGAAGCCAATACCGGGCATGCCGAGACCATGGAAGTTATATTCGACCCCTCAGTAACCACCTATGATAAACTGGCCCGGTTGTTTTTCGAGATCCACGATCCGACGCAGATCAACCGCCAGGGACCGGATATCGGCGAACAATACAGATCGGCCATTTTCTACAAGAACGATGATCAGAAACGGACGGCCGAAAAACTCATCAATATCTTGAAAGATAAAGGATACAAAGTCGTCACCGAGG
>CAZGAV010000147.1:0-2093 GCA_964523575.1 uncultured Ignavibacteriales bacterium
CAGCCGTTATTGATGGTATCGGCCTTGGGTTGCATATTATCGGAAGCGACTATCAATGTAACATGAATCGTATCTGGATTGACGATACCCGAAAAATCAGAAGCCGAAATAACGACTTCCGCTTCCCAGACTGAAGGATCGCCGGGCAAATCCTGAGAATCAAACGACAGGGTCGCCGTTCCGGTATTATTCGGAAGTCGATCTATAGTTCCTGTCGAGGGGGTTACGGTGAACCAGTCATATTCGCCCCCGGTGATATAATTGATCGAGGCCTCCCAGTTGAGAAGACCATTACCGATATTAGTGATGGTCAGCGATGTGTCCATGATCTGATTCGGTTCCATCATCATGGGGTAGTCATATTCAGTCGGATCGACGGCAATTCTCGGGATATGGACGACATCGCGGCAGGGGATGCGATAATGCATGACGTTATTTACCGTCCATGTGCCCTGACCTATTATGACCCAGCCGGCGTCTTTATCATTAATATATATGATGTCAAGACTATCTCGGGCGCCGGGATATTCAGCTCCATATCGCGGCATGGATGGAAAAACATCGCTTTCGCAATCGCCGGGTTCACATCCCGGAGTGCGGGTATTGGTCAGATTGACAACCGTATCCCAGGTGAGGCCATTATCGTCGGAGGCCGTCATATAAAGCTCGCCGTTGGCATAACCACCATCAGAACAGTCGTTTAGGAGGTGATAATCATTATATTGAGACCACACCACAAAAAATTTGTTTTCACATTGCGACAACGACAATTTTCCGGCGTACATATCGAATTGATTTGACGGGCACTCGGCCTGATACCGGGCTTCGGCAATGACACTGGGTTGTTCATCGGCCGTCGACCAATGAAACAACCTGCATTTGTATGCCCAGTAATCTTGATAATTCATTCGCTCTCGCGCATTCCAGACAATATGCAGATCGCCGTTATCATCCCATAACGCCGCAAAATCGACATAGGCTCCCCAAAGTGAATCCTGAATATAGTCCGACAGATTTATTTGAGGTCCCCATGTCAGTCCCTGATCGGTCGACAATCGATAAACAATGCCTCGAAAGTAAAAATCTCCATCGGCTGTCTCCCGGCGGTAGTCAGCATAAATAATTGCGACGGAATCTGTGTTTTGCCTGGCGACGATTGTATGTGACCAGCCGATGCGGGACTCTATTTTCCTACCATTGTCGAAGTCGCCATCCCCAACCTTACGGTACAGAACATGACCCAGCCAATCCGAATCCATATAATCTGAAGTGTCGGCCGACGTCAGAACATACACCACGGTATCGGTGCCAAAGTGCACCTCGGTTGCCGGTATTATTGTCCGCATTCCATTCACATACCATTCGGCCATGGGGTCGGGCATCAAAAAATGCTCAGTAAATATTCCGAGGTTTGGTTCAATTTCCAGATATGCAATGGCGTTTGATTCATGAATATTTGGAGCGCTTCCGATAACAGCTCGATTGTCGGCCAGAATGCCAAGCGATCCTTCTACACAAAGTGGCTGGCTGGTCACCGGTATACCACTGGCGTCATAAGTGTATGATCCATTTTCATAAACCTGATATCGATATCCCACATAGCCATTGCTAAAGTTTGGATTCTGTTGATATAGCCAGATCATATGAGTGTAGTCGCCCGGAGGATTCCCCAGAGCGATCTTGCGGCCGAGTGCGCCTGACTGCTGGTAAGCAACATAGGTTTCTCCGATGATGTTTCCCGGCGAATTTGTCATCGTTGCGCGGAGGTTTATAGGCGTCGCCATATCACGTTGGGGCGCGATGTTCTCTTTTATTGCGAATTGATACGGAATCAGGAATTTGGGGGTCTTGTCGAATTTTACTCCGCGTGACCTTTTATCAGAAATCGATTCGGCACTGACCGCAATTGCCATAAGAACAAGGACAATACCTGATACGATCGCCTTAATCAATCGTCGTTCGAACATAGTTTTCTCCGCACACAATTCAGTGCGCTTTTCCCATATGAACCGATTGCTTTAGTGCAGGGGTTGTTATCGTCAAATATATAACTACATATGTTATTAGCAGCGCTTGTGATAATATCAGTCGCT
>CAZGAV010000148.1:0-2062 GCA_964523575.1 uncultured Ignavibacteriales bacterium
GGCAAAAATCGCACTGGACCCCCTCGCGATCATTATTGTTCAGGGCCGAGCCGTCGGTGGGCGTCGAGCGGCCCTCAAGCCACCCGGCCGGACTGTGACAACGGATGCACAAATCGCCGCTGGCCGGAGCATCCTGATTGGCAATTGTCAGGCAAGCATAGAATAAAGGGTCCCGGGCGGCCTGAGCCATCATACTGCCGCGCCAGTTGAAGGCCGGCTCAACTACGGTATCGTACCCGCCATGACAATTATCGCATTTGGACGGGGTTTCCAGGTTGCCCGATTGTCCCGGCTGGGACCCGGGCAGGAAAAAATCGTTCAAAGTCGTGGGAACCGGATCGCAGAGACCTGATGCGGCCACCAGCAGACAGATTAAAAGGATGACAAGATTAGATTTGGACATGAATACCTCAAAACTACCCTGGCCGGGCTTTTTCGTTCAATTATAATCGAAATGTAATATTTTGAAGTCTCACTAATTATAATGCTTTCTTGCCAGAAAGCAAGCCGATATTACCTTTATTATAATAATAATCTACGAATAATACATCGAACTATGAAAGATATGAGAGAGGGTCGACCATGGCACTGTTCTCGGTCGTACCCCCTTGCTACGGACAGCAATTGCCGAGCGGGGGCGGGCCGCCCATGAACACATAATTTATGACATACACGGCATCTCCGACATTGACGGCCCCGTCGCCGTTGGCGTCGCCTTCGCAAAGCGGGTCGGCGGGCGGGCCGAATTTGAAGACATAATTGATGACATAAACCGCATCAGCGACATTGACCGCTCCGTCGCCGTTGTTATCTCCGCATATGTACACTACCTGCTCTTCGATGACAAACTGCGCCCGCGGCGAATATGCTGTCGCGGTTTTGCTATCGGGCGAGGCGTTGACCCGCCAGTAATATATTCCCGGTTCGAACGGCTGAGCGAAGCTGGTGCCGTTGAAGGCGACCGATGTCTCGCGAACAATATTGTTGAAGGCAAAGTCGCCGGCGATCTGGATATGATAGCTGGCCGCCCCCGGCGACTCCGTCCAGTAGAAAACCGGCGCCGTTCCGGCGGTATCGCCGTCAACCGGAGCCGTCGGCAAGGGCACATCGATATTGGTGTTGGTCAAAATCCATTGGCACCAAGCCGTCAACAGCCGCGCCAGCGAAGCGTCGTCCAGTCGTTCGACCCCGAGCGTCGCCATGCTGGTCGCATAACTGCCGACTTGCGGCGTCAGAGGCGAACCGACCATCACCGTCCCGGCCAGCGAATCATCGTCGAGGAAGGCAACAGCGCCCGGGCTGGAGGTAATGCCGTCGGTGTAATCATAGTACGACCAGGGTTTGACATAATAGTCGAAGCCGTTGACATAAGGGCCTTGTACGCCGACCAGTGAAGAGGCGCTGCCGACATCCTGAGTGACGCCGCCGATATGCAGATAACCCAAAGCGAAGGCATCCACGCCCCGATCATAAAAATAATCCTGACTGAAAAGTCCGAGGCGGCCGTTATTGTCGAGATAATCCTCGAGGACAGCGACTTCAGCGTCGGAGAGGCAGTCTTCGAAATCGGGCGAGGAGGTGCGATTGCCGAAATACGATCCCGTCGTCCAGACCACGGCATGATAGCCGATGAGATCGTCGTATTCGATGGCATTGGGCCAGCCGACGGAATTGTTCCAGAGGGTATCGAAGGAGTAACCGGTCCTGGTCATCGCCTCCAGAAGATTGTCGGACCAATGGCTCCGGTTGTTATCGAGAACGACCGCGATTTTGGGACGGTTGATATTCATTTTGAAATCGGTTTCGTAAATTTGGCCGTCGGCCTCGACCGCCAAATGAAAAGTCACAGCCGAATCGACGCTGGCTGAAAGCACCTGCACCCGGAAAGGATCGGCGCCATTACTGGTGGCGGCGTTATGAGTCGAAGCGGCGTAAACAGCCAGAGAGTCGAGGATTTCCACCCGGGGATCGTCGGTTTCGATTTTGCCGCTAACAACGGCCGCGCCCTCGCCGTCGCAATACAGCGAAACGGTGATATCGACGGCCTCGCCGGAATCGGCCT
>CAZGAV010000149.1:0-2049 GCA_964523575.1 uncultured Ignavibacteriales bacterium
CGGTGTCGAGCTGGGGGCCGATTATATCCTCACGGGAACGGTTTTTTGGGATAAACACGGGCCGCCTGGTCAGGTTCGCACCAACGCTCAATTGATTCGGGTCGACGATGAGTCATACCTGTGGGGCGATACCTACGATCAAAGTCTCGATAAGATTTTCGACCTGCAATCCGGTATTGCCGAAAAAGTAACCGAGGTGCTCAGGATTGCCGCCAGCGAAGCTCTTCGTCAGTCAGCCGCCGCGGTGCCGACGACCAACCTGAAGGCCTATGATTTGTTTCTCAAGGGCAATTTCTATTTCAACCGGAGTTGGGATCAGAACGATATCACCAATGCCACTGATATGTTTCAGCAGGCGGTCGATCTCGATACGACCTTCGCGCTGGCTTACGCCATGCTTTCCCGCGGTCATGAAAGCATATTCTGGGAATATTTCGACCGTTCTGAAAATCGTTGCCGGGAGGCCCGGGCCGCCGCCGAAAAAGCCCTGAAACTCGATCCTGGTCTGATAGAGGCCCGCCTCGCGCGGGGTTATATTTATTATCACTGCGATCTGGATTATGATCGCGCCCTGAGTGAATTTGAAGGCGTGCTCATAGAACGCCCCAATTGTTCCGATCTCTACAGCGCCCTGGGCGCCGTACAGCGCCGTCAAGGGAAATTACAGGATGCCGTCTGGAGTTTCATCAAGGCATCCCAACTCGACCCCCGATCGAATCTCAAAGTATTCGATATCGCCCTGACTTATGGCCTGATGCGGCGGTTTAGCGAAACCGAAACATATCTTGATAAAACCCTCGAACTGGCTCCGGATTGGCCATTACCTTACGTTTTCAAAGCATGGTGCCAAATTTTTCGATCGGGGGATACCAAAACCGCTCGGGCAACTATGGCCCGGGCAGCCGGACGCGCCAATATCGCTTCCTCCCGTTATTATTGGTGGCTGGCGCGTATTATCGAACTCGATCTGAGCAAAATCATCGATATCACACGTCCAGGTCCGGATACGGCTGAGTATTTGCTTCATAAATCCCGGCTCTACCGTTTGTTGGGCGACAGCGACCGGGAGTGGCAGTGCGCCGATTCGGCTCGGATATCTCTGGAACACAATATTCTCGTCCTGCCCGATGATCCGCGATTTATCAGTCATCTGGGATTGGCCTATGCGGGATTGCGGGATCGAGAAACAGCGATCGCATACGGGCATAAGGCGTTGGAATTGCTTCCAGCCTCGCGCGATGCCTTCGACGCTCTATTCCTCGTTGTCAATTACGCAGAGATACTGGTCATCTTCGGCGAATACGACGACGCCATCGATCAGCTGGAATTCCTTATGTCGATACCGGGATTCGTTTCTCCCCCCTATCTCCGGCTCGACCCTATTTGGAAACCTCTACGCGAACATCCGCGCTTCAGAAAACTCCTTGAACGCTCAGTCTGATTTGCACGGCCATAAGCGGAGCGAGCTGACAAACTTCTAGAAACGATTAGGGTCGATTTCGTAGCGAGTCAGCTTATCCTTCAGACCTTTGCGGGTCAATCCCAGCAGTTGCGAAGACCTAAGAATATTGCCCCTTGTGGTCATCATGGCTTCGACGATCATCTCCCGCTCCACCCTTTCAATCACATCCCGCATCTGTCCCTTATATCCGCACCGGCCGACGTCCATTTCGCCGGACCGTGCCACTTCCCTTGTTAGATGCCGAATGTCGATGGCGCTGTCCGGATTACAGACAACGGCGGCCCGCTCAATCTCATTTTCCAATTGCCTGACATTGCCCGGCCAGTCATAGCCGGTCAAAGCCGTCATCGCCTCCGGCGTAATTGACAATCGTTCAAATCCCATTTTCGTCGCGCATTTGCTCAAGAAATGGTGCACCAGCAGGGGGATGTCCTCCCGACGCCGGTTTAACGAAGGCATTTCAATCGTCATCGCATTCAATCGGTAATACAAATCTTCCCGAAAGACACCGTCCTTTATTTTCTGACGGAGGTCGGCGTTGGTGGCCGAGATTACGCGCACGTCGACGTATTCCGTATGACTGGCCC
>CAZGAV010000150.1:0-2035 GCA_964523575.1 uncultured Ignavibacteriales bacterium
GAATGATCCCGGCCTTGAATGAATGTGAATGAGTTATGAAATTATGTCCCGCATGATGAATATACAAAATAGGAGTCCCGGATACAAGAGACATTTATCCAGATTGTCTTTGATTCCCGGAAACGAAAAGGAGATGCCGCTACGGCATCTCCTTGGTTTAGCTCGATATTCTATCGCGAAATACGCCGTACAGCCCCGGCTACGGACAGCAGGGCTCTACCGGCGGGGGACCATCCTTGAAAACATAATTAACTACATAAACGCCGTCGCCGACATTGACGTCGCCGTCACCGTTGGGATCGGCCGCACACAAAGGATCCGGGGCCGGACCGCCTTTGAAGACATAGTTGATTATGTAAACGCCGTCGCCGATATTGACCGCTTCGTCTCCGTTGGCATCGCCGCATACATAATTCCCGCTCTCGATAACGGTAATCAAAACCGACTCGGTGTCGATATCTTCGCCGTCTGAAGCCGTGATTGAGACCGGGTATTGACCGACCTGAGCGATAGTCGGCGTCCATGAAAATTCGGCGGTGCCGTCGCCCTGATCAATGAAGATGGCTCCCTCAGGAAGCGGATCGAGGCTGATAACCGGAATGGTGCCGTCGTCGTCGTGGGCGGTCACCGCGAATACCAGAAGGCTATCGGCTACACCGGCCTGGGGCCCGACCGGATCAAGCACGGGCGGGTTATTATTCGACAAAGGTGTCACCAGAACGGTGTCGGTTTGCATCACCACCGGCGCCGATTTACCGTTCGAGGCCCAGAGATTGTAGAAGACTTCTCCCCAGTCGTCGGTCACGTTTTCGTCGCGAAGGAACTCGACATATTCTTTGCTAGTCGTTTGATAATACAAAGTGACCGCGATTCGCGCCGCCGTTCCCGGTATCAGGTATGGCGTATCGTCCCAGTATTGACCGTCGCTATAGCTGTATCCGATCGGTGGCGACTGGATCGCCTCGAAATTGGCATTGGTGAAGCCGCGCGGGGGGATACGGTTGTCGAAATAGATTTTGCTATTGACCGCGAAATGAAACGACGGTCCCGTCGGGTAGCCGGTAACCGATGAGACATCGTCGGCGATACCGGGTTTGATCTCGTAAATTTTGGCGTCGGTATCATGGGTCAAAGTCCCCGAGGCCGTATCATAGGCCCCCGATTCGTAAACCATATCACCGGATTGATTGAAAGCCCTGATATTCAACCAAATACGCCGGCCTTCAGGGTAGCCTGAGGGAAGTTTATGGCCGGTTTCATTAGTGACCCGCACGTTCAATTCATGAATGCCATCGACGGCGGCAGCCGTCACCTCCAGCGAAGCGGCTTTGGTCAGCATATTGTAAGCGCGGCTGATTCCGGCGGCCAGAGTGCCCGGAAAAGTCTCGCCTGGAAAAACGGAGTCGATCAGCAGGGGAATGAAAGTATTGCCGCCGGTCAGGTCATGGTACGGCAGATCGTCGCGGTATACGCCGCCGGCCTTGTTACAGGCGACGCCGCTGATGTCGCGCATATGGCAGTCCTGGCAGGTGGCCACGGTGTCCTTGTTGCCGCCGAACTGGGGCGCATAAATCCCCTCGGCGCTGTTGTAGGCGCTCATCAACCATTCGCTGTAGGTGCGCTCGATCGGGAATTGATCATAAGGGGTAAAACTCGGCGATGGCTGATCGAAACTGTTCGGGGAATAGGTGCCATCCGGATTGCGGGCAAAAGCCGGGTTGCTGACGTCATGGCAGGTGCCGCAGATGGCCGCCAAAGAATGATATGGGGAATAAAACATCTGATGCGTGGCGTTGGCGTCGACAAAAGGGCCGCGCTTGGCATTGTCATTATCGGCAACATACATGCCGTTGGCGGGATAATCGGGGATCGGTGAAATTATCGCCAGATAAGACTGATCGGCCGGATAGGTATCGGCCGTGTAATCGGGGTCATCCGGATAAGGGTTTGTCCCCAACGGCGTCGGACGGACAACCTTGTGGCAAAAATCGCACTGGACCCCCTCGCGATCATTATTGTTCAGGGCCGAGCCGTC
>CAZGAV010000151.1:0-2025 GCA_964523575.1 uncultured Ignavibacteriales bacterium
GTTATTGCTGTCGCGACGATATATCGGTGTTCGATCGGAATAGTCGGCCGGCCGGCGTATTTTTGGTCGATACGACTGATAAATTCCTCGGCCAGGCGTTCGCGGCAATCCGGCGCCAGCGAATAATAAAAGGTCGTGCCGGCTCCCGATTTCATGACATGGTCGTATATATCGCGGCCATTTCTTCCAACATATTCAAATGTACCTTCCGATACCGAGATTGACCCAAACCCGGCATTGCGCAATCGTTGCTCTACTTCATTGCCGTCAACCGGGAATTTGATTCCTGCCGCCTTGAGAAGGCAGGTCGGCTCTTCGCGGGTAAGTTCCTCGAAGACTTCGATGGGCGTCAAAGGCGAGCGGTCAACGTGGGCGACCAGACCGAATATCCCTCCCGGCTTCAATACCTTTTTTGCCAGAGGGAAAAGTTCGTCGCATCCGACATAACCTATCAGCCAGGTGCTGACGATGACATCGACTGACTGCGGCGGGATTTGGGCGAGATCGGTCAGAATATCGGCAATGCGGAAATCGACGTTGGTAAGGCCCTGGCCTATCATCCGAAGCCCGGCCTTTTCGATCATCGCCGGGGTCAAATCGATTCCCGTCACTTTTCCCTGCGGTCCGACGGCGCCGGCGAGTTTTCCGGTGGTGTATCCGGTGCCACAACCGCAGTCGATACCGATAGAATGCGGTGGAATTGTCAGGCGGTCGAACAACTCGTCGATCGGTCCCGAAGCCACCGTGAGCCAGTAGTCGTCGTAGGTGGCGCTGGCGTCGCTGTACCCGGATATTATTTCTGCAGTCCCAGCCGTTTCCTTATTACGGTCTTCGAGGATCTGAAAAAATCGCGGCAGAGGCTCATCCGGCAAAGGCAGAGGAGGCGTATCGTGAGCCGGTATTGGTTTGCGGCCATTGGCATGAATTTGGAAAAAATCACGAAGAACATAAGCCAGACAGGTTCGGCAGGGTTTGGGAATTGCCGACTGCATACGGGAAATAATTACGGCCAGATCTTCCGTGGCGGCATTGCCGTAAGATATCGGGAGCATATTGCAGGGCGAAACCTCCCCGGTGCCGTCGATATATATGTGTGAATGCCCGGCGCCGCATCCGAAAAATTCGGCGGATTCCATGTGCGCAAACGAAGTTATAGCCGGACCCTCCGCCCGGGAGTTGTACTCGGCCATATATTGCCAGACGGTCATGACTTCGTTTTCGCCGAAATCGAGGTTACCCGACAATAGCCTTCCGGCGGGCGCCGGTTCGAGCACCTGCATTTCGTCAACGCCGAGACGGCGATTCAGTTCGAAGAGGGCGGCGAAATTATCCGGCTGGAGCAGTCGTTTCGTGGGCACGACGCAAGTGTAGGCATAAAACCTGTGTTTTTTGGCCGTTTCGATGGCACGGAGGGCGATTTTATAGGCTCCGGCGGCATTCCGGAGGCGGTCATGTTCCTTTTCGTCGGGACTGTCCAGGCTGATGGATATGGAGTAAACCCGAGTATCACGCAAAGCGGCGGCCAGATCATCGTCGAAACCGTACCCGGTGGTAGCAAGAACGCCGCTGGAATTGTCGTACAAATCGGAACATATCTCGATCAGGTCCCGGCGCAGGCAGGGTTCACCGCCGGTGAAATTGACGACAATGGCGCCGTTATCCTGTAGTCGGCGCACTATATTACGGAGTGTTGAAGTCGACAAATCGTCGATACGCCGGCCGGCGTTATAGCAATGCCGGCAGTGATAAAGGCAGGCATTGGTCACGGCCAGATCGACCGACTGAATGGGAGTTCTCGGGGCGTTTCCGAAATAGCTTTGAAGGAAACGGTCAAAGGCCGGTCCCGGGAAAGGCGGTATGAAGGTGCTGATGATATACCGGCCGTCGTATTTGCGGACCTTTTCTATTTCGAGAAAGTCGACAAAATATCGATAGAGCGACGGCGTGAAAAGACTCAGATCGACCTGTCGCATGAACTCCGTTAAGAACTGCTCATTGGCGCTCATATTCTCCTCCGATGGCCGT
>CAZGAV010000152.1:0-1966 GCA_964523575.1 uncultured Ignavibacteriales bacterium
GCCGAGAATAATGAATCCCAGCCAGACCGCCCACCAATCTTCATCTTTCCAGAGAATTGAAATTTTGGAAGTCATGGTCACCACCCTCTCATTCCGAAATTACCCTGCTATGCCGGCGGCATGGCGCCGCCTCTTTCGGCAATATGCTTTTGCCCGGCGGGGATCACAACATAAATTTTTTAATCCACATTCAACAAAAAGGACGGCGGCCCTCCCGGCCGCCGCCCTCGTCATACTTGCCCGTCTTCCGGGAATTTTTTCAGGTCTTTTTATTTTCGCCATCAGGCGTTTGCGCCGCGCGCCTCGCGGCCGATCATCCGGGCATGAATCAGCGCCAGAGTGCGATAAATCATATGGGCGAATTTCGAATACGGCATATACCAGAGCAGGAACCAGACGCTCACGAGGTGGAGATAATAAATGGAGTAGGCCATCATCGGCGCTTCGACCGTCCGCAGCAGCCACGACATCATCCCCGTCAGGCCGACCACAAAGACGATATAGAGGAACAGGTGATCGCCGTAGCCGTTGGCGCCGACCTGATCCTGGTTGGCCCAGCGGCGGAAAATCAACAGCGCCCCGCCGAGAACCATCAAAAACCCGCTCAGCGCCCCCAGAATCTTGACCGGATGCGGCAGGTTCAGCGGCAGTTCGAAAACCGAATTGAACTGGGCCAGCCCGAATTTATCCAGATAATGGGGCACGAAGATGAAGACAAATACCAGCCCGGTCGTGATCATAGCGCCGACGAATCCGGCTATCACTAAAATATGAGCCTGAGCCCGCGCTTGGTTGGCCTCGCATTTGAAGAATTTGGTGTGGGCGATGACATCCTTGACGGTGCTCCAGGCGGCCGGCAGGAAAGGCACTTTTGTTTCGGTACCGCCACTTCGAAGTTTTTTCCAGAACCGGACAAAACCGACCGCCGCCAGAGAGAAGATCAGGATATTGCCGATGACGAAGATGGCATCGACGACGCCATGGGGCAGGAAGAGGTCGAAGTCAACGATGCTGGAGGTCTGGAAAACGAAATCGCCGCCGGCGGTTTTGGGCGCATAGGCAAAGATGCAGGCCAGCAGAATCAGAGCCGGAATCAACAGGAGGACCGGAAGCAGACCCGGTTTGGTTAGGGCTCGGCCCATGAAATTGGGAAAGGAATGATACTTGTAGGTATAAGACCGGATGGCGGCCAGAACGTCACCGGGCCGGGCGCCCCGGGGGCAATGAGTGGAGCAGTCGTTGCATTGGTAACAGAGCCAGATATCGGGGTCGCGCATAAGTTCATCGGCCCGCCCCCATTGTGTCATGATCATTTCCTTGCGGGGAAAGGGCCGGTGATCCGGAGACAGATTGCATACCACCGAGCAGGTGGCGCACTGATAGCACTTTTTTAGGCTGTCCCCGCCGGCCTTCTTAATTTCTCTGATGAAATTCAGATCCGGATCGATACGGCAGGTCTGGGCCATCTGATTCTCCTTTGCGATCAAAAAAAGCAAATTTTTCGGCCGGACATATTAAACCATATATCCAACGAGAAGATAGGCTGTGACACAAAAAGTGTCAAGAAATTTTGTTATTTTTTTCACAATGTCTATCACGATTCCGGCCTCCAACGAGATTTTCCAAGCCTCTCCGAGAAAAATCGAATCGGGGGCTTTGGCGTCCTTTTATTCACCCCGGATCGGACTGCAATGCCGACAAATACGGGATAAATTTTATCACCTTTTACCTTCCTCTGACTTACCACAAAATCGACCATCAGGGCCGCTGCGAATTTGAGGGTCATCATCATAACATACTACTAATTAATGCGTTATAATCAATAAAAGGGGGCTTTCATGGATTCTTTGACCCGCCTGGCGTCGTTGCCGCAGGCTTTGTTTGAGCAGTTGTTGACGGCTCTGCTGGACCTCGCCGAGGCGGTTTGATGGCGCTGAAAT
This sequence comes from uncultured Ignavibacteriales bacterium, assembly GCA_964523575.1. Lineage (GTDB taxonomy): Bacteria > Zixibacteria > MSB-5A5 > GN15 > JAAZOE01 > DAOUTW01. The sequence continues at coordinate 1,941 of CAZGAV010000152.1, forward strand.
GGAGGGGCGATATTTCCTTGAATTTG
>CAZGAV010000153.1:0-1845 GCA_964523575.1 uncultured Ignavibacteriales bacterium
CCCATTGTCAGCATCGACATCAGCATCGGGTTATGGCGTTTGAAACTGTCCAGAAATTTTTTCCAGCTCATCTGCACCCGGGGCAGGTTGAGTGGTTTGCCCTCCTCGAAAGGCGGCTCCGCTTGAACCGCATGCGGCTGATCGGGAAGGGGGATATTCTCGGGCTGGGCCGGGGATGGGGACGCCGGCGAAGCAGTGGCCCGGACAGCCGGTTTGACGTTATCGAAAAGCCCGCCACCGCCCTGAGGCTGGTTCGACGCCGTCGGGCGTGACAACCGATTAAGCCGTTCGATGACTTCCTGCAAGGTGATACTCGATTCCATCCGGGTCAGGCGCACGAGGCAGATTTCCAGAAAAAGGCGATCATCGTAGCCCTTTTTGATCTCGGCCAGAAATTCCGAAAGGATTTGAATCATGCGCAGGATGTCGGCTTCCGTGAAATACGCCGTCTGCCGCACCAGAGCTTCTTTTTCAGCCACGGAAACATCGAGAAAGGCGTCGGGATCGGAAGCCGATTTTTGCACCAGCAGATTGCGAAGGTAATCGATAAGATCGTTGGCGAATTCCTCGATGCCGGCTCCGGAATCGAAAAGATCCCGGACGAGTTCGAAAACCGGCTCGGTTTTGCCGGCGGCGATAATTTCCAGCAGTCGGATCAGGAGCTGGCGATCGACGATGCCAAGGGTGGCGGCCGTCATCTCAGCCGTGATTTTTTCGTCAGCAAGTGCAATCATCTGATCCAGAAGAGATAGCGAATCGCGCACCGACCCCTCGCCTTTGCGGGCGATCAGGTACAGCGCTTCTTCGGTGATGGCAACCTTTTCCAGCTTGGCCAGTTTGGCCATGTGCGAGGCCAGGGCCGTGGTTGGCACACGGCGAAAATCATAGCGCTGAGTCCGCGACAGGATCGTCTGCGGGACTTTATGCGGTTCGGTGGTGGCAAAAATAAAGACGGCGTGTTCGGGCGGTTCTTCGAGAGTTTTCAGCAGGGCGTCGAAAGCCGAGCCGGACAGGCGATGGACTTCGTCGATAATGAAGACCCGTTTCTTTCCCGAGGTAGGCAGATAGCGGATATTTTCGCGCAGGGTGCGGACGTCATCGACTCCGGTATTGGAGGCGGCGTCGATTTCGAGAACATCGAGGGAGGATCCGGAGGTGATACCTTTGCAGATGGGGCATTTATTACAGGGAGTCGGGGTCGGACCCTCAATGCAGTTGAGAGCCTTGGCCAATATCCGGGCGGTCGTGGTTTTGCCGGTGCCCCGGGGGCCGGTAAAAAGGTAGCCGTGCGCAATTCGGCCCGTCTGCACCGCCCGGGCCAGGGTTTTGGTGATATGATCCTGAGCGATGACATCCTCGAAGACGAGGGGCCGATATTTGAGCGCCAGTACCTGATACGACATAATTTTGAACCAAACCCGCTTATATGAAGCTGGACCGATACCGGTCAGCCAGCTATGTCAGGCGTGACTGTATCACGCGACGGCGTGGCCTACCGCTGCTACCTTCCGGTCCTGACGGGGTTTGGCTGGCAGACGCTGTACAGGACCCGACCAGTGGCTGACCGGTATCGATCCAATTTTCGAACCTTCCTTAATAAATGCCTCGCAACGCCTCCCGACGGCTTAGATGCGGTATGAAACTAAACTCATAAACGGCGCCGAAGGAAGAGACTGGCGATGGCCGAGGCGTGCGGGGCTCCGCTCCTTTGTCGATTCCCTGTTATTAAAAAATGGAGCTGATCGGGATCGAACCGACGACCTGTACGTTGCGAACGTACCGCTCTCCCAACTGAGCTACAGCCCCATTGCATCCAAATTTCAAGCCCTATAATCTACGGAATGT
>CAZGAV010000154.1:0-1739 GCA_964523575.1 uncultured Ignavibacteriales bacterium
GTAGCCCCGCCCAACCGGAAAACTCGAAAAGCCGGCTTCAAAGAGCCGGCTTTTTCGTCTCTGGGTCATTTCTTTGAAAGCCGTATACGGATTCAATCCGAAGGTTATCGGCCACGCCCCCCTCGGCCACGCGGGGGGACTGTTCCTATGGAACGAAATGAGGAAATTTGCTCTTGCTTTTGCGGGCGACAGCCATTACATTTGAAGCTTAACTTGCTGGCTTGATAGACTGATAGGAATGAGTCTGGAAAAAATTATTGGTTTTATATAGGTGGAAGCGATCATGCGCTATAAACACAAAATCCTTTTTGGCATAATGACATTAATCTGCGTGCTGGCGATAGCGGCGAGCGCCGGGGCGCGTGCCTTATACGATACTCACGGCACCGGTGAGTTTCTGAAACCGGACGCCTCCAACACTCCCAATATGCAGTACGATGTGCACAATATCGGAAAACTTGCCATCACCATAACGAATTTCGGCACTATCGGCACTGGATTCATCAGTTCACCGATCTGCGATGGCGAGATATGCCCTTCGGGCGAATATCCCATCAATTCCAATCTGGAATATCTTTTCTCCGGGGCGATCTGGATTGGTGCCGTGGTCGGCCGCGACACCCTCGTGTCGGTGGGCTCGGACGGCTGGTTTACCGGCATCACCGAACTCCTGCCGGATTCCGGGACGGCCGGAACCATCATCACCCGTTCCAATCTGCCTTCGCGGCCCGATTACAGCGATTCGGCCGTTTCCGAACAGGATTTCATCTGTACCTTCACCGATACCTTTGTCGGCCGGGGATTGACCGGGACCGATCCTATCGACAACCGCGACCATATTCCGATCAATGTTTCCGTCAGCCAGCGGAGTTATGCCTGGAGTTATGATTACGCCGAGGATTTTGTTCTGTTCGATTACAAGATAAGCAATATCGGGCGATTCCCGATCAAAGATATTTATATGGGTCTCTATGTCGACGGCGACGTCTTCCACACCTCAAACGAAGCCAGTGGCTTCGATGATGACATTTGCGGTTTCCGCCGGACCGTGGCTACGCCGGCAGGCTGGTGCATCACCGAAGACACCGTCAACATCGCCTGGATCGCGGACAACGACGGCGACCCCACGACCGACGGCAACTGGAGTTTCACTTCCCCCTACGCCGTCACCGGCACCCGGGTCGTCCGGACGCCTTTCGATACCATGACGGTCGACACTTTGAACATAGAGCATGGTGGTTTGAGTTATAGTTTCAACTGGTGGATTTCCAACGGCAATGCCGGTCTCGATTTCGGCCCCCGTCTGGCCGGTACCGAGGAAAAACCTTTCCGGCCGTTCAACGCCCATCTGGGCACCCCCACCGGGGACAAGAATAAATATTATGTCTTGTCCAGCGGCGAATTCGACTACGATCAGTTGTTCACAGCCATCTCGCATACCTCCGAAGGTTATCTCGGCCCGCCGCGGCCATCGCAGGCAGTCGATTTCGCCGACGGTTTCGACACCCGTTATCTGCTATCCTTCGGGCCTTTCACTGTGGACCCCGGCGATACCATTCCCGTTACCATTGCCTATCTGGCCGGTGACAATTTCCATGCTCATCCTAATGACTTTACCGACCTGTTCGATGCCTTCAATCCCAGCCTGTTTTACGAATCGCTCAATTTCAAAGACTTCGGACTCAACGCCCGCTGGGCCGACTGGATTTTCGACAATCCCGGCTATGACACCGACGGTG
>CAZGAV010000155.1:0-1588 GCA_964523575.1 uncultured Ignavibacteriales bacterium
CTTGGACTGAATCCTTCAACCGTCAATCGGCGGCTGTCGGCGATCCGAAAATTCCTGAAGTTCCATCTCGGCAAGGGCGGCCCGGCGGGGCGGATTCAAGGCCCCCGGCTGAGCCGTCGTCTTCCGGTGGTTCTGTCGGTGCGCGAGGTGCAGAAGATTCTCGCTCTTCCCGATACAAGTAATATGCGGCAGATACGCGACGCCGCCATTCTGGAGACACTGTACGCTTCGGGGATGAGAATCTCCGAATTAATCGGTCTCGACCGCTCCGTTTACGCGCCGGAGATCGAGTATATCATGATCACTGGCAAGGGAAACAAAGAAAGGCTTGTTCCGCTCGGCCGTTACGCCATCGCGGCGATCGACCGATATATGGAACAATCCCGGCCGTTTCTGGCCCGGGGGAAAAAGGACAGCAATCGCCTGTTCATCACCCAGCAGGGCCGGGGATTCAGCCGTTCCGGAATGTGGAAATTGATACATGGATATATCATGAAAGCCGGTATTCGCAAAAAGGTAACCCCTCATACCTTCCGGCATTCCTTCGCCACCCATCTGTTGGAAGGCGGGGCCGATCTGCGAGTGGTTCAGGAACTCCTCGGCCACGCCAGCATCAATACCACCCAGATTTACACCCATCTCAATCGGGAATACCTGCTGGAAGTGCATCGTCAATTTCATCCCCGGGCCACGCTGGAGGACAACGACCGATGATCCATGCGGCCTGTCATGTCTCCGGCGCTCAGGCGGAATATTACCTGTCGCGTATCCTCGACAAGGAAAACCTGTCGCTTCATTATTTCAAAAAGATGGAGGAATTGCTGATCCTGGGTCAGCGTTTCATGCTCGACCTGATTTTTATCGGCGTCCCCGCCTCGAATGACGAAGAGACCATGAGAGCCCTCGATATGGTCCGGAGGATAAAGAATCACACCTATCTGGCCATAATTCCGACCGTGCTTTATCACCCCAATCCCAGGGATAACGCCCTCACCGCCGCTTTCGAAAACGGGGCCGAAGACTTCTTTTCCGAGGCGATGCCGCCCAATATTGCCCGGGTCAAAACCCGTATGCTGATCCAGAGGGCTTTCCGCGACCTGTCGGTCAATCCCTCAAGCCGCCTGCCGGGACCGTCCATCATCGAAAAGGAAATCGAGCGGCAAATCGAACTGGGCCAGCAATTCGCCGTCTGCTACGCCGACCTCGACAATTTCAAGGCTTTCAACGACTATTATGGCTATTACTACGGCGACCGGGTTATCAAACTGACGTCGCGGATTATCAAAGATATCGTTTTCGATCTCTGCCACGAAGGTTTCGTCGGGCATATCGGGGGGGATGACTTCGTTTTTGTCATTCCCGGCGATCTCGTCCCGCCGATTTGCGAAAATATCATCCGTACCTTCGACACCATCATTCCATATCGTTACCACGATGATGATCGTGAGCGGGGTCATATTATCACGAAGAACCGGCGCGACGTCGAAGAGAGTTATGTCATCATGACCATTTCCATCGCCGTCGTTATCAACAAGGGGAAGATGTTTGCTCATGTGGGGGAGATGTCGCACATGCTGGCCGACCTGAA